>CAKZPS010000019.1 GCA_937139415.1 uncultured bacterium
ATTGGGTTCCTGTGGTGTGACACCCCTGGATGGCGAGGATAGAAAGAACCATGCCTAACAAAACGAGAAAAGAAGGGGATCTTAAAAAACACTCCTACAATAAGTTGACACCATCCGAAAGAGTGCAATCCGTTGACATATTCTCGCTTTTTAAGATATAATGAAAAATGCTTTTGAGGATGGTGGGGCGTGGCCAAGCGGTAAGGCAAGGGACTTTGGATCCCTTATTCGGAGGTTCGAATCCTTCCGCCCCAGCCATTTTTTTTCTTGAGTGAGGGAAGTCGAGTGCACAAGTGGTGTGTAGTGGTTTTAGCTGCAGGTCAGGGGAAACGGATGCGCTCCTCTCTTCCCAAAGTGTTGCTTCCGGTTTTGGGTCAACCATTGATGGCGTATTTGCTCGATACTTTGGAGCAATTCTGTTTCACGCAACGTTTAGCCGTCTTTGCTCCCTCGGTGGCGGAGGAAGTGAAGAGTTCTTTTGGGGAACGGGTGAGTATTGTGGTGCAATCGGTGCCCCGAGGGACGGCTCATGCCGTGGAGAGCGCTTTACCTTTTATCAGTGACGATGTGGAAAGGGTCTTGGTTCTCTATGCCGATATGCCCTTGATCGCACCGGAGGTCATCCGAGATGTCATCACCTTTGTCGAAGAGGAGGAGGTAGACCTTGCCTTCGTGACTACGGTTACTGCCAATCCACAGGGGTTTGGTCGCGTGATTCGTGATGGTCAAGGACAGCCGCTCTCTATTGTAGAGGAGAAGGATTGTCAACCCGAGGAACGCCTCATTCAAGAGATCAACGTGGGCATTTTTGCCTTCGCTCGAAAGGTGATGGGGGAGATTCTCGCCGCTATCGACGATGCCAATAGGCAGAGAGAGTTTTACCTTACCGACGCCGTGGCCGTGGGTCGGAAGAAAGGATTATCGGTGCGGGCCTTCCCGGTAGAATGGAAGGAGACCTTCCTTAACATCAATAGTCCCGCTGATTTGAGTCGAGTATTTACTTTGCTCCGCGAACGAAAGATAGAAGTCCTGTGGGAAAAGGGAGTGAAAATTGTCGACCCTTCCTCGGTGTATATTGATTGGGGGGTTGAAGTGGGAGAAGATGTGTGGATTTACCCGGGGACAGTTATCGAGGGGAAGAGCGTGATCGGGCGGGGTACGAAATTAGGACCATTCACGAGAATTGTAGAGAGTACCATCGGAGAAGAGAATACCATTGAATATAGCGTGGTAGAGTATGCTCACTCGGAACGGGGGGTGACGGTAGGTCCTTTTGCCCATCTTCGTCCGGGGACGCGATTAGCACAAGGGGTGCGGATCGGAAATTTTGTGGAGGTCAAAAACTCCTCTGTCGGTGAGGGGACCAAAGCCTTGCACCTGAGTTATTTAGGTGATGCCCGGATTGGTCGAGAGGTGAATATCGGTGCAGGGACGATTACCTGCAACTTTGACGGGAGGAAGAAGAATCCCACGGTTATTGAGGATCATGTATTTATCGGGAGCAACAATTCCTTAGTTGCTCCGGTACAAATTGGGGAAGGTGCCTATACTGCTGCAGGTTCTACCATTACCCAAAACGTTCCTCCCTATGCTCTTGGAGTTGGTCGAGCGAAACAGGTGAATATAGAGGGATGGGTAAAAAAGAAACGAGGAGAGGAGAGGTAATGTTTGGCTTTGTAGAAATTGCTCAACACCTCAAAGTGTTTTCTGGAACAGCGAATCCTTTCTTAGCCCAGGAAATTTGCTGGTATTTGGATATTCCCCTCGGTAAGGTCGATTTGGGACGTTTCCCCAACGGAGAGATTCGAGTTCGTATTGAAGAAAGCGTCCGTGGTTGTGACGTTTTCGTGGTCCAACCGACCTCTCCTCCGGCCAATGACCATCTCATGGAGTTACTCATCATGATTGACGCGCTCAACCGAGCGTCGGCGGAACGTATTACTACGGTGATCCCGTTTTACGGATATTGTAAACAAGACCGCAAAACCAAAGGGCGGGAACCTATTTCAGCGAAGCTCGTGGCTAACCTCTTGGTGACCGCGGGAGCAGATCGGGTGCTCACCATGGATCTCCATGCCGGACAGATTCAAGGATTTTTTGATATCCCGGTGGACAATTTGGCTGCTCAATCGCTCCTGGCGCGCTATTTTTCCACCAAAGGATTGGAGGATGTGGTGGTGGTCAGTCCCGATGTAGGAGGTACGGCACGAGCACGCAATTTTGCCGATTTCTTGGGGGTGGATTTAGCAGTCATTGATAAACATCGTCCCAGTTATTCTGAGGTTATGGTGATGAATGTTATCGGTGAAGTGAAGGGGAAAGTAGCTATTATCATCGATGACCTCATCGATACCGCAGCAACTTTGGTTGAAGGAGCGCAAGCTCTCTTGGATCGTGGCGCTCGCAAGGTATATGCCTGTGCTACCCATCCCCTGTTCAGCGAACCGGCTCTCGATAGAATTCGGGAATCGGGTATTGAGGAAGTGGTGGTAACCAATACCATTGCTTTGGATCGTGAGGCTTTATCTCGTCGGGTGGGGGAAAAAGTAAAGGTTCTTTCGGTTGCCCCGATTTTTGCCGAAGCGATCAAGCGAATTCATGGGGAACGACCGGTCAGTGAACTTTTCATATAGCATGATATAGGGAGTGAGGTAATCCATGGAAGAGAAAGAGAAAATGACCATCAATCTGCATCGGAGAACTCAAAGAGAGGTTGGTAAAGGCGGAGCACGTCGCCTGAGAAAGTCGGGATGGATACCGGCGGTTTTGTATTCTAAGGAGAGTAAGAGCGGGAAAGTGGAACTTTTGAAGTTAGAGGCCCGAGAATTTGAGAAACTCCTCCATGTCCGACACGCTTCGCACCACTTACTGTCCTTATCGGTGGAGGGAACCGAGAGGCGGGGAATTATTAAGGATATTCAGCGCAATCCGATAAAGAACGAAGTGCGGCACGTTGATTTTTACGAAGTGAAAGCCGATCAAAAAATCTCCCTCTCCGTACCGGTAGTCATCCAGGGAGAAGCCAAAGGAGTCAAAGAAGGTGGTATTTTAGAGATCGTAACGAGTGAATTGGAAATCGAGTGTCTTCCGGAAGCGATTCCTGAGGCTATTGTAGTCGACGTGACCAATTTGGAGATTGGTGATGCTCTCCATGTGCGTGAAATTCTGGTTCCTCAAGGGGTGAGTGTTGCCGAAAGCCCCGATGAGGTAGTAGTAGTCATTACCCCTCCTGAGGTAGTGGAAGAAATGGTACCCTCCGAGGGAGAAGTAGCGGAACCCAAAGTAATCGGTAAAGGAAAAGCGGAGAAAGAGGAAGCCGAGGAGTCATAGGTGTTTCTCTTGGTTGGTCTGGGAAACCCGGGGGAAGAATTTGCTTTGACCCGCCATAATGTGGGGTTCCGGGTTCTCGACGCACTCGTGGACGGGTTGGGTTTGCGGTGGCATAAGCAGAGGAAATTTGCCTGGACTAAAGGAGAGCGGAAAGGACAAGAACTCTATTTTCTCAAACCCCTCACTTTTATGAATCGGAGTGGTGAGGGGCTCCGTCTTTTTTTCGCTCATTGCCCTCTCCGGGAGTGGGAAATGGTTGTGGTGCACGATGATCTCGATTTTCCTCCGGGAAGGGTACGCGTCAAAAGGAACGGAGGAACAGGAGGACACCGTGGTCTTGAGTCCATTGCCGAGGCGTGGGGAGGCCTTGATTTCGGAAGGGTGCGGGTCGGTATCGGCAGACCCAAGGAGCGAGAAGAAGTGGTAGAGTACGTTTTAGGCATACCGCAAGGAGAAGAAGCGACTCAGTTGCGGGAGGGAGAAGAACGTGCTCGCGAGGCACTTTTATGGATCGTGGAAAAAGGTTGGCAGGTTACCATGAACGTTTTTAACACCTCTTAGGGAGACGGCGATGAGTAAAGTCGGTTTGGCCGAAAGGATTTCTTTGTTCTTACAACCCACTTTTGTAGCCATCATTTTATATGCTTTGGTGAGTTTCACCTATCTCCGGGGGAAGAGTGCTTGGTTCTTTTTTCTCCTCTCGGTGCTCTTTGTCACTCTCTTTCCTATGTTACTCGTGATTTGGCTTGTGCGACGGGGGAAAGTTTCTGATCCCGATTTGCCGGATCGAAGGGAGCGCTTTATCCCCTATCTTGCCATTTGTGGATTGTATGGGGTACTGTTTCTGCTCCTCTCCTTTTTTTCTGCCCCTCTCCCTCTTTTAGCTGTGACACTGTGTTACCTGGGAGTAACGCTTGCGGGTGCTTTCATTTCCCTCTTTTGGAAAATCAGTCTCCATCTTGCCGGTGTCGCCGGACCGGTAACGGCAATGGTCATGCTTGTGCACCCTTGGTGGAGTGTCCTCTACCTTTTTTTGATGCCTTTGGGATGGGCGCGCTGGTATCTTCGTAAGCACACTCTCTCACAAATTATAGCAGGGGGCCTGCTCTCCATGGGCATTACCTGGGGGATTATTGCCGGAATTCTGTAGGCATACGGTATGGATTTACGAGAAAGATTGAAGCAGTTGTGGGCACCTTTGATTGGTATTGTTCGAGGAACGGGAGTTTTGACCATCGATGTAAATCCCTGCTCTTTGCGGACCCTTTTTGCGCTGTGTTTGGGAGAGGGTCAAAACTGTCTCTACGTGACCGCAGATGAGGTAAGCCGTCGAAGGGTAGTAGAGGAACTTCGGGTATGGCAACCTCTTTTTCCGGAGAAGAGTGTATGGGAGATGAATCTCACCAATTCTCTCGATGGAGTGAGGTGGCAACAGTCTCTCGAGGAGAAGAGCGATTGGATGGTGGTCATGACCATCGACGATTTGCCTGAGGAAGTCGAGGAACTTGACTATTTCCTTGCCCATTCCTTCCTCCTTCGCAAAGGACAAGAAATCCGCCGGGAAACCTTTTTGGATTTTCTCTACTCTCTCGGGTATGTGCGGAAGGATTTGGTGAAAGAGAGAGGAGAGTTGGCCATCCGAGGAGAGGTGGTGGATCTCTTCTTGCCTCATCTCGACAATCCGGTACGAACCTTCTGGTGGGGGAACTCGGTAGAGCGGATCCGTTTCTTCCATCCGGATACCCAACGGACCTTAGAAGAGGTGGAAGAACTCTTCATTCCCCCTGCAAACGGTTTCTTCCGCACCGTTCCGTGGACTAAGGTTTTACAGAAGGTGGTCCGTATTGCCTTTTTGGATGGGGTCACGTGGGAGGCAAAAGAAGCCTTTGGGCGCAACGTGTATCTGGGATTGAGGAGAGACCACCCGGAAACGGAGATCCTTACCTCTCAGGAGGTGCCCCTTTTTGAGGGAAACCTTGCCCGGCTTGTCACCTACCTTCGGGAAAAAACCTACCGCACGGTGGAAATCGTGCTCCCCTCGGAGAAGCTCTCTCTCCTTGCCGATTTCCTGCGGGAATCCGGTCTCTCTTTCATCGAGGGGTGGGGAGAGGAACACCCTCTCCGTCTCCATCAGGGTTTTTTGACCCAAGGATTTGCTCTCCCTTCCCTCTCTCTTTTGGTTTTGACCGGGCGGGAAATTTTTGGTGTTTCTTTTGCCGCACCATCGTGGTATCAAAAAACCGTTTCCGCTTTTGACCTCCTGACCACCCTTACCTCCGGCGAGTACGTGGTGCATGAAGAGGAAGGAATCGGTATCTTCCGGGGGATGAAGGAAATGGTGGTGCGGGGAATACGGCGGGTGTATCTCGAAATCGAGTACGCCGCCGGTGACGTCCTCTATGTGCCGGTCGAAAATGCGGGGGTGATTCAGAAGTACGTGGGAATCGGGGAGCGAAAGCCGATTCTCAATCGTTTAGGGAGAGGGGACTGGATAAAGAGTAAAGAGAGGGCAAAAAAGTCGGTTGAGAAGGTGGCTCGTGAGCTTGTAGAACTCTATGCCCGACGCCAATTAGAGAGGGGATATGCTTTTCCTCCCGATACGCCCTGGCAGAGAGAATTAGAGATGTCTTTCCCCTTCCTTGAGACCCCCGATCAGAAGCGAGCGATTGAAGAGGTTAAAAGAGATATGGAAAGTTCTCGCCCGATGGACCGCTTGGTATGTGGCGATGTGGGATACGGGAAAACCGAGGTGGCCATCCGAGCCGCTTTCAAGGCGGTGATGGACGGCAAACAAGTGGCGGTACTTGCTCCGACTACCCTTCTCTCCGAACAGCACTATCTCACTTTCTCGGAACGTATGAAGTCTTTCCCGGTGCGGATTGCGGTGTTGAATCGATTCCGGTCTCCTCTTGAGCAACGAGAGATTCTCGAGCGGGTGAGGAGTGGTGCCATTGATATCCTCATCGGAACCCACCGATTGTTGAGTAAAGATGTGGAGTTTCGCGATTTGGGTCTTTTGATTATCGATGAAGAACAACGTTTTGGGGTCATGCATAAAGAACGTTTGAAGCAGGTAAGGGTAAATCTTGATGTATTGACGCTCACCGCTACCCCCATTCCCCGGACTCTCTATCTCTCCCTCTTGGGGATGCGTGATATCAGTCTCATCGAAACCCCACCCGAGGGGCGAAAACCGATTATTACTCTGGTCCTCCCTCGGAAGAGAGAAACGATTGAAGAGGCCATTGAGCGGGAATTAGAACGGGGAGGACAAGTCTTTTACGTCTGTCCTCGTATTCGTGACTTGTGGCGGGTAGAGAAAGAACTCCGAGAAATTTTCCCCCGTCTCCCCTTGGGTATTGCTTACGGTCGGCTGAAGGGTAAAGATCTCGAAGAAGTAATGGGGGCATTCTATCGGGGTGAAATTCCCGTGCTCCTCTGTACTACCATTGTGGAGATTGGATTGGATGTGCCCCGGGCAAATACCTTAATCGTCGATCCAGCTACTTTTTTCGGATTAGCACAACTCTATCAACTGCGTGGGCGCATCGGTCGTTTCGATCGCGAAGCTTTCGCCTATTTTCTCTACCCTCGTCGACTTACCCATGAAGCCGAGGAACGGTTAGAAGCCCTCTTAGAATTGGGTACCACCGGATCGGGGGCCAAATTAGCGATGCGCGATCTTGAAATTCGCGGAGCCGGCAACATTTTAGGTACCGAACAGCATGGCTTCATCCAGGAAATTGGTTTTTCGCTGTACCTCAAACTATTACAGGAAGAGATCGCCCGCTTACGGGGGGAGGGGGGGAAAGCCGTTAGTATCCAGCCCCGCCTGCGGTTCAATGTGGAGGCTTATCTTCCTGAATGGTATATTTTTGCCGAAACGGAGCGTTTGTATTACTATAAAAGGTTGTGGGAAGCTCAAGGTGAGGAAGACATCCGTCTCATAGAGGAGGAAATTCACGATCGCTTTGGTTCTCTCCCCAAGGAGGTAGAGAATTTGCTCCGGATTACAAGACTGCGCCATTATGCTACAATAACTCAGGTTGAGCGAATTGAAGAGGAAGAAGATGGTATCTATGTCGATGGACCACTCGATGCCTTGAGTCTTCTCGTAAAAAGGAGTCATGGAGGGAAGAAAGGGAAAGTAGTGGTTCAGGGGAATCGGGTACGATTGTGGTTTCCGAAGATGCCCTTAGAAGAATTGGTTTCACTGTGGGAAGGAATGAGAGCGTGATGAGTGAGAGCCGTTCAGGAGAACTCTTTGAAGAGCTTCTCAGTTTGGTAGCGCAGTTACGCGGTGAAAATGGTTGTCCTTGGGATCGTAAGCAAACCCGTGAGAGCCTCAAGGCGCTGATGCTTGAGGAACTCTACGAGGCGTTTGAAGCCATTGATAGAAAGGATGAACGAGCACTGCAAGAAGAGTTGGGAGATATGCTGCTCCACATTGTCTTCCATGCGCAAATTGGCCAAGAACAGCACACCTTTACCATGGATGAAGTGTTAGTACGGATTATTCATAAGATGAAGAAGCGCCATCCGCACGTTTTTGGCGAGGCGCAAGTGAAGGGAGTCGATGAAGTACTCCTCCGTTGGGAGAAGATCAAGGAAAATGAACGGAAAGAAGGAGGAATGCTCTCCTCTCTTCCTAAAACTCTCCCTGCACTCCTCAGAGCTTTTGCTATTCAATCCCGTGTTGCTCGAGTGGGTTTTGACTGGAGCGATGCTTCTTGTGTAGTGGCGAAGGTAAAAGAGGAGTGGCAAGAATTTGAGGAGGCGTGGAAGAGTAGAGATCAATCACAGATGGAAGAAGAGTGGGGTGATTTACTCTTTGCCTTGGTGAATTTGGCTCGTCACCTGAGTATTCAACCTGAAGAAGCTTTGCAGAAGTCCTGTAACCGTTTTATTGAGCGTTTTCATTTCATCGAACAGAGAATCCGTGAAGAGGGAAAGTCCTTAGAAGAAGTTCCTTTGGAGGAGATGGATGCCTTATGGGAGGAGGCCAAACGGAGAGAGTTGTAGAACGGATTTCGTGGGAGGAATTACATCAAAGGCTACACGTGCTTTTGCCTCTGGTACGGGGGTGGAATCCCGATTGCTTGATTGCCCTCAACGCCGAGGGCTTGATCCTGGCAGGTCTCTTGAACACCATTTGGCCGTGCGAGGTGCGCCCCGTGGCCGTTCAAGAGGATCCCTGGCAAATTCTTTGGGAGAGGATTGGTGAGGTTGCAGGGAAGCGGGTAGTCGTCTTAGGACGGCATTTCGATGATCGACTGCGGGAACGAGTAGAGCTTTTTTTGAAAGAACGACAGGCACTTTCGGTGGTGAAAATGGTCATCGTGGGACGGGAAAGTGATTATTCTTGCTTCCCCGAAAAAGGGGCTGAAGTTCTTCTCCCGTGGGAAGAACATGCGCATCGATAAGTTTCTGAAGGTCGCCCGTTTAATCAAACGTCGGTCTCTTGCCCAGACGGCGTGTCGGAGTGGTCTCGTTTTCATCAACGGTAAAGTGGCCAAGCCGGGGAGCCCCGTCCATGTGAGTGACCGCATTATTTTAGTGGCCGCGGAATGGGAAACCGAGGTGGTGGTTACCGGGTTGCCCAAGGGGGACAAAGAAGTCCTCTTTGAACTCATCGAGCGGAGGAGGAGGAAAGAGGAGTGAGGGTACTTCTCTGTCCTGATTCTTTCAAGGGGAGTGTATCGAGCGTTGAGGTTACTTGTGCCATTGCCCAAGGGCTTCGTGAAGCAGGTATTGAAGGAATCGTGGGAAAGCCCCTCGCCGATGGTGGCGAAGGGACTCTCGAGGTGTTCCATCATAACCGAGGGGGGGAATATCTTTCCTTTTCAGTCATGGGGCCTTGGGGAGAAGAAGTAGAGGCTCGACTTCTTCTGTGGGAAGATACTGCCTTGGTAGAGATGGCTCAGGCAGCCGGGCTTTTACTGGTTCCTCCTGAGAAGCGGAACCCTCGTTTCACCACCACTTATGGAGTAGGAGAGCTTTTAGCCAAGGCGCTTACCCTGGGGGTAAGACGCGTTATTCTCACCGTGGGTGGCAGTGTTACTACTGACGGTGGTATGGGTGCTTTGCAGGCTCTGGGAGTTCGTTTTTTGGATGAAGAAGGACAGGAGCTCTTTGGGATTGGGGATAACCTCTTGCGGATTGCCTCTCTCGATTATGCGCAGATGATACTCAAACCCAGGGAAGTCGAATTCCTGATTGCCTGTGATGTGGAAAACCCCCTCTATGGAGAGGAGGGAGCGGCATGGGTATATGCTCCCCAAAAAGGGGCTTCGAGGGAAGAAGTGAGATACCTCGATGAGGGATTGCGCCACTATGCTACCATGATCCGACGGTACACCGGGGTTGTGGTGGATGACCTTCCTGGAGGGGGTGCGGGGGGAGGGGTAGCGGCAGGACTGTATGCTTTTTGGGGTGGACGAATCATTTCTGGAGGAGCGTTGTTTCTGGAAGAATTTGGGATCGAAGAGGAAGTGGCCCAAGCTCACTGGGTCATCACCGGTGAGGGACGAGTTGATGCCCAAACTCGTTGGGGAAAATTAGTGTGGCAAGTTCAGGCTCTGTGCGCTCGTTATGGGAAGCCTCTTGTGGTGATCGGGGGCCAAGTGGATGAGGAGGCATATAGTCTATTTCCTGAGAACGTAGCCCTTTTCGCTCTCACCTCTTATCCAGCGCAGAGCGAGGGGAATTTTGCCGAGACCCAAACCGTGCTTCGACACTTTGCACGGAGCTTAGGGAGAATTTTCCGAGGAGGTGAAAGGATTTATGTCGGCGCGCATTCAGTTTCTCTTCCCCCAGCAGGGGATAGAAGTGGAAGCAGAACTGTCTGAGAGTGAACTGGGGAAAAAACTCCTCCTCCTCTTACCCTTGGAGGGAAGGGTGAATCTTTGGGGGAAAGAGATTTACTTTCCCATTCCCTTAAAGAGTGATATCATAGTACCGCAAGAAACGGTGCACAAAGGGGACGTTGGATATTGGCCAGATGGAGCGTGTCTGTGTCTCTTCTTTGGCCCAACGCCGATTAGCGTTGGCGAGGAGGAAATTCGTCCCGCCAGTGCGGTTGAAGTAGTGGGAAAACTGGTTGGCGACCTCGCCTCGTTAGATCGCGTTGCCTCAGGAAGTGTAGTGAAGATCATCAGGAAATAGAAGGGAGTTGGTACAATGAGCACTATTTTCGATGTTCGTGCTCGGGAAATTCTCGATTCTCGCGGCAATCCAACTATTGAAGTTGATGTTACTTTAGCTTCGGGTGCTTTCGGTCGCGCGGCAGTGCCTTCCGGGGCATCTACAGGTACCTTTGAGGCCGTAGAACTCCGCGACGGAGAAAAGAATCGATATTTAGGAAAAGGCGTAAAAAAGGCAGTTTCCAACGTCAACGAGATTATTGCTCCGGAGATCATTGGACTCGATGCGTTGGACCAAGCCTTGATCGATAAGACCTTAATCGACCTTGACGGAACCCCAAATAAAGGGAAATTAGGCGCTAACGCCATTTTGGGGGTTTCTCTTGCGGTAGCCAAAGCGGCTTCCGAATACGCGGGATTACCTTTGTATCGTTACATCGGGGGAAGTAACGGACGGGAATTGCCGGTCCCACTCATGAATATTTTGAACGGGGGCAAGCACGCCGATAGTGGTGTGGATATTCAGGAATTCATGATTGTTCCCTGTGGGACGAATTCGTTTGCCGAAGCCTTACGGATGGGAGCCGAGACTTTTCACGCCCTGGCGAAAGTATTGAAGAGGAAAGGTTACTCCGTCGGGGTGGGCGATGAAGGTGGTTTTGCGCCTAATCTCCGCTCTTCCCAGGAAGCAATTGAAACCATTATCGAAGCTATCCAGCTTGCAGGCTATGAACCGGGAAAGGATATTTTCCTCGCTCTGGACACCGCGGCTTCGGAGCTTTTCCGAGACGGCATTTACGTTTTTGAACGTGAGGGAACCAAACGGGATGCCGAGGAAATGGTGGATTTTTATCAGCAATTGGTGGAGAAGTATCCCATTGTTTCTATTGAAGATGGATTGGCGGAAGAGGATTGGGAAGGCTGGAAAAAACTCACCTTCGCTTTGGGTGGGAAAATCCAAATTGTAGGTGATGACCTCTTTGTCACCAATCGCGAGCGCTTGCTGCGGGGCATTACTGAGAAATGCGCTAATTCTATCTTGATTAAACTCAACCAGATCGGAACCCTCACCGAGACCTTGGAGACCATCGAGACGGCCAAAAAAGCCGGTTACACCTGTGTTATTTCTCATCGTTCCGGAGAAACGGAAGACGCTACGATTGCCGATCTTGCGGTAGGTTGCAATGCTGGTCAGATTAAGACGGGTTCGTTATGCCGTTCAGAGCGCATTGCGAAATACAATCAACTCCTGCGCATTGAGGAAGAGTTAGGCAGTGTCGCCATATTTAGAGGAAAAAGCGTTTTTCAATTCCTCCGTTCCTAAACGGGACTGGAGACAGTTTTTCTTTTTGGTTTTTTTAGCGTTTTTTCTCTTCAGTTTGTTGTCACGAACTGCGGAGAAAATCGTTCTCTACTATCGTATGAACCAGGAATTGCGAACCTTAACCTTACAGGAAGAGAAACTTCATCGAGAATTGGATTTTCTCCGCAAAGAGAGACAATACTTGGAAGAAGACTGGTATATTGAAAAGTTAGCGCGGGAGAAATTGCACTTAGTCAAACCGGGAGAAATATTGGTGCGAGTCATAGAGAAATAGAACCTATGCTTGTGGCTTGTGCCAGCGACGGAAAAGAGGAGAGAGCCATGAACAGGGAGGAAAAGGAGTTACGAGAGGAGCTTGTTACCTATGGGCGGCGCATTTTCGCCAAGGGTTTAGTGGTGGGACCGGGAGGGAATTTGAGTGCCCGTCGGGGAGATTACATGCTCATTTCCCCCAGTGGCTTATCTTTTGATGAACTCACCCCCCAGGATTACGTGAAAGTTTCCCTCCACGATGGGAAAGTTCTCTCCGGTGGCAAGCCGTCTTCCGAGTTTCTCATGCATTGGTTTGTGTATCGGGAGCGTCAGGATGTCAATGTGGTGGTTCATGTTCATCCTCCTTTTGTTTTGGGTGTGATCGGGGGCGGGGGGAGCATTCAGCCTCTCTTTCCCGATTTTATCGCCTATCTCTCTCGGGTCGCTTTGTTGGACTACATCACTCCCTGTACCGAGGCATTGGCGAGAGCAGTTTGTCGAGCAGTGCAGAGTGCCGATGCGGTATTACTTTTAGCTCACGGATTGGTAACAGTAGGGTCAACCTTGAAAGAGGCTTACTATCGAGCAGAAATCATGGAAGAAGCGGCAAAAATTAACGCCATCACCCGTCTCTTTGGTTCTCCTCGTGTCTTGAGTGACGAGGAGTGTACGGCAATTCTTCACTTAGATGCAGAACGATACCGACAGGAATTGGTGAAGAGAGGAGTTTAGACTTGTTGAAACTTTTCGGCACGGTGGATATGATTTTCGATGGCTTGCATGCAGAGGTAGCAAAGGTTAAATTCTCGGTCTAAACCGATGGAGATGTGCCAGTCGGCATCACGGCCACACAAATCGCAAGGGATAAAAAACCGTAAAATCGGTTCGCGGAAGTAACCGAAATTCCGCAAATATTTCGCTACTTCCTCTTTAGTTTTCACAGTAGCCTCCCCCTTTATTCTATAAAACCCTCATAAGGGGGAGATATTCCCCCTTTATTTCATTTTTTCGCTGAGAAAGGCACCCAATTTTTTATCCACTTTGGTGATATGATTGATCCACCAGTCGACAACGAATTTGTTGACTTGGGTTACCAAAGAGAGTCCAATGTTATTTTGTGCTTCTTGTTTGAGCTTCAAAAGACTTTGGGTGAATTCCCTGTGGAGATTTTGGTGTGCAGTAAATTCCGGATAGGCGTATTTTTGCATGAGGCTTTCTTCATAAGAGAAATGGGTATTGACGTAATCTTCGAGGAATGTGAGGGTTTTGCTCACCGCCTCTTTCCCTCTCCCTTGTTGACATGCTTCTAAGAGTTGGTTGGTGCGTTTGAAGAGTTCTTGGTGTTGTTTGTCGATTGCTTCTACTCCGATGGAGAAACTATTTGACCATACCATAGGCATTCTCATCACCTCTTTCACAGGGTTTTTCTTGGCTTACAGAGAAAAAGTAGTGACTCGATTCCGAAAGTGAGCATATTCCTCGCGCGTCTTCCTCTGCGCTTCCTTGAGCACATCGCAAAGGGTCGATAGATTGGCGAGAAAGATACCAACGATATCACCGTCGAGATCGCGTGAAGCAACCATCTGTTCAAGCGTATTCTTTATTCCTTGATTGCTCATCGGCCCTCGATAGGGACGATCTTCGGCGAGCGCAGAGAAGACATCACTCGCTGCAAGGAGCCGAGCTTCAAAAGGGATTTCCTCTCCTTTCTTTTTGAAGGGGTATCCGCTCCCGTTGAGGTGCTCATGGTGGAGAGAAGCCCATTGGGCTAAAAAGTGACATCCCCGCATTTGAGAGAGGGCTTGGTACGTGTAATAGGGGTGACGTTTGACGATGTTCATTTCCTGAGGAGAGAGTGGCCCCGGTTTGTCTAAAATGGTGTTGGGAATCGCAATTTTTCCAAGGTCATGGAGAAGCCCAGTAGCAAAAAGAATTTGCTGCTCTTCTTCACTCAAACCGATTATTGCTCCCACATTTCGGGTGACTTCGGCAATACCCGTGGAATGAGTAGCAGTGAAGGGGCTGCGGAAGTCGATGAGATGGGTAAGTACCGAAGCGAAAAGGAGGAATTCTTCCGTATTGAGAGGGATTCCATGGAGGGAAGTGATTTCGCTCACGATCTCCCGTAAGAGAGGTGAGGCGAGATCGAACCAAACGTATTCTTTGGTGACCAATTCAAGGAGAGCCTCAAAAATATCCGGTGAGAAGAGCTGAGGCACGAACTGTTTCAGGAAAGAGACCCTTTCTTGAATTTCTTGGAGAGGCTCGTTATGCACATTGAAGAGGATGCTCACCCGGTCAGCGAGGTACAGGATGTGGCTTTCCAAGGGAACGGCAAAGTCGCGGTATTGCTCGCCGGCACCGTGATTCCAGGGAAAATGGTGGAAGCGGATGATCGAGGCCACCGAGGAGAGGGGAGGAAACTTCTCAAAGAGGGTGTACCCCACAAAAGCATGGTAATGAGGGTTGAGGAAGTCGAAATCCAAGGCGCTGAGACGTTCTTCGAGGGAAAAAGCTCCGATATCGTGGAGGAATCCCGCAAGGAGAAGATTCTCTTTTTGCGTGGGTGACAGTCCCAGCATTTCCCCCAAACGGTAAGAGAGGTAGGCCACTTTCAGGTGGTGGTGGGAAAGTTTGGGGTTCACAATATCGGCAGTTTCGGAAAGAGCAAACACTACTTCCCACAGCGACACTTGGTAGTCCACGCAGTGCCGGTCATTCAACCCTCCCTGGGGTTGAGAGAATAATGATGACATACCTGCTATTCCCCCCAAGGGGATAGAGAAAGGGTCGAAAACTCCTTGTCCTGGTGCTTCGTACACTTTAGACCCTCGGCTTTGTGCCCTCTCCTTTCGGAGAGTTTACCCTTTCGCCCCCATCTGTTATATTCCCGCATTAACCACGAATTGGTGTGGGTGTCCCAAGAAAGTGATACCTTCTCTTACCCGTTTTTGCGGACGAATTCCTTCATAAAATCAACGAGGGCTTGGACTGCCTCGATGGTTACGGCATTGTAGAGAGAGGCACGACATCCACCCACGGCACGATGACCTTTGAGGCCGATTAAGCCCTCTTTTTGGGCTTCCTGGAGAAATGTTTTTTCTAATTCCGGAGTGGGGAGGAGGAAAATGACGTTCATGGAGGATCGATCTTCGGGCACGACCGGATTGCGATAGAAGTCTTGGCTATCCAAATAATTGTAGAGGAGTTCTGCTTTGGTACGGTTGATCGTTTCCATTTTTTCCAAACCTCCTATAGTCTCTTCAAGCCATTCCATGACCAAATCCACTACGTACACCGCAAAACAAGGCGGGGTATTGTAGAGAGAATTCGACTCTACAAAGGTAGAGTACTTGAGAATGGTGGGAAGGTGAGCAGGGACACGACTCAAGAGATCGTCCCGAATGATCACGATGGTCACACCAGCGGGACCGGCATTTTTTTGCGCACCGGCATAGATACAACCGAAGAGGTGAGGATTGAAAGTACGGCTGAAAATATCGGAGGACATATCGGCAATGAGCGGTACTTCCTGGGTGGGGGGGAAATTTTTCCATTGTGTACCTCGAATGGTGTTATTAGAAGTGATATGAAGATATGAAAACCGCGGTTCTACCACAAAATCCTTAGGGATATAGGTGTACTCTCTATCACTTGAAGAAGCTAAAACACACACTTCTTTACCCAAATTTTTTGCCTCTTTCAGGGCTTTCGAAGACCAGTAGCCGGTGTCAATGTAGGCGAACGGCTTCCCTTCCTGGGCAAAATTCATGGGGATCATGGCAAACTGGAGACTGGCGCCACCTTGCAGGAAGAGCACATGAAAGGTTTCGTCGAGTTTGAGGATTCTCTTGATTCTCATCACTGCATCGTTGAGAATGGCTTCGAATTCTTTGGAACGGTGGCTCATTTCCAAGACCGACATTCCCGTTCCTCGGTAATTGAGTAGCTCCTCTCGGATTCGCTCAAGTACTGGAAGTGGCAACGCCGCCGGACCAGGATTGAAGGTAAGTGCGCGATGTTCCATGTTCGTTCCTCCTCTTTGAAGAATGCCTTTATTGTACCATCTTTTTCCTTGTAACTGCAGGAAAAAAGAAAAGAACCGGGGTGGGTACCCCGGTTTTTTATTCGAGGATGCAAATTGATTGCGGCTCGTGAATGACCAAAGTTATGGTTTCAGAGACACTGAAAAGGAGGCCTTCTTCGTCCATGCCCAAGAAACCAAGACTCATGTCTTGTCCGAGAACGAGGCTGGCGTATGCCGCATTTGCTTCGAGGAGCACACCTTCTTTTTGCAAAATAGGTGCTTTGACGATCCGGTCTTGAACGATCTGTTGCAGGTGTTCTAATTCGGTACCTACCCCCGAGGGGTAACGGCGGAGGAGAAGATTGTACCGAGATGGTGCTAAAGCCAAAGTGTAGGGTCCATGAAATCCTGCTTCGTCTAAGAGGGTGACGGCATTGATGATGTCGAGACTGGCATTTCCCACCGTCTCCCAGGATTGGAGGGTGTAGCGGAGACTGTGCGGCGAGGTCAGTAATCCTGTTCTCTCGTCTTTCCCCTGAAAGACGAGGGTATCTTCTAAACGGCAACACTCGAGTACCGCTTCTTTGAGGGGGGCAGTATTCAACATGATACCTTCGCGCTCGAATTGGGCCAAGTTAAGTTTATCGCAGTGGAAAGTTTTTTCAATCAGGGTGAGAGGAATACTCTGAACGGCACACATTCCCGAAGATGAGGTCACTCCCGCAGGAACCGAGACAAGACCTAATCCAAAGGGGCCTTGAAGGGGCAGAATCTTTCTTCCGGAGAGTTGAGCCTTGGCGATTTCTACGAGCGTTGCATCAAGAAAATCCCATACTTTTCTTCCAAAAGGAGCTCCTTCCCGTCCTAAATAAGGATTACTCACTCTTTTCACCTCCTATCGTAGCGAACCAATGGTTGGCTCTTCCGGTGGCTCAGGTTTGTCTTCGCCTTGTGCTAATTCATCGACTTCCTGCGCTCCTTGGGCAAGAAAACTTCGTTCATCTTCGGCAAGGATTTCGATCAACCGCAAAAATTCTCCTACATGGACCTTTTCTTCGTTGGCAATATCGATGAGTACTTTCTTGGCCAGGGGATGGTCGGTAGCGTCGGCGTGGGCAAGATAAAGGTGCACCGCTTCCTCTTCAGCAGCAACGTTCAATCGCAGAGCACGGATGAGTTCTTCTTTGGTCATCTTCCGTGGGGGAATCATTCCTGAGAAAGGATGAACAAATTCAGGCACAAGAACACCTCCTCAATACCATATTTCAATAGTTAAGAGAAATTATACATATTTTATTCCTCAGCTCTTCCTATTTTCAAATTACGGGGTAAAATAAAATGGTGATTGAGGAAAAGTGTTATCTTGAAGCAAAGGGAGGAAGGCTCATGGCAGTGAGTTATCGTGATTTGGGTTTGGTGAACACGCGGGAAATGTTTCGGAAGGCGATGGAAGGGAAATACGCTGTTCCTGCATACAATTTCAATAACATGGAACAGTTGCAAGCCATCATTACTGCCTGTGTAGAGTGTAATTCTCCGGTTATTTTGCAGATTTCTAAGGGTGCTCGTCAATACGCCAATCAAACCCTTCTCCGGTACATGGTTCCTGGAGCGGTGCAAATGGCTCAGGAAATGGAGAGCTCCATTCCCATCGCTTTGAACTTAGATCATGGCGATTCTTTTGAATTAGCTAAGTCGTGCGTCGATTACGGTTTTTCCAATGTCATGATTGATGGATCTCATCTCCCCTATGAAGAGAATATCGCTTTGACCAAGAAAGTAGTGGAATATGCTCATGCCCATGATGTCACGGTGGAGGGAGAGCTTGGGGTGTTAGCCGGCATTGAAGAACACGTTTCTTCGGAGGTCTCGCACTATACTCGTCCCGAAGAGGTAGAAGATTTTGTTGCCCGCACTGGGGTGGATAGCTTAGCCATCTCCATCGGTACCTCCCACGGTGCATATAAGTTCAAATTGAAACCCGGTGAACCCTTTCCTACTCTCCGTTTCGATATCTTAGAGGAAATCGAGCGGCGGCTTCCTGGCTTCCCTATTGTTCTCCATGGAGCCTCCTCGGTATTGCAGGAATACGTGGAGATCATTAACCGTTACGGTGGCAAGTTGGAAAACACTGCCGGAGTTCCGGAAGATCAAATCCGTCGGGCGGCGCAATCGGCGGTATGTAAAATTAACATCGATTCCGATGGTCGTTTGGTCATGACCGCCATGGTCCGAAAGTATCTCGCTGAGAACCCCAAAGAATTCGATCCTCGCAAGTACCTTGGCTATGCCCGAGAAGAATTGAAGAAAATGTACATTTCGAAGTGTCAACTCTTAGGAAGCGCAGGACGTGGTTGAGAAAAAAAGAGGTAGACCAAAGGGTCTACCTCTTTTTTCTTTGTTGGAGGTGGAAGGATGAAGTTTTTCATCGATACCGCTTTTGTAGAAGAGATTAAAGAAGCTCTTACCTTGGGCATTTTAGATGGAGTGACTACCAATCCGACCTTGGTTGCCAAAACAGGGAGAGATTTTCGCGAAGTGATTGTGGAGATTTGTCACCTCGTTCCCGGGCCGGTTTCGGCGGAAGTCGTGAGTGTGGATGCCGAAGGGATGATCCGTGAAGGAAGGGAATTAGCGAGTTGGGCGCCGAACATCGTGGTGAAAATCCCCATGACCGTGGAGGGTTTAAAGGCGATTAAAACCCTTGCGCAAGAAGGGATTAAAATTAACACCACTTTGATTTTCCAACCGGTACAAGCCTTGATGGCAGCAAAAGCGGGAACCACGTACGTGAGTCCTTTTGTGGGGAGGCTTGACGATGTTTCTACGCCTGGGATGCAATTGGTTGCCGATATTCTCCAAATTTTCCGCCACTATGGAATGACCACCCAGGTCATCGTATCCTCAGTGCGTCATCCCATGCACGTGGTGGAAGCGGCAAAATTGGGAGCACATGTGGCTACCATTCCCTTTGCGGTGATTCGTAACTTAGCAAGACACCCTTTGACCGATATCGGATTACAGAATTTCCTGGCTGACTGGGAAAAGGTTCCCAATAAACCCTTCTAAAGTCTTTGAGAAAGGAATAGCATCGATGAGGTCAATTCCCCAAAATATTATTGATTTACCTCGTTCCGGCATTCGGGAACTCATGGGTATGGCTTTGGCTACTCCGGGAGCGATCCGTTTAGAGATGGGTGAGCCCCACTTTCCCACTCCTCCGTTCATTACCGAGCGCTTACACGATTTCCTCCACCAAGGGGAAATTCGCTACACCCCTACTGTGGGTATCCTTTCCCTGCGGGAGAAGATTGCCTATACTCTCGAGCAGAAGAAGCATTGGACGGTTTCTCCGGAGAACGTGATGGTATTGCCCGGATCGCTCTTTGGGACGGTGGTCGTGTTTCGCACTCTACTCCACCCTCAAGAGGAAGTGTTAGTGCCCGATCCGGGATTCACCAACCACTTTTCCCAGGTGGAACTCTGTGGGGGCAAGGCGGTTCATTACCACCTTCGTCCTGAAAATCAGTTTCTCCCTGATTTTGCAGAACTCCGCCGGATCGCTACTCCACGTACGAGAGCAATTCTCGTCAATTCTCCCTCCAATCCCCTGGGGGTGGTGTTCCCTCGAGAGGTCTTGCAGGCGATCGCCGATTTTGCCGAAGAGCATGACCTCCTCGTGATTTCTGACGAAGCGTATGAACGCTATGTCTATCGGGGAGAGCACGTGGGTATGCACGAAGTGGTGAATCCCGATCGTTTGGTGACCATTTTCTCCTTCTCCAAAACCTATGCGCTCACCGGTTGGCGGGTCGGTTATATGGTCATTCCTTCCTGGCTTTTCCCCCACTGTAGCAAAGTGGCAGAGTATCTCATCGCTTGTACCTCGCATTTAGCCCAAAAAGCAGCGGAAATTGCCCTTGACCTTCCCGAAGAAGAAATCAATGCCATGGTTGATTACTACGCCGGGAATCTTCGCGAAGCAGTCAATATCTTGAAGGCTGGTGATATCCGCTTTTTTGAACCTCAGGGCGGGTATTATCTATGGATTGACGGACGGGAGTTCTCCTCTTCTTCCTTAGAGTTTGCCAAGCGCTTACTCTTGGAAAAGAAGGTGGCCGTGGCACCAGGAGATACTTTTGGGGAAAGTGGAGAGGGATTCGTGCGTATTTCGATCTGCCGTCGGCGAGAAGATGTGATCGAAGGGGTAAGAAGGATAGCGGAGTGGAAAGAAAAATTATGAGTCGTCCAAAAAGAGGGGGGTCTTTCCCTTCCCTTTTTTTGGACCATTCCCTTTATTCCTTTTCTCGTTTGAGGATGAGGCACCCAAAAGGGGGAATGGTGAGAGAGAGCGAATAAGCTCTCTGGTGAGCAGGTTCGCTTCGCGCTTCAACTACCCCCCAGTTTCCCACGTTACTCCCGCCGTAGATTTCCGCATCGCTATTCATGATCTCCCGGTAGTATCCCGGGAGTGGTACTCCTACGGTGTAGTGGTAGCGAACCACCGGGGTGAAGTTCGCGACGAAAACGAGGAAATCTTCTGGATTTTCGGCCTTGCGGATAAACGAGATGATCGAATTTTCAGCATCGTGGCAATCGATCCATTCAAAACCTTTCCAAGAGAAATCGCACTCAAAGAGCGCCTTCTCTCGTCGGTAGAGTCGGTTGAGGTCTTTGATGAAGTATTGGAGTTTCGCATGGGTGTCATAAGAGAGGAGGAACCAGTCTAACTCCCGATCGTGGTTCCACTCTCGCCACTGTCCGAAGTCATTGCTCATGAAGAGGAGTTTTTTCCCCGGGTAACCGAACATGACCGCGTAGGCGAGGCGGAGTTGGGCAAATTTCTGCCACCAATCTCCGGGCATTTTTTCGATCATGCTCTTTTTGCCGTGGACCACCTCATCATGGGAGATAGGGAGAATGAAATTTTCGGAAAAGGCGTACATGAGGGGGAAAGTAAGATTGTTATGGTGGTACTTTCGATAGATAGGGTCTTTACTCATGTAGAGGAGGAAGTCGTTCATCCACCCCATGTTCCACTTGAAGAGAAACCCCAGACCACCAAGATACGGCGGGAGGGTCACCCCCGGCCAAGCAGTGGATTCTTCGGCGATAGTGGCGATACCGGGAAAATTGGTATAGAGACGTTCATGGAGTTGACGTAAGAAAGCAATGGCCTCGAGATTCTCTCTTCCCCCGTAAATATTGGGGATCCACTCTCCTTCTTGTCTTCCGTAGTCGAGGTAGAGCATGGAAGCCACCGCATCGATCCGCAGGGCGTCGATATGGTATTCTTTCAACCAGAAGAAAGCGTTCGAGAGGAGAAAACTCTGCACTTCATGGCGGCCGTAATTGAAAATATGGCTTCCCCAGTGGGGATGTTCTCCTTTGCGGGGATCTAAATGCTCGTAGAGCGCCGTTCCGTCAAATCGTCCTAATCCATGTGCGTCCTTGGGGAAGTGGGCAATGACCCAATCCAAAATCACCCCGATGTCATGGCGATGGCAGTAATCCACGAAGTACATGAAATCGTGGGGGGTGCCAAAACGGCTGGTAGGAGCAAAGTATCCCGTCACATGGTATCCCCACGAACCATCGAAGGGGTGTTCGGCAACGGGTAAGAGCTCTAAATGGGTATACCCCATTTCTTGGGCATGTTCCACGAGGAGATGGGCTAACTCTCGATAGTTATAAAAGCTCTGGTCTTCTTTCCGTCGGAAAGAGCCGAGGTGTACTTCGAAGATATTCATGGGACTTTTGAGGAGAGGAACGGTTTTCCGCTTTTCCATCCATTCTCCATCTTGCCAAGGGAAGGAGGAGAGGGAAAAAACGATAGAAGCAGTCTTGGGACGCAGTTCAAAGAAAAAGCCGTAGGGGTCAGATTTCAAAAGGAGTCGTCCCTTTTTGGTTTGAATTTCGAATTTGTACAGAGCTCCCTCTTTGAGTCCGGGGATGAAAATCTCCCACACTCCTGAATTGCCTCGGTGTCTCATAACGTGAACTCTTCCGTCCCAGCGGTTGAAATCGCCTACCACACTCACGCGTTTGGCGTTGGGTGCCCACACTGCAAAATGCACTCCCTCCACGTCGTCAAAGCGATAGCAATGGGCTCCCAATTTTTCATAGGCGTAGTGGTGGGTACCCTCGTTAAAGAGGTGGAGATCGAAATCCGAGAGGAGGGGAGGAAAGGCGTAGGGATCGAAAGTGCGGATCCGAGTTTGGTCTTGTTCGATTTCGAGGAGGTAAGGGAAGGGCTCGGGCACCGGTAAAACCCCTTGGAAAAAGCCTTGAGGATGGATTTTCTCTAAGGGAAAGGTAGCTTGGGAAGAGGCGTCCTTAGGGAGTATCGTCACTCGCTCGGCAAACGGTAAGAAGACGCGTACCACCATTCCTCGTGGGGTTTGATGCATGCCCAAAAATGAAAAGGGATGGGCATAATTTCCGGCGACAATAGCCTGGATAATTTCGGTCTCACTCATAAAAGTCTCCCTTTCTCGACAGCAAACGGATTCGTTCGTAGAAGATTTCTCGAATGATTTCGGGATGGGTCTGGTAGGGAGAGGGAACGGAAGGGGGAGGTTTGGGAAGAGGAGGGAGAGAGAGGGGCAACCTAGCAATTTTTTGATTATAGGCGAATACGAGAAGCTTTTCTAAGTTAACGGTATCGGCAATGTTATAGGCGAGCAAGGTTTCTAAAGCCTCCGGACAACCTTCTTTATATTTCTGCCAGAGAAGTACCGCTCCATATCCATCCACCCCTTTTAATTCTCCCCGGTCGATACCCAGTGCCTTTTCACAAGCTTTTAATCCTCCCCGCCAACCCAAACTCCGCATGAGGTAACGGAGGTCGATATGAATCTGGGGGAGTTTCAACCCCATGGTTCTTTCGATGAACGGGATATCAAAACACTTTCCGCTAAAGGTGACAATGACTTTGTAATGCATGACTTCTTGAGGGAATTCGTGAAGATTGATACCATGGACGAAAGTCTTGATTCTTTGCCCATCGAAGAGGGTGATGGTGGTAATATGGTCATGAGGTGGGGTGAGTCCGGTGGTTTCAATGTCCAGGAAGACGGTGCGATGGCGGAACTCGGGGAAAATGCGCCACCACTCCCGATCGGGGAGATGATGGGCGAAAAAAGACACCTCTTCTCGTTCTAAAAAACGAAAGGAGCGCAAAATGAAAGAGGTAAGAAGGTATTGGAGAGAAGGAGAGAGAGACTGAGTGGAGGGAACCTGAATGAGGGCGTCTTCCCAACTCGTGATTCCGTTCTCCCAAATTTTTCGCTCGGTTTTTTCTCCGATGGTGGGGATATGGCAAAAGGTGGAAGTCAACATGACGGTTTCCTCACTCCCGGCCTCAAAAGAGAAAGGGCAGAGTTTCCTCCTCAGTTTTTGGGTGTTCAGGAACATTTCCTCCTCTATATTGTAAAATAAGTACGGTTGCTTTTCCAGAGAGGGAAGGAAAGGAGGCAAAATGGTGAAGCGCATTGGTGTTTTGAGTGGCGGAGGGGATTGTCCCGGAATTAACGCGGTCATTCATGCTGTGGTGAAAAGGGCCATTCTTCACTATGGTCTTGAGGTCATCGGTATTTTAGACGGTTTTGAGGGGTTGGTTGAAGGCAAATGGCGTGATTTGCACTATAACGATGTTTCCGGCATTATGCCTTTGGGAGGAACGATTCTCGGAGCCTCCAATCGAGCAAATCCTTTCCATTACCCTCGCTATGATGAACAAGGAAAAGTTTATTTCCAAGACATGTCGGCAAAAGTAGTAGAGAATTACCGCCGACTGAATTTAGACGCCCTCATCGCCATCGGTGGCGACGGAACTTTCAGTGTGGCTGAAAAACTCCTTGCCCAAGGTCTACAAATCGTCGGCGTTCCCAAGACTATCGATAACGATTTGAGCAGTACTGACATGACCTTTGGGTTTGATTCGGCGGTGAAAATCGTCACCGAAGCTATTGATGCCCTGCACACCACCGCCCAATCCCACCATCGGGTGATGGTCATTGAGGTGATGGGTCGCTATGCTGGATGGATTGCCCTCTACGGTGGTATCGCCGGTGGAGGAGACGTCATCCTCATTCCCGAAATTCCCTTCCATCTTGACAAGGTGGCGGAGTTCATACTCCGGCGCCGGCAAGCAGGGAAGCGTTTCAGCATCGTTGTAGTTGCCGAAGGAGCACATCCTGTCGGTCAAGAAATGGTGGTGCAGAAAATTGTGGCGGAGAGTCATGATCAGATTCGCTTGGGAGGTATCGGATACGTAGTGGCCCAAGGCATTGAAGAGCGGACTGGTTTAGAGGCTCGGACGGTAATCTTGGGGCATCTCCAACGAGGCGGTTCGCCTACTGCCTTTGACCGGATTTTGGCTACTCGCTTTGGTGCAAAGGCTGTTGACCTGGTGGTGGAGGGAAAATTTGGCTATTTCCCCGCTTTACGGGGAAATGAGCTTGTGTCCACGAGTATTACCGAGGCGGTTCATTCGTTAAAGACGGTTCCTCTTCACTCTCCTCTTTTGGATATTGCCCGTTCTCTGGGAACCTATTTTGGTGATTGAAAGGAGCGTTATCGGTGAAGGAAAGAGTAGAAAAGGTCATCGAAATTGCCGAAAAAGCGGGACAATTTGTCCTCTCGCGACGTCGCTCGGTAGGTAAAATCGAAACGAAAAGCAGTGCTATTGACGTGGTAACCGAGGTGGATAAGGAGACGCAGAAATTGGTTACCCAAGAACTCAAGAGGCATTTTCCCACGGATATCGTCTGGGGAGAAGAGAGTGGATACCCTTTGGACGATTTTTCTTCTACCTGGGTTATTGATCCCATTGATGGAACGAGTAATTACGTTCATGATCTCCCGTTTTATTCGGTTTCTATTGCTTACTTTCAGGATGGGAAGCCATCTCTTGGGGTAATCTATGCGCCGGTGCTTCGGGAGATGTTTTGGGCGGTGAGGGGGGTGGGGGCATTTTTAGATGGACAACCTATTACCGTCTCTCCCATACGTTCCCTGCACCAGGCAATTTTGGGAACCGGTTTTCCTCATGAGGCAAGGCGGTGGGCACTGGTTGAACCGATGTATGCTCGTTTGCTCTCTCGCTGTCAAGCACTTCGAGCCATGGGGAGTGCTGCCTTGGGGGTAGCGTATGTGGCCTGTGGGCGTTTAGAAGGGTATCTTCAGCTGGGGATTTCCTTTTATGATGTTGCTGCGGGAATATGTATGGTGCAAGAAGCGGGGGGCCGAGTCTATGACCTATGGGGGAGAGAGTGGACGGTGAAAAGTCGTTCCCTGTGGGTGAGTAACGGGGTACTGGAAATTGACTTTGGCCCTACTCAGTTGGTCGAGGAAAGGTAAGGAGAAGGCTTTGGTCTGATCCCTGATTCGTGAAATGAATATGGTATACTGAAGAAAACTCGTTTTGGGGAGGGAAGAACGGTGCGCAAAGTTGCCATTATTGGTGCAGGGAGTGTCGTGTTTTGTAAAACGCTCATGCTCGATATTATGGCTACTCCTCCTTTAGAAGACACCCAATTTGTGCTCATGGCCCCTTCAACCACTCGCACGTCTCAAGTAGAACGCTTCGCCCAGAGGGTGATCCGGGAGAACAACCTGAAGGCGGAGGTTTTTATCACTACCGACCGGAGAGAAGCCCTCAAAGACGCGAATTACGTGATCACCACCTTTCAAGTCGGTGGAGTATCGGCTTTTCAGATGGACTATGAGATTCCTCTCTGCTACGGTGTGGATCAGTGTATCGGAGACACGCTTGGCCCGGGAGGAGTCTTTCGTGCTCTACGAAGTATCCCGGTGATCCTCGAAGTGGCGCACGACATGGAAGAACTCTGTCCGAAAGCGGTCCTCCTCAACTACGTCAATCCTATGGCCATGGTTTGTTGGGCCCTGGGGGAGACCAAGGTCAATTTCGTGGGATTGTGCCACGGGGTACAAACCACCTTGGACCTCATTGCCGGTTATGTGGGAGTGCCAAAAGAGGAGATTGATTATGTTTGTGCAGGGATTAACCACATGGCTTGGTTCATTCGCTTAGAGCACCGGGGAAAAGATTTATATCCTCTCCTTCGAGAACGTTTTGAAAAACCGGAGTACTATGTCAACGAAAAGGTTCGCGGAGAAGTGTTCCGCCATTTTGGTTATTTCATGACTGAATCTACCGGACATCTCTCCGAGTACGTTCCTTGGTTCCGGAAAAATCAGAAAGCGTTAGACTTGTACTGTGATGAACCGTCTTTCGGTGGAGAGACGGGAGCATACTATAAATGGTCACAGTATGTTGCCGATAAATACAAGGACAGAGATGTTCTCGCCGATGAACCGACGGTGTTGCCTCCGCGGAGTGTGGAATACTGTTCGTATATCATTGAAGCGCTCGAAACTGGGAAAGTCTTTCGATTTAACGGCAACGTGCGTAATGAGGGAATGATTACCAATCTCCCCCCCGATTGTTGTGCCGAAGGACCCATGTATGCCGATCGGAGTGGCCTCCATCGTACCATTGTGGGTGACCTCCCTCCCCAGTGTGCAGCCTTGAACCTCACCAATATTAACGTGCAGCGCTTGGCAGTCTTAGCCGCCAAAACGGCTGAACCAGAACTTGTCGTTCAAGCGTGTGCTTTAGACCCCTTGACTGGGGCAGTCTTAACCCTCAAGGAAGTTCGTGACATGGTGGGAGAGATGCTGGAAGAGGAGAAACAATGGCTCCCTCAGTTTGAAGGGAAAGTGCTGCGACCCACGCCGATTATTTCCATTCCCAAAGATGTTCAACGAGCAGAGGTGCCGATCGATCCGGCTTTAGCCATATTCGCCCGTTTCGGCGAGTTAGCTCGCTGAGAAGAAGGTGAGAGTATGAAGATTGCCATCGCTTCAGACCACGCCGGTTTTCAGTATAAAAAAGAGATTGGTAAAAAATTAATGCACGAGGGACACGAAGTTATCGATTACGGAACGGAGAGCGAAGACCCCGTTGGTGTCGCTCCGTTTGCGCAGAAGGTGGCTCGAGCCGTTTGTCGCGGGGAGTGTGAGCGGGGAATTCTCATCTGTGGCACTGGGGGTGGGATGTCCATATGTGCCAATCGTTACCCGGGCGTGCGAGGGGTGATCTGTTTCAACGAGTTTACCGCTTTGAATGCTCGCAAGCACAATGATGCCAACATTCTCATCCTGGGTTCTCGTACCATCGAGCTCTCCCAAGCTCTTTCCTTGGTGGATATCTTCCTCCATACCCCTTTTGAGGGGGGAAAATACGCCGAGCGTTTACAGTATCTTGAAGTGATTGAAGGAGAGGTTAAGGAAATTTTAAGAGAAAGGTTTTCTCTCTGAGACATTTTTGTAGAAGCAGAGAAAGGGGAGCTAAAGTTTGCTCGATCGACGCCGATATATAAGGTAGAGAATAGGATGAGGAGGAATTACCGTGAAGATCAAAGTGGTACGAAACGATCCCAATCTCTATCGTCGTGGCTTATCAGTGCCGATCAGTTTTGGGGAATCGATGTCTACTCGTAAAGAACAAACTGGAACCCCAAAAGGAGAGACCACAAAGGCCACTGCGTAGCATTCTGGGGTTACTTTTTACTTTTCTTCAAAAGGAGGGAGGAGTAAGATGTTCAAAGGGGGACTGAGGAGAAAGTTAGTTCTCTTTTTCCTCATTTTTTCCTTGGGACCGCTCTTTTTCCTCTTTTTCTCTCTGTTTATCTCTTTTCAGAATCATCTTACCCAGGCTTATAACTCCCAACTTTTAAGCATTGCCAACACTGTAGCGAAATCGATCGATGCCTGGGGACAGCGAAAAGTGGACCAAGTTTCTGCAGGAAGAGATCCGAACGCCTTGCAGAGTTTCTACATCAATGACAAAGGAGAAGGTTCTGACAATACCGGTGCTAAGCTCAACTTGGGGGATGACTCTTATTTTCGGCAAATGCTCGACACCGCTCGTCCTACCTTTTCTCATTTCTATCGGGATGGGAAGACAGGTAAGAAGGTAGTACGAATTTTTGTTCCCCAAATAGTCAATGAAAAACTGATTGGTTCATTAGGCATGGTAGTGTCGGTGGAAGATTTGGAACGTTTCATTACCTCGGTACGGGTAGGAGAAAAAGGATTTGTTACCCTGGTTGATTCGCGAGGTTATTTTGCCATCCACCCCGATGAGGGGAAAGTATTGCAAGAAAGAGTGGAGGATAGGAGTGTTCTCCTCGGAGAAAAACTGAGGAAAGAAATGGAAGGATGGCATCACGAGAAACAGAGTGACGGTGAGTACCTCTTAGCTTTTTCGCAAGCTTCACTCTGTGGATGGCAGGTAGTGGCTGAAATTTCGGCACAGGAAGCCTATGCAGGACTCTCTCATTTGCGGCGTTTCATCCTGTGGGTCATCGTGGCGATTGGGGTAGGGGTTACCCTGCTTTCCCTGTGGATTTCGGGAATGATTTCTTTCGGTATCACTCGCATGACCCACGTGGTGAAAAAGGTTGCCGCAGGAGACCTACGCATCCGGCTTGCGGAGATGGAGGCGATGCGCAAGAATCTGAAAGATGAGGTTGGGGTATTGGCAGAGGTATTCATTCGGATGATCGACAATTTGCAGCGTTTGGTCGGTAAAATGGTTGACGTGGCTTCGCAATTGACCGCGGTAAGTACCGAGGTATCGCGATCGGTTGAGGAGATTGGTCAAGCCAACCGGGAAATCGCCCAAGCCGTGGCTCAAATTGCGGAAGGCTCAAACCATC
This sequence comes from uncultured bacterium, assembly GCA_937139415.1. GTDB lineage: Bacteria > Atribacterota > Atribacteria > Atribacterales > Caldatribacteriaceae > CAKZPS01. The sequence goes on from CAKZPS010000019.1 coordinate 28,825, forward strand.
AAAGTGATGATCTTCGTGAGGTGAGTGAGAGAGCGGAAGAAATGGCCCAGAAAGCAGAAGGAATGAATCAAAGTACCCAGAAGAATATTGCTCGTTTGGAAGAAATGAAAACGAATTTGCAGAGGAATTCGGAGTCGCTTGCCGAAATTAAGAGAGCAATAGCGGTGGTGGAGAAAGAAGGAAGAGACACGGAGAAAGAGGCTCAAGGGGGTCAGGAGGTTTTGCAGCTTCTCATTCGCAATATTTCCTCGGTTTCCGAAGTGGCTGAGGAAGCTGGTCAAGCCATAGCCGCCCTCAACGAACGGTCACAGGAGATTGGAAAAATCGTCGATATCATTACCACCATTGCGGAACAGACCAATCTCCTTGCTTTGAATGCCGCTATTGAAGCTGCACGGGCTGGAGAGGCAGGGAGAGGCTTTGCTGTGGTAGCAGAAGAGGTAAGGAAACTAGCCGAAAATTCGGCGCAGGCAGCACAACAAATCTCGACTTTGATTGGGGAGATTCAGAAGGATACTACCCGGGCGGTGGAAAAGGTGAGGGAAGCACAAAAACGCGTTGGACGAGGAGTAGAACAGAGTGAAGAAGCAGTTTTAGGGTTTACCCGCATTGTGCAGGCTATCGGTCGGGTTATGGAGAGTACCAAAGCGTTAGTATCGACATTTGAGATGGCCGAAAAAGCTCAGGAAATCACCGAGAGGGACGAAGATGAAATTATGGCGTTTTCCCTCGAGAATATGAAGCTCATTGAAGGAGTTTCGCAGAGCGTTCGTTTTGTTTCCGAAACGCTCTCTTCTATCGCCATGGTGGCAGGGGAAAATGCTGCTTCCAGCGAGGAGGTCTCGGCTTCGGTGGAAGAACTGAACGCTTCCTTGGAGGGTCTCAAAGAAACCACGAAAGTCCTCTCCGAGTGGGCAAAGAACTTGCACGATCTGGTCGGTCAATTTCAAGTGTAACAGGTGATGTGGCGATGAATTTCTTAGAAGAGTGCTCTCGCGGTGTAAGTGTCTTGTGGGAGTCGATTGTGAGCCACCCTTTCCTCAGAGAGTTAGCCAAGGGTGTTCTTCCCGGGCAAAAATTTTCCTACTATTTAGCCCAAGATGATTATTACTTAGAAGACTTACTCTCTACCTTGGGATTACTCGTGGCTAAGGCGGACGAAAAACCCCTCAAGGTATTTGCAGCACGCCTTCTTTCCGAGACTATCGCAGGAGAGGTTGCTATGCATGAAACGATCGAAAAGGAAGGTTACGCCCATCCTTTCTCCAAGGGTGAAATTGCCAGGCAGTATGGAGATTTTTTACTCCGTACCGCCTACGAGGAAGACGCCTTGGGAATTCTCGTCGCGATCAGTCCTTGTTTTTTCACCTACCGCGATATCGGAGTGAGGTGGATTCGGGAAGTGAACGAAAGGACGCCTCAAGTGTATCGCCTGTGGCTCGAAGTATATGCCGGTGAAGCGTATCGGGACCTCGTGGATACCCTTCGCGGGTGGGTTTGTCGGAAAGCCTCTTTGGTCAGTCCTTCGCGAAAAGAGAAACTTTTCGGCACCTTCCGATGGGCTACCATCCTCGAGTATCGCTTCTGGCAGGAGAGTTATACCCTTGATGTCGATTCATCCTTAACCTGAAAGGAAGAGACGCCTTCCGTAAATCCGTTCCTTGGTTGGGTCTATCGGGATGGAGAGTATGGACGATAGTGGGGTGGGAAAGTATATGGTGGAGCGTCCTTTTGGGTTTGTTTTTGGGTGGATGCTCTCTCTTTGATCTCGTCATTTCCTATGCTCCTCCCTTTCTCTATTGTGGAGAGAAATTTGTCTTCCAAGTGGAGGTACGTGGTTTGGCAAAGGGAGACGATGTACGGTGGGAAGCCCTCTATGGCCTGATTGACCAAAATGGTTTCTATGAGGCACCTCTCTTTCCCTGTTTTGAAACGGTTACGGTGCGAGGAAAAAGGGCGGTTACCTCGGTACATTTCGAGGTGAGGGAAAAGCCTGAAGAACCTCATTCTGTCACTTCAGAAGAATTCTCAGTGGAAGAGTCCTACCAATTCTCCCTGGTATGGTTACCTTCTTGCGTGAATCAAAGGATTCTCGATTTCTGTTTCTTCTTCCAAGGGAAGGAATGCGTGGTATTTCTCAATGACGAAAAGGTATTTCAAGGAGGAAGCATCCGAGGAGAAACTTTTACGCTTCCCCTCTCTCTCAGGGAAGGTACCAACTCCGTGAAGGTCTTTACAGGGGGGAAAGAGATTTTTTCTCGCCTCGTTTCCTGTGATACTCTACCGCCTGAGGTGAAAATAGAAAGAGCGCAAGAGGGAGAAGGGGGTATCATGCTCGAAGGGGAAGTTGTCGATCGGGATGGTGACTCGGCTCGGGGAGGGAAGAAAAGCCGGGAACATTGGACCCTGTTTGTCCCATGGAATGAAGGTGTGACCATGGAATGGTGCGATCGAGCCGGTAATTGTACGCAAGAAGTTTTTGCCGTGGCGAACGATTTGCAGGTCCATTTTCTATGTCCCCAAGAGGTGAAGGAGGGAGAGGAAGTATCTCTGGAAGTGGGCTGTTTCTATCGAGGGATTCCTATAGAGGATGTTCGTGTTCATTTCTTAGGAGAGAGAGAAGAAACCTTGACTCTACCCCAGGGTCAAGGAACGATTGCTTGGACTTTTTGGGGTAGTGGTGAAACCCAGCTTTTCCTAAGAGTTGGGGAAAGCCTTTTTTCTTTTCCCGTGAGCATTTTCCCGCAGAATGCGAACCGTATCATTCTCCAAGAACTTGGGGAAATTCTTGCAAATAGAGAGATCACGGTGAGTGGGTTGGTGGAGGATGGAGACGGAAAAGGATGTAGGAGACTTGAACTCCTGACTCAGATAGCGGACAAGGATGGCATGGTAGTGTTTCGGGGTTCTTGTACCACGGATGACCGAGGAGAGTTCTCCTTCCCCATCTCTCTGAGTTCGGTGGGTCGACATACTCTCACCGTCCAAGGAGGAGGGAAAAGTGTTACCCAGGAATTTTATGTTCTCCCGCAGGTTCCCCTACGAATCAATCGCCTCACTCCCTCTTCGGGAAGTTGGGGTTTAGTAGCCGGTAGTGAATGGGATTTCAGAGCTCAAGTGGTCGATGAGAGGGGAAAGGGGGTATCCGGGGTGAAGGTTTCTTGGCGGTGGGAAAGAGAGAACGGTGAACCATGGACAATCGAGATACTCTCTCTCCGAGAACGGACGGATTTTCAGGGAGAGACCTGTGCTCGATTTCGTCTCCCTACCACGGTGGGAAGGTATTCGGTGATCCTTTCACTCCCTTATTGGAATATTCAAACCTCGCTTTGGCGCATTGATATTCAAGCGGCCAATGTAGGGAAACTCCTTGACGAGACTCGTTTACCTCATCTTCTCCACCCCGGAGAGGAAATCACTTTCACGGTGAGAGCTCTCGATATTTATGGGAATCCGGTCCGAAACGTTTCCCTGAGTGTGTATCGGGGAAGAGAGGGTGAAGAACTCTCGCGGGTGATGACCGCAAGAACCCAAGAAGACGGTCGGGCTCATTTTTCGCTCTCTTTTCCCCTATCGGGTACATGGTACGTCAGAGCCTATTTTCAGGCTTGGGAGCTGCAATGGATGATCGATGTGCAGGAGGGATGACCGTTTTCTTAAGGAGGGAACCCACAGTTTTTTTCTCCCCCAACACTGTATCTCGTGTGGTCGATACATTGCTCTTTCTTTTGGCTTTCCACTCTGTGATGATTGTTATGAGGAGTTACCCTTCCTGCGAGAGCCGGTGTGTACGCGGTGTGGGCGCCCCTTACGGAGTGGATTTTCTCTCTCCTGTCCCCGATGTCGTCAATTTCCTTTCCGTTTCGATTGCGCTCGGGCAGTAACCCTCTACGCTGGGGTCATGCGAGAGTGTTTACATGCCTTCAAATATTCCGGAATCCTTTCCTTGGCTCCACTTTTTGTATCCCTTTTAGAACAGTACTTAGAAGAGCATCCTTTCCTCCGCGAGGTTGATTATCTCCTTCCCGTTCCCCTCCATCCCCGACGCTTGCGAGAGCGGGGTTTCAATCAGGCGTTGCTCCTTGCTCGACCACTTTCCCTCCGTTGGAGAATCCCCTTGCTCCATAGAGAAGTAATACGCTGGAAAGAAACCCTTCCCCAAGTTCACTTGAGTGCCAAAGAGAGACGGAAAAACGTTCTTCGGGCTTTCCGGGTAGTTTCCCGTTTCCCGTGGCAGGGAAAGAGTATCCTCATCATTGACGATATCCTCACCACTCGTGCTACCGTTGACGCCTTGAGTGCGGCGTTGAAGGACGCAGGATGTAGGAAGGTAATGGTATTGACGGTGGCTTCGGGGAAGTAATGAATTTTTATTCTTTATTCAATAAGTTATTGATTTTATGTGGTGACATTTATACAATAGTGATGAAATATTATTCTCAAAAGGAATAATTAACGTGCACGATGATGAGCTTGAGCTTGTCACTCGAATAGCGTGGTTGCACTTCATCGAAGGCATAACCCAGAGAGAAATTGCCCACCACTTGCGCATTTCGCAACCCAAGGTAGCTCGCCTCATCGACAAAGCCCAAAAAACGGGGATCGTGAAAATCTCCATTACCTCTCCCTACCGGAGTTGTTTCGAGGTAGAGAAAAAGCTGCGTGCGCTTTTCCCTTTTTTACAGGATGTTCTCGTGGTTCCCTCCCCTGTTCAGGGAGAGATTTTCGACACTCTCGGTCGCGCCGGAGCGTGGTATTTGGAGCGGGTGCTGCGAGACGGAGACCTGGTGGGAATTGCCTGGGGGAGAACCCTGAAACAGGTGGCTTCTTCGATTCGGCATGCGACGGTCAGGAACTTACGTTTCGTCACCTTGGTTGGTGGTTTAACCTCCTCGGCTTCTCTCAACCCTTACACCATCGGAGAGAAATTGGCTTCCATTTTCGAGGGAGAGTGTTACTACCTCTATGCTCCGGCAGTGGTGGAGAATGAAGAAGTGCGCAATTTCTACCTCAATGAGCGTATCAACCGAAAAACCTTAGAATTGGCTCGACAGGCCAAATGGTCCTTAGTGGGTATCGGGACGGTTGACGCCCGCTATTCAATTTATGCCCTGACTGGGTTTATCGATTATCATGAATTGGAACTCCTGCGCCAGAAGGGAGCAGTGGGGGATATTGTCGGACAGTTTTACGACCTTCAGGGTCGAATCGTTGATACCCCGCTCCATGGCCGAACGGTGGCTATTCCACTCCTTGATATTAAAGCCATGCACAATGTCATTGGGATTGCCGGAGGAATGAATAAAGCGGAAGCCATTCTTGGGGCTCTACGGGGAGGATACATCAAAATCCTCATTACCGATGAACAAACGGCGTTCAAAATTGCGGAGATGGAGGAAAAGGGGGGCTAATATGGCTCGCATTGTTTGTGTCGGTATTTTAGTTGCGGATCTCATGGGGCGTCCGATCGACCGTTTCCCGGAGAAAGGAAAGTTACTCCTCGTCCCGGAGATGGAGTTGCATGTCGGAGGGTGTGCCCACAATACCGGGGTAGATTTGCGGAAGTTGGGAGAAGAAGTTTTGGTAGTCGGTAAAGTAGGGGAGGACGATTTAGGTGACGTGGTGATTCACTCCTTAGAGCGACATGGTATCGATACTCGAGGTGTGACCCGTGACCCTCGTTACCATACCTCAGCAACCATGGTGATTCTCGATAGTAAAGGAGAAAGAACCTTCCTGCATCATCCGGGAGCGAACGGTGCCTTGCGTGCTCAGGATGTGAGAGAAGAGTTTCTGCAAGGTGCGGATATCGTGCATATCGCGGGGAGTTTTCTCATGCCCGGATTCGATGGAGAGGAAACCGCCTTGGTGTTTCAAAAAGCTCGCGCCTTAGGGGTGACTACTTCTCTTGATACCGCTTGGGATGATACCGGACGGTGGTTAGAGACGATAAAACCGGTATTACCCTACACCGATATTTTCATTTCCAACCGAGATGAGTCGGCGCATATCGCGGGACAGTATAATTTGGTGGAAATCGGGCGTTTCTTCCTCGATTTTGGTGTCCAAGTAGTAGCCATCAAAATGGGGGGGGAGGGGAGTTTTATCATGACCAAGGAAGAAAAGATTCTCGTACCTCCTTTTCCGGTGGAGGCAATTGATGGGACCGGTGCAGGTGACGCTTTTGCAGCCGGATTTTTGGTGGGGTACCTCCGGAGATGGGACCTCTATGAAGTTGGTCGCTTTGCCAACGCCTGTGGAGCCATGTGCGTGCAACGGATGGGAGCGACCGAAGGAGTCGGTACTTTTGAGGAAGTACTCGCTTTTGTGAGGAATCACGAACTTGAGGGATGAAAAGTGAGCTATGGAGTGCAGTTCGGAGCGGGAAATATTGGTCGGGGCTTTATCGGACATCTCTTGTGGGAGTCGGGCTTCACTACCCTTTTCGTGGAGGCAAACGAGGAGATCGTCCGCAAGCTCAACGAACGGGGGAGTTATCCGTTGCGTTTGTTGGAAAAGGACGGTACCGAACGCCATCTCTCCATTGATCGTGTGCAGGCATTGTCAAGTAAAGAAGCAGAAAAGATCGGTAGAGCCATTGCTCGGGCAGAGATCGTGTTCACGGCGGTAGGAGTCAAAAACCTCCCCTTGATTGCTCCCCTCCTTGCCCGAGGGATCGAAGAGAGGAGCACGGAAAACCCTCGGTATCTCAACGTGTTCCTCTGCGAGAATCTCCGTGACGTGGGGACCCTTTTTGCCGCTCAAGTGATGCCGTACCTCTCACCTCGAGGGAAGGAGTTTTGCCGGGAAAAGGTTGGTTTTGTGGCCACGGTGGTAGCCCGAATGGTTCCGGTTATCGGAGAACGGTACGGGGTGAAGGATCCCCTCTTCATCGTGGCCGAGTCTTACCATCGCCTCCCTTTTGATGCCCAGGCAGTGAAGGGAGAGATTCCTGAGATTACCGGTTTGGTTCCCGCATTTGATTTTCAGGCCGAAGTTGATAAGAAGCTCTTTTTCCATAACTTAGGTCATGCCGTTTTAGCTTATCTCGGGTACTTAAAAGGACACGCGTACATTCATGAGGCATTGTGCGACGAGGAGATAAAGACCATCCTTGACGGAGCGTGGCATGAAGTATGGCAAGCACTCAAGCGGAAATACCCTGCCCTCAACGAAGAGGAAGAGATGGCGAGACTCCGTGATTTAGAAGAACGTTTCGCCAATCCGGCCATGATGGACACGGTAGAGAGGGTGGGGAGAGATCCCCTGCGGAAGTTAAAACCGCAGGATCGGCTGGTGGGAGGAATCACGCTCTGTCTCTCTCAGGGAATTTTGCCTCTCCATATCGCCACAGGGTGTGGAGCGGCACTGTGCTACGATGCTCCGGATGACGGAGAAGCAGTGCTCCTCCAAAAAATGCTCAGAGAACAGGGTGTGGAGAAGGTGCTCCGAGAAGTATGTGCCCTCGATCCGTGGGGGGAGGTGGGGCAAAAGATTATCGCCGCTCATCGCCTTTGGTCGGAGAAACGAATGCGTCGGGTGAATTCATGAACGGGGGTGTCTCTATGGAGAATAAAGCACAACTTTTAGCCATGTATAAGGATATGTTGCGGATTCGCCGTTTTGAGGAAACGGTGAGTGATTTGTTCAGTCAAGATAAAATTCGCGGAACCACTCACCTCTACATCGGAGAAGAAGCGGTAGCGGTGGGAGCGTGTTACGGGATTCGCCCCGATGACTACATCACCTCTACCCACCGCGGACACGGCCACTGTATTGCCAAGGGTGCAGCCTTGGACCGGATGATGGCTGAACTCTATGGGAAGATCGATGGGTATTGTAAGGGAAAAGGTGGGTCGCTCCACATCGCCGATCTCAATGCTTTCAATTTGGGGGCCAATGGCATTGTGGGGGGAGGAATTCCCATCGCCGTTGGTTCAGGATTAACCGCCAAATATAAGAAGACCGGTAAGGTCACCGTGTGTTTCTTCGGCGATGGGGCGGCGAATACCGGAGCTTTCCATGAAGCGGTTAACTTAGCTGCGGTATGGAAACTTCCGGTGATTTTCGTCTGTGAAAACAATCTCTACGCCATGTCCACTCCGGTGCGGGAGGCCTTTCCCATTCAGGACATTGCCGAACGTGCCCAAGCGTATGGTATTCCGGGAGTAGTGGTCGATGGAATGGATGTTTTGGCAGTGAAGGAAGCGGTGGAAAAGGCAGCTGAACGGGCGAGACGGGGTGAAGGACCGACGCTCATCGAATGTAAGACCTACCGTTACTTAGGACATTCCAAGAACGATCCCCGTGCCTACCGAACGAAGGAGGAAGAGAAGCAGTGGAAAGAGAGAGACGCCATTCTTCGCTATCGGAAGTGGCTTTTAGAAAGTGGTACTGCCGAAGAGACAGAGCTGAAAGCCATTGAGGGAGAGGTAGAAAGAGAAGTTGAGGAAGCGATTCGTTTTGCCGAGGAGAGTCCTTATCCACCCTTGGAAGAGATAGTGAAAGATGTATACCTCGAAGAAGATTTTACCGTTCTTGCCCGCACGCAGGGGATCAAAGTGGTTCAAAACCTTACCGAACTCGGACACCCCGACACCATGCGAGTTATTACTTATCGTGATGCCTTGAATGAAGCCTTACGTGAGGAAATGAAGCGCGATGAAAATGTGGTGCTCATCGGAGAAGATATCGGTCTCTACGGGGGAGCTTACGGCGTAACGAGAGGCCTGTGGCAAGAGTTCGGTGGGGAACGGGTGCGCAACACGCCTATTTCGGAAGCGGCAGTGGTGGGATGCTGTGTAGGTGCTTCTATGACCGGTCTTCGCCCGGTAGGAGAGATTATGTATATCGACTTTCTCACCTTAGCCATGGATCAATTGGTCAATCAGGGAGCGAAAATCCGCTACATGTTCGGTGGTAAAGCCCGGGTTCCCATGGTGATTCGCACTGAAGGTGGGTGTGGTCGTTCTTCGGGAGCCCAACATGCCCAGAGCTTAGAAGCGTGGTTTTTGCACGCCCCGGGCCTCAAGGTAGTTATGCCGGCAACACCCTTCGATGCCAAGGGATTACTGAAAGCGGCGATTCGGGGTGATAACCCGGTACTCTTCATCGAACATAAGATGCTCTATAACACCAAAGGACCGGTTCCGGAGGAGGAATACCTCATTCCTCTCGGGGTTGCCGATGTGAAGAGGGTCGGTAAAGACGTCACGGTCATCGCCTATTCGCGCATGCTCCTCGTTGCCTTGGAGGCGGCACAGGTACTGAGTGAAGAGGGAATCGAAGTCGAAGTGGTTGACCCACGGACTCTGGTCCCTTTGGATATCGAGACCATTTGTCAGTCGGTACGCAAAACCAACCGAGTGGTTATCGTCTATGAAGGTTGCAAAACGGGAGGTGCAGGTGCCGAGATTGGTCTCCAGATTATGGAGCACGCCTTTGATTACTTAGATGCTCCGATCATTCGTTTGGGTGCCTTTGATGCACCGGTCCCTTGCAGTCGGTACTTGGAGGACAATTATATTCCCCAAGTGAAAGACGTAGTACAGGCAGTCCGAACGCTCTTAGGGAGATAGGGGAAACACAGGTGGAAAAAAGATGAAACAAAAGCTCTACCTCATCACCGTTCTCGCCTTTTACTTTTTAGCCCTCTCCATGGTTCTCACCGGGGCGGTATTGCCGGAGTGGATGAATCATTTTGGGGTTTCCCCCTCGGAAGGGGGGCAACTCTTCTTCCTCTATTACCTCTCCTATGTAGTCATCACCTTCATGAGTGGTGTACTCGTGGATTGGATCGGAGAGAGATGGGTGCTCCTCCTCAGTCAAATCTTTTTGATGCTTGGTTTTTCTCTGGTGAGTCTTGCGCCAACCTTTTCGCTCGTGCAATGGGGAATGCTCGTTCTCGGATGTGGAGGAGGTTTTTGTGAGGCTCCTTTGAGCGGTCTTGTGGCCAAGGTTTTTTCCGGCGAAGAAGGATATGCCCTCAACCTGAGCCAGATCTCTTTTGGTCTTGGCGCAGCGAGTGGCCCCTTCCTCATGGGATATTTTTTGCAGCAAGGAATTTCCTGGCGCATCATGTACGTGGTGGCGGCATTGGTCTCTTTGGGGCTTTTCCTCCTCTTTTTCTTTGAACGTCCTCTCTTTCAGGCCTATCCTCCCTCGCCGAGAGAAAAGAACTGGCGTACCCTTTTCCATGCGCGGGGAGTGCTCTTCGCCAGTTTCTTAGCTATCTTTCTCTATGTGGGCGCAGAAATCGGTTCTTCGGCATGGATAAGCACCTATCTCGTCAAGGAACTCAAAGCGAACATCTACCTCGGAGGGGTGGCGATGGCCATCTTTTGGGGAGCGATTACCGTCGGACGGATCGTTTTTGCCCAAATGAGCCGTTTCATTCCTTCTTCCTTTCTTTTGCGTTTCGCCGTTTCCATGAGTTTGATTTCCTTAATCCTTTTCAATGTGGCCCGGAGTGTGGAAGTTGTTCTGTGGGCCTTGGGTGGAGTTGGTTTGGGCTATTCGGCAATTTGGCCGTTTATCGTGGCCAATGTTGCTTCCAAGGTGAACCATTTGCAGGCGACTGCTATCGGCTTTACGGTCGCTTTTGGCGGTATCGGAGCCCTCTTTTTCCCTTGGTTTATGGGGATTTGGGCTGATTTTTGGAGTCTGCGCTCCATTTTCGTTTTGGTGCTCGTCCTTGTCGGAGCGCTTTTGGGTGTGGTGTGGGGAGATAACTTCCAAGAAGAGGGGAGGAATATCGTTGGTTCTACTCGGGATTGACGTGGGAACAAGTGGTTGTAAATTGGCGGCTTTTCGTGAAGACGGGACGATGCTTGCCCGTACCTTTCGGGAATACCCATTCATTACTCCTCGAGCGGGGTGGTTAGAGATCGATCCGGAGCGAATTTGGAAAGCGGTTTTGAGTGCTCTGCGAGAAATGAATACCCGCCTGCAGGGTCAGATTGACGTTATTGCGGTGACCTCCCATGGAGAAACACTCATCCCCTTGAATGCCCAAGGCGAACCTCTTTGCCATGCCATCGCCAATTTTGATACTCGGGCCCAAAGGTATGTTGATTTTTGGAAGGAACGGATCAACCCCTTAGAGCTCTTCTATCTTACGGGTATGCCCCTTCACGGGATGTACACGGTGAATAAGATTCTCTGGTTACGTGATGAGCGACCAGAAATTTTTGAGAAGACGTGGAAATTTACCTGTGTTCAAGATTTCATCATTTTCCGCCTCACGCAAGAAGAGCCGGTGATTGACTATTCCTTGGCTTCCCGGACCATGATGTTCGAGGTGGAGAGGAAAGAGTGGTCGCCACAGATTTTGTCTTGGGTAGGATTAGAACGAGAACGATTGTCTCGACTCGCCCCTTCGGGAACGGTGGTGGGTACTCTCACTCCTCGTCTCAGTGAAGAGTGGGATTTGCCTCGCGGTATTCCCATTGTCACCGGAGGCCACGATCAACCCTGTGGGGTGTTGGGGTGTGGGGTACGAGAGCGGGGCGAGGCAATGTACGGGATCGGCACTTCGGAGTGTGTGGCGTTGAATTTGGGGACCATTCCTTCTTTCACCAAGGGAATGCTCGAGAACAGTTTCTGTTGCTATCCCCACGTAATGGAAGGGTGTTACATCACCTTGGCGTATATTGCTTCGGGAGGTTCCATACTCCGCTGGTTTCGGGACACCCTGGGATACGAAGAGGTTCTCAAGGCAGACAGGGAGAATCGCGATGCCTACGAAGTCCTCTTAGAAGACCTTCCCGAGCGACCGACTTCTCTTTTCCTCTTACCCCATTTTGCCGGTTCGGGAACTCCCTATCTCGATGAACATTCACGGGGGGCGTTATTAGGGCTCACCTTAGGAACAGAGAAGAAGGAGATTGTACGGGCCATTTTAGAGAGTTTGAGCTATGAAATGAAGCTGAATTTGGACCTTTTCGAGGATTTCGGCATTCCGGTGAAGAGATTACGGGTGATCGGAGGTGGAGCGCGTTCTCGAGAGTGGTTACAGATTAAAGCGGACATTCTGCAAAAACCTCTCTTGACCTTAGACGTGAGCGAAGCCGTGGCTTTGGGAACGGCGATGCTTGCTGGGAAAGCGCGAGGCGCCTTTCATCACCTTGATGAAGCTATGGCCGCCATGGTACGGGAGCGAGAAGCTTTTATGTCCTCCACGCTTGCTCCTCAATATCTTCCCCGCTATGCGGTATATCGAAAGATTTATGACCACCTGAAACAGTTGAATCTTGAGATGAGCAAATTGGTATAATGGAAAAAGGGGGTTAGAGAAATGGAGAGTAAAGGATTTGCCACGGGTATTTGGGTGTTTGGAGCATGTCCGGATCGATACTGTGTGCGAGGCTACAAAGAAGACCATCCCCTTGAGGTAGCCTTGGATCGCATCGCGGACATAGAGGGATTGACAGGGGTCATCATGCACTACCCTTCACCTATTCATGAGGAAACCGTAGAGGGTATAAAGAGAGAATTAGAAAAGCGGAATTTACAGCTCGCTTCTTGCGATGTTGACCTCTTCAGTGACCCGATCTTTGCCCGAGGGAGCTTAATGTCTGAAAATGAGAGTCTCCGGCGGAAAGCCGTTGAAATGGGTAAAAAAGCGATGGACATGGCCGAATACTTGGGCGCAGAGGTTATGAACCTGTGGCCCGGGCAAGATGGATTTGATTACCCTTTCCAGATCGACTATCGGGCACAGTGGGAGCTCCTCGTTTCTTCGCTCACCGAGATTGCGCAATATAACCCTCGGGTGAAATTGAGTTTGGAGTATAAACTCCGTGAGCCGCGGACTCACTCTACCATTTTTGGGGCCGGGATAGCGCTTTTCTTAGCCCAGGTAGTGGGATTACCGAATATAGGAGTCACCATCGATTTAGGACATTCTTTTAACTGCAAAGAGTCTCCGGGCAATGTGGTCGCGCTTTTGGACCGTTATGGGAAACTCTTTGCGTTGCATCTCAACGATAACTTCCGCGATTGGGACGATGACATGGCCGTAGGAGTGGTGCATTTCTGGGAGACCTTGGAGTTCCTCTACTACCTTTACCATTCTTACTATGAGGGATGGTTGGGGTTGGATATTTTCCCCTATCGGGAAGATCCTACTCTGGCATGCCAGGTGAGTATCGAGAACATCACCATGATGCTTGAAGTGGTCAAAAAGATCGACCTCTCTACCCTTCGCGAGATGCAGAAAGAAGCTGACGGTCTCTCGGCCATGCGGTACATCAAGAGTCTTTTATAGAGAGAGGGGGAAGAGGGGCTTGAGTTACTTGGGGATTGATGTAGGTACCACCGGTTGCAAGGTGATCGCTTTTGATGGAGATGGAACGATCCTTGCCACCGCCTATCGAGAGTACCCTCTCTACCATCCCCAGAACGGGTGGGCAGAGCTTGACGCCGAAGAGGTTTTTCGCTCGGTGGAAGAGTGTTTACTCGCCGTTTCGGAAAGAGTAACTTCCGATCCCCCGGTGAGTATCGGTATCTCTGCCCAAGGTGAAGCAGTGGTCCCGGTCGATGAGCATGGGAAGCCGCTTGCACGGAGTATCGTCACCTTCGATACCCGCGGGGATGAGTTTGTCCCTTTCTGGGAGGAAAAATTGGGACGAAACACCTTTTTTGCCTTGACCGGGATGCCGTTGAACGGAGTGGGGACGGTCAATAAAATCATGTGGTGGAAGAAGTACTGTCCCGAGGTTTTTGCCCAGAGTCGTTATTTTCTCTGTTTTGAGGATTTTGTGCTCCTCCGCATGGGTGTGGAGCCGGCGATGAGCTTTTCCTTAGCAGGGAGGACTATGATGTTCGATATTGAGAAGGGAGAGTGGTCAGAAACCATCCTCGCTCAGGCCGGCATAGAAAAGGAGCGCTTAGCGCGCTGCTTTCCTTCTGGGGAAGTCGTGGGAGAAGTGGCTTCCTCTTTTGGGGAGAAGATGGGTTGGAAGAAGAAGGTTATCGCCGCCTCAGGAGGGCATGATCAACCTTGTGGGGCTTTGGGTGCCGGTGCTATCCGCGCCGGATACGCGATGGATGCTACTGGCACGGTGGAGTGCATTGCTTCGAGTATGGATGGGTTTTTGGTTGGTCCGGCGATGTGGAAGAATAACTTATGTTGTTACCATCATGCTTTTCCGGGACTCTATATCACCTTGGCCTATAACTTTACCGGTGGATCAATTTTGCGCTGGTATCGGGATCAGTTCGCCGATGAAGAAAAAGCCAAGGCGAAGGCGGAAGAGCGCGATGTTTATGACCTCATTCTCTCCTCCCTCCCGGAACATCCTACTTCTCTGTGGGTCTTACCCCATTTTACCACCACGGGAACACCTTACTGCGATTCCCAGTCTCTGGGAGTAGTGGTCGGTTTACGTCTTGAGACCACTCGCGGGGAATTCGTGAAAGCCCTCCTCGAGGGGGTGAGCTATGAGATGAAACTCAATTTGAAACTCCTGAGTGAAGCAGGGGTAAAGGTAGAGCGGTTGCGGGCTATTGGTGGGGGAGCGAAGAGCCCGGTGTGGCTACAACTCAAGGCCGATATGTATGGAGTGCCGGTAGAGACCCTTTCGGTCTCGGAAGCAGCGTGTTTTGGAGCGGCACTCTTAGGTCGTAAGGCGGTAGAGAGAATACCCGATTTTGCCCAGCTCATCGATGACTTGGTCAAGGTCAAGGAGGTGTATGAACCGCATCCGGAGCGTTCCCTCCTTTACGAGGAAAGATTTGCTGTGTATCGGCGTATTTACCCTGCCCTGCGCAATCACATTTTGAAAGGAGAAGAGTGAAGTGAAAGCGGCTTTTTTCCTTGGTCCGGGAAAGATAGAAGTGAGAGAAGTTGACCGACCTCAAGTGGCCGAAGGTGAAGTTTTAATTCGTGTGGCGGCGTGTGCGATTTGTGGGACGGATGTCCGTATTTTTCAACACGGACATACTCATGTCGTTCCTCCCCAAATTACCGGTCACGAAATTGCGGGTGAGATCGTGGAGGTGGGGAAAGGAGTAACGGGATACCAGGTTGGAGATAAAGTGGCGGTGATTACCGTTATTTCTTGTGGTCGCTGTTCCTACTGTCGGAGAGGTTGGCAGAACCTCTGTCCGGAGCAAAAGTACATTGGCTATGATTACCCCGGTGGTTTTGCGGAGTACATGAAGATGCCCAAAGTAGGAGTGGATCGGGGTAACTTGTTGGTTCTCCCTCCCGACATCGATCTCTTGGAAGCGAGTTTGATTGAACCCTTGTCGTGTGTCATCAATGGTCAGTCTTACCTCCGCGTCGGATTGGGGGAGACGGTTCTCATCATCGGTGCCGGTCCGATCGGCTGTATGCATGTAGCCATGGCGAAGAATCAGGGAGCAGGAAAAATCTTTCTTGCCGACCTTTCCGGAGAGCGTTTACAACTTGCCCAACGTGCCGGAGCAGATGTATATATTCATTCGGCCAAGGAAGACTTGAAGAGCCGGATTAGGGAATTAACCGGGAATTTGGGTGTGGATGTCGTGATCGTTGCAGCTTCTTCGGGAACCGCCCAGGAACAGGCGCTTGAGCTCGTTGCCCCGCGAGGGAGAATCAGTTTGTTCGGGGGTCTGCCCAAAGACAAACCCACTATTCTCTTCAATAGTAACATCGTCCATTACAAGGAAGTGGGGGTATTCGGTGTGTTTGCCTCTCATGCTTCGCAGTACGAAGAGGCAGCGAAGCTCATTCACGCTCGCCGGGTGGATGCGAAAAGCTTGATCACCCACGTTCTGCCCTTGGAAAAGTTAATGGAGGGGATTGAACTCGTCCGTACGGGACAAGCCCTCAAAGCGGTTATCGCGATGGAGGAAAAGAGGTGAGGAATGTATGGATCTACAACCCTTGAGAGGCAAAATCGCCATTGTGACCGGTGCGGCTTCGGGTATTGGTAAAGGAATTGCCGTTCGTTTTGCTCAGGAAGGAGCTCATGTTTCCTGTTGTGACCTGAACGAGAAAGGAGCCATGGAAACCGTTCGAGAAATCGAAGCTTTGGGACGAGAAGGAATGGCCATTCGGGTCGATGTTACCAAAGCGGAAGAAGTTGCGGAAATGGCTCGTCGGGTCTTTGAGCGATGGGGAAGAATCGATATCTTGGTCAACTCTGCAGGGATTATTAAGGCGCATTTCATTACTGAAGTACCGGAAGAAACTTGGGACGCTATCCTGAACGTGAATCTCAAGGGAACATTCCTCTGTATTCGCGAAGTAGCGAAGTACATGGTATCACAGAAAAGAGGAAAAATTATTAGCATTAGCTCGAAATCTGGGAAAAGAGGGGGCTTATGGCTGGGTGCTTACTCTGCTTCCAAATTCGGAATCATCGGCTTAACGCAGAGCGCGGCCATGGACTTAGCTCCTTTTCAAATTAACGTGAACGCCATCTGTCCCGGCAACGTTTTTTCTACCCCGATGTGGGATCTCTTGGATAAAGAGTATTCCCGGAAATTAGGTGTTCCCCCTGAGCAAGTGCGGAAAATATACGTGGAAAAGGTTCCCTTGGGGAGAGAATGTACGGTAGAAGATGTGGCCAATGTAGCTGTATTTCTCGCTTCTTCATGCTCCGATTACATGACCGGACAAGCCATCAACGTCACCGGAGGACAGGAGGTTCATTAATCCTGCATCGCATCGGACTGGTAGTCAATCCCTTAGCAGGCAAGGATATCCGAAGACTCGTTGCGTATGGCTCGGTGTTTGGAAACCGAGAAAAAATCCATTACACTATTCGTATGCTCGTGGGTTTGGAAAGTGTGGTCAGGGAACCTACCGAAGTCATTTATATGCCTGACCCGTACGATCTTTTGGGGACGGTCAAGGACGAGGTTGGCTCACTTTTCACCCACCTTTCTCTTCGGCAAGCACCGATCACCGTTTTGGGAGAAGCGAGCGATACGCTTCGTTTCACCGCTTGGGCGGTGGAAGAGGGGGTAGAGGCATTATTGGTATTGGGGGGAGACGGGACCAATCGTTTAGTGGCCAAAGAAAGTCAAGCCGTTCCCCTCTTTCCCGTTTCTGGGGGGACCAACAACGTTTTCGCCGATTCGGTGGAGCCGACTATTGCTGGTATGGCTTTGGGATTTTTTTTGAACGGCGAAGTTCCTCAAGAAGAAGTGGTGGAGCAGAGTAAAATTTTGCGCTGTGTGCAAGGACAGAGAGAAGTGGATATTGCTTTGGTGGATGTCGTTTTGGTTACGACGAAAACCTTGGGCACCAAAGCCGTTTGGGAGCCGGAGACGGTACGGGCAGTGGTGGTCACTCAAGGGAGTCCTTGGGCTATCGGCCTGAGCGCTTTAGTAGGGAGAATTGCCCACATCACTCCTTCTAATCCATTTGGTGCCTATGTAGAATTGGGAGAGCCGGGGGTCAAGGTGAAGGTTCCTTTGGCTCCTGGTCTTGTCACGGTAATGCCAGTCAAAAAGTTTACCTTGCTTAGTGTAGGTCAGGAAGCAGTCCTCGATGGACAAGAGGGAATTCTGGCTTTGGATGGGGAACGAGAGGTATCGGTGCGGCAGGGGGAAGCGTGGCGGATTCGATTAGAAAATACCGGTCCTCTGCGGGTTGACATAAGAAAAGTGATGAGCTTGGCACAGGAAAGGGGTGTCTATGATGGCTAAGAAGGTCATTATGCCCAAACTTGGCTTAACCATGGAAGAAGGAGTGATCAACCGATGGTTGGTAAAAGAGGGGGAGCGGGTAGAAAAAGGGGATGTACTCTTTGAAGTGGCCACCGACAAGGTGAATATGGAAGTTGAATCACCCGCCTCAGGAGTAGTTTTGAAAATCTTGTACCCTGCAGGGGCTACGGTTCCCATCACCGAGACGGTTGCCTATATCGGTGAAGCTGGGGAAACTGTTACCGAAGAGGAAAAGAAAGGAACACCTGAAGTCCAGGAAGTGAGGAAAGAGGAAAGAATAGAGGAAAAGCAAGTGGCTCAACTGGTAGGGGAAGGAAAAGAAGAGCGCATCAAGGCCTCACCCTTAGCCCGCCGTTTGGCTCAAGAGTACGGTATTGATCTTGCTACCCTCCGGGGAACTGGTCCGCAAGGTCGGATTGTCAAAGAGGATGTGGAGCGAGAGCGACTCAGATTAGAAGAAGCGAAAGCGAGGGAGGAAGAGAAGGTTGAAAAGGTTCCCGAGAGAGAAAGAGTCTCTGCTACTGCTGGTGAAACGCGACGAGTGCCCCTTTCTCGCATGCGTAAAATCATTGCTGAGCGGCTTACGGAGAGCTTCCAAACCAAGCCCCACTTTTTCCTCCGTCAAGAGGTGGTGGCTGAAGAGTTAGTGCGAATGCGCGAGCGATTGCTCCCCATCATCGAACAACAAGTGCATGCCCGTCTCTCCTACACCGACCTCTTGGTGAAAATAGTGGCCAAGGCATTAGAAAAATACCCACTCCTCAATGCTTCTCTCCTGGGCGAAGAAATTGTCTTTCATACGGACGTGAATATCGGTGTAGCCGTGGCTTTAGAAGAGGGATTGATTGTCCCAGTGATTAAAAGAGTGCAAGAAAAGGGTTTAGCCCAGATTGTCTCCGAGTTACGTGATCTCACCGAAAAGGCTAAGACCGGAAAATTGTCACCGGAAGAGGTTTCTGGAGGTACCTTTACCATCTCCAATTTAGGCATGTTCGGCACCGATTCGTTTACCGCGATTATCAATCCTCCGGAATCGGCGATTTTAGCCTGTGGGGCTCTGCGTAAAAAACCTTGGGTACGTGACGATGCCGTTATCGCTCTGTATAGTATCGATCTCACTCTGTCCTGCGACCATCGACTGATCGATGGTGCCCTGGCAGCTCAATTCATGCAGTACTTCAAAACCCTTCTTGAGGAACCATTTGCCCTCATTCTATAAGAAGAGAGACAAAGGAGGGAGGATCATGGAGTATTTTTTGGGTATTGATGTAGGAACCACCGGATGTAAGATCGTCTTAGTTGATGAGAACGGGAAGCTCATTGGTCGAGCGGTAGAGGAATATCCTCTCTACACGCCCCGTCCCAATTGGGCCGAGCAGAACCCTCTCGATTGGTGGCAGGGGACCTTGAAGGCGATGGAAAAAGTGTTGCGTTCTTCGGAGATTGATCCTCAGAAAATTGCGGGCATTGGACTTACCGGTCAAATGCATGGCTCGGTGTTCTTGGACGCGCATTATGAGGTGCTTCGTCCGGCGATTCTGTGGTGCGATCAGCGTACTGCCTTAGAGTGTGAGGAGATTACCCGAATCGTCGGTGAAGAGAGAATCATGGCGATTAACTGTAATCCGGTTTTAGCCGGCTTTACTGCGCCAAAAATTCAGTGGGTCAAGAATAACGAACCTGAGATCTACCAAAAGATTGCCAAGGTTTTACTTCCCAAAGATTACATTCGTTTCTGTCTCATTGGAGAATTCGCCACCGATGTTTCCGATGCCTCAGGAACTTCTCTCTTTGACGTTCCTCGTCGGAAGTGGTCAGAAGAGATTATCTCTGCTTTGGGATATTCCCTTTCCTGGTTTGCGCCCTCCTTTGAGTCGCCTGAAGTTACCGGATACGTGCGACCAGAAATTGGCAAAAAATTCGGTTTCCGGGAAAAAGTGGTGGTGGTTGCCGGAGGAGGAGACAACGCTGCGGGGGCGATTGGTACGGGAATCGTCAAACCCGGGTTGGTTTCGGCAAGTTTGGGGACTTCGGGGGTAGTTTTCGCCTTTAGTGAAGAAGTGAAAGTCGATGAGCGGGGGAGAGTACATACTTTTTGTCACGCCGTACCGGGAAAGTGGCATGTGATGGGAGTCATGCTCTCTGCAGGGGGGTCGCTCCGGTGGTTTCGCGATGCCTTAGGGAGTGAAGAGAAAGAGGTTGCCATGCTCCTCGGGAAAGACCCCTATGAACTGCTCTCCCAAGAAGCAGAGAAGGCTCTCCCGGGAGCGGAAGGACTCATTTTCCTCCCCTACCTTACCGGGGAGAGAACTCCTCATGCCGATCCTTACGCGCGAGGAGTGTTCTTTGGGTTAACGCTGAAACACCGCAAGAACGAGATGGTACGGGCTGTCTTAGAAGGAGTCACCCTCGGTATGCGTGATTCCTTTGAGATTATCCGGGGAATGGAGATACCGATTGAAGAAGTCCGTGCCATTGGTGGAGGCGCTCGCAGTGGTCTATGGCGCAAAATCCAAGCCGCCGTATATCAAGTGCCGCTCTCACTCCTCCTTGTTGACGAGGGCCCAGCTTTTGGTGCAGCACTCCTTGCCGGAGTGGGCAACAAAGCCTTTTCCTCGGTTGAAGATGCCTGTCGGCAGGCTGTGAAAGTGACCGAAACGGTTATGCCTGACGGGGAACTCGTCAAAGAGTATGAACGCCTATACCAAATATATCGCGATCTCTATCCGGTATTACGACCTTTTTACCGTCGGGTTGCCCGGTGAGCTGAGGTGATGGATGTGGAGAAGCGGGCGATTTGTTTGGGAGAATTGCTCATCGATTTCGTTTCCACGATGAGTGGAGTGACCCTCAAAGAGGCTCCCGGATTTGAAAAGGCTCCAGGGGGGGCTCCGGCCAATGTGGCCGTGGGCTTAGCGAAATTGGGTATTGAGACTTATTTTATCGGTAAGGTGGGCAAGGACGCCTTCGGTGATTTTTTGCGCGAAACCCTGATGAGAAACGGGGTACGGGTGTCTTTCCTCACCGCTACTGAAAAGGCCAAAACTACCCTGGCTTTTGTTTCTCTCACCAAAGAGGGAGAGCGGGATTTCGTCTTCTATCGCGATCCCGGCGCTGATATGCTCCTTGACCAAGGGGACATTGATGAAGAAATTTTCCGTTCCAGTGGAGTCTTCCATTGTGGTTCCATCACTATGACCCACGAGCCTGCCTGTAGTGCTACCTTGCGTGCCCTTTCCTTGGCCGAAAAACATGGCTGCCTCATTTCTTTTGATCCGAACCTGCGCCCCGCCTTATGGAAAAATCTGGAAGAAGCTCGCTCGCGCATGCTCGACACCGCCGATCGGGCTCATATTCTCAAGGTTAACGAAGAAGAAGCTATGTTTTTGGCCGATACCACCCTGGTCAACCAAGCCTTAGAATTCTTGGAAAGACGTTTTACCCGTGCTCTCATTACCGTAACCTTAGGAAAGAGAGGATGTCTCATTCTTACCCATAGGAAGCGAATCGAGATACCCGGCTTTACGGTGCCGGTAGTCGATACCACCGGTGCGGGGGATGGCTTTGTGGCCGGTTTACTGAGTTCCCTGTATATGTTCTGGAAAGACTTGCGTGATGGTCGGAGCGTTCCACAGGATGCCCTCTACTATGCGGCGTTGCGTGCTAATGCCGTAGGTGCATTGACGACCACTAAGAAAGGAGCGATTCCTGCTTTACCTACTCAGGAAGAAGTAGAAATTTTTATGGAGGAGAATCCTCATTGATTTACGTGGTCTGTCCGAACCCTGCTCTCGATCGTATGTTGATTCTCGGAGAGATGGAGCTTGATGGAGTGAATCGAGTAGAACGAGTGCAGGAAGTTGTGGCGGGCAAGGGGATCAATGTGGTTCGAGCCATGAGGAGTATCGGAGGTGAGGCACTCCTCCTCCTCTTTTTGGGAGGGATGACGGGAGAGAAAATTGGAAGAGGTCTTGCGCAAGAGGCATTCACCTTCCGCGCCTGGGCTGCGGAGGGAGAGACGAGGATCACCACCATCATCCACGAGGAAGGAAAGAAGAGGCACACGGTATTGAATGAGCCTGGTCCTCTCGTCACGATGGTAGAGGAAATAGGATTGCGGAGGTTTTTAGAAGAGCACCTCGTTCCAGGTGATTATTTGGTCCTCTCCGGGTCGTTACCTCCCGGTCTTCGAGTGGATTTCTATGCTCAACTCGTTCTCCTGGCGCGGCACAAAGGGGTAAGGAGCATCGTCGACTCTTCCGGGGAATTTCTCCGTCAGGCTTTAAATTTTTCTCCTTTTATGGTAAAACCTAATGTAAAAGAAGCGGAAGAAGTTTTAGCGTTTCCCATCTCCTCTTGGGAGGATAAGCGGAGGGCGGTTTACGCCTTTCTCCATAAGGGTGTTGAACTCGTCGTACTTTCTGATGGTGCGCGAGGTCTTCTCGTAGGATGTGGAGGAAAGCTATGGAGAGTAACCGCGGAGAGCGAGGTGGCGGGACACTATTTCATTGGTTCGGGAGACACCTTAGTTGGGGTATTGGTGCAAACATTAGCATGGGGTAAAAGCGTGGAAGAAGCAATCGTTTTCGCCACAGCTTGTGGTTTAGCCAATACTTTGTGTCCTGGGGCGGGAATCTTTGAACTCGAGAAGGCACGAGAGCTACAGAAAGTAATCCGTAAAGAAGCGCTATTTTCGGAGTGAAAGGGGGCGAATACCATGGAAATAGTAGTCCGAGGAAGGAACGTGGAAATTACCACCTCAATTCAAGATTATGTGACTAAAAAGTTATCTAAATTAGAGCGTTTTTTCCATCGCTTGTTGGATGCCACGGTGAATTTTCGCTTGGAAAGAGGACGGGTGAAGGTGGAAGTCACTCTATCAGCCAGTGGGGTGATTATTCGGGGAGAGGGAATTGGTTCAGAGTGGCGCTCTGCTTTTGATGAAGTGATGGACAAATTGGAGAGGCAAGTCAAGAAATACAAGGAGAAATTAGAGCGACGAGGGGTGCTGAAAAAAGAAGGGTTAGTAGTTGGAGAGATGGTAGAAGAAGTCAAAGGCTCTGAGGTCGTACTCGATAAAATTGTACGGGTCAAAGAATTTGTCCTTCGTCCGATGAGCGTGGAAGATGCCATATTGCAAATGGAACTTTTAGGTCATAGTTTTTTCGTGTTTAAAGATATCGACCGCGATAAAGTACAGGTAGTCTACCGGAGAGGAGAAGGAGATTACGGTCTCATCGATCCCATCTATTAGGAGGGAAGGGCATGTCTCCTCCTTTTGATCTTGGAGCGATTGAAAAGGCCATCGAGTGCATTGAGGGAGTGTTGCAGGCCAAAGTAGTGGGAAGTGATACTATTGAGGAAATTCACGTTCTCTCCCGGCCGTCGAAGCCGCCCAAACTTTTAGTTCGGGATATTGAAACTCTGCTCCAGGCGAAATTCAACTTAGGCATCGATCACAAAAAGGTGAGCGTAGTCACTTTCGACGTTGGAGAAGAAGAGGAACGTTTTCTGGTGCGTCCGGTGTTGTGGAGTATCAACTGGCGGAAGAGCATGGACACAGTGCAAGTGGAAGTAGAAGTGAAGTTGCGGGATAAAATATGCCGGGGAAATGGGAGCGACAGTACTCTGCGGACCAAAAATTACAACTTTCTCATCGCCTGTGCGACCATGGAGTGCATCAATCAGATGTTAGGAGGGCCGACCTTTGCGGTGAATAGCGTTTCCCTCCACCGCCTGCAAGAAGCGGAGGTTGTCTTGGTATTCGTAGAATATCGGGGAATGAAAAGAGGAGGAGAGATGCTGGTTGGTTCTGCCTTGGTGCGGGATGATGCCTATGAGGCAGTAGCTCGGGCGACGCTCGATGCCGTGAATCGCAAACTGACCTTTTACAAGGAATACGTAGAGGGAGAACAGGGTGGGTCAAGGTAAAGAGTTCCAATCGAAGCGGAGCGGTGTTCCATCTCCACAGAGCGGAAGGGGATGAGAAAAGAAAAGAAGGAGGGTATGCGGAAATGGCGAAGGTCATGAGTATCCTTCTTGGTCTTCTGGCTATTGTGTTAGCCAGCGGCGCCGGTTTCACTTGGAGGCCTTAATAGGCTAATACCTTGGCCTACCCTGTTTTGGTGTAGGAATGAAGAAAAAGGTGTCGAGTAGGAGCTTCCATGTCTATCTCGCAAGTGTCATCGCGGTGGGGGTAGCGATTTTTATATATTCATTGTGGCGGGTTCATTTTCCTTCACAGGGATTTATTTTGTTGACTTTTTCAGTACTGACTTTCATCGCTGAGCTGGTTCCGGTGTATCTTCCGGATAAGGCTGCGGTATCGGTGAGTTTCGCCTTGGTGTATGCAA
Source organism: uncultured bacterium (assembly GCA_937139415.1). Classification (GTDB taxonomy): domain Bacteria; phylum Atribacterota; class Atribacteria; order Atribacterales; family Caldatribacteriaceae; genus CAKZPS01. Next base: position 52,842 of record CAKZPS010000019.1, read on the forward strand.
GTATCCTCCTGACCTCTCCTTTTGTAGCAGCCGTCGTAGCATTTGGTGCGATAACCTGTGCAACTTTGCAGGGGAAATGGCATGGAAGTCTCTTCAATGGCGCTCAATTTGCCATTTCTGCTTTTCTCTCGGGAATGGTTTTCAAGCTTCTCGGAGGGTATACCTACGAGTTTATGTGGCATGATTACCATTTCTACGTGGCGATTGTGGGGTCTATTCTGGCGTTTTTCTTTTCCAATGCCTCTTTAGTAATGGGAGTGGTAGCTTTACAGAAGCGTATTCCCTTCCGATCCTTGTGGAGGAAGGACGTGAACGGTATTTTCATCCAGTATTTTGCCCTCTTTCCTCTATCGCTCTTACTCTATTTTGTATACATTCAAGTTGGGTTTGTAGGAATGGTGCTCTTCTTTTTTCCTCTCATGGTAGCCCGTTACTCTTTTAAACTCTTCGCGGATACCAAAAAGATGCACATGGAACTTTTGCGAGCTCTCACTTCGGCGGTAGATGCCAAAGACCCTTATACTCAAGGTCATTCGGCGCGGGTTGCCTGGCTTGCGACCGCCCTGGCCGAAAAAATCCGTCTGTCCGAGAAGCAAAGGGAAATTCTTGAATACGCAGCCATCCTCCACGATGTGGGAAAAATCGGAGTTGCCGATGCAATTTTAGGGAAAAACGGTCGCTTGACGGAAGAAGAGTATCGGCTCATTCAGAATCACCCGGTTATCGGGCATCGCATTGTAGAGGGTATTGATTTTTTAGAGCGAGTTGCGGACATCATTTTGGCGCATCACGAACGATGTGATGGTCGGGGTTATCCCCACGGGAAGGAGGGTGAGCAAATCCCCTTAGAAGCCAAAATTGTGGCGGTTGCCGATGTGTTTGATGCCCTTACTTCGGCACGACCGTACCGTCCGGCGTATACCGTCGAAGAGGCCTTGATGATTATGGAAAACGAAGAGAAGGGTCATTTCGATCCTCAAATTTTTGCTCTGCTCAAAGAAATCATCGCCGAAAAAGGATGGGAACCAAATGTTGGTTGATTTCATTCTCCTCGGACTCCTTTTGGGGTGGTGGCGTGGAGGGCGACTGTCCAATCTTTCCCACACCCGTTTCTCTTTTCTGTGGTTGGTGTTTGTGGGTTTTGGGGCTAAACTCTTTTTTTTGCAAACCAATCTCTGGGGTGCGCCTGTATGGCACCTCCTCAGTATGGGGGTGGTTCTCCTCGGAGCCCTTTTCAACCGTAAGCTCTACGGTATGCTTTGGATCGCCATAGGGTCATTGTGCAATATGGTGGTCATGGCTCTCAATGGAGGGAAAATGCCGGTAAGTGTGACTTTGGCGCAACGCCTCCGCTTAGAGAATCTGGTGCGGAGTTTAGAACGAGGGAGCTACCCTGAGTATGTGGCCATCGGTGTGCATTCTCGCTTCACCTTTCTTGCCGACATTTTACCGTACTTTTCCCTCCTCTTTCGCCGTTTTTTCGTGGTCAGTGTCGGAGACTACCTTTTAGGGGTGGGGGTATTACTTTTCCTCCTCTATTCCATGCAGAGAAAGGAGAGCATTCATGGATAATCGCATTACCAAAGCGGTCATTCCCGTGGCCGGTTTTGGTACCCGACTCCTTCCGGTGACCAAAACCCAGCCCAAGGAAATGCTTCCCTTGGTTGATAAGCCGGCGGTCCAGTACGTAGTAGAGGAGGCAGTAGCGTCGGGGATTGAGAGTATTCTCTTTGTCACCGGTCGAGGGAAGCGGGCGATTGAAGATTATTTCGATTACGCGGTGGAATTGGAAAACGAGCTGCACAATAAAGGGCGGGAAAAATTATTGGAGGAAATTCGCCGGGTAGTCGACGCAGTGGATATCTACTACGTACGCCAAAAACTCCCTCGAGGTTTGGGAGATGCAGTGCTCCGGGCGCGAGGTTTTGTGGGTGATGAAGCCTTCGCAATTCTTTTGGCCGATGATATTGTGGTGGCAGAAAAACCGTGCCTTGCGCAAATGCTTGAGCTTTATGCTGAGGAACCGGCTTTGTACCTTGCGGTGATGCCCGTTCCTCATGAAGAGGTTTCTCAGTGGGGAATTATCAAAGGGAGGGAAATTGCCCCCTCCCTCTATGAGGTTGAAGACCTAATTGAGAAACCCTCCCTTGCCGAAGCACCGTCGAATTTAGCTATTGTAGGTCGTTATCTTATAAAGCCGTCACTTTTTGCGATTATCGAGAACATCGCCCCCGGTAAAGGTGGGGAAATTCAGCTCACCGATGCTCTGCGGGAGATCCTACGGAAAGAGCGTATCTACGCCTATCGTTTTGTAGGGCAACATTTTGGGGTGGGAGATAAGGAGAGCTATCTCAAGGCTAATGTGGCCTTTGCGCTGCAGAGAGAAGAATTTGCCGCTCCGATGCGGGATTTTTTACGCAAGTTGCTTGAGGGAAAGGAAGGATGAAAGAGATGGAAATCACCTTTTTGGGTGCTGCGCGTGGGGTGACCGGTTCGTGTTACCTTTTGACCACGACGAAGAGTGCGTTTCTTGTCGATTGTGGTATTTTCCAGGGAAAGGAGGAGGAAAACACTTACGCTCCCTTTCCCTTCGTTCCTGCAAATATTACCTTTCTTCTCCTCACCCATGCTCATCTTGACCATTCGGGGAGAATTCCGCTCCTTGTGAAACAAGGCTTCCAAGGGAAAATCTACGCTACCCTTCCTACCATTGAACTCTGTGAAATTCTTTGGCTTGACACCGTAAAGCTCATGTCCGAGGAGGCAGAAAGGCTCAATCGGAAGAATAGACGAGCGGGAAAACCGGAAGTTACCCCTCTTTTTGGCGAGGAGGAAGTGGCAAAAGCTTTACAGCTCTTTGAGCCGGTTGCGTATGATGAGCTCGTTTCCGAGAAGGGAGTGGAGTTCGTTTTTCGCAATGCCGCCCACATTTTAGGGGCAGCGACGCTCGAAGTGTGGGCAGAAGGGGTCAAGGTAGTTTTCTCTGGAGACATCGGCCCTTTCTACAACGTCATGGAGGGTTCTCCTCCAGTTATCGAGGAAGCCGATTTCGTGGTGATTGAGTCCACCTATGGTGACCGCCTTCATCGGAGTTTACAAGACACCCGCGAAGAGTTCCGAGAGGTGATTGAAGAGGCGTTACAAACCGGTGGCAAGATCCTCATCCCCTCTTTTGTAGTGGACCGCGCCCAGAGAATTCTGTACGAGCTTTTCTTGCTCCAGGACATCTTCTCTTCCCGTTGCCCCATCTTTTTCGATAGTCCTATGGGAAATAAAACCACCAACATTTACCTCAAGTATCGACATCTCTTCGCCGGCGAAATCCAGAAACTCAACTTAGAAGAACAAAATCCCTTCGTGGTGCCCCATTTGCAGTATGTCACCACTCCTCTTGACTCCAAAGCGCTCAACGACATCGATCATGCCATCATCATCGCCGGGAGTGGTATGTGCTCCGGAGGACGTATCGTTCATCACCTGAAACACAATCTCTATAAAGAATCGACACGGGTCATTTTTGTCGGTTTTCAAGCGCAAGGGACTTTGGGGAGGCTCTTGGTCGATGGAGTGAAAAAAGTGAAGATCATGGATGAGGAAATAGCAGTGCGGGCAAAAATATCCACCGTTAACGGTTTTTCCGCCCACGCCGATCAAGGGGATTTGCTCCGTTGGGCACACTACTTCAAACACCGACCGACTTTTCTTGTCACCCACGGAGAGAATAGCATCGTCGAGGGATTAACCCGTTTGCTCGCTCATGAAGGCTACGAAGTCTATGTACCCCAGCTCGGTGACCACTTCGACCTGCGTGCAAGGGAAATCAAGGTAGCCGTCTCCTCGGTGAAACGGCGCGAGACGGTGCTCGATACTCTGGTGGAGAAAGTAAGTGCTCTCCGACAAGGCAATTTAGTGGTCGATGAAAAGGCGGAAACCTTGCTTCGCTCAGCTCTCATTCTCCTTGAAGAAGCGGAAAAGAGGGCGACCCAATCTCCTACCCGATGAATTCTCGTAAAATGGAATTGGAAGGGACAAAAGACGGATTGAGGAGCATGAAGTGATTTAAAAAGGCATATAAGCGGTAGGCCTCGAGATAGGCTGGGTTTCCGGGAGTGATGGCCCGAAGGAGAGGTTCGGCATACTGGCGAAGTACGCACAATTCGTAAATCAAAGAAGAGTTAAACATGACATCGGCCTCTTCCTGGTAAGGAAAAATGTACTCTTCTTCTCCTTGGCGGACCATCTTCCAGGTAGCAAAAACGCTCTCGGCGTTACTCCCCCGGAATTGGCTATCGCGCACCATGCGACGGATGAGACGGCAGTCGGTGGTGGAAATTCGGTTGTGGTCATCGATATTGAGTTGGGTGATGGCACTGACGTAGATTTTGAAAGCGTGCTCCTCGGGAATGTATCGGTTCAGTCGGGAGTTGAGGGCATGGAGCCCTTCCACGAGAATAATCCCATCCTTTTCCAATTTGCTCTTCGTCCCCTTGGGCTCGCGAGAACCGGTAATGAAGTTGTAGCGGGGAACTTCCACTTCCTCTCCACGGAGGAGGGCGTACATGTGGTGCTCAAAGAGCTCTAAGTCTAAAGCCTCCGGTTTTTCGTAATTATCGGCCTCTTCGTTGAGCTCATGGCGGGAACGGAAATAATCGTCCAAAGAAATGGTGAGAGGTTTCCAACCGTTGACCCGCAGTTGGGTATAGAGGCGACGCGAGAAAGTGGTTTTTCCCGACGAGGATGGCCCGGCAATGAGGACGAGCCGAACCGCCCCCTTTTTCTGGGTGATGAGGTCGGCAATTTGGGCAATTTTCTTTTCGTGCAGGGCTTCGGCAATGGAAATAATCTCTTTGCCCTCCCCACGAGCAATAGCTTCATTGAGTTCGCCAACATTTTCAATGGCCATGATTTTGCCCCATTGGGCTGCCTCTTGGAAGGTATGGAATAATTTGGGACGGAAAACGTAGGGAGGCAGACGATCCGGTTCTTGGGGATTGGGGAATTGGACGATAAAACCTGGCGGCACTAAGACAAAGCCGAAATTTTTGAGGTATCCGGTACTGGGACACAAGGGTCCGTAGTAGTGATCGTAGAAGTCTTCCAAGTGATACACGGTGATGAAAGGTGTTCTCCAGTAACGGAGGAGGCGTACCACATCCTCTCGGTCTTTTTGGCTGTAAAGGGAAATGAGATTTTCCCAACTCATCACTTCGTGGAGAAGGGGAAGATCGCGGGTAACGGTTTGACGCATAAAATCCTCTACCTTTTGTAAGGCTTCGGGGGAGAGTTTCTCTCCTTCTTCTAATTGACAGAAAATTCCTTCACCGATGGAGTGGAGAACTTTGAAACGCAGATGAGGAAACATCCGGTAGAGGGCAAAGCTCAAGAGGAAGAGTAAGGTTCGTAGGTACGTTCTCCTTCCTTCAGGATGGGAGAAATCAAAAAAGGTTACCTTCCCTCCTCCTCCCACCGGAGTGTTTAAGTCGACTAAATCGCCGTTGAATTGAGCTACGAGAATATCGCGGTATCGGTCGGGGAAATACCGCTCCACCACCGTTTTCAGTGTTTCCCCCGGTTGAACCTGAATTGTTTGTCCATCGGCAAAGGTTAAAAAACATCTGTTCTCGATGACTCTCCCCCCTTTCTCTTTTCCCTATTTTAGCCGAAAATAAGAAAGAGGTGAAGTCTATGGGATACTATGCCTATCATTTAGCTTTACGAGAAGAGGATCTCCAGGGAGTTCGGCTTGCGTTAATTCCCGGTGCTCCGGAGCGGTGTACGAAAATCGCTCAGGCATTTGGAGAGTGGCAAGAATTAGCCTTCCATCGCGAATTTAGGACGGTTTTAGCCTACAATGCGGTGGGAAAAATTCTGGTCGTTTCCTCTGGTATCGGTGGATCATCACTCAGTATCCTCCTCGAAGAATTAGCCCGCATGGGGGTACAAATCTTTCTCCGCGTGGGAACCTGCGGAGCGATTCAAGAACATATAGAGGTTGGAGACCTGATTGTAAGTGAAGGGGCGGTACGTCTCGATGGGGTTTCCGAACACTATGCGCCTCTTGCCTATCCAGCGTGTAGTGATTATACTCTGCTTTGGTTACTGAAGAAAGCCTGTAACGAGATGGGATGCCGGTACCATCTTGGCATTACTTGTTCTTCGGCTACCTTTTATCCCGGTCAAGAGCGATATGACACCTTTACGGGCTATGTGCCGCGTGCTCTCCGCGGAAGTTTCGCCGAGTGGCAAAAATTAGGAGTTTTGAACTATGAGATGGAAATCGCCACCCTTTTTACCGTAGCCCGGGTATTTGGATTGAAGGCAGGAGCGCTCTGCGGAGTGCTTGTGAACCGCGAGCGGGAGGAAGCAGTGCCGGTTGAAAGAGTGGAAGAGGTAGAAACCATTTTGGCCCGTGTGTCGGCACATGCGGCGACACTCATACTCAAGTGGCTTGAGGAGGGAAACGGTGTTTCTTGAAGTGTGGCTTGCGGAAATAGAACGTTGGTCGGCTTGGTTGGGTATAATAGTTTTCCTCCTGGGAGGAGTGGTGATTGGGTTTTGGGGTTGGAAGTGGCGTCGCGTACTCTTCTTTGTCGCTTCTTTCTGTGTGGTGCTCTCTCTTGCCACCATGGTCACCTCGGGGAGTTGGCAGGGGGAAAATGGGACTCGTTTTTCCTTCGGAGAGGAGAAGCTCTGGAAACCGTGGGGTTTGATCGCTTTGGTCGTAGCTTTGCTCGTCGCTCTCTGGCCGAGGGGAGAGAGATTGGGGAGATTGATGCTCGGCGTGTGGTTGATAGTGAATTTTTCGCTCCTTTTGGGACGTTGGGTAGAGGAGGTGGAACTCCTTCGGATTCTCATGCGCATTCCCCGGGAGGGGTGGATCCTCGGCGCGGTGGTTGGGGGTTTAGCCTGCATGAACCGCGCCGTTTTACAGCTGGTCAGTGCCTTATTCGGGAGTTTTCTTTGGAGTATTGCTTACCTCAATGTGTTAAGATATGCAGGATGGGGGGATTCTTTTTTTACCCATGATTCGTTTGTACTCTTTTTGTTCTTCTTAGTGACTATGGGAATGTACGCTTTTCAGGGAGAGTAAGACGTGGCGAAGAGGAACGATTACGTTGTCCGGGCGATGGTGGAAAGAACCTTGGTGGTAGCATACGTAGCCTCTTCTACGAGCTTGGTTGAGGGGGCGCGCCGTTTGCACGGTACCAATCCGGTGGCTACGGCTTCATTGGGACGGGCCTTGACCTTGGGGGGCATCATGGGAGTGATGCTCTCCGAAAACCAGCGGATTTCCTTACAGATTTGCTGTCTTGGGCCTCTCCAAAGAATTTTCGTCCAGAGCAATGGGAAGGGAGAAGTGCGAGGATATGTCTCTGAACCTCAGGTTGTGGTTGCGCCTCGTCACGATGGTAAACTCAACGTGGAAGAGGCAGTGGGAGCCGGCTCACAGCTTGTGGTGGTGCGGGATTTAGGATGGGTAGAGCCATCGATAGGGAGTATTACCATGCCTCGTGGGGGGATTGCCTATGATCTTGCCTACTATTTCACTCTTTCTGAGCAACTCCCTTCCGCTTGTAGCGCTGGGGTGTATGTGAGTGAAACCGGTGAAGTGCTCTCCGCGGGAGGATTTATCGTTCACACCCCTTCCGGTACCGAGGCAGGTATTATTGAGCAGTTGGAGGAGAACATCACTCGACTTGAGCCGGTGAGCTTCGAGCTTTTTGCTGGACGAGGCCCAGAAGACATTCTCGCCTCGCTCCTCCGCGGTCTTCCCTATCGGGTGGTGGGAAAGAATGTTTTGCGTTACCACTGTTTTTGCTCTCAAGAACGGGCAAGGCGGGCGCTCATCCTTTTAGGGCAAGAAGACCTCACTAAACTTCTCCAGGAAGAGAAGAGAGGAGAGGTCCGTTGTGCCTTTTGTAATCGCGTGTATCTCTTTGAAACTCAAGAGCTGTGGCAGCTTTTGTCGGAAATGAGAACTGGGAGGGAAAATGGTGGCGACGACATTCCTTGATTACGATCAAGAACTCAACGAGGAACAAAAGCAGGTAGTTTTCTCTAAGGGTGGGCCAACTTTGGTTATTGCCGGAGCAGGGAGTGGTAAAACTCGAACGATCACCTATCGCGTGGCGAGACTCATCGAAGAAGGTGTTTCACCGCGGTCCATTTTCCTCGCTACTTTTACCAATAAAGCGGCGCGGGAAATGCTCCACCGGGTGGAGTGTCTCTTGGGGATGAGTATTCAGGAGGTATGGGGTGGAACCTTTCATCATCTCTGTAATCTCATTCTCCGGCGTGAAGCCCGCGCAGTGGGTTACGATCACAGTTATACCATTCTCGATCGGGAAGACCAGAAGGAAGTTTTGGAACTCTGTCTTGAAGACTTGAAAATCGACCGCAAAAACCGTCGTTTCCCCAAAGCCGACCTTCTCGTGAATGTTTTCAGTCTCAGTCGGAATACTCTCCTCTCCATTGAGGATATCGTAGCGAAGCATTGCCCCCAATTTATGGAATGGACAAGTCATATCAGCCATCTTTCCGCCTTGTATCAGGAGCGGAAACGACAGACCAACGTCATGGATTTTGATGATCTCTTGTGGTACGTGTGGTGGCTTTTGAGAGAGGACCAAGGAGTGCGCAAGAAATACGGGAACATGTTTCACCATATTTTGGTGGATGAGTATCAAGATACGAATCGCATTCAGGCAGAGATCGTTGATTTTCTCGCCGAGGTGCATCGTAATCTCTTGGTGGTAGGTGATGACGCCCAGAGTATTTACGCTTTTCGCGGGGCGCATTTTGCCAATATTTTGGAATTTCCCAAGCGTTATCCCGATTGTACCGTGTATAAACTGGAAACCAATTACCGGAGTACCGCCGCGATCTTGGATTTGGCTAATGCGGTCATTGCCCACAACAAGTACCAATTTCCCAAGGTCTTGCGACCGGTGCGGGGGAAAGGGAATAAACCGGTGGTCATCGCGGTGCAAAATGTTTCTGAACAAGCCCAGTATGTTGCTTCTCTCGTTTTGGAGTTGCGTCACGAGGGGTATCGTTTGGAGGATATGGCAGTTTTATATCGAGCCCATTACCAGAGTATGGAAATTCAAGTCGAATTTACCCGGCGAGGTATTCCCTTCATGGTCCGTTCCGGTATTCGCTTCTTTGAGCAGGCCCACATTAAAGACGTTGTTGCCTACTTGAAGCTCATCGTTAACCCCTTGGATGAGCTGGCATGGAAGCGAGTCTTGCGTCTCTATCCCGGGATTGGTAAGGCCACTGCAGAGCGTATTTGGCAGGTAGTCAAAGAATCTCCCGATCCCTTAGGAGCGGTGGAACGGGAAGAAGTGAGAGCCCTCCTTCCCGTGCACGGTGAAGAGAGTTTTCAAGCCTTGGTCAATACCCTCTTTCGACTGGAAGAACTCGCTTTGAGTCCCGCTTCGGCGATTCAGATGATTTTAGAACGTGGGTATGCAGAGTATGTGGAGCGTCACTACGCCGATTATCGCGATCGCTTGCAGGACGTCGAAGAATTGGCTCGTTTTGCCACTCGCTATTCTTCCATCGAAGATTTTCTCAGTGAGTTAGCCCTCTTGGGAGAGGTGGAGGCGGAAAGGATTGTAGAAGGAGCACTCCCGGACGAAAAAATCGTCCTCTCCACGGTACACCAGGCGAAAGGGTTAGAATGGGGGTGTGTGTTTGTGGTCTGGTTGTGTGAAGGGGGTTTTCCCTTAGCGCAGAGCATCAATCGTCCCGAAGACGTGGAAGAAGAGCGCCGACTCTTTTACGTCGCTTGTACTCGGGCGAAAGACTTCTTGTTCCTCTCTTATCCCCTCTTTACCGAGACGAGTTCAGCGCGTACCACTCTACGCCGACCGTCGCGTTTCTTGCGAGAAATCAGTCCTTCTTACTATACCAAGCATTTCCTTCGTGATGTTAGGTGAACGCTTGTGCTTTCGCGTCGAGATTACATTGCCAATTTCTTCTTCGATTCCCTCGATTACGCCTTTTTTTCTCTGGCCATGTCTTTCGGTTCGATCACTACTTTGCTCCCCCTCTTGGCGAAACGCTTAGGGGCCACCAATGTTGAGATCGGTTTGATTCCTGCCATTGCTTATTTGGGATGGTCAGTCCCTGCGCTGTGGGGGGCAAAAGTTTCGGAACGCCTGGAACACCAACTGTCGTTTATCATCAAGTTTACCCTTTTAGAACGTTTGCCTTACTTAGGCATGGCACTGGTCTCTTTCTATCTCGCCCTACGTAGCCCTCTTCTTGCGCTCTACCTTGTGTTTCTCTTTCTGGCCACCTCTACCTTTGCCATGGGGTTCATAGGTCCGGTTTGGGTGGAGATGATCGGCAAAGTGATTCACCGGGGCCGGTGGGGGTTATATTTTGCCTGTGGCAATGGCATCGGAGCGCTGATGAGTGTATGGGGGTCACGCATTGCTGAAAACCTTTTGCGTCGTTACCCTTTTGCCCAAAATTTCGGTTATTGCTTCCTTCTCGCCTCAGGGGCCATGGTCATTTCTTACTTTTTTCTTGCTTTGACTCGTGAGGAGAGGGAAAAGAAAGCTTCTCCGCGCGAGAATGCCGGTAACTCGTTGCTCCATCTCTTGGGCGAGGATAGTAATTTTTCCCACTTTCTCGTAGTCAGAGTCTTCATGGCTTTGGGGGTCATGGGAGGTGCGTTCTATACTGTTTACCTTCTTTCCCGATTAGGTGTTCCTGATGCTCTCGTGGCACGTTATAATGCTGTGCTCCTCGTTTCCCAAGCTTTGAGTAATTTTTGCTGGGGACCACTGGGAGATAAAAAGGGTCACAAAATCGTCCTCCTCATCGGTGCCGTGGCGATGGTGGTGAGTAATCTCTTCGCACTTTTTTCGCGCACCGGGAGAGGATTCTTTCTCGCCTTTTCCTTTTTGGGTTTCAATTATAGTGCCTTATCGGTGGGTGGAATGGCGATTCTCCTCGATTTCGCTCCGCGAGAGAAGCGGAGTTTGTATCTCGGGTGGGGGAATTTTTTTGCCGGTTTCCCCGCTTTTTTCTCTCCCTTGATCGGTGGGAAAATTGCCGACTTTTGGGGCTATGAAACCGTCTTTTGGGTGGCCCTGGGGGTGAATGTGGTGGGGTTACTGTGGCTTTTACTCATGGTGCGAGAACCGCGCGTTTTCGGTGAGGAGTAACAGTGAGTCGATTTTTGATGATTCAGGGAACCGCCTCGGGAGTAGGGAAGAGTCTCATCACCGCCGGTTTACTCCGGTATTTCCTGCGCCGGGGACGACGCGTCGTTCCCTTTAAGGCGGAAAACATGTCTTTGAATTCTGGGGTCACCGTTTACGGTGAGGAAATCGCCCGGGCCCAAATACTCCAAGCTTTAGCTGCTCGTCGAGAAGCCGATAGCCGTATGAACCCCATTCTCCTCAAGCCTCAAGGGGGAACTATTCAAGTGATCGTGCGAGGGAAAATATGGAAAAAAATTCCCCCTTTTGCCGAGCTCAAGGAGAGAGAGTTCCTGTGGCAGGTGATCCTTGAGAGTATCCTCTCTCTCTCCGCAGAGAATGACCTTATCCTCATAGAGGGAATGGGGAGTCCAGCGGAGATTAATCTCCGCAAGAGGGATATGGCCAATATGCGCCTGGCCTTGCACCTCAAGACTCCAGTTGTTCTCGTAGGTGACATCGAGCGGGGAGGGGTGTTTGCCTCTTTGTACGGTACTTGGGCGCTTCTCAAAGAGAGAGAGCGGGAACTTTTACGAGGATTCGTGATTAATAAGCTCCATGGTGATAAAGGAGTGTTACGTTCGGGGATTGAACAACTGGAGCGCCTCACCGGGATGCGGGCTCTTGGAGTATTACCCTATGTTTCCTTTCTCTTAGATGAAGAGGATAGTCTGCACCGAAGGCCGATTCTCCTTTCCTTTCCGGAAAAAGCGATCCACATCGGAATCGTCGCCCTTCCTCACCTTGCCAACTATACCGACTTTCAGCCGCTGCTCTTAGAGGAAGATGTGAGCGTCTCTTTAGTTTCTCCTCTTGATTCGCTTGAAAACTTGGACCTGGTGATTCTTCCCGGTACGAAGAATACCTTGGAAGATACCATTTTCCTGGTAGAACGTGGTTTTGCCGAAAAAGTCGGTCATTTCTTGAGGAAGGGAGGTAAAATCTTGGGGGTTTGTGGGGGTTTTCAGATGCTTGGGCGGCTCATCCGCGATGAGGAGGGTATTGAGTCGCCGCAGAGAGAAGTAGAGGGTCTTAGTATCGTGGATATGATTACCGAAATACATCCCGAGAAGGTTCTCCGCCGGGTCCGAGGATATTGGGAGAGCGATCCCGAATGCCTGGTAGAGGGCTATGAGATTCATAACGGACGGAGTAGGTTAACTCGTTCCTATCGCCCCTTTTTCATCGTGGAGGGAGAAGGAGAAGGGATCGCCATCGGTGAACAGGTCTTCGGTACTTATCTCCATGGCCTTTTCGATAGCGCCCGCTTTCGTCGGCACTTCTTGAACCTCCTCCGCACCGCCAAAGGCTTACCCCCTCTCTTTCGGTACGGTCCTTCTTGGCAAGAGAAGCTTGATGAAGAACTCGACCGTTTGAGCGAATTCTGTGCTCAGCATCTCGACGTGTCTTATCTCGAAGAACTCATCGATTCACAACAAACTTCCTGAGCCTTAAGAGGGGCTTCTTGTCCCACTAAGATTTTACTCTGCCATCGCCCGGTGAGAAAGTAGATATAGGCGATGAGAAACCCTGCTATCGGTCCGATAATTTGACTCAGCCATATTCCCTTCTCTCCCAAACTGGGGAAGGAAGAGAGGAACTTGGCGAGAGGAATGCGGACAACCCAGAGGGTAAGAATGGTATTAATCATGGTCTGGACGGTGTCTCCCGCACCTCGGAGAAAACCATTGTAGGCGAACATGAGTGCCAAGGGGAGATAGGAGAAACTTGCAAAACGGAGGTAGACGATTCCGTGATGAACGACTGCCTCGTCATTTGTGAAAATACGGATGAGCAGAGAAGTCATGAGGAAGACGAAGGTGGTGATAGCAATGGCGAAGAGTGAGGAGATGATTGCTCCCCACCGAGCGACTTCTTTGGCCCGCTGAAAATTGAAGGCTCCCAAATTTTGTCCCGCTACCGAAGAAATAGCCAAACTGAAGGTCATGGCGGGAAGGAAAGCGAATTGGTCCACTCTACTTCCGGCACCGAAGGCAGCGATAACGGTTTTCCCAAAGCCGTTGACAAGGGTGGTCATCACCAAAAATCCTAAGGAGAGAATCACCTGTTGCACACCGGCAGGAAGACCGAGTTTGATCATAATCATGGTCAGTCGTGGGGAAAAGGGAAACCCCTTCGTGCGTAACCGCAAAAATCCGGTTTTGCCCAGAAAGTGAAGTCCCAAGAATCCCGAAACTCCTTGGGCAATGGTAGTCGCTAAGGCTGCTCCAGCCACTTCCATGCGCGGGAAAGGTCCCACCCCCAAAATGAGAATAGGATCTAAAATGACGTTCAAAATGGTGGCATACACTAAGAGGAGAAGCGGGGTTTTGGAGTTACCCATACCCTGGAAAATAGCGTTAATGGCGTTGTAGACGAAAAGGAAGGGGAGTCCTAAGAGGAAGATGAAGAGATAGGAAGAAGCCAGGGGGAGAATTTCTTGCGGAGTGCGGATGAGTTCGAGAAGCTCTTCATGGAATTGCAAACCGACCACCATGGTGACGATGCCGATAACGGTGAAAACGGTAAGAGCGTTGGTCACCGTTCTGGCCACTTCTTCCTCCCTTTTCGCTCCTAAATATTGGGCAATCATCACGTTATTGGCGATTCCAAGACCAGTGGCAAAAGCAATGAGGAGAAAGAGGATGGGGAAACTCACCGATACCGCTGCTAAGGCTTCCGGACCCAAGAAACGGCCAACCCAAATACTGTCAACCGTGTTGTAAAAAGTTTGGAGAAGATTCCCGATGAGCATGGGAATGGCAAAGACGATAAGATGGTGAGGAATACTGCCGGTCGTAAAATCGATGTTGTTGTGCTTCATTTTTTCACCCGCATTTTGGAGTGACTTTCGCTATTATAATGACTGATGGGCCGAAAATCAACACAAAAACCTTTTGCAGGGATTCTCTCCCCATGAAATCATCCCCTGACAGGGATTTCGGGGTGGATAAATAGTTTTTTGATCATCTCATGCTCCTATCTTCCCAAGAAGGGGAAAATTTTTTTCGTGAAAAGATCACTTACTTAACCATGCTCTGTTATAATATAAAAAATCTATGTGGAAAGAATGAAGGGGAGGTGAGATATGTCTTTTTGAGGTGATTGGTCTCTGGGGATAAGAGATTTACTAACCCACCCTTTCATAGGGAGGTTAGTAAAAGCTGGAGGAGGAGGATGGGACATGAGAAGAATAATGGGTTTGGTGGTGTTAGTGGTCTTTGCGGTTACTTCCCTCGTTTACGCTCAGGGAATGCCCTACAAAGGTGTCCGTATTACCGTTGCCCTTCGATCCTTACCGGAAACTGATTTCATCGTGAGTAAGCTTGCCGAATTCAAAATGATGACCGGCATTAACGTCCAGATTGTGACCTATCCTGAGCAACAACTGCGCGAACGAGAAGTTATCGACGTGAGTACTGGTGCGGGAGCGTATGATGTTTTAGCCATCGATTCGGTGTTCATTCCCGAATTCGCCAAGGCTGGTTGGATTACCCCCCTCGAACCCTACTTAGATCCTGAGTACAACGTGGAAGATATTAGTGCTTTTGTGAGAGGTTTACTCTCTTACGAAGGGAAAATCTACGCCGGACCGGTTTACAGTGAGGCGACTCAGCTCATGTACCGGAAAGACCTCTTTGAGGAAGCAGGACTGGCGCCTCCCCAAACTATGGAAGAATATGAAGAATACGCCAAGAAATTTACTCGTCCTCCAGACCTTTTTGGGGTAGCCATGCGAGGGCTACGGGGGAATGGGATGAACATTTACATTTGGTCGGAATGGCTTTGGTCTTACGGTGGAAAGTATTTTGACGAAAACTGGAATCCGGTGTTCAATTCACCCGAGGGTGTGTTGGCCACGGAAAACTATGCGAAACTTTTACAAAACTACGGTCCCCCGGGTGTGGCTACTTACGGTTGGGACGATGTACAGAATGCCTTTACTTCAGGGAAGGTAGCGATGATTATCGATGCTACTAATTTTTACACCCGTATTGAGGATCCAACCAAGTCGGCTATTGCCGGTAAAATTGGCTATGCGGTGGTTCCGGCTGGTCCTGCGGGGAGGTTCCCCGGTAACTACTCCTTGGGATTCGCTATCAGTGCCGTGGGGGCGAAAACCGAAGCGGAGAGGGGGGCAGCGGCTGAGTTTATTAAATGGGCCACGAGCCAGGATATCGAATTGGGAAAGGCGTTACAGGCTAATATCATTTCTGTTACCCGAGACTCGGTATTCAATGATCCGGCTTTTCAAGCCAAATTTGGTGGAGATTGGTTGACTTCCACGGTAGAATCCTTCAAAATCACAGACCCCGGATATCGTCCTTTGATTGAAGAGTGGCGAGAAATCGGTGATCGTCTTGGTATTGCAGTCGAAAACGTCATTGCCGGTATTCAGCCTGTTCAGGAAGCACTCAATGAAGCGGCTCTCTACGCGGCGGAAGTGCTCATGCGCACCGGCAAACTCAAAAAATGAATG
The DNA here is from genome assembly GCA_937139415.1 of uncultured bacterium. Lineage (GTDB taxonomy): Bacteria > Atribacterota > Atribacteria > Atribacterales > Caldatribacteriaceae > CAKZPS01. The sequence continues at coordinate 68,541 of CAKZPS010000019.1, forward strand.
AGGAGGGCGCACGGTCATGACCGTGCGCCAAACTTATATGGATGGAAAAAGGTTTTTCTCCGGTTTGAGTGAAAATGTATGGCTCATGTTTTTACCTGCGCTCATTATCCTCGTTTTAGTCACTCTTCCTCCTTTCTTTTACACTATTTATTTGAGTGTGCATGACATCGATATTACCAAACCCTATTTGGGGAGAAATTTTATCGGCCTCAAAAATTTTGCTACCATTTTTTCTGATCATCGGGCTATAGGATCTTTTACGAATACCGCTATTCTCATCGGTGGAATGGTCGTTGTTGAATTCGTTTTAGGGCTTCTTTTAGCTTTGGTGATTGATTCCTTTTTCAAAAAAGCGACTTGGCTTGTGACTCTCATTATTATTCCCATGACTTTTCCTCGGGTGGTCATTGGTTTGGTGTGGCGCATTATGCTCAACCCTATTGTGGGAGTGGTGAACTATCTCTTGCAACCTGTTGGTGGTGGTCCTGTCGATTGGCTGGCGAGGCCCACCTGGGCAATGTTTTCCATCATCATGGTGGATGTTTGGCAGTGGACTCCCTTCATGCTACTCATGATTTTGGCAGGATTACAGAGTCTTCCCAAGGAGCCATTCGACGCTTCAAGGGTTGATGGTGCGGGAGATTTTCACGTCTTTCGTTTCATCACTCTTCCCCTCTTACAGCCTATTATTGTGGTTGCGATTGTGTTTCGCTTGATCGATGCCTTACGGACTTTCGACATCGTCTACATTTTAACCCGGGGAGGTCCTGGTACCTCCACCGAAACGGTGGACATCTTTGCTTACTACATGGGTATTTCTGAGGCAGGAAGGATTTCCTATGCTGCTTCGGTGTCGCTCATTGTGCTCTACGTAACGATAATTTTGATTACCCTTTTCTTGAGGTTTAGCCGCCAATGGAGAGAAGAACTGTATTGAAAAAAACGTTCGCCTATCTTTTCGTGATCTCGGTTTTGGTGCTCTTGTACTTCCCTGTGTATTGGTTGATCACTATGTCGCTCAAAGTTCGTATTGATATCATGTCCATTCCTCCTCGTTGGTTTTTTCAGCCGACCTGGGGCAATTTCGCTTGGCTCTTCCATCATTACAACTTACAGAACGCCGTGGTAACGAGCATCATTGTCGCCCTCAGCGCTACTTTGATCTCCCTGGCTTTAGGAATTCCCTGTGCCTTTGCTTTGGCTCGCTTTGCCATACCGAGGAAGAAGGACGTCGAATTTTGGATTGCGACCACGCGCATGCTTCCCCCTGTGTCGGTGATCATCCCCTTTTATTTCATTTGGATGAGTTTGCGTCTTTTGGATACTCGCACTTCCTTAGTAATGACCTACCTGGTCATTAACTTACCCCTCATTATTTGGATTATGATGGGCTTTTTTCGCGCTCTTCCCCGAGAGTTAGAAGAAGCAGCGCGCGTAGATGGAGCTTCCCGATGGAGCTCTTTTCTGAAAATCACTCTCCCACTTGCTCTCCCTGGGATTGGTGCTTCGAGTATCCTCTCCTTTATCTTTAACTGGAATGAATTCTTTTTCGCCTTCGTTCTCACCACCACCAATAGAACCCTTCCGGTAGAGGTTGCCTCTTTCATGGCCGTGGGGCTGGAAGTAAAATATGGAGAAATGGCGGCGGCTGGGGTTTTGGCTTCCATTCCTTCACTCATTTTTGCCATCTTAGCTCGCAAGCTGATTGTCACCGGTTTTCGTGGTATTGCCGGCTTTACCATGAAATGAGTTGACAAGAGTTCAATCTCTTCCCTCTCCTTCCTTGCCTCTTTCGAGTTCGATAACTACCAATGCAATATCGACCGCTGATCTTTTGAGGAGGGAGAGAAAAGGCAAGGAGGTTATTATTCCTCGGTGGGGTGGACTTATCGTTCCTTGACATGGTCTTTGGCTTGTGATATAAAAAATTCTGGCAGCGCATGGTGCAGGTGTTCGCAAGCGAGCTTGCGTGAACAGGGAAGTCCGGTGCAAATCCGGCGCGGTCCCGCCACTGTGATGGGGAGTTCCTCCATAAAGGCCACTGGGAAACTGGGAAGGCAGGAGGAACGAGGAACCAGAGCCAGGAGACCTACCTGGGCCAGATGCACTACCTACGAGCGATAGGGAGGTGTATCTTCATGAAAGCGTTTTCCTTCGGTTCTTGGGTCTTTCGCAGTTGTCGTAGTTTTCTCCTCGTGGTCCTCTTTGGGTTCGTTCTCTTTTCCTTTCCCCGTCCGGTTTTCGCCATGCATATCATGGAAGGATTTCTCCCCCCGCGATTCTGTCTCTTCTGGTACGGAGTGTACCTTCCCTTTCTCCTCTTAGGATTGTGGACGATCCGAAAACGACTTGCCGAGAACCCTTCCTATAAAGTTGTTTTTGGTTTTGTTACCGCCTTTGTCTTTGTCCTCTCGGCTCTTAAGCTTCCTTCCGTAACCGGAAGTTCTTCTCATCCTACCGGAGTTGGATTGGGGGCTATTCTCTTCGGTCCACTGCCCATGGCCGTATCCGGTTGCATCGTGCTCCTCTTTCAAGCATTGCTTTTAGCCCATGGGGGACTTACCACTTTGGGAGCAAACTCGTTTTCGATGGGAGTGGTAGGTCCTTTGGTGTCGTATGGTTTGTATCGGCTCATCTTGGCTTGCCGGGTATCGAGGACGGCGGCAGTTTTTGTGGCGGCGAGCTTAGGTGATTTGGCGACCTATGTGGTCACTTCTTTCCAACTGGCTTGGGCTTTTCCGGCCCCTCAGGGGGGTGTGCTTACCTCTTTCTCCCGTTTTATGGGAGTTTTTGCCATCACCCAAGTTCCCTTGGCTTTGGCCGAAGGAGCTTTGACTGTGATGGTTTTGCGTCTCTTAGAAGAACGGATGGGAGGTCAGGTAGAGAAAATGGTGTTTGGAGGCGTTACCCATGGCAGATAAACGGTCCTTCAGAGGATTATTGATCGCTTTCGTGGTAATTCTCGCCGTGCTCGTCGTACTCTCCATAGGAATTGATTTCGGTTTGAGTGGAACTGATGATCGGGCTTCCGAGCTCGTTTTGGAGCTCCGTCCCGACCACACTCCATGGTTTGCCTCGCTCTTTGAACTCGGGGATGTGACCGAACGGTTACTCTTCGCTTTGCAGATTGCTCTCGGAGTGGGGTTGGGAGTATACTTCTTTTTGCGGCTTAAGGCGCGATAGATGTTTTTTGAAGAAGTAGTGTATGCCAACGAGCTTCGCCATGTCCATCCTGGAGAGAAAATCCTCTTCGTGGCGTGGGTAATGAGTGTGGCTTTTTTGACCGAGTGGCCTATACAACTCGTGGTTTTGGGGGTGACCGTTGGAGTGCTCTGTGGGGTGGCGAGGGTCCCCCTCAGGGTGTACGCGCGGATTCTTCTTGCCCCCCTTCTTTTCTTGGCTTTGGGTGTCGCGGTGATCGTGTATTCGGAGAAGAGTTTCACGGAGGGGATAGGGTTATTCTTTCGCTCGCTCACCGTTTTTTCTGGTCTCTCTTTCCTTTTCCTCACTACTCCGATGGTGGACCTTCTCCTCTTTTTGCGTCGTTTTCGAGTTTCTCCTCTTTTCATCGAATTGGCCTTTCTCACCTATCGTTATATTTTCTTGCTCATGGAATTCGTGGAATCGATACAATTGGCCCAAAACGCTCGTTTAGGATACGGGTCTTTCCGACAACGCCTCTATTCCTTAGCTCTTCTTGTTTCTGCCCTCTTTCTGTGGATTGTTCAAGCTATAGAGGAGATCCAAATAGAATTGAGTGCTCGAGGTTATGAGGGTGGCGGAATTACCTTTTTAGAGGGAGAGAGATACCTCCTCCATTACGGACGTTTTGCGCTTCTCCTCGCCCTCCATGGGGTGTGGATTGGTTCTCTCTTTCTCGCTCGGAGGGGGGTACCGTGAAGAATTGGCTCTTTGAGCTCGAAGGCGTTTCGTTCACCTATCCGGGTGGGGTGACCGCCCTGCAAGAAATTTCCCTGGCCATTGTGGAGGGGAAGAAGACCGTTTTTTTGGGAGCGAACGGAGCAGGGAAATCCACCCTCTTTTGGCATCTCAATGGGCTTTTGAGACCAAGAGAGGGACACATTCGCTATCGAGGAGAGGTGATACGCTATGAGCGGGCATTTCTCCGCCATCTCCGTCAAAAGGTGGGAATCGTATTCCAGGATCCCGATCGACAGATCTTTGCCGGGACCGTGTTCCAGGACGTTTCTTTTGGGCCTCTCAATTTGGGATTACGGAGAGAAGAGGTCTGCAACTGCGTCATGGAGGCCTTAGCGATGATGGATATCCTCTCTCTCCGGGATCGCCCGGTACACCTCTTGAGTCATGGAGAGAAGAAGAGGGTGGCGATTGCCGGGGTTTTGGCCATGCACCCTGAGGTGATTATTTTCGATGAACCGACTACTTCCCTCGATCCTGAGCACGAGGAAGAATTGGTGAACATCTTAGAAAAACTCCATGCCACAGGGAAGCAGATTATCGTTTCTACTCACGATGTCGATTTTGCTTATGCCTTTGCTGACCAGATTTTTGTCCTCGGTGGGGGACGCCTCTTAGCTTGTGGTGAGCCGCAGGAGATCTTTGCTGACCCTGAGCTTCTCTCCCGAGCCAAGCTCAGAAAACCCCTCCTCTTTGAGGTGGGAGAATTTCTTCGCAAGCAAGGACTTTGCCTGCAAGGATTACCCCGCAAGCGAGAAGCATTGCAGCATCTCTTGGAGGTCGGTTGAATGGGAAGGGGAATCATGGTCGCCGGAGTACGGAGTGGCTCAGGAAAAACTACCCTGAGCATGGGACTCATGAAGGTTTTGAGTGAGTACTATCGCGTGATTCCCTTCAAAGTTGGTCCGGATTACCTCGATCCAAGTTACCATGCCTTGGCCTGTGGACGAAAAGGGTATAACCTGGATCTCTTCCTCTTAGGAGAAGAACGCCTTTGCTCCTTGTACAGAGAAAAAACTGCCCAAGGTGATATCTCCATCGTTGAGGGAGTCATGGGCCTTTTTGACGGGATGCAGGAAAGCTCTTGGGGAAGTAGTGCCCATATAGCCAAAGTCCTCGACCTTCCGGTGCTCTTAGTAGTTGACGGGGCGAAGATGGGACGGAGCATATCGGCTCTCTTAAAGGGCTTTCGGGATTTTGACCCCCAGGTGAAAGTGGTGGGGGTGGTTCTCAATCGGGTAAAAACTCTCTCTCACTACCGGCTCTTACGTCGGTGCATCGAAGAGGATACGGGGTTGGCGGTTTTCGGTTTTCTCCCCGAAGATACCCATTTCGCCCTCCCCGAGCGACACCTCGGCCTTGTCCCTCAAGAAGAGGTAGGTTACGGGAAAGAGTGCTTAGCGAGGGTGAGCGAAGCGGTCAAGCGGTGGATTGATGTAGAGCGAATCTTCAACGTAGCGGAAGAGAGTCCGGTTCCCCAAGAAAAGGAAGAGATGGAAGAGGAGCGGATTCCCGTCGCCATCGCCGAGGACGAGGCCTTTCGCTTCGTGTATCAGGAAGGGAGGGAGTTGTTTTCCGTATGTGGGGGAGAACTCGTTCCTTTCAGTCCTCTACGTGATGCTACCCTTCCTCCAGGTGTTTGTGGCTTGTACCTCCCAGGTGGTTTCCCGGAGGTATTTGCTCCTCTCTTGAGTGAAAATCTTTCCCTGCGGGAGAGTATCTGTCACGCACTCTCTTCCGGTATGCCCACCTATGCCGAGTGCGGCGGACTCATGTATTTAGCCCGTTCTTTGACCTATGAAGGGAAAACCTATCCCATGGTGGGTGCTCTCTCTGTACAGGTTTTGATGACCGAGAGATTGAGGCGATTTGGCTATGTGGAAGTACAGGTGGTTGTGGACAACGTTCTTGCCATGCGGGGAACCGTGTTACGCGGCCATGAGTTTCATTACTCTGAGGTGGTGGGTTCTGCGCAAACCAGTTACATCGTGCGCAAACCGTCGCGGAGGAAGGTGAGTTGGTTATGTGGTTTTACCGCTTCCAATCTCTTGGCGACTTACGTGCATATCGATTTTTACGCCTATCCGGAACGGCTAACTCATTTTCTCACCCAATGTCGTCAGTGGAAAGGAGAGAGGAGAGATGACGAGAGCGATACTCCTTGTCGCCCACGGAAGTCGGATTGATGATGCCAAGCAAGAGCTCACTGCTTTGGCCAACTCGTTGAGGGAAAAGAGTGGATACGAGCGGGCGCATGTTGCCTACGTTCAGTTTGTCGCTCCTCCTATCCCTGAGGCGGTGGCACAGTTAGTCGGTGAGGGAGTGCGAGAAATCGTGGTTTTACCGGTATTCTTGGGAAAGGGTGTCCACGTGCGGGAAGATATTCCCCATCTCCTCCAGAGAGCCCAAAGAGCGCATCCCGAAGTGCGTTTCCGTTTGGCCCCTCCCCTGGGATACGATGAGAAACTTGCAGATATCCTTCTCGATCGACTCGATAAGGCTTCACTCTTAGAAGAGGGTAGAGATGGAATACTTTGATCCTCGGAGCATTGAAAAGCAGAGCCTTGCCATCATTCGTGCCCATCTTGCCGGGTGGAACACGAGTTCGCCGCAGGAGCTTTCGGTCATCGAGCGGGTGATTCATGCTACCGCTGATCTTGCCTATCGGGACCTCCTCGTTTTTTCCCACGATGCCGTTCCCCGAGGCATTCAAGCATTACGGGAGGGATATCGTATCATCACCGACGTTCACATGGTGGCAACGGGGATTAATAAAAGACTCTGCAAAGCTCTCCAGGTGGAGGTCCGATGCTATCTCCGGGCACCCGGTGAGGGAAAAGGAGAGGAAGAAGGGCTTACCCGATCGATGGTGGCCATGAAACGGGCGGTAGAGGAGGAAGGGGACGGAATCTACGTGGTTGGTAATGCTCCTACTGCTCTCTTCACCCTCTTAGAGTGCATGGAGCAGGGAATGGTAGCGCCGAAGCTTGTCGTCGGGGTGCCGGTGGGTTTCGTGGGGGCGAGTGAGGCGAAGGCGAGTTTACGTCGGTTTTCAGTGGCCAGTATCACCACCCGAGGACCCAAAGGGGGGACACCGGTAGCCGTGGCCATTATGAATGCTCTCCTTGCCATGGCGGTAGGAGGGGAATATGGATAGGTACGTGGTGCATCACGGGGAGAGGCTACGTTGCGGATACACTACCGGTTCGTGTGCCGCAGGAGCGAGTAAGATGGCAGTGTCTCTTCTCTTCGGAGGAGCGCGAGAGAAGAATCACGTAGAGATCACCACACCTCTTGGAGAGAAGCTCTTCCTCCCCATTGCAGAGGTAGAAAAGGGACAGGGTTGGGTGCGCTGTGGCATCGTGAAAGATGGTGGTGATGATCCCGATGTGACCACGGGGCTCACTGTGTATGCGCAGGCTGAGGAGATCGAAGAGCCCAAAATTACCATCGAAGGAGGAGAAGGCGTGGGGAGAGTCACAAAACCTGGTCTCGCCGTCTCTCCAGGGGGACCGGCCATTAACCCCGTGCCGCTCTCGATGATTCACCGAGCGGTTCGGGAAGTGCTCCCCTCTTTGCGGGGTGTGCGAATTACCCTGAGTATCCCCGGGGGAGAAGAGAGAGCGCGCTACACCTTTAATCCCCGCTTGGGGATTCTTGGCGGGCTCTCCATTCTAGGAACTACTGGCATTGTGGAGCCCCTCTCCCATGAGGGGTGGAAGGAAACGATTTCTCTCGAACTCTCGGTGTTGGTTGCCCAGGGGAGAAAAGAGGTGGTTCTCGTCCCAGGAAATTACGGAAGGTTCATAGCCGAACAACGAGGTTTCTCGCCCGAGGAGATCGTTGCCTACGGAAATTTTTTGGGATTGAGCTTAGAGCGAGTGGTAGAACTGGGGTTTAAACGTCTTTTCCTCGTGGGCGATATCGGAAAACTTGTGAAGGTAGCGGGAGGTATTTTCTACACCGAGGGACGATTGGTGGATGCACGTATGGAAATCCTCGCTGGTTATGCTGCCCTTTTCGGTGCTTCTTCTTTCGTGGTAGAGAAAGTCCTCTCTCTCACTACTACCGAAGAGGCGCTCAAGGTGTTAGAAGAAAGTGGAGTTGACCTCGTTGCTCTCTCAAGGCGGATTGCCGAACGTATCCGGGAACGCTGTTTGCACTATGTTCAGGGAAAAGTAGCGGTAGGGGTGATCCTTGGTGCCCGTGAACGGGGTATTCTTGCCGAGGTGGATAGCGGTGATTAGCGTAGTGGGTATCGGTCCGGGAAACCCTGATTACGTGGTACCCAAGGCCTTAAGGCGGATCGAACAGGCAGAAATTCTCATCGGAGGGAAGAGGCACTTAGAACTCTTCTCCCGCCTCCCCGCCCAAAAGCTCTCTTGGGAGAAGGCGGAGGAAGCGCGTGAGCTCTTCACCCCTGGGAAAAGGGTGGTGATTTTGGCAAGTGGCGATCCAGGGATTTTCGGTATTCTCGATACCATCCTCTCCTGGGTGGGAAGAGAAGAGATAGAGGTTATCCCCGGGGTGAGTGTGGTACAGTACATGCTTGCTCAGCTCCGTCTCCCGGCTAAGGATCTCGTCGTTTTGAGCGTGCATGGACGGATGATGAATTTCGTGGAGGTGGTTCGCCATCACACCTTGGTGGCTATTTTTACCGACCGTGAACACACGCCGCAGTTTGTAGCGGGAAAACTCTTAGCGTGCGGAGTAGAAGATGGTGAGGTGTACGTCGGTGAATGTCTCTCCTATCCTGAGGAGCGGATTACCCGTTTCACAGTAGCCGAATTGGCGCGGGAAAAACGGGATTTTGCCCTCAATCTCGTGGTGATTCGACGATGTGGGAATTTGGACCGGGAATCCCCGATACGCTTTTTGTGCGGGGAAAGGTGCCCATGACTAAGGAAGAAATCCGCGTGTTAGTCCTGGCAAGGCTCAGGCTCAGACCTGAGCTTGTGGTGTGGGACATTGGAGCGGGGACCGGCTCGGTAGCGGTGGAGATCGCCCGGATGTGCCCCGGAGGGAAGGTCTTCGCCATCGAGAAAGATGAGGAGGCCTGTCAACTCATTCATCGTAACCGAGAGCGCTTTGGAGTGAAAAATCTGGAAATCGTGACCGGGGAAGCGCCTCAGATTTTGTCCACCCTTCCTGCCCCGGATCGGGTGTTTGTGGGTGGAAGCGGAGAAAGGACAGGTCCCATCTTGAGGGAGGTTAAGGTATGTCTCCGTGAGGGGGGGGTCATCGTGGCCACCGCGGTTACCATAGAAACCGTGCACGCTGCTTCTATCCTCCTTGAAAGGTGGGGATTCACCGTAGAAGTGGTGCTCTTGAACTTGGCCGTGGCTCGGAAAGAGGGGCGAAAACATCTCTTTGTAGCGCGTAACCCTGTCTACATATGGAGCGCCTGGAGGGAGAACCATGGATTCTCAGGGTAAGCTCTACGTGGTCGGTGTGGGACCGGGAAGTCCGGATCTCCTCACCATCCGTGCCGTGAACATCCTCACCAATGCCGAGATATTGCTTGTACCCTCAGGTGGTGCGAAGAGCGAAGCTTTGCGCGTCGTCGAACCCTACTTTCGGGGAGAAGTTCATCTCTTATCCTTCCCCATGGGGATGGAGGGGGAAGACCGCGTCAGGTTCCTCAGGGAACACGCTGCCTTCATTGCCCGGCTTGTCGGTCAAGGGAAGAAGGTGGTTTTTGCTGTGTTGGGAGATCCGGTACTCTACAGCACTGTTTTCGCCTTGCTTCCCTATTTACCTCCCCTGCCGGTAGAAATCGTCCCGGGGATAAGTGCTCATTCCTTGGCGGCAGCCAAGCTGGGATGGTCGCTGGGGGAAAAAGAAGAGGTGGTGGGTATCGTTCCCGCAGGGAATAGAGAACTCCTTGCGCGATTGCTCCCTTTTTTGGATGCCGTGGTCGTGCCCAAGGTCTCGCGCGACTATCAGGGGACGCTTGTGCTCCTCCGTGAGTGGGGGTTTACGGTGGGACTTGCAGTGCGGTGCGGACAAGAGGAAGAGGTGATCACCTCTCATCCTGAAGAGTACCGGGCGGAGGAGATAGGATATTTTTCCCTCCTTCTGGGAAGGAGAAGGAAAGGATGATTTACTTTATCGGTGCAGGTCCAGGTGACCCCGAGCTTTTGACCGTGAAAGGGAAAAAGATTCTTGCGCAGTGCGAGATGGTGATCTACGCCGGTTCCCTGGTGCACAGAGGTCTCCTCCGTTATGCACGAAAAGGGAGGGAATTCTATGATAGTGCCCGCTTATCCTTAGAGGAGATCATCGCTCTCATGGAAAAAGCCCATCGTCTTGGATATCATGTGGCACGTCTCCACAGTGGGGACCCCGCCATCTACGGTGCTGTTCGGGAACAGGTAGAAGAATTGAAGAAGCGACACATTCCCTTTGAGATCATCCCTGGGGTGAGTTCTTTCTGTGCTGCTTCGGCAGCGCTTCGGGGTGAGCTCACCGTTCCTGGAGTATCCCAGACGGTCATCCTCACCCGCCTTGCCGGTCGGACTCCGGTTCCCGAGAGGGAAGATTTGGAGCGTTTGGTGGTGCATGGAGCGACTCTCGTAGTTTTCTTGAGTATCAATCGCCTTGCGGAAATAGTGGAGAAAATCGCCAGAGGATATCCTCCTCATACTCCTTGTGCGGTGGTGTATCACGTGACTTGGGAGGATGAGACCATCATTCGGGGAACCTTAGCTACCATCCTTGCCCAGGTAGAGAAAACTCCCATCTGCAAGGGGGCGCTTTTCATCGTGGGAGAGGTTTTGGGTGAAACGTGGTCTCGTTCTCAACTCTACCATCCTTCCTTTGCGCACGGGTTTCGGGGGGAGAGAGAATGAAGGTGGCAGTCGTCGCGGTGACTGAGGGAGGACGAGACATTGCCCTGCGCCTGCGGGAGTTACGAGGATGGGATGTGTACCTGCCGCAGCGTTTCCAAGAAGAGGGGGTTTCTGCGATCGAAGGTGATTTTCCTTCTTGCGTCGCACGTCTTTTTGCCACTTACGAAGGCATCATTTTCGTTACCGCTCTTGGAATCGCTGTGCGGACCATTGCTCCCCTCTTGCGGGGAAAAGACCGGGACCCGGCCGTGGTGGTAGTCGATGAAAGGGGTCGTTTTTCCGTCAGTGTATGTGCTGCTCATTTGGGAGGAGCAAACGATCTCACCCGTGAGGTAGCTGAACTCCTTGGTGCCCAAGCGGTAGTCACCACCGCAAGTGATGGTGCCGGCTTGGAAACCCCCGATGTCAAGGCTCGGAGGTTTGGTTTGAGGGTGGAGAATCTCTCCACCCTCAAAGTCATCAATCGGTTGATGCTCGAGGGAGAAAGGGTGGTCTATCTCTTGGGCGAGGATGTTCCCGAAGAGGTGGGAGAAAAGCTTGCTCCTCGGGAGATAGTTTTCCCCCTCTCTACTCCACCTTCATGTGCCGGAGCGGTGGTGGTCACCGACCACGCCTTCCCTCTGCTTGCGGTGCCTTTTGTGGTGCTCCGTCCACGCCAAATGGTGGTGGGTGTGGGCTTGAAAAGGAACGTCCCCCGAGGAACCATTGAAGCGGTGATCGGTGAAGCCTTGGAGCGGTGTAGCCTTGCGCGGGGAAGTATCAGGTGTTTGGCCACCATCGAATACAAGAAGGGAGAGGAGGGATTACGAGAGTTAGCCTCCTCTTGGGAGGTTCCGCTTTCCTTCTACTCCCTCGAAGAAGTAGCTTCAGTGGCACACCATTTTCCCTCCTCGCCATGGGTGGCGAAAACCTTAGGAGTGGGAAGTGTGGCTCGACCCTGTGCTTTTTTAGCGAGTTCAGGAGGAGAAGAGGAGGGATACCTTGCCCGGCAGGGCGTTACCGTAGCCATCTTTCGGAGGAAGAGTTGTGGGTTGGCTTAAGGTCGTAGGAGTGGGTCCTGGCAATCTTCTCGATATGACCTTGCGAGCGCGTTTAATCTTAGAAGAAGCAGAAGTAGTAGTGGGATACCGTCGATACGTGGAATGGGTACTCCCCTTAGTGAACGAAGGAGCCATAGTGGTGAGCGGAGAAATGGGAGGGGAAGTGGAACGGGCGCGAGAAGCCATAAAACGTGCCTTGGAGGGACAAAAGGTGTGTGTGGTGAGTGGTGGCGATGCTGGGATTTACGGTATGGCGGGGTTGGTGTTAGAGCTCTTAGTACGAGAGGGATCCCAGGTAGGAGTGGAAATTGTTCCTGGGGTGAGTGCGGTACAGGCGGTGGCAGCTCTTTTGGGTGCACCACTCATGCAAGACTTTGCCGTGGTCAGTCTCTCGGATCTCTTAGTTCCTTGGGAGGTCATCGCCAGACGATTGGAAGCGGCAGCCTGGGGTGATTTTGTCCTGGTTCTCTGTAACCCTGCGAGTACCCAGAGAAAAGATACCGTGATGAAGGCAGTGCAGATACTCGAACACTACCGCTCTCCCGAAACGGTGGTGGGTCTCGTGCGGGCTGCCGGGCAAAGAGGAGAACGAGTGATTTTGACCACCCTTGCCCGTCTCCTCGAACATCCCGTCGATATGTTGACTACCATTGTGGTTGGTTCAAGTAAAACTCTGCATCGGGAAGGGTGGATGATTACACCGCGGGGGTATCGATGGTGATTCTCCTCCTGGGAGGGACACGTGAGGGAAGAGAAGTAGCCCATGTTCTCCATGCGCGGGGATTCCCGGTGATGGTGAGTGTGGTGACTGACTATGGAGCCAAATTCGTGGGGCAAGCCGTGCCGGTACACAGGGGTCGTTTCGAAGAAGAGGACCTGCGGGACTTTTGTCGCCGACACGGTGTACGTTTTGTGGTTGATGCTACCCATCCTTTCGCACAGGGGATCAGTGTAAAAGCGATTAAGGTGGCGAAAGAGGAGGGAATACCGTATCTTCGCTATGAGCGAAAACCTGTACGCTCCACCTACCAAAAACTTGAGGTGGTTTCTTCTTTTGAGGAGGCCAGAGAAGCCTTGCAACCCTTTCAGGTCATCCTCCTCACTATCGGCGTTTCCCATCTCCACACCTTCGTCTCTTTACGGGAAGCAGGGAAAAAGCTTTTCGTGCGAGTTTTGCCTACGAGTGCTTCTCTTCGGCGATGCGAAAGCCTGGGATTCTCACCGCAAGAGATCATCGCCTTCCCCGGTCCGGGGAGTGTAGAGATGAATTTCCGCTTGTTCGTCGATTTCGAGGTGGAGGCAGTGGTGAGTAAAGAGAGCGGTGTCGAAGGAGGAACGCAGGTGAAGATCGAGGCCGCGCAACGGGCAAACATCACGGTGGTACTCATTCGCCGGCCGACACTTCCTTATCCGGTAGTAGTAGAGAGCATCGCCGAGTTACTGGAGAAACTTGAGGGTTGGTATAGGATATGATGGGAGCCACCATCCTGCTTGTGGGTCTTGACCATCGCGCGCCCTTAGCAGTACGGGAAAAAGTGGCGATAAAAAAGGATTACCCGCTTTTCTTCACGCGTCTTTTTTCCCTTCCCCGGGTGAGGGAAGCGGTTCTCCTCTCCACTTGCCATCGCACCGAGGTATACGTGGTGCTCGAAGGGGAACCCTATCGGGGGGAAGAGATCTTTTGCGCGCTCTTCCCCCACCAAGACGGAGTGTATAGAGGGTATCTCTATGAATTTCTCTATACCCAAGCTGTCCATCACCTCTTTCGAGTGGCTTGTGGACTTGAGTCGGTGGTCCTGGGAGAAGAACAGATTCTCGGTCAGGTGAAAGAGGCGTGGCGAAAGGCGCAGGAATTACACGCTACGGGAAAGTACCTGAACGAACTCTTTCGCAGGGCAGTGACTCTGGGGAAGAAATTCCGTGAAGTGACGGGCATTACCCGTTACCCCACCTCTTTGAGTTCACTGGCGGTGAGGATGCTTAAGCAGGTGTTGGGTGACCTCTCTGGAAAGCGGGCGGTGGTGATCGGCAGTGGGGAAATGGGACAGTTGTCCATTCGTCATCTCCTCCGGGAAGGAGTTTCCGAGGTAGCGGTGATTTGTCGGAATCCAGAAAGGGCCCAAGTTCTGCGAGAACGGTTCCCCCCTGCGGTGCTTGTACCTCCTCAAGAGAAGTACCGTTACCTTACTTGTGGCGACATCGTGATCAGCGCCACGGATGCTCCTCACTACGCAGTGGAGAGAGAGAAGTTCTTGGCCTTCTACAAGGGAAACCCAGTTGTTTTCGTCGATTTGGCCGTCCCACGGGATATCGATCCTCGTCTTGGGGAGATTGCCGGGATTACCCTTTTCAACATCGATGATTTACAAGGGGCGATTGAAGAGAGCGAACGGCACCGTGAAGAGGTAGCCCGGAGTGGAGTGCATATGGTGGAAGAGGCAACGGAAAACTTCCTTCTGTGGTATGGTCTTGTTCCTCTTGTGCCCTTCGTGGAGCACCTTGGTCCCTTGATCGAGGAGGTATGGAGGGAAGAGATGCAGTACCTTGAGGGAAGGTTCTCGCAGCAAGAAAGAGAACTTCTTGGGGAAGCGCTGGGCCGAGTGAAGAGGAAAATCACCAGTCGATGCGCAGTATTCTTACGTTCCATGGTGCAGAGTGGATATGAAGCGGTGTGTGAGGATCGGAACGCGAGGGAGTGAATTAGCTTTAGCCCAAGCGCGTTTAGTGGGCGAGAAGCTTAGAGCATACTACCCCGGTTGGGAGTATCAGCTCGTTCCTATCCGTACCCGGGGGGATGAGCTATTGAGTGCCCGGATTGAGGAAATTGGGGGAAAAGGAGTGTTCGTCAGAGAAATCGAGGAAGCGTTGCTCCGGGGTGAGGTGGATATAGCCGTGCACAGTTTGAAAGACCTTCCCACCGAACTCCCCCCGGGATTAACGATTGCTGCAGTTACGGAACGGGAAGACCCCCGTGATGCCTTCCTCTCGCGAAGTGGAAAGAAATTCCTTGCCCTCCCTTCTGGGGCACGGATTGGTACCTCCAGCTTGCGGCGGGAGGTGCAGATCAAAAACCTTCGACCGGATATCGAAGTGGTTCCCCTGCGGGGGAACGTTCCCACCCGCATACGGCGCATGCGGGAGGGAGTAGTGGACGGTATTGTGGTCGCCGTGGCCGGCTTGAAGCGTTTGCAACTTACCGGAGAAATCGTAGAATGTTTCCCTCTTGAGGTCATGCTCCCTGCAGTGGGACAAGGGGTGTTGGCGATCGAAACCCGTCAAGATGAGGCGCAGTGGGTGCGCTGTCTCAATCATGAAGCAACGGAAAGAGCTATTCTTGCCGAGCGTGCTTTTTTGAGGGCGGTGAGCGGCAGTTGTCGTATGCCGGTAGCAGCATGGGGGGAGGTGGAGGGGGAGGTGATCACCCTGTGGGGTATGGTTTTCACGGGAGGAGAATTGCGGAAGGCAATGGTGACCGGTCAGGTTGTCCAAGCGGAGATGGTGGGAATGGAACTTGCGGAGAGGTTAGGTTATGGCGCACGGTAAAGTCTACCTTGTAGGTGCAGGTCCGGGGGATGGGCGGCTTTTGACCGTGTGGGGAAAGGAATTGTTAGAGAGAGCGGATGTGGTCGTGTACGATCGGCTGATAGATGAGAGTATCCTCTCCTTGCTCCGGGAGGACGCTGAGCGGGTCGACGTGGGAAAGGCCCCTGGAAAGCACACTCTGCCACAAGAGGAGATTCACCGGCTTCTCGTCGAACGGGCGAGAGAAGGGAAAATGGTCGTGCGCCTCAAGGGAGGCGATCCGTTTGTCTTCGGTCGGGGAAGTGAAGAGGCTTGGTATGTGCGCTCTCAAGGTATCGAGGTGGAGGTGGTACCGGGGGTCACCTCGGCGATCGCCGTGCCGGCTCAGGCAGGAATTCCTGTTACCCATCGGGGAGTGAGTCGGGGATTTTGGGTACTTACGGGGAGTGAAGGCCTTGAGGAATTCCCCTGGTCGGCGATCGCCCATTTTTCGGGAACTTTGGTCTTTCTTATGGGCATGGCCAATTTCCCGCACATTGTGCAGCTCCTCCTCACCCATGGAAAATCACCTGCAACTCCGGTGGCGGTAATCCAGGAAGGGGGAGGTGCCAGTCAGCGGACGGTGGTGGGGTCGCTTGAAGATATCAGAGAGAAGGTGTCTCGGGAAAACCTCACCACTCCGGCGGTGGTAGTGATTGGGGAGGTAGTGAAACTCCGCGAGGTGTTGCCCCATCGAGAGAGGTTGCTCCTTCACGGGAAGAGGATTCTCTTCACCGGGAGTGTAGAGGATGAGAAGGTTTTCGCCCCCCTCCGCGAGCGCGGGGCGGTGGCGGAACACTGTCCTCTCCTT
The DNA here is from genome assembly GCA_937139415.1 of uncultured bacterium. Lineage (GTDB taxonomy): Bacteria > Atribacterota > Atribacteria > Atribacterales > Caldatribacteriaceae > CAKZPS01. Next base: position 84,743 of record CAKZPS010000019.1, read on the forward strand.
CACTTGGAAATCGACTATAGAGCACTCAAAGAAGTTTTCGAAGAGATGCAAGGGGGAGAGCTCCTCATTTTTGCCAGTAAACATGCGGTCTGGGCATGGAAGGAGGGGATGCGTCGGTACCGTTTCGATGTGCGACACATGAAGGATGTTGTTGTCGCCGCCCTCGGTCGAAAGACTGCCCAAGGTTTGGAAGAGATGGGAATCTACCCTGACTACCTTCCCCAACGGTTCTCAGCGCAGGACCTCCTTGCAGCTATTCCTTGGAAAGAAGGACAGCAAGCTTTGGTACTGACCTCAGATGTGGGCAAAGAGGAGTGGTTACTTCGCCTTGCTTCTCTCCCCTACCCGGTGGAGGTGGTAGCGATATGTCGTAATACCCCCAACGAAAAAATGCGAGAACCACTTCGGCGAGTGATCGAGAAAGGTGTTGATGCCATCGTGTACACGAGCCCTTCGACTCTTGCCTCCATGGAGCTCTTCGTGGAGAATCTCCCCGAGCTCCACTCTCAAGTGCTCGTTGCCGCCATTGGCCCGACTACCGCTTTCGCCTTGCAAAGGCGGGGTTTCCGGGTGGACCTCGTTCCCGAGGAACACACCGTAGAAGGTTTGGTACAAGCGCTTATCAAAAAGTGGGGAGGAGGTGAGTGAAGGATGGATATCCTCTATCGACCGAGACGGCTCCGACGTACTCCCCTTCTTCGAGAGATGGTGCGGGAGACTTCTCTTCACCTCAGTGATCTGATCGCTCCTCTTTTCGTGGGAGAAGGAGAGAAGGTGAGAGAAGAAATGGAGAACTTGCCGGGTATCTGCCGCTACTCGGTGGATACGGTCACCGAAGAGGCAAAAATACTCGAGGATTTAGGGATCCCTGCGGTACTCCTCTTTGGGGTATCCACCCGCCGAGATCCGGTGGGGAGTTCGGCTTGGGAGAGAGAAGGGATTGTGCAGCGGGCGATTAGTGCAATTAAAAGGGCTACTTCACTTATCGTGATCACCGACATTTGTCTGTGTGGGTACGCTGATCATGGTCACTGTGGAGTGATGTGTGAGGGAAGAGTGGATAATGACCGGACGGTAGAAGCCATCGCCCGCGTGGCCCTCTCGCACGCTCGGGAAGGGGTGGATGGGGTAGCTCCTTCGGATATGATGGATGGCCGAGTGGGGGTGATGCGCAGAACGCTCGATGAAGCTGGCTTTCATGAGGTCTTCATTATGTCCTACAGTGTCAAGTACGCCTCTTCTCTCTATGGTCCTTTTCGCGAGATGATGCACAGTACCCCTCGCTTCGGTGACCGCCGCTCCTATCAGATGGATCCGGGAAATGCCCGAGAAGCGATACGAGAGGTAGCTCTCGATCTTAGCGAGGGCGCAGATATCGTGATGGTGAAGCCAGCTTTGGCTTACCTTGATATCGTGGCCCGGGTCCGAGAACACTTTTTGGTTCCGCTTGCGGTATACAACGTGAGTGGGGAGTACGCCATGGTGAAATCCCTGGCCAGGATGGGCTTTGCCGAGGAAAGGGAACTGGTCACCGAGGTACTGTTGTCCCTCAAGAGAGCGGGAGCGGATCTCATCGTCACCTATCATGCCAAGGAGATGGCACGATGGCTTACTACCCGGTAATTTTGGATCTCCGAGGGAGGAAGTGTCTTGTGGTAGGTGGGGGAGAGGTGGCATGGCGCAAAATTCAATCGCTCCTTGCCTGTCAAGCGGAAGTGGTAGTGGTCGCTCCTTGCGCCCATCCTGAGATCGTGCGCCTGGCCGAAGAGGGGAGAATCACCTGGCACCGCCGGACCTATCAGCCGGAGGATTTAGCCGGTTCTCGGCTCGTCTTTGCTCTGTGCGACGAGGCTAAAGTCAATGAAGAGATAAGCCGTGAGGCGGATCGAAGAGGGATTTTTGCCAACGTGGCCCAGGGTGTTTCTTCCTCTTTTTTCCTCCCTGCGGTGTTTCGCAAGGGGGATCTCCTCATCAGTGTATCCACGAGTGGAAAGAGTCCCTTTTTAGCCCGTAAGCTGAGGGATTGGTTGGCGAGCATTATCCCGCAGGATATTGAGGAACTCCTTCTTGCCCTCAGCACGGTGCGTACGGCATGGAAAGGAAAGAATATACCTCTGCAAGAGAAGGTGAGAGAATATGAACGATGCTTTAAAAAATGGTATCATACCCACCCGTTCTACACAGCTTTTTTCTCGCGCCCGACGGATCATTCCCGGAGGGGTCAATAGCCCGGTACGGGCTTTCCAAGCAGTAGGGGGAGAGCCCCGGTTCATGAAGAGGGGACAGGGGAGTCGTCTCTGGGATGAAGAAGGGCGTGAATACCTTGACTACGTTCTCTCTTGGGGAGCGCTCATTTTGGGGCATGCTCCTTGCGAAGTAGTAGAGGCCATAAAGCGGAGGCTTTTCTCTGGCACTCACTTCGGTACCTGTACCGAAATCGAGGTTCTCTTTGCAGAAATGGTAGTGGAGCTCTTCTCTTCCGTGGACATGGTGCGCATGGTCAACTCGGGGACGGAGGCTACCATGAGTGCGGTACGTCTCGCTCGAGGGTATACGGGGAGAGAACTCCTCTTACAGTTCGCTGGCTGCTACCACGGTCACGCAGATCCCTTCCTCGTGGGTGCCGGATCCGGACTTTTGACCTATGATCTTCCGGAGTCCCCAGGGATTCCGCGGGCGGTGGGGGAGAAAACCATCGTTGCCGAGTACAACCACCCCGAGATGGTGGAGGAGATTTTTGCCCACCGGGGAGAGGAGATCGCCGGGGTGATCGTTGAGCCGGTAGCGGCAAATATGGGAGTAGTACCGCCACGGATAGAGTTCCTCACTCGCTTGCGGGAACTCACCCGGAAATACGGAGCGCTGCTCATCTTTGACGAGGTGATCACCGGTTTTCGGCTCGGTCTCTCCGGTGCACAAGGGTATTACGGAATAGAGGTAGACTTAACCACCCTGGGGAAGATCATCGGAGGGGGATTACCGGTGGGTGCCTACGGAGGGAGGAGAAAGATTATGGAACATGTTGCTCCCCGGGGACCGGTGTACCAAGCAGGGACTCTATCCGGGAATCCTTTGGTGCTTGAGGCCGGGTACGCTACGCTGCAGAAACTCATCACCCACCCTTCCCTCTACGATGAGCTTGAGGAAAAGACGAAGACACTCGTCGATGGTCTTTTGAGCATTTTTCGAACATCTGGTATCTCCGTGTGGATTAACCAAGTGGGGAGTATGTTCACTCTCTTTTTTACTCCTGAGCCGGTAAACGATTATCAGAGTGCCCGTCGGGCAGATACCTCTCTCTATGGGCGCTTTTTCCGCGCCATGCTCGAGAAGGGAGTGTATCTCCCTCCCTCGCAGTTTGAAGCCTGTTTCCTCTCCACTGCCCATACTGAGGAAGATCTTGCGTACACGCTTGAAGCGGCTTCGCAGGCGGTGAAGAATTTATAGTATTGAAATGCCCCAAATTCTTGTTATTTTTCCAATTTGAGGAGTGAATGAAAGAGGCTAAAGAGTTACAATAAGAAAGTGCTAAAACTCTTGGGGAGGATGCCGTGATGGGGGAAATAGAGAAGAAAGTTTTTCGTCTTACCGGTTCGGATGTAGTTGTGGTCATTCGTGATGGACGGGTAGAACGGGTAATGTGTGACGATCCTTTGATTAATGTTGCGGTGATCAATTTCGGAATGGGTGAAGAAGGTTTGTTCCACGAGGCGCGCCTCTTCTTTCACCCCCTCAATGAATGGGACCGCTTTGAACTCAAGGGAATTGTGGAAGAGTACAATACTCGGTACTGCTATGGGAGACATCTTCCCGGAAACATTGAAATCGCGGTGACCTTAGAGGGAGAACCCCCTCGCCCTCAGGACTACAATTGGAGTGAAGCTGACCCTCATCAAGAACCACCCTTGGTGGGAGCGGAGTAACATGGACCAAAGCCTCTTTTTGCAGAAGGCCGTTCAAACGGGGGTATATTTTCAACTTCTCCATCCTATCGAGCGGATCGTTTATACGGTCAATACCCTGTGCAATCAAATAGCGGAAAAGAAGTTGTGGGAAAGGTTTCGTCCCGAAATCATGGAGAGTATGCGGAAAGGAATGAAGCAGGGTTACGGAATAAACCACTTAACCCTCCAGGAAATGAAAGAGATCACGGTAGAGGTTTTGAACCGTCCAGAAGTACGGCAGGAGATCGAGGCCGCTTCGCCCCTGCGCTGTCTCATCTGTGGAGAAAAGTGCGGTCGCTGGTATATCACCATTCAGGACCGACGGATTGAGAGTGCCCGTCGTGAAAAACGCTGGAGTGCAGATTTCCCCTTCTTTTCGGCAACGATTCCCAGTACCGTAGAAGATAACGAAGAGTATTGTTATGCCTTGCACGGCGCGGTTGATTACTGGGAAGCGCTCCTCGAATTGGTAACCCACTTGATATACGAACATGGACAGGGGTTAGGGAGAGAGCTCTTGGGAAAAGAAAAGTGGGATGAAGGAGAGCTTGTCCGAGCAGTTTGGGAGAAGGTCATCCATAATCTTGGAAAAGTACTCGCCGAACAGCTCTTCCTCTATGAACGTGTGAAGCATGGGGAAAATTTTTCTACCCGCCGCATCGGTATCACTCGGAAGCGGGTGAAAGCACAGGAAACCATGACTCCGGATCGATTGAAGAAGGCTTTTACCGAAGGACGTTTGAGGGAATTTTTGGGAGCTGGATATTACGATCTGGAGGTCCTCTTCTATGACGATCCCTCTTTGCCTTCGGCTCCTGTGAAGCGAAAACCCTTGGTGGGAGAGGCGCGACGGAGAGCATGCATGGAGAGAATTATCTCTTGCCTCGGAGAAAGAGTTACCGCTCGAATACAATGTGAAGAGTGTGAAAACGAGGAGCGGGTTTTTTCTTCTCCTCAAGAACTCATTACCCACTATGTTCACTCCCATCCCGAAATAGCTCTGGGGAAGAGTGGTGCCCGGAAAATGGTGCGAGAATGTACGCCGATAGCGTGGTTGTATGAAGCGCGTTTTCGTACCGTGCAGAGGGTCTTTGTCTATCTTGGCCCACATTACGTGGATATGCTCCCACCCTTACCGGGGAGAAGCGTTATCCACTACGAGGTGGAGCAAGCGAAGCGGAGCAAAATCTACGAATCCTATACCGCTTTTTTGGGATGCTATCGGAAGTATTTAAGAGGGAGGAGAAGTTCATGAATCGGTCTCGCCGGAGGAATCTCATCGGTTGGGTGTTGCTCTCCCTCTTTTTGGGAGGAATTTTGTGGTTTGCACAGGAACCTTTTTTGGGACTCCTTGTGGGTGGAGTAGTGTTCGTATTGTCCTTTTTCTATGATTTTTCGCGGGGAAGATACGCCCACCTGGCTCAGGAAGAGGTAGAAGAAACGTGGAGAGAAATTGTGACTCAATTACTCCGTGGCGAGAGAAAATTTCGTTTTCGCGCCCAAGTGGAACGCCAAGGTACGGTGTGGCAGTATCGGGATGCTTTGAGTGCCGGTGCGGTTTTACCGGAAATGAGAGTTCTATTTTCTCCCCACCGCGAGAAACCAGAGGTAGGTTTTGATCCTTTGTTTTCCTGTTATTCTCTTTTGCGAGGGATGCCTCTTCAAGGGTGTACTTCGTACCGCTTTGAAGAGGTTGAAGAGCGTATGAAACAGGAAGCGGAACAATATGTAACCATGTGGTGGAAAATGTGGAAACAAACATGGTGGGATCAAGTTCCTTTGTACTTACGCAAAACCTTGCTCGACACTTTTGAAAGGCAGTGAGGATGGAAATGGAAGAACTCCTCGTGTGTTGTGTTTGCCATGCGATTTTAACCCCCGGAACCCATGATTGGCATCTCGACGAACATGGTGAACGGGTACCCATATGTTACGCCGGTTGCGTAGGATATGGCCATGGGAAATCGAATAAACCTTGTCCATGTCATAGCTATCATATTGTGGACCGTGAGCCTCGCGAGATCATAGCACCGTGCGAACGTCGATTTCATGAAGCTTTAGAGAAATATTGGGAGAACCAAAAAGAAGGGGAAGAACTCCTCATCGAGGTCATCGGCGACATATACTTCCATGGATGTACCCCTCACCTCAATCCCCCGAATGAAGAGGAATGGCTCGAATATGTCCGTAGTGGCCTCTCTTACCATGGCTTTTCCTCTTTTACGATTGAAAAGCTCATTTGTCTTGCTACCTCCTGCGGAGGTTGGCAGAGGTAATGGAGAGTGCAAAAGCTCCCTCATTTTTTATGCGTTACCCGTGGAAAGAGCGTGGTGCTCATCCTCAGTGGGGATATGCGGTGAACGTTACCATTTTTCATTGTTGTTTCCCAACCTTGCGACGAGGTCATCGATAAATTGTTTTGCCGTTCTTCCAGAACGCTGATTGTGCTATATTTCCCACTGTAAAGCCATTTTTGGTAATGTGGTTGCCTTGCAAACCGAAAGCCCCCTGTTTTGGTGATTCCCTCCACGATGTGGAGGTAGTTCTCTTGGTCAGGGCGGCGAATAGAATGGTTTTCCCGAATCGGTCGGAAAGAGAGAGTTTTTCTTGCCTCTTCTTCATACCCTAGATTTCGGAGAGTCTTATCGGGTCGGGTCCGGCTATCCCCATAAGGCTTTGGTAGGTTTCAGTGGGTACCCATTTCAATCCCCAAGATCTCCCCAGAATACCACAACCGATTTGTGGTAAAACCGGGCCACATCGGGTACACGATCTTTCCGATGAGAAGAATTTTTCAATATTTCCCTGGGCGTTTGTTTACGGACAAAGCACCTCTATTCCCTCCCATCCTTGAGATTCGCATTGGAGGCTGAAACAGTTTTCGTCATGCACAACGAGTTAGAAGAGGTGGTTTTGCCAAATATTGCCGCTTCGGGTTCAATCGCCTCTTGAGTCCTCTTCTAAGAGGAGACGTATACAATTGTGATATTGACTCAAAATTTGGAGAGGCTTTGTCTCGGTGAGCGTCAAGTGTAAAGGTTTTTCAAACTGCTTACTCACTCTTTCTTGGAGAATATTCCTGTAAACGGTCGAGCTCCTCAACCCAAAGAGAGAGTAGTGTGAATGTGTTCGTCCCTTTCTTGTTTTGTCATGTCTTTACTCCTTTGGGAAAAGCTACTCTTTTGCAAGAAAAAAGCCAATGGTCAAGGGGGTTTTCCGATTGCTTTGGTGAGGGAGATCGCCTTTCCCTTTCGCTCAACTTTCTTTCTTCGCACGGTAAGGCAAGGAGTGGTTTGCAAAGTGACAAAAATCCAATACAATTATGGGAAAAGGAACAGGAGGACCAGGCGAAAATGCAGGAATTGGGATGGATTTGGGTGAACGGGGAATTGGTGAAGTGGCAAGAGGCAAAGACCCACGTTTTAACCCATGCGCTTCACTATGGAACGGCTGTTTTTGAAGGGATTCGCTGTTACAAAACGGTGAAAGGGCCGGCGGTTTTCCGTCTCTATGAACACATTCGGAGGCTTTTTGATTCTGCTCATATTATCAAAATGTGCCTTCCCTATACCCCTGAGGAAGTGAAGCAAGCGACCCTCCAAGTGATTCAAGCCAACGGGGTGGAAGAGTGTTACATTCGACCCTTGGCATTCCGCGGTTATGGGGAAATGGGTATCGATCCCTCGCGGTGTGAGGTTGATTTCGTCATCGCAGTGTGGTGTTGGGGAGCGTATATGGGTGACAAAGCCCTCCGAGAGGGAGTACGGGCGAAAATATCTTCCTATGCTCGGAGTTACATCAATTCCAGCTCTCCCCGAGCCAAAACCAGTGCCAACTATCTCAACTCGGTGCTGGCAAAATTGGAGGCCAAAGAGTTAGGTTACGATGAGGCGATCCTTTTGGATGTGAATGGCTTTGTAGCCGAGGGAAGCGGAGAAAATATTTTCTACGTGAAGAATGGGGTAATTTTTACTCCTCATCCCTATGCCATTCTCCTCGGCATTACTCGTGATGCCGTCATGCAGATTGCCTGGGGATTGGGGTTAGAAGTTCGTGAGACACTGGTCACGCGTGATGATTTATACCTTGCCGACGAGGCATTCTTTACCGGGACGGCGGCGGAAATCACCCCGCTTGTGGAAATCGACGGGCGGAAAATAGGTGATGGGAAACCAGGTCCCATCACCCGTCGCTTGCAAGAAACCTTTTTCCGGGTGGTGCGAGGAGAAGAACCGGCTTACGAAGGGTGGCTCACCTATGTCAAGGGAGGAGAGGTATGATGGATGCGAAGGAATTTTGGGAAAGCTATCGTCAGGGAATCAAAGCGGTGAAAGAAACCTCGCCCTCTACCGTAGAGGGCTTTTCCAGTTTCTACGCTAAGGTGATGCAAGAAGGGGTTTTGAGTCTCAAGGTGAAAGAGCTCATCGCTTTGGCCATTGGGGTGGTCATCCACTGTGAGAATTGTATCATTCTCCATGTGCGGGGAGCTTTGAAGAACGGGGCGACCCAAGAGGAGATTTGGGAGGCGGTAGAGGTAGGCATGGTCATGGGTGGCGGTCCTGCCTTTACCTTTTTGCCTCTGGTCAAAAAAACCATCGAAGAATTCACGACCCCGTGAGTTCCAGAGAGACGAGGATCAAGGGGGTAGTTACTCGCCTTTCCCACTTTGCAAGTAGCGGAGGAATTCCGACCGAGGGGTGAGGATGAGTACGTCTTCTTCGGAGAGGGTTTGCTCGTAGAGCTCTAAAGTCTTGAGAAAGGTGAAGAACTCACTCTCTTGGACGTAAGCTTCGATGTAGATTTTGAGGGCTTGGGCTTCTCCTTCTCCCCGAATAATCTGTGCTTGTTTGTGGGCCTCGGCTAAAATGAGCGCTCTTTCTTTGTCAGCTTGGGCACGAATTTTGGTGGCTTCTTCTTCTCCTTCCGAACGGTACTGCTTGGCTTGTCTCTCTCGCTCGGCTTTCATGCGCTGGAAAACCGCTTCTTCATTCTGTTTGGGGAGGTCGGCTCGTTTGATGCGGACATCCACGATTTCTACCCCAAATCCCTGTGCCTTCATACTCGCATTGCGGGTTACTCGTTCCATCACCTCTTTGCGCACTTGAGAGACCAATTCGAAGAGGTCTACCTTACCGATTTCGGTGCGCAGTTCCGAATAGACCACATCATCGATCCGCTGAATAGCTCCGGTTTCCGTGACTACCGTTTGGAGGAAGAGGAGTGGGTCCTTAATTCTCCAACGGACGTAACTATCGGTGACCAGGGTTTTCTTGTCCTTGGTAATCACCTCTTCCGGTGGTGAATCGTACTCTAAGATGCGTTTCTCAAATTTTTTCACCGTTTGGAAGGGGTAAGGGAGTTTAAAATGGAGACCGCTCGTTGTAATCGTACGGAGAGGTTTCCCTAACTGGAGGATCACCCCTTGCTCGGTTTCGTCAAGGACATACCAGGGTTTAAAGATGGCGAAGAGAATGATGAGGATGACCACGGTGGCAAAAATGACCTTCCACTTTTTATTCATCGGAGGAGAACACTCCTTCTTGAAGGGGCAAGAGGGGGAGGATTTCTTGCGCCATCTTTTCCTCGTCAAAGATGAATTTTTTGGGTTTGCTGAGTGCTTTCTCGAGGGTTTCTAAGCGCAATCGCGTACGGGTGATCTCCCGACCTAATCGGTACTCCTGCAAGAGTTTGAGGAAGCGATTCGCATCGCCTTCTGCTTCACGGATGCGAGTTTCGCGGAAGGCTTCGGCTTCGGTGATGATTTGTGCCGCTTCGCCCCGGGCTTGGGGAATGATTTGGTTACGATAGGCTTGGGCTTCATTGATGAAGCGTGCTTTGTCTTCCCGAGCACTGGCTACGTCTTTGAAGGCAGACGTTACCTCTTGAGGGGGTTGTACGTCTTGGAGTTGCACGGCGATAACCTTCAATCCTGCGTCATAGCGATCGAGGATTTCCTGAAGGAGGGCGAGGGTTTCTTCCTGGATTTCTGCTCGTCCTACGGTAAGTACCTCGTCGATGGTTTTCTTTCCCACTACTTCCCGCATGGCTGCTTCGGCAGCACTTTTCACCGCTACTTCGGGATTTTTAATGGCGAAGAGGTAGCGGTAAGGGTCGGCAATGCGGTATTGCACGATGTATTGACAACTCACGATATTCTCGTCACCGGTGAGCATGAGCGACTCTTCCGGTTTGAAATCGTAGCGGGGAGGAGGTCCGGGGTGAATGGTACGGAAGCCGATTTCCACTCTTTTGACCTCGGTGATTTTTGGTTTGGTAATGGATTCAAAGGGATAGGGAAGGTGATAGTGAATACCCGGCGGTACACTCCCCACGAAACTTCCTAACCGGCGGATGACTCCCACTTCATCTGGTCCGACAATGTACACTCCGCTCAAGAAGTAGATAGCGAGCACCACGATAAAGAGGAAATAGCCCAACTTCTTGAGAAAGCGTAGAAAACGCGAGCCGTAAATATTGATAACCTTTCCTTCAAACTCGTTATCGTACATGTCACTATTGTACCATAGACGAGGTTCTTTTTTGACCGTATAAAATTTTATTAGGTAAAAGAGAGAGTAAAAACTCAATATGGTCTGGTCTTTTTAGGGAGGCGAAGAAGAGGCAGTCTTTTTCTTATCGATAGAAGGAATTTATTTGTGGTAAAAGTTACCAAAAATCTCGGTGACAAAGCTTTCCTATCAGATAGTGAGATCTCAAAAGGGGATTTTCTCCAAAGTGCCTACTCAACCTTGACACGGACGTTTATGCTGTCACCTTGCAGTAAACGGCTTGGGCTTCATGAGACCCTGTCTTAGACTTACAACCCGGTGTTCTTTTGCAATTCTCCAGAGGGAGTAGAACGCTTTCCTTTCTCTTCCAGATGGTGTGTCCTGAGTTCACAACTTTTAAGGAGGGAGACAATGTGGGTTGGATAGTTGTTCTTGTGCCGATTATGGGCATGTTTGTGGGAATTGTGGCCATTCTTGCTGAACACCGGCAGAAGATGGCCATGATTGAGCGAGGATTAAACCCTGAGGATCTCAAATCACCTCCATCGCCGCAAGGCCTTTTGAGGGGAGGTCTTATCGTTGTAGGAATAGGAGCAGGATTTTTTCTGACCCAGGTTGTTGGCCAAATTATCCCATGGCTCTTTCTCCCCGCTTTCCTCTTTGTAGGGGTTGGTGGGGGGACTGGTGACTTCGTTCTTTTTGACCCGTTCAACGGGTTGAGTTGTGGGGTCAAACGGAGAAATAGTAAGGGGAGGATTGTCGAGAAGCTCTAAGGCTCTGCAAATCTTTCAGAGATAGAAGGGTTTCTCAAAAATTGTGACAAAAGAACAGGAACCCTGTTAGAAGTTGTGTTGCGTGGGGGAGCACAAGCTCAGTGTAAACTTATCGTAAGGGTCCTGATAAGACTCTTCATCAGTAGAAAAAACGAAAAACCCTCGTCATCCAGGGTGTGAAAAAGACCTGTAACCTTCAGCGGCAAGTCTTTTGGATTGGTGCGCCACATTCTCAAGGGAGATAAGAGGTTTTGGAATAGTGGGAGGAAACGATCAAAGGAAGGTTCTCACCCTCTTGGGAGAGTCTTTCCTCTGGAACAAGCTACCGATTACTCCTCCCAGAAAAGGGAAAGGAAAATCTTTCCTCAAAGAGAAGGGCTTCAAGAGAGGAAAAGACTCCTCCACCTTTGAGGCGAAAAGAAGAACCAATCTCCAAAAAGAAAAAAAGAAGAAAAGAAAAAGCCCCCACCTCTATTAAGGCATGAAGATAAGATGCGCTCATCTCCGTTTATGAGGGAGAAGAGGCATAAAACCAGATAAGGTTAGAAACGCCTCACTCCTTCTTCAAAAGGTTCAAAGAACAAGATTGGAGAAGGAATGCGAAAAGGGGAGTGGACAAGCTCCCTCCAGGCCATGAAGTGCGATGGACCATCGGTACACCGCTTCTTCTTCGATAGCTACCAAAAGAGCCTTCTTCCTTTCATCCCTCCCCAAGAGGCGCAAGAAGGGGAAAGAAAGGGATCTTTAAAAGTATTTCTCCGAGAGGTTGAAAATGGTCTTTTTCTTTACTATTCTTTCTCAAGTGGGATGAAAACGATTATGATAATTGAAGAGGGCTTTTGAAGAAGGAGCGAATCAATCCATGTCGAAAAAGATTTTGTTGGTCCCGTTTTTTTTCGCGTTGGTGGTCATTGGTTTGGGGATTTCCGGTGTAGGAGCAATTATTCCTGCGATTGCCCAATCTTTTTCTCTCCCTTACGCGGTGGTGGGAAGTATTTTCCTTTTTCAGGGTATCGGATATTTCCTTTCCTTACTGGTGGGTGGGGTATTGGGAAATATTATCTCTCAAGCTTTCATTCTCCGTCTCGGCTTTGTTTTGGCCGTTTTGGGCTTTTTGGGCATTGCGCTCTTTTCTTCTTTTCCCTTCCTCGTTTTCGCTTTTTCCGTTATGGGGGTAGGGGTGGGATGGGTCGATTGTATGGTCAATCCCATTGCTGCAAGTATTTTCACCGAGCATCCTGCGACGGCGTTGAACTTCATTCATGCCTTTTTTGGCCTCGGTTCGATGATTGCCCCGCGCTTGTATGCTTTTTTGACTACCGGTCGGTACGATTGGCGGGATCTCTACCTGGGTATAACCGTCTTTACCGCGATGGTCCTCCTCTTATTCCTCTTCCCGTTCGTCCCAAGGCGAGTACATGCGCAAAATTCTTGGCGCGGTCTTTTCAAGGTGTTTCGCCTCAAAGCTTTTTGGTTTTTGGGTTTGGCCATGCTCTTTTACTCCGGTGGAGTGAGCACCTTGAATGGTTGGTGCGTTTCTTATCTCGCCCAAAAGGGTGTTCCCCTCGCCGGAGGGTCACTCTTTCTCTCTTATTTTTGGTTGGGATTACTGGTCGGGCGGTTACTCCTTGCTCCTTGCTCGGATCGTTTCGGTCATCTCAACGTCATTCGTGTAGGGTCCCTGGGAGGAGTGCTCATGACCCTCCTTCCTCTTTTCCTCTCTCCTCATTCTTTGCTCTTCCCCTTCTTTCTCTTTATCGCCGGTCTTTCTCTCTCCATCGTCATCCCCACTACCTTGGCGTATGCCATTGCCTCTTTTCCTGAAACTGCCTCCCTCGCTTCAGGATGGGTGCTCTTCAATAACGGTTTTGGCATTCTCCTTTTCCCCTGGCTTGGGGGAATAGTGGGAAGCACTTTCGATTTGGGGGTGACCTTTGCGACGATACCCGTTTTTCTCTTGCTCATGTTTCTTTGCCAACAATTTTTAGAGGTTTTGAGGAGAAGAGAGGGGTAGAAAAATGTTTTCCCCGGTCTTCCAAAAGTTACAAGCAGTTGGTGCTCGTCCTTCTGCTTCCTCCAAGGAAAAGGAGTTTTTGACGTGGCTTATGGAAGCACTGAAAGGTCTTTCTCTCCAAGTGAGTTTGGACGAATTTCGTGCTCCCTCGACCTACACGTGGTCCCAAATAGTCTTGTGGGGTGGTCTCATCCAAGCCGGTTTCCTCCTTCGTTTATGGCCATGGTGGTCTCTTTGCTCCGCTTTGGTTTTTCTTTTCCTCGAGTATCGGGAACTCGCTACCTTTCCTCTCACGAGTATCTTTTTCTCGCGTAACGTTTCTCACAACGTAGTGGGGAAGAAGGGCGATTCTCCTTGTTTTATCCTCATGGCTCACGTGGATTCGGCACGAACTTCGTTCTTTTTCCATCCTCATTTGGTGGTCTCGCCCCGTCACTCGCTCCTTTTACTCGTTGTCTCTTCTTGTGCCATTCCCGGGGTGGCTCTCCTTGGGTGCGCAGGGGGTACGCGGTTTGCTTGGTTATCCTTTCCTTTCTCTCTCTATCTCTCTTTCCTTATTTTGGGACATGTCCATCGAGAATTGGGCATGCCTCTTTCCCCGGGAGGGAACGATAACGGGAGTGGAGTAGCGGTGGCCTTAGAGCTTGCCCGACTCCTTGCGGATGGGGATATCTCTTTTTGGGTAGTTTTCACCGGGGCAGAGGAATCGGGAACCTGGGGAGCATTACAATTTATGAAGCAGTATGCGTCGACAATCCGGGACATTCCCATTATTAACCTCGACAATGTGGGAGGAGGAACGATCACCGTGGCGACTCATGAGGGAATGTGGCCGACGTATGCTGCTCCACCTCGGCTTGTGTCTTCTTTTCGGAAACTCGAGGTTCCTTTTCCGGTTCATTTTCGTCCCTATTTGGGCTTATCGACCGATGCTACACCGCTTTTAGCGCGTGGTTTTCAGGCCATAACCATTATTGCCTTGGACGAGAAAGGGATTCCGGTCAACTGGCACTGGGCAAATGATTCGATCGAAGCGGTGGACACCGATAACCTCGAACGGGTGGTCAGTTTGGTGATGCGGTGGGTGGAGGAGAAAAGGAATGAGTGTTTTCGGGAGTCTTAAACCTTTACTCGTGGTGCAGGGTTTTTCTCATCCCTTCCTGGATGTGGTGATGCGGGGAATTTCCGCCTTGGGAGGAGAATTCTTCTATTTTGCCGTCCTCGTGTTCCTCTACTGGCGGGTGGAGAGGAAATTCGCCTTCCGCCTGGCCACGGTGGTGTTGGTGTCTCTCTTTCTCAATTTCTTGGGCAAAAACTTTTGGGCTCTTCCCCGACCTCAAGGGGAGGGTTTACGGGTGTTGGAGCTGACCGAAGATTTCTCCTTCCCCAGCGGTCATGCTCAATCGGTGTCCTCTTTTTGGTTTTTTCTCGCTTTTTCATTGCGGAAAATACCGTGGTATGTGGTCGCCGGAATCCTTACCATCCTTGTTTCTCTCTCCCGGTTATACTTAGGAGTCCACTACCTCCAGGATGTTCTCGCTGGTGCAGGATTGGGGTTCGTCATAGCTTTAGCGTTTACCTCGATCTTTTCGTGTCAATTTCGTCTTGCCTCCTTCAGAAAAGGCCTTATCCTCTGGGCGCTTGTCAGTGGAGGGCTTTTCTTGCTTGCCCCTTCAGGTTTAGCCATGAGGGTTGGGGGGTCGTTGAGCGGTGTTCTTTTGGGTTATCTCCTTGTGGTACAATTAAAAATACCGGATTTTTCTCTCTCTTATGGAATACTCTGCGGTGGTGCGGTTGGGGTGGTCCTCGTTTACCTTGGGGGAAGAGTGTTCGGTTCTACACAAACGGCGCTCTTTCTGCGGTATTTTCTTTTAAATTGGTTTGCTACTTTTGTGGTTCCGCTTGGTGCATATCACTGGAAAGAAAGGCAAAGGAGGTAGAGAAATGGTGCTTCGTTTCCCGCAGGATTTTCTATGGGGTGTGGCCACTGCTTCTTATCAGATTGAAGGTGCGCCTTGGGAAGATGGAAAAGGAGAAAGTATCTGGGACCGATTCACCCATACTCCGGGAACCATTGCCGATGGCACAACAGGTGATGTAGCCTGTGATCATTACCATCGCTTTGAAGAAGACCTAAGACTCATGCGCGATCTGGGGATTTCTGCGTATCGTTTCTCTCTGGCCTGGCCGAGAATCTTTCCCCAGGGTGAAGGGAAGCTCAACGAGAAGGGGCTCTCCTTCTACGAACGGCTTATTGACATGCTCTGCGTTCTCGGAATTGAACCGGTAGTAACTCTGTACCATTGGGACCTTCCCCAAGCGTTACAAGATATGGGAGGATGGGAGAACGAGAGAGTGGTGCGTGCTTTTGAGCAGTATGCCGGTGTGGTTTTTCGTCGGCTGGGTGACCGAGTGAAATTGTGGATTACCCACAATGAGCCCTGGGTGGTAGCTTTCGTGGGTCATTACACCGGAGAACACGCTCCAGGTTTACGCGATTTTGGAGTGGCGTTACGGGTGGCGAAGAACCTTTTGGTATCGCACGGTTTGGCAGTGCGAACTTTTCGGGAGATCGGGAAAGAAGGGGAAATTGGTATCACCCTCAGCCTCTCTCCCATCCATGCCTTTTCCGAGCGGGAGGAAGACCAGCTGGCTCAAAAACGCTTTGATGGGTACTTCAATCGTTTCTTCCTGGACCCCCTTTTTCGAGGTGCTTTCCCGGCGGATGTCTTGGAATGGTATGCCAAGAAGGGATACCCCTTAGCAGTGAGTAAGGAGGAGGAAGCCATTGTCAGTGAAAAGATCGATTTTTTGGGGGTTAACTACTACTCTCGCCAGGTGGTACGACACGGGTGCGAAGAGCCACTTCTTAAAGTTGCCACGGTTAAGCCCGAGGAGAGTCAGTATACCGATATGGGGTGGGAGATATACCCTCAGGGGATTCTGGAAATCGTAGAGCGGGTTTTCCAGGACTACGCTCCACGCAAAGTGTTCATCACCGAGAACGGAATCGCCCTCCCGGATCAACTGGTAAACGGTACAATCAATGACGGTGCACGTATTGCCTTTTTGCGGGAGCATCTTCGCTACCTCCACCGAGCAATCCAAAGAGGATATGCGGTCAAGGGGTACTTCGTGTGGAGTCTCCTTGATAACTTTGAGTGGGCTTTTGGACTCTCGAAGCGTTTTGGGTTAGTGTTTGTCGATTACGCAACCGGCAAGCGTTTCCCCAAAGAGAGCTTTTTCTTCTATCGCGAAGTGATCGAAAAGGGTATAGAGGAGGAAAGCCAATGACCGAAGAAACATGGGAAGGGCAACTCGATTCCTTTGACCTTGCAGAACGGAAGAAAGCTTTTTTGCTCTTAGTGGAAAGGGCAAAAAAAGGGGAGATAGTTTTTCCCACCCCAAAACCCCTGGTGAATCTCCACTTTCATACCTTCTTTTCCTTTAATGCCTGCGGGTATTCTCCGCTTCACATCTTGTGGTTGGCGAAGAGAGAGGGTTTGCGAATGGCAGGGAGTGTCGATTTCGATGTCCTCGAAGCCTTGCCGGAATTCCTCTGGGGTGGTCTCACCATCAATCTCCCCGTGGCCTCGGGATTAGAAACGAGGATTTTTCTCCCCGAATTCCAAGAGGAAGAGTTGAGTTCACCCAATGAACCGGGGGTGGCCTATTACATGGGTAACGGATTCTCGCGTTTGCCCGGGGAGAAAGAAGAAGCGGGGAAGATACTGCGCAAGCTCTGGGAAATAGCCCAAAGACGGAATCAGAAAGTTTTAGAGAAGGTGAATGCCTATCTCGATAGGGTACAGGTGGATTACGAAAGGGAGGTCCTCCCTCTCACCCCTGCTCAGAATCCCACCGAACGCCACATCGTGCTCGCTTTGGTAAAGAAGTTGGAAGAGGTTTTTCCCGATCTCGGAGAGCGCTTGCGCTTTTGGAGTGAGAAATTAGGGGAAAAGAGCGAGAAGTTAGCGGAGCTCTACCAGGACTGCGCCGCTTTCTATGATGTGGTGCGCATGAAACTCATGAAGTTTGGCGGAGTCGGGTATGTGAAACAGGATGCAGGGGATTTTCCTACTCTCGGAGAAGTGAATCGGATGATTCTCGATTTGGGAGCGATTCCCTCTTTCTCCTGGCTTGACGGGACGCGCCAGGGGGAAGAAGACCCGAGAAGGCTTTTTGATTTCTGTCTCGATAATCGAGTGGAAACCATTTTTTTGGTGCCCGATCGGAACTGGAATCTTCCCGACCCAGAGGAACGGAAACTCAAGGTGGCGAAGCTCTACGAGATGGTCGAAGAGGCCAAGCGCCGCTCTATGCCTATTTTTGTCGGTACGGAGCTCAATCGGTATGGGCAAAAATTTGTGGACGATTTCGATTCGCCTTACTTACAACTCTTAGCCCCTTATTTCTTGGAGAGTGCCTGGCTCCTGTGGGGACACATGGTGATGGAAATGGGGAGTAGACGAGGATATACGAGTGATTGGGCAAGAAAGTATCTCCCTCACCGGAGGGAGCGGAACGCCTTTTTTGCTCGCTTAGGAGAGAGAGTAGAAGCAAGCAAAGAGGCGGTACAAAGGGTAGCTGAGCGCTCTACCGAAGCGATTTTGCGGGAGTTTGGGGACTAATATGATTTTTGTGGTGACGCCGAATCCTTGCCTCGATCGAACTCTTTTCGTGGAGAGAAATCTCCCCCAAGGGAAGATCATGGTACGTGAAGTACGTGAAATTGCTGGTGGGAAGGGTTCGAATGTCTGTAGGGTGTTAAGGGAATTTGGGGTGCCATGTCGTCATCTCCTCTTTCTGGGAGGATACACGGGAAAGAGGGTGAAAGAGCTCTTGGATGAAGAGGGAATCGAGACGGAAGTGGTGTGGACCTCTTCTCCCACTCGGGTGGTGACTACGGTAGTTGATTCCCGATGGGAACAGACCGTATACTTCGATCCCCCTCCGCACGTTACCGAGGGGGAGAGAGAAGTGTTCCTGCGCCTCTTCGCCTCACTCGCTGAAGAGGCGAGTCTCATCACCTTCTGTGGGAGTGTGCCGCCTGCGGTGATTTCTCTATACCAGGAACTGTTCGAGAAAATCCAAGCGAAACCGGTGATCGTTGACACTCGAGGAGAAGCTCTCCGGGGATGGCAGAGGTACCCTTGGGGAATAAAGATGAATCGAGAAGAGGCCGAACTCACCTTGGGGGAACCACTCCAGAGTATCGATGCGTGGAAGAATTGCTTCGATTTCTGGTTGGAAAAAGGAGTAGAAATAGTTATGATTACTTTAGGGGAGAAGGGGGTCATCGGAAGGTACCGAACCAGTTTCTATCGAGTTTTTTCACCTCCTATTCAGGCTATCAATCCGGTGGGCTCGGGTGACGCATTTTTAGCCGGGTTCCTTGTGGGATGGTGGCGTGGTGAGACCCCGGAAGAAACCCTTCGTTTGGCTGTTGCGGCAGGGGTGAGTAATGCTTTGCGGTGGGATGCAGGAAGGGTAGAGCGGGAAGAGGTTATGCGCTTGAGTTCCGAGGTGCGTATTGCGAGGGGAGATACGCTCAAGGAGGTCTGGGAGGATGGAGGGGAGCTCCGTAGCCATTCTTTTCCTTGATGCACAAGGAGAGGTTCTTTTCGCTACCCCAGAAGTTTTCGCCTTGCTCGGTATTGAAAAAGGGCAGGATGATTCTTCCGCAATTGAGAAAGAGATCCTTCGGTCCCTTTTGCCGGGAGAATGTTTCTCGGTCTTGGAAGAGGAGGAGAATACATATCGGGTCGTTTCTTGGGGATCGCGGGAAATAGGTGTCATGGTTATCCCGGTGAGAGTAAAACCTCTCTTCTCTGGGCGAGTGGTTCTCTTAAAAGAGCTCACTTCCTCAGAGCGGGAGCTTCATACCCTGAGGACGCTCTTTCATTTTCTCGTGACCCATGGTTCCCTTTTCTCTCCTCACCATTTTTCCTGGGATAGGGAGGCAAAAACCCTCCTTGGGGCGGTGGGTGGCGTTTTAGCCCTTGATTGGGGTGGTGTATTCCTGCATGGGAGTGGGTATACCTTCTTTTGCCGGGAAGAGTGGTCCCGCGAAGGAGTGAAAATGTTTGCTGAGCAAAATCGGCTTTGGTCTTTCGCCGAATTCACCTGGTGGAAAAAATGTTGGTCCGAGGGAGAGAGCGTATTCATTTCTTCACCGCAAGATTTCCCCTGGGAAGCGCGGAGGGAACGAGCCTTTTTGCAAAACTACTCCATCTCTGCCTTAGCCTGTATTCCCCTCTTTCAAGCTCACCAGCCGGTGGGGTTTCTCCTCTTTGCTACTTTTCATCGGGAGAGGGTTTGGGAGGAGAGGGAGAAACAATTCCTCCTCCTTGTGGGGCGAATATTCTCGCAGGTCACTGAATTCGCCCGGGAACTCGAAGAGCATGTTGAAAGCCAGCAATTCCTCCGCCTCATTTTAGAAGAGATGCCTGATATCGTTTCCTTCAAGGACCACCGGGGTCGCTTGGTATGGGTGAGTGCTTTCTATCGAAAAATTCTCGGCGTTCAGAGTGATGAGGAACTTGTGGGGAAAACTGATTTTGACTTTTTCCCTCCCGAGCAGGCCGAGGAATTCTTTCAGGATGAGGAGAGAGTGCGGACCACCGGTAAGCCTCTCCTCAAGAAGCTCGAGCAGGTTCGTTTTGGTGATGGGGCGCTCCATTGGCTGTCAACGACAAGAATACCGGTGCGAGATGCCAACGGGGAAGTGATGGGAGTTTTAACCATTTCCCAAGACATCACCTATTTGAAAGAGATTGAGGAGAAACTCGCCTGGGAAAGGAACCTCCTCTTTGCCATCATTAACGCCATCCCTGACCATATCTATGTCAAAGATCGAGAGCACCGTTTTTTGCTGGTGAACCATGCCGATGCCCGACATCACGGTTTTCATTCTCCCGATAAAATGGTAGGCAAAACCGATTTCGATCTCCATCCTCGATTCCTGGCCTGGCACTATTGGCAGGAGGAGGAAGAAATTTTTACTGCCGGGAAGACGGTTTTCAACGATGAACGAGAAGTTGATGATTGGTCTACCGGGGAGAAGAGAAAAATATGGATTTCTACCAATAAGGCTCCGATTTACGATGAAAGAGGAAGGATCATCGGTCTTGTGGGGGTGAATCGTGATATTACTGAGCGGAAAAGGGCTGAAGAAGCCCTACTCAAAGCCGAAAAGGAAAAGACCTTAATTCTCAACGCTCTCCAAGACCAAGTTACTTATTTTGAGCCGGGGATGAAAATCGCATGGGTGAACGAGGCAGTGTTTACCAATTTTCATATTCCTTCCGAGCAACTGATTGGCCGGGTGTGTTATGAGGTCCTGGAAGGGCGAGATATCCCCTGCTTGGGGTGCGCGGTGGTTCGGGCTTTTGCTACCGGAAGGCCGGAAGAAGGGGAGATCGTCTCTCGTGAGGGGAAAATCTGGCACCAGAAGGCCTATCCCGTTCTTGATGAACGAGGGGAAGTGGTCCGGGTAGTAGAGATTTCTATCGATGTTACCGAGCGTCGGAAAGCGGAAGATCGGGTTCGTTACCTGAGCTTCCATGACCATCTGACCGGTCTCTATAATCGTTTCTTTTTCCAGGAAGAACTCAAGCGATTGGATACTCCAAGACAGCTTCCTTTGAGTGTCATTGTGGGAGACGTGAATAACCTGAAATTGACGAACGACGCCTTTGGTCACGAAGCAGGTGATGAGCTTTTGAGGAAGGTTGCGCTCATTCTCCTCCGTTCTTGCCGCCAGGAAGATATCGTTGCCCGGTGGGGAGGAGACGAGTTTCTCATTCTCCTTCCTCGCACTTCTTTGCCCACCGCCCAGGAGATCATTGAACGAATTCGGAAAAATTGTGAAGAGGAGTCAAAGAAACGAGAGACCTTGATCCCCTTGAGTATTTCTCTGGGATGCGCGGCCAAAGAGAGAGAAGGAGAACGCATTCAAGACGTCATCAACGAGGCAGAGGACCGCATGTACCGCAATAAACTCGCCGAGGGGCGGGGCATGCGTTCGGCCTTGGTCGCCTCTTTGGAACGGTCTCTGTGGGAAATTTCTCAAGAAACTGAAGCCCACTCCAAGAGGTTGCGTGCTCTGGCACGGAAGATGGGAGAGGCACTTTCCCTTTCGCCTTCTGAGCTCGATCTCCTTGATCTCTTGGCACGTTTACACGATTTGGGGAAGTTGGGTATCTCTCGCGCCATTCTCGATAAGGATGGACCACTCAGCGAGAAGGAATGGAAAGAGGTTAAAAAACACCCGGAGATCGGTTACCGAATTGCTCAGACTTCTTTTGAGCTCTTGCCTGTCGCAGAAGGGATTTTGGCCCATCACGAACGCTTTGATGGCAAGGGGTACCCCCAAGGACTCAAAGGAGAAGAGATACCCCTCATTGCCCGTATTCTGAGTATTATTGATGCCTTCGATGTTATGACGAGTGGACGACCGTACAGGGGACCGTTGAGCGAAGAAGAGGCTTTAGAAGAGCTTCGAAGGAACGCGGGAAGCCAGTTTGACCCCTCTTTAGTGGAAGTTTTCGTTCGCCTCATCGAGGGAGAGAAGGAGGGAGAGGTCTCATAGAGTTATGACTTCGGTGGTTTTTCCCGCCAAGCCTTGAGATCATTAGCGAGGAGTTTGGTGTTGAGACCTAAATGGACGAGCCCGAAAAGGAGGATGATCCATCCGCCAACGGGGTGGATACGGAAGGCGATATTCCATGCAAGCTCGCTATTGAGGAGACCTTGTCCCGCCAGCCAGAGGATGAAACCGGTAGTGACCATGAGAAAGAGGAGCGCGATCATCGCTACCGCCACCACGCCCCGAATTTTCAAAGTGATCCTTTGCATAACCTCATTCCCCTTTTTTCTCGTATAGACCGTTTGGGGGATTTTTTATTCCAGGGGAGAAGAGGGGATGAAGAATTTTTGAACTGGTGCGATTTTTCAGGGTTACCCTGTATCGTATCCATCGTGCGTTGACAGGGTATGAGCAATATGGTACAGTTTTTTTGAGATTTCTATCTTGAGCTTTTGCTCAATATGTATAGTCGGGGTGGGGGAGGTTGGAGAGTGGAAAAATACCTCTTGGGAATTGATATCGGGACCAGTGCGGTTAAAGCGGTGTTATTCACCCTCCAGGGGAAGGTGGTCGCTTCCGCAAATCAAGTGGTCCCCATTTACAGTGAAAAACCTGATTATGCCGAGCAAGATATGGAGGAAGTGTGGCGTATTGCTGCCCAAGCGGTGGCTGCATGTCTTGCGCAGGCAGGGGTTTCTCCTTCTCTGGTTGTTGCGGTAGGGGTAGCCGGTCAGGGAACCGGGTGTTGGCTCTTAGATGAGTCTCTACGACCGGTGAATAGGGCCATCATTTGGATTGATGGACGGACGAAGCCGATTTTAGATGTTTGGCAAAAGAACGGTAAGCACCTTTTAGCGTTTGAGAAATCGAGTAACAGCATTTTCACTGGCTCTCCCATCGCTATTTTACGCTGGCTCAAAGAAGAGAAACCACACATTTTCGAGAAGGCACGTCATTTGGTTTTCGCTAAAGATTGGATTCGCTATAAATTGACTCAAGAATTGGCTACCGACGCATCGGATTTTTCCATGTTTCCTCTCCCTTTGGAAGAAAACGTGCAGGAGATGCTTGACCTTTTTGATCTCTCCGAGCTCGGTGATATTTTCCCACCGGTGCGGAAAGCCTGGGAAGTGGTCGGGGGTATTACCGAAGAAGCTGCCTCTCTTACCGGACTCAAACCGGGTACCCCGGTAGTGGTAGGAGCAGTGGATGTTGCTTCTTGTGCTTTAGCTTTGGGAATTCTCCGTCTCGGTCAGGCTTACTCTATTCTCGGGACTACCTGTTTTAACGCTTTTCTCACCGAAAGATCACCCCGCCTCTTTGAGCCTTCTGGGGTAGGGATTTCGGTTTTTTACCCTTTGCTGGGAACCTATTTACGGGCTATGGCCACTATGTCGGGAACCCTCAGTTTAGATTGGTTTTTGACCCGTCTCTTGGGAAAAGAAGAGGAATTCTTGTGCCGTAAGGAAGCTCTTTTTGCTCGTTTAGAGAGAGAAGTAGAGAGTATTCCTCCGGGAGCGGAAGGCTTGCTCTTTCTCCCCTACATTAGCCCGGGAGGGGAACGGGCACCGTTTGTTGATCCTCGGGCACGAGGAGTTTTCTTTGGCATGAGTTACGCTCACCATGATGTTCATTTTCTCCGGGCGGTATATGAGGGAATTTCCTTCTCTATATTAGATTGTTTTGCATCGCTTTCTTCTTCCTTTGAGGAAATGCGTCTTTCCGGGGGAGGGGCGAAAAGTAATTTTTGGTGTCAGCTCATCGCCGATATGGTAGGGACATCGGTAGTGGTACCCCGGGTGCGGGAATTAGGTGCTTTGGGTGTGGCACTCCTTGCCGGGGTAGGAGTCGGTATTTTTCGGGACCTTTTCCAAGCAGTGGAGGCGACTTTCCAGGTGGATCGAACCTTTTATCCCCGTGCCTCTCTTCACTCTTTCTATCGGGAGAAGTTTCTCGTGTATCGGAAGTTGCGAGAATCCCTCTTCGAGTTGTGGCGGATGAACGACTTGGCCCAGGGAAAACTCAAAGAGATAGGGGGTGTTCTGTGAAGGCACTGGTACAAAAAACTGAAGAAAAGCAGAGTATTGTCTTCGAGGAGGTCGAAGAACCCTCACCTCTTCCTCAAGAGGTCAAGGTAAAGGTAATAGCGGCGGGTATTTGTGGCACCGATGTTCATGGTATTTCTTCCTTACGTCCTCCAGTGATTTTGGGTCATGAATTTGCCGGAGTGATTACCGAGGTAGGAAGCGAAGTGAGGCAAGTAAAAGTGGGAGATCGAGTGACCTCAGAAACCACGGTTTTCTCTTGTGGGACTTGCCCTTACTGTGTGGAGGGACATTTCAATCTTTGTCCATATCGCAAGGGGATTGGCTCAGGTGTGAACGGAGCGTTTGCCGACTATATCGTCATCCCGGAAAAGGCTCTCCACGTGTTACCATCCACCCTTTCGTTTGAAGAGGGTGCCATCTTAGAACCCTTTGCCTGTGCGGTGCATGCAGTCATTGAACAGGCCAAGGTGGAAGAGGGAGAAAAAGTTTTGGTCTTTGGCCCGGGGCCACTTGGAATTTTAGTGGCCTGGCTTGCCCGCTTTTGTGGTGCTCAGGTTCTCTTAGCGGGTAAGGCTGAAGATAGAGGGCGGATGGAGAGAGCCGAGCGGTATTTACCCCCTCTGTCCACGGTGAACGTTGATGCGATTGACCTCGAAGGGTATATTCGTGATCACATTGACCCTTACGGCATGGATACCGTTTTCGAGTGCTCCGGGGCTTTGCCGGCGGTGTATATGGGACTTCGCCTCCTCAAGAAGAGAGGACGTTTCTTTCAATTGGGTATTCTCCATCGGGAAGTGCCAATCGATTTCGACGAATATCTTTTCTCCCGGGAGCTTGTTTTGAGCGGATCTCGTACCCAAAAGAAATCAAGCTGGGAAAAGGCGATGGCCATTCTCAACGAGCATTCTTTTCCGTTGAGGGAGCTTATCACCCATGTCCTTCCCTTAGAACGATGGCAAGAGGGATTCGCTTTGACCCAGAGGAGGGAAGCCTTGAAGGTCATTCTCAAGCCCGGAGTGTGAAAGGGGAAAAATTGTTTCATCTCTCTTGACTTCTTGAGAGGCATTTGTTACTCTGAAGACAGAGAATAACTCACTTTGTTCAATAACAATTGTTATAATCATTCTCAGGGGAAATCCTAAAAGTAAGACGTGGATACGAAACAAAGACAAAAGTAATCTAGTCATACGGAGGTGATTTTGTGTCCTATTTACCGCTTTCGGTGGGGATTTGGTGTATGGGAGGCGTAGCAGATCGTTTTCTTCCCCAAGGGTACGAGAAGCCGGTGGGAATCAAGGAGCGGATTCTTCGGATCAAAAAAGTTCCGGAAGTTGGAGCAATAGAACTTTTTGATGACGAATTTGAACACATCTCGCCTCGGGATTTGAAATTGCTCTTAGATGATCAGGGATTACGGGTGAGCTGCATTAATTTCAATGCCCATGGACGTCCGCAGTGGCAAAAGGGAGCGCTCAGTGCTTTTGATGTGAAGTTGAGGAGGGAAGCGGTTGACGGTGTAAAGAGAGTGATCGATCTCTTAGACACCTTTGCGTGCCCGTCTTTGGGTTTGTGGTTGGGGACCGATGGCTTCGATTATCCTTTTCAGGTTGATTATGAGCGGGCATGGGGTTTGCTTTTGGAGTCATTGGCAGAAATTGCTGACTATCATCCTGCGATTAAGGTGGCCTTAGAGTATAAGCTCAAAGAACCGCGGCAGTATATTTTCATTGGTAACGCCTTTCGGGCACTTTACATTATTAAAAGCCTGGGGAAGAAAAACGTCGGGGTAACGGTTGACTTTGGACATGCGCTTATGGCTAAAGAAAACCCCGGAGAAGTCGTGACCGTGTTAGCACGGGAGAATGCTCTCTATAACATCCACTTTAACGACGCTTACCGCGAGTGGGACGATGACTTAGTAGCAGGAAGCGTGAATCTCTATGAAACTCTGGAGTTCCTGTACTCCATTAAGCAAGTGGGATACACAGGATATATTGGTTTCGATATTTTCCCCTATCGCATGGATCCCACCAAGGCTCTGGAGCTCTGTGTCCATAACACGAGAGGTTTAGAGCGATTGTTGGAAAAGATCGATCGAGCCGCTTTAGCGAAAGCCCAAGGGGAAGAGGACGCAGGATTAGCACACGAAGTGGTTCGGAAGGTATTCTTTGATTAGGCGATAAACGGGGGAGGGACCCGTTACCCTTTTTACTTTTTCAATGAATGAAGGAGGGATGTACCGTGAGGAAAAGCGGTGTGTTTTTCGTGATACTCCTTTTGGTCACGGTGATGGTATGGGGCGCGGAGGCAAAGATTAAGCTCTTTCTCCCCCCGGGCGAAAAGAACCCCGATGTTGACTTTAGCGGCATTGAACTCACTGCGATTCATGACTCTGGTGCAGGGAGAATCTTGGAATGGTATGCACCACTCCTTGAGAAAGAGTGTGGAGTCAAAATTAAGAGAACGGAGATGGTGGATTTACCCAAATTGCGGGAGAAGGCCATGGGGGATCTCTTGGCCGGGAAACCCAGCTATCAAATTATCGAAATCAATCCTCGTTTCATTGCTGATTTTGCCCTCACCGGGCTCATCGAACCACTCGATTCCTACTTTGCTCTCTACGAAGATGCTGATGTCAAGAAGTACCTCGATGATGTCCTGCCTACCTATCGGGAGTTTTACATGAAATGGGGAGGAAACTATTGGGCGATTCCCTTCGACGGCGATATTCACCTTTTCAATTATCGAAAATCGTACTTTGAAAATCCAGAGTATCAGAAGATGTACCGAGAACAATTTGGCAAGGAGTTGGCACCTCCTGAAACCTGGGACGATTTTGTGAACTTAGGAAAATTCTTTAAGCAAGTATTACCCCCCGACATGTACCCCACCATGTGGTGGCTTTTACCGCCCGATGGATCAGCCTTTTACTTCGACCTTGCCGCTGCTTACGGGGTCATGTACTTTAGTGAAGATATGGAACACGCCCTCTGGCCGAGGGACAAAGCGATTGAAGCCATGAGGAAGATGGTGGAGACCGCTCCCTATTGTCCTCCGGGGGTGGCAAACTTCGGATTCACCGAGACGGTAGATTACTGGTTGGCTGGAAAAGTGGTTTTCCAAATCTGGTTCATCGACATCAACGAATGGGGACAGATGGGTCAGCCGGAGGTCAAAGGAGACGTAGCCAATGCCCTCATGCCTGGGTATCGGAATCCCGAAACCGGGGAGATCGTGAACCGGGCAATGGCACCTTACAACCGCTTCTGGATCATTCCTAAGAATCTTCCCGATAAGGTAAAAGAGGCGGCTTTCTATGTGATGCTTCGAGTGTCGAGTGCAACCTATAGCGTCTACTCGGTAGCAGACACTTACTGTGGTATGGATCCCTACCTCTACTCTCACTTCACCGATGAGGCGGCGGCACAGTACACAAAACCCAATCCCCTCCGCGGTGTTGCTCCGGATTGGCCGGAGAATAATCCCACCTTCACTTCCTTTGAGGAAGCCCGCAAGCATCTTGACGGGGGATTGGCCAATCTCAAGGTAGCCTTCCCGGAGATCAACTGGCCAGGAGCAACAGAGTACACAGAATCCTTAGCTCGTTGGGTACAGCGAGCCATGAGCGGCGAGGTCACACCAGAGGTGGCCATTGAAGAAGCTGCAAAAGAGTGGGAGGCCATTCGCGACAAATTAGGGAAGGAGAAACAAAAGGAATACTACCGCGAGTTCTTAGAGGCCGGTCGCAAATTGGGCTTCTGGAAATGAATTTTTGGGGTTCCCTCCCCCCGAGAGTGAAAAACAAAATGAAAGGAAGGGGGCCGAGAGATGTTTCAAGCCAAATCGAGAAAAATAAAGACCCCTTACTACCTGATCTTGCCACCACAATTCCTCATTTGGGTGGTGGTCATTTTCCCCTTAATTTGGGCAGTGTACATCTCTTTTCACGATTGGAATCCTACCATTTCTCCCCAGAGAACCTTTGTCGGTATCGGTAACTACCTTGCGGTTTTGCGGGATATTCGTTTCCTCTCCGCCCTGGGGAGAATGCTCTACTACTCAGGATTAGGAGTCACCATTCAATTGGTTTTAGGGACGGTTATCGCTTTAGCGTTAGTGGAATATATTCGTTCTCCTCGTATACGGACCACGGTACTCGTGTTATTCCTCCTTCCCATGATGATGGCGGAAGCGGTAGCAGCACAAATGTGGACTCTCCTCATCACCGACACAGGAACCATTAACAATATCTTGGTATGGTTGGGGTTTTCCCCGGTGGGCTGGAGGGCGAAAGAGCTTGCCCTGACCACCATTATGATTGTGGATATTTGGCAGTGGACGGCTCTCCCTCTCCTCATTGCCTATGCGGCACGGATCTCGATCCCTGAGGGTTTGTATGAGTCCGCACGTTTAGATGGTGCTTCCAAGTGGTTGATTTTGCGCCGTATTACTCTTCCCTACATGCGCGTTCCTTTGGCCATCGCCTTTCTTTTGCGCTTCATGGATTCGTACAAGTTTTTGGATAAAGTGTTCATCATGACCTATGGTGGTCCGGGAACGGCTACTGAATTACCGACCTTCTACCTCTATCAAACGGCCTTTTCGTACTTTAAGGTGGGATATGGGGCGGCGATGTCCTGGATCTTTGGGTTCATTGCCATCGTAGCAATGTTTCTCTTTTGGCGCTTAGCAAAGAGTGTGTAGTGGGGAGTGTCGAAAATGAGAAAGAAGAACTGGGGCCGCTTTTTTGGGATACTGGGCTTAGTGGTGTATGGGATTTTTGTGCTCTTTCCCATCTATTGGACGGTGAACACTTCTTTTAAAGAAGTTGGTGATGTCTATAAAGTGCCTCCTTCGTTTGTACCCACCAAATTCACTTTGGAAGCCTACCGATTTGTGCTCCAGGGAACAGGGAGGATTGCCCTTTCCAATAGCCTGGTGGTCGCTATTGGTGCCACCTTGATCGCCGTCGTTTTGGGAACCATGGCCAGTTACGCTTACTCTCGTTACCCCTTCACCGGTTTTACCAATGAGGGGGCGCAATTTAACCTCCTCACCGTGCGTATGTTTCCCCCTATTGCCTTTCTCTTACCGATTTTTTGGTTATGGAAAACCTTGGGATTACTCGATACCCATTTCGCGCTCATCGTGACCTATTCTGCCTTCAATCTCCCTTTGGCGGTGTGGCTCCTCAAGGGATTCATGGATTCTCTGCCTCGCAGCGTGGAAGAAGCAAGTTACGTGGATGGGTATAGTTTTTGGCAAACTGCTCGTCGGGTGGTTTTGCCGCTCATTGGTTCGGGCCTTGCGGCTACGGTTGCCCTGTGTTGGATCTTTATTTGGAATGAGTTCATTATCGCTTATCTTTTGGGTGGAACGGACGTTATTCTCTACACGGCATATCTTCCTGCTCTCCGTCGCGGCATGCGGATTATGTGGAATCAGATTGCCGCTCTATCGGTATTGGCTATTATTCCCTCGGTAATTATTTTGGTTCTCTTCCGAAAGTATCTCATTAAAATCTATCTTCGATGAGCGAGGGGAGCACATGATTACCGTTTCTGTGAGTCATCTGGTGAAGCGATATGGGAAGAAAGTGGCTTTGGATGATGTCAGTGCCGATATTGAGGGTGGTTCGTTCTTTTGTATTCTCGGAGAACCGGGGGCAGGAAAGACGACCCTCTTGCGTATTATTGCAGGATTAGAAATTCCCGAGGAAGGAAATGTTTTTTTTGATGGCAAGGAGGTAACCCTTGTTCCGGCCCAGAAAAGGGATGTAGCCATGGTTTTTCAAGACTTCGCTCTCTATCCCCACCTGACGGTGTTCGAAAACATTGCCAGCCCCTTGCGAGCCTCAAGAATGGAGGAGAATCGCATTCGGGATAGTATTCAGCTTGTGGCTCACTTTCTCAAAATTGACCACCTTTTAGACCGTTCGCCCCTTTTCATCAGTGGAGGTGAAAGGCAGAGAGTGGCCATCGCTCGAGCCTTAGTGAAAAAACCGAAGATCGCCCTTTTTGATGAACCTCTGGTGAATTTAGACTTCAAAATTCGGGAGGATATGCGAGCTCAATTCAAATTGATGCAAAAAGAGTTCAAACAGACCATTGTTTTCGCCACTCCCGATCCCGTGGATGCCATGTCTATGGCCGATCAAGTGTTAGTGCTCCACGAAGGGAAAGTGCAGCAACTATCCACGGTGTGGGAGGCTTATTTCCGCCCGGCAAATCTTTTCGTGGCTACATACTTGGGTTTCCCCCCTATGAATGTCATAGAGGGAGAATTACGAACTATCAATTCACAAACAGTCTGGCAAGCTTCTTCTTTGCAGGTTGAAGTGACCGATAGAGTGGGTGGAGAGCGAGAAAAAGAAAGAACGGTTTTACTCGGCATACGACCCGAACACATCGTTCTCGGAGAAGAAAAAGAATTGAAAGTAAGGTGGGAGGGGGAAGTGGTTTTAAGTGAGGTGGTTGGTTCTGATACTATCGTTCACGTGAGGGTGGATGACGAAGTCGTGTTACGCTCTTTTGTCCCGGGTATTTATCGGGTTGCCGTAGGAGAGAACGTGAAAGTAGGGTTTGAAAGAGGGGACGTGTACCTTTTTCGGGAGAATGGAGAGACTCTCGCTTTCCCCAAGCGTTTTTGGAAGGGTGAATGACCATGGCGCGTGTCTTTCTCGAGCAGATTACTAAGATTTTCGACCAAAAAGTTTTGGCGGTTGATAACTTAACTTTGGAAGTACCCGATCGGGGATTGGTGAGCCTTCTCGGTCCCTCGGGTTGTGGAAAAACTACTACCATGCGCATTATCGCCGGATTGGAGTCTCCTACGAGCGGGAGGGTGTATTTTGATGATGCCGATGTGACCGATATCTCACCTGAAGAGCGAGACGTGGCTATGGTATTTCAATTTCCGGTGATTTACCCAGGAATGAATGTTTATGAGAATATCGCTTTCCCCCTCGTTGCCCGTAAAATGCCCAAAAACGAGATCCAAAAGAGGGTAGAAGAGGTAGCGGCAATTTTCGAGATTACCGATCTTTTGCCTAAAAAAACCTATACTCTTGATGCGGGGATGAAGCAAAAAATCGTCTTAGCACGGACTTTTGTGCGCCGTCCTAAGGTGTACCTTCTCGATGAACCCCTCACCGCCGTTGACCCCAAGACCAGGATGGAGCTTCGCACCATCTTAAAACGTTTGCAATCTGATCTCGGGCAGACCATGATTTACGTTACCCATGACCAGAGCGAGTCGTTGACCTTAGCGGATAAAATTGCGGTGATGAACGAAGGACGTCTCCTCCAATACGGCTCTCCTGAAGAAGTGTACAGTAACCCTGTGAATACCTTCGTGGGATACTTTGTGGGAAACCCAGGAATGAATTTTATCAATTGCTCCTTGAGCGTAGAGGGTGGGACTTGCATTTTGGACGCCGGAGACTTCCGCCACCTTCTCTCTTCCTCGTTCCTCCCTTGGGCCAAGGAAATGGTCGAACGACCGCTCATTGTTGGGATTCGTCCCGAGAATGTAGAGGTAAGTTTTGTCCCCAAAGAAGGCTGGATTCTCACCCATTGCATTCTCTCTGAACCTATTGGAAGCCGGGTGGTGTTACACCTCAAAGTAGGGGAGAAGATTGTCAAGGCCAAGATTCCCCGCATAGACGTAGAACCCGGTACCCCTGCATGGTTCATTTTACCCTTTGAGTCCTTAAAGTTTTTCGATGGACAAACCCTTGAAGCGATAAAGATGGGATAGAGAGAGGAGAGT
This sequence comes from uncultured bacterium, assembly GCA_937139415.1. GTDB lineage: Bacteria > Atribacterota > Atribacteria > Atribacterales > Caldatribacteriaceae > CAKZPS01. The sequence continues at coordinate 116,394 of CAKZPS010000019.1, forward strand.
TCGATAGATATTTTTGAAAGTCTTTCTTCCCAAATAAAGAAGAGTTCAGACTATTGTTGACATTCGTAAATCCGAGCAATATTGGTTAGAATGTATTGAAGAACGGGTGTTTATTGCATAATTAAAAAGGGCAGAGTTGTAAAATAAAATCCCCACTTTTGCAACTCAAAAATCCCCAAATTT
>CAKZPS010000020.1 GCA_937139415.1 uncultured bacterium
TAGAGGGGAAAACACCTCTATAAAAATGCTCAAACGTTCACGCTTCGGCTTGAGAAATCGTCCCCATTTTGTCAAAATCAGGATGTTGCCCTCAGAATTTGATCCCACATACATTGGCATAGAGGCGGCATATTGACAATTAATTGTTGTTATGTTACTTTATTTTTGACAACGTTGTCTTAAAAGTGGATCCCTTTTGGAGGTATAAATGGGTGTAACAATTCACGATGTTGCTCGAGAAGCTGGTGTTTCTCTAAAGACGGTTTCGAGGGTGGTTAATAACGAATCCCAAGTCAGCCTTGAAACTCGTATCAAAGTTGAACAAGCAATAGCAAAACTGGGGTATCAACCTAATAATATTGCCCGTAGTTTGAGAAAAAGTAAAACCAACACGGTAGGATACATTATTCCCGATATTTCTAATCAGTTTTTCGGACTAATCGGCAGGACTATTGAAAGAATTCTTCGGAGAAAGGGATATAGCTTGATTATAAGTTCTACCAATAATGATCCTAAGAACGAAATTGAATCGTTGGGTTTATTTGCTTCTCAAAAGGTTGACGGTATCATTCTTGCTACTCTTGGCGAAACCAAAGAGTTCATCAAAAGTTACTTGCACAAATTCGAGATTCCTATTGTTGCCATAGACAATAAACTCTCTGGGCTTGATCTCGATTTGGTGCTACATGACAATCACCGTGGTTCTTACATATTGGCACGACATCTTATCGAACACGGCCATCAATATATTGCTTTTATTAGTGGGCCTCTTGATCAGACCTCTGGAGAACTACGTTTTCAGGGCTACCGACGAGCTCTTGAAGAATCAGGTATAGATTATCGTGAATCTCTGGTAAGGATAGGTGATTGGCAAATTAAGAGTGGTTATGACTTGGTTTTGGACTTACTCGAAGATAATGTTTATTTCACTTCGGTTTTTGCGGCAAATTTTTATATGGCGTTAGGTTGTTTAAGGGCTTTAAAAAAGAGAGGGTTACGAGTGCCAAAAGACGTAGCAATTGTTTCTTTTGATAATCTTGATTTTGCTGAATTTGTAGACCCCCCTCTTACTACTCTTAGGCGTGTAGAACATAAGATTGGGGTAATGGCTACGAAGCTTCTTTTGAAGAGAATTGAGGCTCGGGATCAAAATAGAGAGCCAACAGAAGTTCTCATACCAGCTAAATTGAGCGTTAGAGAATCTTGTGGGTGTCCTCGAAAGACGCTTTTGATTTCTAAGGTTTACCAAGATGCTCCTGGCCATCCCTAATCGTCTTGAAATCAATAAATGTTCAATTTCCTTTCCTGGCGTAAAAGCTCTCGATAATGTGAATTTTCATTTAAAAAGTGGTGAATGTCATGCTCTAGTTGGAGAAAATGGTGCTGGAAAGAGCACTCTGTGCAAGATCATATACGGTGTTTATCATCATTATACGGGAGAAATCCGCCTCGAAGGGCAGAAAGTTTTTATTAGGGATCCCCATCATGCCCAAAAATTGGGTATTTCTGCCGTTCATCAAGAACTACAGTTGATTCCTGAAATGAATGGGTATGAAAACATTTTTCTTGGTAGGTATAAGAAAAGAACTTCCCTCATTTCCTGGCCAATGATAAGAAAACAAGCTGAAGAGATACTCAATTTCTTGGGTTGTTACATTGATTTAGGTATACCGGTAAAGAAGTTAAGGACAGCGGAGAAACAGATAGTCCAATTAGCAAGAGCTTTATCTTTGAACGCAAGAATTATAATTCTTGATGAGTTAACTTCAGTTTTACAAGAAAAGGACATCAAAAATGTTTTTCGCATTATAAATTTACTAAAAGACCAGAATATTAGTATTATTTATATCTCGCATCGCCTCGATGAAGTATTCCAAGTTTGCGATCGCTACACTGTTCTTTGTGATGGCCGCGTGATGCAAACAGGATTTGTTAACCAAGTTAGTAAGGAAGAATTGATCCGTCTCATGATCGGTCGAGACTTGAAAACAATATTTCCTCCACTGAATGACCCAATGCAGGAAGTAAGTATAGAAGTGCGGAATCTCTCTTCCAAGGCTTTTTCGAATGTTACTTTCGTTGCTAGAAAGGGCGAAGTAGTCGGAATTGCTGGATTGATAGGGGCCGGAAAAACCGAATTTGTCAATGCTTTGTTTGGAAGTTATCGTTGTAGCGGACTTATTTCCATTAAAGGGAGGGAAGTGAAAATAAGGTCTCCCTATCGGGCAGTTAGGCTTGGATTAGGTCTTGTACCTGACGAACGTCGAATCCTTGGTTTGGTAGCTACTGCTAGCGTGAAAAAAAATATAACTTTACCTTCTCTAAGAGAATTCAGGAGAGGCATTTTTATTGATAGGAGAGCAGAGGAAGGCGCGGTAAAGAAGTTAGTCAACCTTTTGAAAATTGATTGTTATTCTCCAGAACAAATCGTGCAAAGTATGAGTGGGGGAAACCAACAAAAGGTTGTTTTTGCAAAGTGGTTATTATCTAAAGCTGACGTTCTCCTTTTGGATGAGCCTACGCGAGGTATTGATGTGGGAGCAAAGGCAGAAATATACAAAATTATTAATCAGCTTTCGAAAGAGGGTAAGACGGTAATACTGGTTTCCCCGGAGTTGGAAGAGTTGATAGGTCTTTGCCATAGAGTTTATGTTATGTTTGAGGGGAAAATAATCGCTGAGGTCGATAAAGATAATAAGCAGCCAGAAATATTGATTAAACATATTTTGGGGGAGTCAAGAAATGAATCCCAAAACCAGACTTTCAAGTATATATGATGTCGTTTTTTTCTCATATTAAAGAACTGACGATTTTCTACATTTTGATCGTACTTTTTACTATTTTCTCAATTTTTGTTCCTAATTTTTTCTCTTTTGATAACATTGTTAGTATCCTTCGGCAAGTATCAGCGTTTACGGTTATAGCGTTTGGAGAATTCTTTGTGATTGTTAGTGGTGGTTTTGATCTCTCCATTGGCTCGACCATAGGTTTTGTGGGCATAGTTGTTGCTTCTTTGATTAAGATTGTGGGGCTAAATTTTTGGTTTGCTATGTTTATGGCTCTTATGGTTTGTTTGCTCATCGGTCTTTTCAACGGAACATTAGTTGTGTGGGGAACAATCCCTCCGTTTATTGCTACTCTCGCCACTATGGTCATCGTTAGGGGTATAAACTTTTTAATTTCTAACGGGATTCCTATATCTGGTTTCCCCGAAAGTTTTGGTTATTTAGGCCGAGGATATATTGGCTTAATACCGGTTCCGGTTGTCATGATGGCTATCACTTCATTTGTGTGTTACTTGTTTATGGAACATACTGAAACCGGCCGTTGCATTTATGCAGTTGGGGGGAATGAAGAAGCTACCCGTTTGTCAGGAGTTAATGTCGCAAAAATTAAAGTTTTGGTGTATGTTCTATCTAGCTTTTTTGCGGGCGTCGGTGCGATTATGATTGCGTCACGTATTATGGCAGGTCAACCAACCGTTGGAGACAATATGCTTTTTGATGTTGTCACTGCAGTTGTTTTGGGAGGAACTGCTCTTTCTGGAGGTAAGGGAAACATTCTCGGGGTTATAAGTGGAGCAATAATTTTAGGAATGGTTGCAAATGCTATGGTCTTGCTTCGTATCGGTACTTACTGGCAATGGATTATAAAAGGTATTATCTTGGCTATTGTTGTCCTTATTGATTCTAAGACAAAGGAAAGAGGGTGAACTAGCATCAGCTTTCAAAGTCCCCAAATTGTGTTGGGATTTTTCAAATCCTTTTTGTTGGAAAGGAGGAGAGTATTGTGAAAAGTCGTCTTGTTTTGGGAGTGTCGGTACTGGTTTTGCTTTGTTTCCTTTTTTTGATGGGGAGTCAAGCTTTTGCCAAAAAAGATAGCAAATATTTGATTGGTGGAGCCATCATGAATTTAGGATGGCCATGGTTCTTGGGAACCATGGAAGGCATGAAAAAGGTTGCTGATCAAAGGGGTGATGTTGAACTTATCTTTGAAGATGGTAAATTCGACATTAGTACTCAAATTCAACAATTGGAAAATATGGCTCAATTGGGTGTGGATGGAATTGTTGTGTTTCCGGTTGATGGTAAAGCAATTATACCAACTATGGTTGAACTTTCAAAGAAAGGAATAAAGTTAGTTGTTTGCGATTATCCTCAGTCTCCAGACAGGCCCGAAGATATTGTATGGGAAACTTTTGTTGGTCATGATTTTAGGGCAATGGGTGAGGTTGCTGGTGAAATAGCTGTGAAATATCTGAAAACCTTGGATACAGATAAACCAGTTTGTGTCTATCTAACTCTACCTCCTTCTGGCCAGGCCTCTGTTGATCGCTTTGAGGGTTTTATTACACCGATAAGGAAAGAGTTTCCGAATGCAGTTGTTATCGAACAGGGAGACCCAGGTGGAACTATGGATTCCGCTCAAACTGTTTTTGAAAACCTTCTTACCACAGTTCCCCATATCGACGTTGTTTGTGGACACAATGATGCTTTGGTCTTAGGAGCTTATAATGCCGCTGTTGCCCAAAAGAGAACTGAAATGCGCTTTATCGGCTTGGCTGGTCAGAAAGAAGTATTGCAGTATTTAGAGGAAGGGAATCCTCTTTGGCTTGGTGAGGTACTCCAAGATCCCGTCGTCCTTGGTGAGGCTGGTATTACTGCCTTGCTTGAGACTCTAGAGGGGAAAAAGTTGCCCGAAAGATATCCATTGATTCGTCCTGAAGCGATTACTCCGGAAAATATTAATAAATATGATTGGAAATCTTGGAGGTGGTTGGGACTGTAAAAGGTAAGTCCGATCTCAAAAGACGTCCTGAGGGACTGACTTTTTCAACCCTTAGGACGTCTTCGAAAAGGAGGATGAGACTGTGTTTAAGATACTTCCAGAGCCCAAAGAATTACTTTTCAGAGAGGGCAGTGGGACTTTATATAGCAAAGTTTTGTTTCGACTTCCCCAGCCAGCTGGATTTATGAAAGAGTTAGAGTTCCAAGAGATTATTACTACGAAGTTCCATGATCTTCCAAGAATTGCTGTTTTCTTTGATTATGGTAGCGGTAGCCTCCGTTTTTCCGGAGAGGATTATTTATTGATTGATTTGATTGGTGTTTTGCCTTCTGGCTTTCTTGATTATTTTGACTCCCTTCAATATGGGGATGCATTAGTTAAGCAAGCATACGTTATGGACTTCTCGGAAGAAGGCAATAAATTATATTTTTCAAGTAGGGAAGGATTTATAAATGCTCTCTCGAGCTTAAAGCAAATCATCTTTCAACACCTGCGAGACGGAAGGTTTATGATTCCCCATTTTTTGATGAGAGATTGTCCTTCCTTGGTAATTAGGTCTATATCAACTACTTTTGCTTGGTATGCAGGGTATGGCAGGATAGGCTTTGATATGCAGCTTTGGGGATTGGACGAATGGAGAAATTTTTTATTGCAATGTTCTGATTTTAAAATTAATCAAGTCAATATGTGCATTTATGGCTATTGGCCTTTTGAATTTCCCGAATATCCAGATACTTCGCTCCAAAATCTTCCGATTAAAGTTTGGAACAAGGAGAGTAAAAATTGGATAAACATTTACTATACTCATCCTAACATTGCTCAACCTTTTTTATCAGAACTTATTGAGTTTGCTCACTCTCTGTCTATACGTATACATGCTTATATTGGTTTGAATTCATACAATGGAGGTTACGCTAACATACATCCTCATAAGAGGATGAAGCTTCCACTTGGCGAGAAATTCATTAATGATTTTGATTCTTTGTGTTTAAGCGATCCTGATAATCTTAACTATTTGAAAGCCTCAGTCCGTAAAATCACAGAAACAGGATTTGATGGGATAATTTTTGAAGAAAGCGAAGAAAATTTTTGGTACTGTCATTGCAGTGAGTGTAAAAGACAATATGTAGATAAAACCGACTCTACTGCTGAAGCCAAGCATCTTGCAAACTATCATCTGTTATCGACGCTTTACGGTGAGATTAGAAATGTAAACCCGAACTGTGAGGTAGGGTTGAGAGCGTGGAGAGAACCACCCTTGGAAAAAGACGTCAAGTACCTAGAGTATTGTCGAGATTCTATTCCTGAGGATGTTATTCTTTACTGGGTTCCAGGGCTTTATGTCCCCGAAAAAGAATTTGAAAAGTGGGTTGCAATTTTTGGTGCCGATCGAATTTGTGCTCGTGATACCGAATCGAATGCTTGGGCAGCTACTCAAGGGAGGTTGTTGAGGATATTCAGAGATAACGTCCTTAGGCCTCAAGAAGAACCAAACGAACAATTTTTAGAGAAGGATATTGAACAACATATTGGTTCTGTAAAAAACAGAGTTAGAGGTATTAATGGTTACCTGTTTGAGTGGTATGGATATTTCCTTCATCTTTTTGCTCATGCTAATTATGGATGGGGTTCTCAAATGAACGTAGAGTCGTTTTGCCGATATTCCCTGGAATGTGTATTTGGAGAAGAAATTGCTCCTGATATTTTATGGGTTCTAAAGAATATTGTGACTATCCACGAGGGCCAACTCAAGATATTTGAGGTAGACTTCCCCTTCCTGAAAAATAAACTTCAACCCTCAGATATGAAATTTTTGGATGATTGCCTTAACAAGTGGGAAACTATTGAGAACAGGATTCGGGAGATTATACGAGAGATAGAAAGCAATGTTTTTCTGAATCGATATCTGACACATTTTGAAAAAATTGAACACTCACATCGTCGAAATGGGACAATATATCATCTTTGCAAAGCCGCTATATTTTATGATCAGTCTAATGATCCACTCAAAAAAACAGAGTATTTAAAAGAAATGGAGTATTTTAACGAACGCGATTTTGATTTAATAAAAGAAAGATATTTTGACGTGAATCCCGTGAATTACACGGGTATAAAAGCTTGTATGTATCCTTATCATGAACTTAGGAGAATCATTCACAATCAACTTTATCCTGATAGCACCGATAACGAGCCGATATATATGGGAGTTGAAGCATTAGGCTGGCTTTGGATCGATAAGAAATATTAAGGGAGGAAAGAAATAAATGATTAGAGAAATTCCAGAAAGTGAATTTCAAGAGAGGATCAGAAGAATACAAGAAAAACTTGCTATTCATGACTTAGATGCCTACCTTGTGCACTCTAATGAAGCAGATCATGCTAATGTTCGTTACTTAAGTGATCACTGGCCAATTTTTGAGACTGCAGGCGTCATTGTTCCTAAAGAAGGAGATCCTATCCTCCTTATTGGTCCAGAAGCAGAACCCTTTGCTCGAGATAAAAGTAAAATCAAAAAAATTAGAAAGTTATTAGCCTATCGTGAATCAGCAGAACCTGAATATCCTGATATTGAAGTGTGTACTTTCAGGGACGTTTTCGATGAAATTTCTCAGGGTAAGGGTGTTCGCCGTTTGGGTTTAGGTGACTATGCTATTCTTCCCATGCCTGTTTATGATGGCATTAAAGAAGCTTTGGGGAATAAGGGGGAAATAATACTGGCAGAATGGATTATTTCCAATATGCGAATGATAAAATCGGAAAACGAGATTATTTTAATGCGCGAAGCTCATCGTATTAGCGAACTTGCGTTTGAGGATACTCTGAAAGTGATTAAGCCTGGTATGACTGGAAAGGAAGTGCTTGGGATTCTTTACGAATCTATGTACCGTCATGGAGCGGAGTGTGAAGCTTTTCCTAATTATGTATTCGCCGGGCAGAAGACGAGAAATGCAATCGGTCGGGCTACTTACGATGTCATCGAAAAGGGTCAACTCATCCAGTTTTGTGTAGGTGCTCGCTTTGGAGGTTATGCTTCCTCGGTTGGTCGGCCAGTGATTTTTGGGAAAATGCCCACGGAGATGCGAAAAAAAGTAGAGTTCGGCTTGGACGCCCACAAGCGAACTCTAGAGTGGATTCAAGTGGGTATGCCGGCTAAGGAAGTAGCGATAAAGTTCTATGAATATTTCCTCGAGCATGGCTACGCGTCTAATTATCTCTATGGTCCATGTCATGGTACTGGCATCATTGAAGTAGAAAAGCCTTGGGTCGAAAAAACGTCGGATTATCCCCTTAGGGAGAATATGACATTTATGGCTGACACTTTCTTTACTTCTGAAGAATATGGTTTTCGCTGGGAAGACGGTTTTAGGGTGACAAAGGAGGGTTGTGAGGTTTTTTCAAGTATCTACAGTGAGATTGTTGAGCTGTAGTTTTTAAAAGAGGAGGGGTTGATTGTGCAGCTTTTTGCGATGTTAGCTCATGACCTTCGTCAAGCATTAGAAGAGAGATGGCCTCTCTTTCTCCCCGCAGGTACCATTGAGTACCACGGAGAACATCTCCCTTTAGGTACCGATACGCTTGTCGTGCTTAAGGCCTTAGAAGAGGTAGAGAAACGTATCCCTTGTGTCCTTGCTCCACCGATATGGTATGGCCCTGCCAGCTTTGCTGTGGCGGGACCGGAACAGGGAACGATTGCTACTGATGTCGACCATTTCGAAAAACATGTCTCCGATGTTTTAAAAGGATTTTTGGATGTTGGCTTTAGAAAGATTGTTGTAGTAATTCATCATCAATTTGAAAAAGGGCAACTGATGCCTGAGAGGCCTTAGCCTTTAAAAAAGCAGCTATGTCCCTTATTTTTGAATACTTAGAAAGAGAATGGGGAAGAGGATGGTGGGGATCAGAAAGAATGGCTAACTATTATCAATTCTTAGCTACCGAGGCGAATCCGTTTAACTGGATTCAAGTTGTTCCTCTCATGAGTCCGGAAGTACAGGAAAAGATGGGATACGATCATGCCGGGAGATTAGAGACGTCTCTCATGATGGCTGCTTACCCTGAAACAGTCCAAATGGAATATGTTAATTTACATTCTCCTTGGTACACTCGAGAAGCGGGTCGAGCGAGCAGGGACTGGGGATTTAAAACTATTGAAATGATTGTAAGCTATTTAGTTGAATTAGTTAGTGAAAATAAAAATAGAGAAAAGTGTTCTCGTTGAGTTTTGGGATCGAGATTTGTTATAAGGATTTTATTTATATCGCTAGAGGGGGTGATATAAAAGGTACAAAGGGTTTTTTGCTTTTAGCGAGGAGAATATTCATGGGAGGCGAGAATGATGTGGAGGAAAATGATCATTTTACTGTTAATTTTGTTATTTTCGTTTACGGCTTTTGTTTATGCCGAGGAAAGTAAAAAATTAGTTATTGGTCAAGTGTTCTGGGGTTTGCATGACTCTTACCAACAAGCTCATCAACTTGCGACCAAAGAGTATTGTGAATCGTTAGGAATTGAGTGCATACCTATGGATGGGCAGATGAAACCCGAGGTTCAAGCGGCGGCCATGGAAGACCTGATTGCTAGGAAGGTTGACGGAATTATTTGTCAAGCTTACGATCAAGCGGTGATGGAAATTTATATCGACGCGGCACAAAAAGCAGGGATTCCTGTAGTTTCGTTTGTAAATGTTAGTTCAGGAAAAGTAAAGTATCCTACCATGCAAATCGATGAGAAGCAAGGCGCAATTGCCATGGGCGAATTGGCAGCAAAAAAGTTTTTAGAATACTTCCCGGGGCAAAAAATAAAGATGGCGACTATTAGCGATCCCTCAATTGAATGGGCTCACGAACAGCGGACAAAAGCTTTTATCCAAGGGGTATTAAATGTTGTGCCGGATGCAGAATGGGTGTTTAATGGAGGGAAAAGTAGTCGCGAGATTGCATACAGTACTGCCGAGGATATTTTGCAAAGTTTTCCTGAAGTAAACATTGTCTTCGGATATAATGCCGAGAACGTTCTTGGAGCATTGGCAGCTTTCGAGGCTGCTGGGCGCGGGAAGGCGGTTAACGGAGTACCGGTTTCCGAAATTTTCGTAGGTGTTGACGGGTCTGTTCCTGAATTAATTAAGGTAGCCAACCCCAGTTCAGCTATGAAACTTACGTTGGCCCTGCAGCCTAAGAGTAGCGCGAAAAAGTGTGTTGATATGCTTCTAAAGATTATTAATGGTGAGCTAGACATGTATGCTACCGATAAGAATGAATCAGTGGTTTCGTTCGTCGTTGATGGCTGGGGAATGAGTAGAGCAGACATCGAGAAATTTGTTCAAGATGAATGGGGAATAAAGGTCGATCTGAGTAGATAAACTTTTACGGAAGGGCAAATAGGCGAGATTGCCTATTTGCCCAGAGGTGAAGGATGGGAGAGATAATCTTAAGGGTTCGTAGTTTGTCGAAAAACTATCCTGGTGTTTGTGCCTTGAGGGGTATAGATCTGGATATAGAGCGTGGTACCATTCACTGTATAGTAGGTGAAAACGGTGCCGGAAAATCGACATTCATTAAAATCTTAACCGGTGCTGAAAAGAGAAGTGGCGGTGACATATATTTTCAGGGCAAGGAATTTAAACCTCGATCAATTCGAGAGGCAATGAATTTAGGCATTAGTACTTTATTTCAGGAACTCAATATCGTTGATCAGCTTACTGTTGAGGAAAACTTGATCTTGGGACGAGAACCACATCGATATGGGATCATTAGAAAACCAAAATATTCGGAACGAGTTTTCCAACTCATGAATGATTTTGCTCCTGATATTCCACTTAAAAAGAGAGCCGGGTTACTTAGTTTTGCCGAAAAGCAAGTTATCGAAATTGTGAGAGCCATCGCAGCAGACGCTAGTCTCTTAATCATGGACGAACCGACTGCTGCTTTGTCAGAAAGTGAGACTCGAAGATTGTTCACTATTATTAAATCCCTCAAAAGGGAAGGTTTGACTGTTATCTATATAAGCCATATTTTAGATGATATTTTCAACATTGGTGATGTAGTCACAGTTCTGCGGGATGGAGAAGCAGTAGATACAAATAGCGTGAAAGAAATATCTCGTGATGAATTAGTACGAATGATGATTGGTAAAGTCACCACCGATAAATACGTTCCTAGGATGGTTGACTATAAAGAAAAGGTTCTCGAAGTCATCAATTTATCCACGAATAAGCTTAAGAGAATTAGTTTCTGTCTTTATAAAGGTGAGATATTGGGATTTTATGGCCTTCGAGGTTCGGGAAAAACCGAGATTGTTCTCTCCCTTTTCGGCTTAGATCGACCAGGAGAGGGTAGTATTTTTGTTCAAGGCAGAAAAACGTACTTTAAGCTGCCCCGGGATGCGATATCACAAGGTATCTTCATAGTACCCGAAGAACGACTTACAGAGGGACTAATATTGAAACTTTCTATTCGGTTTAATATCTCGATCTCAAATCTTGATTCTATAGCTTCGTTTGGAGTGATTGATGCTAAGGATGAAATAGATCTGACAAAAGAGTATATGAGAATAATGAGTATTAAGGCAAGAAATGTAGAACAGCAAGTTGCTACCTTAAGCGGAGGTAATCAACAAAAGGTAGTAATTTCAAAATGTCTTCACGCAGGAGCAAATATACTCTTAATGGATGAACCAACACGAGGAATAGATATTGGAGCTAAAGAGGAAATCCACAGAATTATCCGGAAATTGGCTGAACAGGGAAATGCAGTAGTTATTTTTTCTTCGGAGTATTCGGAAGTTTTGAGTCTGTGCGATCGTATCTACCTCCTTCGCAATGGAGAAATCGTCAAAGAGCTTAAAAACCAAGAAGCTGAACCGGAAGAGATGTTACGTGTTATTACTGGAGGAAGGTGGAATAGCCATGAAGTCAAGCTTGAATAGTACCTTACTGCAGAAGATGGTAGTTGTAGGTATTTTAATCTTCATTATTGCGCTTTCCTTTTTATCTCGCTCTTTTTTGACTTTAACCAATTTTAATAATGTAACTCGCCAAGTTTCCTTCGTAGTCATTACTGGATGCGCGGTTACTGCTCTGATGATATCAGGTAATTTTGATCTCTCTATTGGAAGTGTTCTAGCTCTTACTGGAACAATTTCGGCTATATTGGTGACATACTCTGTTCCTCTCTGGCTTTCCATTATTCTTGCTACTCTTGTTGGTAGTGGTATCGGACTTTTGAATGGTTTCATGGTTGTCAAATTAAATATTCCCTCGATCATTGCTACTCTGGGGACCATGTATGCAGCTCGTGGCCTTGCTCTCGTTATAACTGGTGGAAATACCATTCACCTAGGATTAGGAGAAAATTTTACGCTCCTTGGCCGAGGATATCTCGGTATGATTCCTATTACATTTTTTATAATGGTGATAGCCGTTTTACTCTTCTACTTTATAGAAAGTAAGACAACGTTGGGCCGGTATGCATATGCAATTGGAGGTAACAGAAGATCGGCATTCCTTTCTGGAATTAATGTCGGGTCTATAGTTGTCTTGCTTTACCTTTTGGTAGGATCTCTTGCCGGTTTTTCAGGGGTATTGATGGCTTCGCGTTTGGGAGTTGGTCAGCCTATGGTTGGAGTCGGTTTTGAATTCGATGTCATTGTAGCAGTCATATTAGGGGGAACCAGTATTGAAGGTGGAGAAGGTTCCGTTTTTGGTATGGTGGTGGGAGCTTTTATCGTTGGTTTTATTGCCAATGGGCTGAATTTGTTGGGAGTTCACTCATTTTATCAGAGTATTGTAAAGGGTTTAGTTTTAGTCGGTGCAGTGCTTTTAGATCGGAAAATCAAAGAAATGATTGTGGAGTGAGATTATTTTCTTTTAAGGTTTCGGGATAGGGATATAAAAGATATTACCAATTATTTTACATAATATACATTATAGGAACTAAATCAGAGAAGGGCTCGGATACGAGGCAAAGCTTCTTTACGGACAAAACACTCTAAAAGAATGCGTTCAGGACTGGTTGGCTTCACGTTTTTGATATACCCTTGATGGTAAATTTCTCTCTCCACTAAGGGGAGTTTTGAATATTCAATTTCTATGGACACATAACTCATGAGCGGCTGGAGACACAGGGATATTTTTTCTATGAGTGCGTCGAGATTGATTTTGTTTTTTGCCGAGATGAAAGCATGGGGATAGTTGTTGCGCAGCTCGCTGTCAATGAACGGTAGATTGGGGAGTAAGTCAATTTTATTGAAAACAATGATGCGAGGATACTCTTGTAAACCAATTTCTCGCAATGTTTCATGGATGGTTTGGAAATGGAAACGATAGTCTGGATCAGCAATGTCGATAATCTCTAAAATGAGGTCGGCTTCTTTGATCTCTTCGAGTGTGGCACGGAAAGCTTCTTTGATCGTGGGAGGCATGGTCCGAATGAAGCCCACGGTATCGATAAAAATAACTTCTCCGATTCCGGAAATGTACCCTCTTTTGGCAGTGGGATCTAAGGTAGCGAACATTCGACTTTCCACATACACTTGGGATCGGGTGAGGACGTTGAAGAGGGTCGATTTGCCAGCATTGGTGTATCCAACGATAGCGATTTGGGGAATACCCTTTTGAAGACGAGAACTTCTCTGAATTTCCATCTGCTTCTCGATGGTTTTTAGGGTCCTCCGGAGAAAAGTGATACGATCTCTGATTTTTCTCCGTTCTACTTCGATTTTCTGTTCTCCGGGACCGCGTGTTCCGATACCACCACCCAATCGCGAGAGTTGGTTTCCCTTTCCCGTAAGCCTACTCAATTTGTACCGGAGTTTTGCCAATTCCACTTTGATCTTCCCTTGCGCCGTGTGAGCTCGTTGGGCGAAAATCTCGTGGATAATTTCATCTTTGGTATACACCGGAACTTCCCAAGTTTCTTCTAAGTTTCTCTGTTGAGAAGGGGTGATCTCCACGCTGAAGAGTGTGAAATTAATCGAAGGATTTTCTTTGAGAAATTCTCTTATTTCTTGGACTTTGCCTTTTCCTATGTAATACCGATAAAAAGGATGCTTTACCCGACACTTCACAACTTCCAAAATTTCTAAGCCTGCACTTCGTGCGATTTCAATAAGCTCTCTCTTTTGCGATTCCCAAAGATTTTGGTTGTTGGCATCCTCTATCAAAATGAGGATACCCTTGTTATGGGTCAAATCCATTCTTTTATTTATCGACCCCCCGATAGGCATTCTTAATAATTTCCCAATACATTTTTACCCTCTCCTTAAATCCCCGCACTAAGCCAAGTTTCTCTTCTTTCATGACATGGGTGAGTCCAGGGAGTTTGGCAAGTTTCACTCGTATTCCATTGCGTCTCACATAACGGTTGATAGCCACCTCTACCCCGTAGCGACTTACTTCCATATCGGGGATGTTTTGTAAGATGTTGGCTTTTATGGCCCTCTGTCCAGACAAGAATGGAGCAATTTTTTGCGCGAAGTCGGTAGCGAATCGACCGTCTTCGAAAACTCCAATGGTCACGTCTGCTTCCCCGGAGAGGACTGGTTGCACGAGGGCTTCGATGTGGCCCTCATTGAGTCCCACGAGATCGGCGTCTAAAAGTAAAACCACCTCGGTGCGAATGTATTCCAGCCCGCGATAGAGAGCCCCGCCTTTGCCGATATTATGGAGGAGTTCTACCACCTCGGCCCCCTTCTCCCGGGCGATTTCTACGGTCCGATCCGTTGAGCCATCACTTACCACCACAATTTGCTCGATGACCGGATTTTGCCTCAAAACATCAATAATCGAGCCAATCGTTTTTTCCTCGTTATAGGCAGCGATAATGGCTGTTACTTTCACAATTTTCCCTCTTTTTTCTTCTCTATGGGTTTCTTTTTTCTCCATGTTCTTTGATACCTTTAAAAAATTGTGTCACGTTATGCACGGAAATTTCCCATCGTTCTCCGCTTTGACGCGCTTTAATTTCTGCCACGCCGTTCCTCTCCGTTTTCTCTCCGATGATTGCTTGAAACGGAAAGCCTAAGAGGTCGGCTTCGTTGAATTTATATCCTGCCGTAGCGTCTCGGTCGTCAAGCAGAACTTCAAAATCATGTTCTTTGAGAATACGATACAAGTTTTCTGCCTGTTCCCTTTGTGTATCTTTTTTGTAATTGACAGGAATGACGATTATTTGGTAGGGAGCGATAGAGAGAGGCCACTTGATTCCTTTCTCATCGTGGTTTGCTTCGATGGCTGCTGCCATGGTCCGACCGATACCGATTCCGTAACATCCCATGATGAGGGGTTTTTCTTTCCCATCCTTATCGACGAAGTACGCTTTCATCGGTTCACTGTATTTGGTGCCGAGTTGAAAGATGTGTCCCACTTCTATCCCCCTTTTTTCTATGAGTGAAGTTTGACAGGTAGGGCATTTTTCTTCCTCTTTTGTGGTGCTATAGTTGCAAACGTTGCAATACATTAATTTTTCTTCGCCGGAATCCGCCACGATGAGAAACTCGTGTGAAACATCGCCTCCGATGACTCCACTTTCCGCGGGAACCGCTTGATATTCAAGACCACAACGTTCGAACACTTGACAATAAGCATTATAAATTTTTTGATAGCTAATTTGTAAACCCTCAAAATCTCGGTCAAAGCTGTATAGGTCTTTCATGAGAAATTCCCGAGCTCTCATTATACCAAATCGAGGGCGTATTTCATCGCGGAACTTGGTTTGTATTTGGTACAGAAGGAGGGGAAGTTGGCGATAGGAACGAATTTCTTTTCTCGCCAGATCGGTAATGATTTCTTCATGAGTTGGTCCGAGGCAGAAATCCCTGTCTCGGCGGTCCCGAAAACGGATCAGTTCTGGACCATATATGTCCCACCGCCCCGTTTCTTTCCATAAATCTCCGGGATGCATGGCAGGCATGAGGAGCTCTTGCCCCCCTACCCTATTCATTTCTTCACGAACGATTTGGGTGATTTTATTGAGCGTACGAAGCCCCAACGGCAAAAAAGTATATATGCCTGCAGAAAGTTGCCGGATGAAACCTCCTCGGAGCATAAAGCTGTGACTCACAATTTCCGCTTCTTGGGGATTTTCCTTCAATGTCGGTGCAAAAAGAATAGACATTCGCACAGTTTGTTTCCTCCTCACTCGATAATACTTGGTATAGCTCTCTCTAAGAGTTTTGTGAGTGCCTCTTTTTGAGAGACAACGGTGACGATTTCTCCTTTGGCAAAAAGTACCGCTTTTTCTCCTTTACTAAGTGCTATGCCCCAATCAGCTTCTTTGGCTTCTCCTGGTCCATTGACTTCGCATCCCATAATGGCAATTTTGACCGGCTTTTTTATCTCCATGTGTTTGGTTCGTTTTTTCAATTCTTGGACCAATGATACCACATTCCCTCTCTTACGAGCGCAGGTGGGACACGAAATAATCTCGATATTCCGATGGCGCAATTTTAAGGATTCCAAAATGGACCAAGCCACTTTGGTTTCTAAGATCGGCGTAGACGCGGTAAGAGAAACACGTATGTTGTTCCCAATTCCTTCTCGGAGAAGGATTCCTAGAGCGATGGACGATTTTATAATCCCTTCTACACCACTTCCCGCCTCGGTAAGACCTATATGGAGAGGATAGGGGAAGGAAGTACTCAACTGCTCGTAAATCAGTATGGTTTCTTCTATCTCGGTGGACTTTGCGGAAAGAATGATTTTTGTTACTCCTTTTTGCTCAAAAAAGTGGACTATTTCTCTCAAGCTCTCAAGGAGTGCTTTTACTCGGTCGGTTTTTTTCCATCGTGGTGGCAATGAACCGGTGTTCGCTCCCAAGCGTAAAGTAGTATTCCAAGAACGCAATACTTCAACAAGCTGGGCGAGATGCTCTTTCTTACCGATAGTTCCCGGATTAATGCGTATGGCCTCTACGCCAAGGAGTGCTGCTTGAATCCCTAAATCGAGGCGAAAATGGACATCGGCTATTAAAGGGATATCAAGGTGGGGTTTCATGCGCGCAAGTCCCTGGAGAGCGTCTTCATCAGGAACAGCGAGACGAAAAATTTCACATCCTGCTTCCTGGGCTAAGGTAATTTCGGCAAGGCACCTTTCCACATTTTTGGGATGTTGTCTTCCCATCGCCTCTACCCAAATGGGGTTGTGGCCACCTACGTTCATTTTCCCTAAGGGAACAACCTGGGTATTCTCTCTTCTCACTCTTGAATCACAATCCTCATCACGTCTTGGTAGGTCACAAATATCGCCAAGAGAAAGATGAAAATGATCCCGATTAAGTAGATGAAACCTATTTTTTCAGCTTCGAGAGGTTTCTTTCTGATTTTCTCATAGAGGAAGAGGAATAAATGTCCACCATCTAGCACGGGAATGGGGAGGAGGTTAAAAATGGAGAGAAAGATGCTAATGATTGCAGCGAACATGAGAAGGTTTAAGAAACCGAAACTCGCTGCTTGTCCTGCCATCTGGGCAATACCTAAGGGACCGGCGGCTTCAAAGGGAATTTTGCCCAAGATAGTGTACAGGAGACCGAGAAAACTGAGGGCAAACCATAAGCCTGCTGTTTGCGTTCCTCGCCAAAGTGCGGAGAAGAAATTGAGTCTTTGACTTTCTCTTCCAAAAATAACTTTGATGAGTGCTCGCTTCTCTTCCTCATTCCATTCGGGAATGACTCTTATTTCGAGAGTTTGATCTTTTCTCTTCACCGTCAAAACGAGTTCTTGTCCACTACTCTGGGAAATGGTTTTGACCACTTCTTCGGAATCAGTAATAGGTTTACCATTGAGAGCGATGAGTACATCTCCCTTTTGTACGCCTGCTCGTTCTGCTGGGCCATCAGGAAGCACCTCAGAAACCATAAGGTTACCGGTTGGTGCTCCAGCGATGCCAAAGACTAAGGAAACCAGAGCGATGGTGAGAAGAAAGTTCATCGCCGGTCCAGCGACCACGATGAGACTTCTTTGCCAGAGAGGTTTTTGATCGAATCTTTCTTCGCGAGGTACAGCTACTTCCTGATATCCCTCTAAGAGATTCCCTTCCATACCTGCCATTTTGACGTATCCCCCCAAAGGGAGGATGCGGATAGAGAATTCAGTGACTCCGAGAGAAGTAGAGAATATTTTTGGACCGTATCCGATGGCAAAACTCAGTACTCTGACACCGAACAATCGAGCCAAGAGGAAATGTCCCAACTCATGAACCACGATGAGAAGGCTGATCACGAAAATAAACGCTAAGACACTAATCATCGAAGAAACTCCTCTCCCGGATGAGTTCTTCTGCACCTTCGACTCCCAGCCGATAGATATACTCGAGATCTTCTCCATTGTGGGGTGCAGAAATTTCCTGTTCCATGACTCTTTCTATGATAGACGGTATTTCGTCAAGGGTTATCTTTCGTTGTAAAAAGGCTTGCACACAGGCTTCATCTGCTCCGCAGAAAAGAGTCGGATATCCTGAACCCTTCTTGCCTGCATTTAAGGCGAGGTAGAACCCACGAAACCGTGAAGGGACGGGATAATCAAAGCGAAGGAAACGGAGTTGGGCGAAATCTAACTTCGCAAATGGATTGGGATGTTCTCTTTGGGGATGGAGAGCATTAAAGATGACCGACCGCATGTCTGGGGGAGATAAGAGAGCTAAGGTAAAGCCGTCTTTCATAGTGATGAGGGCATGGATTAAACTTTCTCTCTGAATGACTACGTCAAGGTTGGTGAAATCAAAGCCAAATAATATTGAAGCTTCGATCACTTCTAATCCTTTGTTGATCAAGTTGGCGGAATCGATGGTAATTTTTGTCCCCATCCTCCAGTTGGGATGGGCGAGGGCCATCTCCGGAGTAATATCTGCTTCTTCGCCTTGCCAATCATAGAATGGCCCTCCCGAAGCAGTGAGGTATATCTTAGCAATTTCTTCTCTTTGGATCATGTGTAGCATTTGCCAGATGGCATTGTGTTCGCTATCGAGAGGAATGCAGTGTGGGCGTTTAAGGAAGAAGTGACGAGGCTTAATTTCACCGGCTAAGATGATCATTTCTTTGCTTGCTATCCACAGGGGTTTGGGGGTGTCGAGGAGTTCGAGAAAGATGGACAAAAAGGATATCCCACCACTTGCAAAGAAGACTCCTTCCACTTCCTCACTCAAAAGTATATCCCGTAGAGCTTCCCTTTCACTCATGAATTGGGTTTTTTTGGAAAGGGAATACGGTGGAGTTTCTTTTGCTAAAAAAGGACTAAAAGCGTAACGAGGTTGAAAACGACGAACCTGATCCATGAGTTTGTCAAGGTTCAAGTAGCCGGAAAGTAATACGAGCTCATACTCTTTCTCTTGGGAGAGAACCTCAACAATTTGTTCTCCTAAAAAGCCAGTTGATCCTAATATTCCTACTTTCACGATCCTTCTTTCCCTTTCTATAGATGATTGAGAAGATATACCAGTGGTCCCACGGCGAAGAAAGCATCAAATCGATCCAAGAGTCCGCCGTGACCCGGGAGAAATTTCCCTGAATCTTTTATTCCTGCTTGCCTCTTGAGTGCTGACTCAAAAAGGTCTCCTATAAACGCCAAAGGGGCCAGTAATAACCCGGATGCGAGACTTTTCATAGGAGAAAACCGCATCCACAAGCATCCTAAAACGAGACTGCATATTACTGTAGCAACAAATCCTCCCCAAAATCCTTCCCAACTCTTCTGAGGACTCAGAGAAGGAACAATTTTGTGATATCCCCATTTCTTTCCTATGAGATAGGCCATGATATCGTTTGTCCAGACGAGTAAGGCGAAGAAGAGGAGCGTCCATCGTGAGTACTCAACCCCTACTCGTACCCAAAAGGAGGGGAAAAAAACACAGTAGAGAGAGCCCCACAGGTATGCTCCGCTTCTTTGCAAGACTTTGGTAAGGTCATTCATGCTCCAAAGCATGAGAGAGAGGAAGAATCCATACCAAAGCACTCTCTGTAGAATGGGATATGCATTCCAAAGTGGAAAGTATACCAAGACAACTATGTAAAGGGTAAGCCAAAGAGGAATGGGAGAACGTTCGGGATCAATCATTTTCCAGTACTCTTGTAAAGAAAGGAAGGAAAGACACATAAAGACTCCCATGAGCGTCCATGGACTGAGCACTATGAAAACCATAAAGGGGGGTAAACCAAGTATAATTCCTAAAACTCTTTTTCTGAGGTCGTTATTTATCCCGCCTTGGGTGATAATCGTCAACCAATACCCCCAAATTTCCGTCTTCTTTGAAGGAAATCGCGAATTGCTTGGTGGAATTCTGTGACGGTGAAGTCAGGCCAAAGAGTTTCAGTGAACCATAGCTCGGTATATGCAATTTGCCAGAGGAGAAAATTGCTCACTCTCTTTTCTCCTCCAGTTCGGATCAAAAGATCCGGATCAGGACAAAAAGCAGTGTCGAGATAATTATGGATGATATTTTCGGTTAGGGGGTGAAACATTCTTTTCTCCGTTTCGAGCAAACGGTGTATTGCCCTTATAATTTCGTCTCGACCCCCATAATTGATAGCCAGGTTTAAAGAAAGCCCACGATTTGCAATGGTCTTTTCCTCCAAATTGCTCATGTTATGAAGGACATCTTGGGGTAGTCCTTCTCTTCTCCCCAGAAACCGGACCCTTACCCCCTTTGCTTTGAGTTCGTCACCGTATCGCGCGATACTCTCCTGAAAAAGGGCCATTAACCCTTGGACCTCGTTGATGGATCGCTTCCAGTTTTCGGTAGAAAAAGAATACAGAGTAAGAAATTTAATTCCTATCGTAGCGCTTTCCTCTACGATGGTTCGTACTACCTCTACCCCTTTCTTATGACCATCGAGACGCGGGAGTCCTTGGTTTTCTGCCCACCGTCCGTTACCATCCATAATGATGGCCACATGTTGAGGAAGTTCTACACGCTCATGATTTCCTTCTCTTTTTTCTCCCATAATCCGTCCAACTCATTAATGTGCTCGTCAGTCATTTTTTGCACTTCGGCTTGGGTTGCCTTTTCTTCATCTTCAGAGATCTTACCGTCTTTCTCTAATTTTTTAATTTCTTCGTTTGCTTCACGGCGAAGATTCCGGATGGCAATTTTCCCCTCTTCGACGAGTTTTTTAGCCATTTTGGCGATTTCCTTTCTCCGTTCTTCGGTGAGAGGAGGTAGAACAATCCGGATTATCGTTGAATCAACGGTAGGGTTCAAACCGAGTTCCGATTTCCAGATAGCTTTTTCTATGGCATTGAGAGCATTTTTATCCCAAGGTTGAATAAGTATGGTTTTCGCATCGGGAGTAGTGATAGAGGCAATTTGCTTGAGTTCTACGACGCTTCCGTAGTAGTCGACGGGGATATTCTCTACTAACGCCGGCGAAGCCCGCCCCGTCCTCACATGAGACAGTTCTTCTCGTACCACATTCACTGCCTGTTTCATTCTTTTATCGATGTCTTTCAGCAAGGATTTGAGGAGTTCACTCATTTTTTCCCTCCCTCCCAACTAAGGTACCGATTTTGTGGCCGGTGACGATTTTGTAAAGATTATCAGGCTCGTTCACGTTGAAAACGATGATAGGAATGCGGTTTTCCATACACAACGATATGGCGGTAGAATCCATTACCTTGAGTCCTCGGTTGATAACTTCTAAGTAGTCGAGATAATCGAATTTGGAGACATTCCGATGAATTGCGGGATCGGCCTCATAGATTCCATCTACTTTAGTAGCCTTAAGGAGTGCTTCTGCTTTAATTTCCGTAGCTCGCAGGGCCGCAGTGGTATCAGTGGTAAAGTAGGGGTTTCCCGTTCCTCCGGCGAAAATGACTACCCTCCCCTTTTCGAGGTGTCGAATCGCCCTTCGGCGGATATACGGTTCGGCCACTTCTTTCATCTCGATGGCAGTTTGGACCCTGGTGGGGATGCCGCTACTTTCTAAGAAATCTTGTAAGGCTAAAGCGTTGATTACCGTTGCTAACATACCCATGTAATCGGCGGTAACTCGACTGATTCCCTGCTCTTGCGCCGTTCTCCCTCGAAAAATGTTCCCTCCTCCAACCACAATAGCTACTTCGACGCTGAGTTCTCTGATTTTCTCGATTTCCCTGGTGAGATAAGCCAATACGTTGACATCAATCCCTGCAGGGAGAGTCCCCTTGAGAGATTCTCCCGACAGTTTCAAAAGGATTCTTCGGAAACGAACGGTGACACTACTCTCCATTATCTCCTTCCCCTAATTTGAAACGGACGAACCGTTTCACCACAATGTTTTCGCCTACTTTGGCTATAGTCTCGACCAGAAGATCTTTTACCCTTTTGCCCGGTTCGCGAATGTATTCTTGCTCTAAGAGGCAGTTTTCTTCAAAGAATTTTTTCATTTTTCCTTCTACAATTTTTTGTTTCACTGCCTCTGGTTTTTCACTCTCCGCTAACTGTTGCCAGTAAATACTCTCTTCGCTCTTTTTCACCTCTTCTGGTACATCCTCGGGGGAAATCCAACGCGGATTTTGGGCCGCAATCTGGAGGGTGAGCTCTTTTACTAAGTTCTTGAATTCGTCGGTTCGAGCAACAAAATCTGTCTCACAGTTTACTTCTACGAGGACACCGATCTTTCCGTCCGTATGCACGTATGCACCGATGAGTCCGTCCTTTGCTACGCGACTTTGCTTTTTCGCAGCAGTTTCAATACCCTTCCGCCGCAGAATTTCGCATGCTTTTTCTAAATCTCCTCCCGCCTCGGCAAGAGCTTTCTTACAGTCCATTACTCCTGCGCCGGTTCGATTCCGCAATTCGAAAACTATTTTGGCATTGACTTCCATTATTGTTCCTCCTCTTCTCCTATTTCTTCGAATTCTTCATTCTGCAGATCCTGGAGTATCTGTAAGGCTTCTTCCTCCAGAGTTGATGGAGGGGTGACCTCTCTCATCTCCTGCCTTTCTTGAACGACTATCTGTTCGGTGGGAATCATTTCCATTCCTTCTTGAGCAATTCTCTTACCTTCAATAACCGCATCGGCAATGATTGAAGCAAACAGGCGAATTGCCCGGATAGCATCATCGTTGCCGGGGATAACGTAATCAACTTCGTCGGGATCACAATTCGTGTCCACAATCCCTACAATAGGGATGCTAAGCTTACGTGCTTCTAATACTGCGTTCCGTTCACGGCGAGGATCGACAACAAAGAGACAATCGGGGAGACGCTCCATGTCACGTATTCCACTCAAGTACTTGGTGAGTTGAGCTTTTCTTTTCAGGATTTGCATAACTTCTTTTTTGGGAAGCTTTTCCAAAAGACCCTTTGCTTCCATGGCTTCAATGCGTTGTAAGCGCTCGATGCTGTTGCGAATGGTTAGGAAGTTAGTGAGCATTCCACCTAACCATCGTTGGTTCACGTAAAACATGCCGCAACGTTTTGCTTCTTGTTCGATAGCCTCTTGAGCCTGTTTTTTGGTACCTACGAAAAGCACGGTTTTCCCTTCACTGGCGATGTCTCTCACGAACTGGTATGCTTTTTCGGTCAACTCGACAGTCTTTTGGAGATCGATGATGTAGATATTGTTTCGTTCCGTGAAGATGTAGGGTTTCATTTTGGGGTTCCAACGTCTGGTTTGATGTCCAAAGTGAACCCCTGCTTCCAAAAGTTGCTTCATACTGACGACCATTCCATAACCTCCTTCCGGTTTTGCCTCTGCAGGGCGTATTCCTCAGGAACACCGGCGCCTCCCTGCATGCGTTCTATGGTCGAAAACCTGGCTAAGTATATCACGAACAAAAATTTTTTTGCAACTCCCCCTTTGGTGCTCGGTGCGTGGATCGTACCCTTTTTCTCCCGGTAGGAAAGGAAGCAAGAACGATGTTCATCTCCCTTTGGGTGTACTGATGGTTGAGTATTTTCAGAGTATGTAGCGGGTGATATCTTCGTCTTTTAATATCGAGGTGAGTTGGTCCATCACATAGGTTTTATCAATAGTTATTGTCTGGCCCCGCAAATGTGGTGCATTGAAAGATATTTCTTGCAGGAGTTTTTCTACTACTGTGTGGAGTCTTCGTGCACCGATATTTTCCATTTTTTGATTGAGTTCGTAGGAGATATGGGCAATTTCTCGGAGTGCCTCTTCGGTAAATTCAAGAGTTACTCCCTCGGTAGAGAGTAAAGCAATATACTGTTTGATGAGAGAATTGTAGGGTTCTACTAAAATTCGATAGAGGTGTTCTTCAGAGAGTGGAGAGAGCTCTACCCGGATGGGGAAACGCCCTTGGAGCTCGGGAAGGAGATCCGAAGGCTTAGAATGAGAAAAAGCACCGGCAGCGATGAAGAGGATGTGATTGGTACGTACCGGACCGTGCTTGGTGAGTACCGTAGATCCCTCAACAATGGGGAGGAGATCTCGTTGTACTCCTCCACGAGAAACGTCAGGTCCGTAGCCTCCTCCCGGGGGAGAAACAATCTTGTCGATTTCGTCGATGAATACAATCCCATCCTCTTCCACTCGGCGTATAGCTTCCTGAGTTACCTCTTCCATATCCATCACACGCTGAATTTCCTGGCTGAAGAGAATTTCTCGAGCATTTTTGATTCTCACCTTTCTCTTTTTGCGCCGAGGGGGGAAGAGGTTTCCAAAAGCGTCTTTGAGATCAATGCCCAAACTATCCATGCCACTTGTGGTGACGATTTCTATGGGGACAGTACTTTCCTCTACCTCGATTTCAATCATTCGTTCATCGAGTTCCCCTTTCCTCAGTTTCTCTCGAAGTTTGTCCCGAGTACGACTGAGAGAAGAAGTTGGGAAAACCACATCTACTCGGGGTGATTCTCCTGAATTTGTTCCCTCCCATTCCCAGGATTGGTTTCCTCGGTTACTCAAGAGGAGATCGAGAATTTTCTCTTCTACACCCTCTTGGAGTTTTGCTTCTTGCGCTGATATTTTTTCATTTTTAACCATTCTAATGGCCAGTTCTAAGAGATCACGGATAATGGACTCTACGTCCTTCCCTACGTATCCTACCTCGGTGAACTTAGTGGCCTCGACTTTTATGAACGGAGCGTGGGTGAGTTTCGCAATTCGACGAGCAATTTCGGTTTTCCCTACGCCGGTTGGTCCAATCATAATAATATTTTTGGGGGTAATTTCCTCGGCGATGTCCGATGAAAGCATGCGTCGTCGTGCTCTATTTCGCAAGGCAATGGCTACGCATTTTTTGGCTTCATCTTGACCGATAATGTATTTATCAAGCTCTTTGGTAATTTCTTCCGGGGTGAGGTGTTCATCAAGTAAAGCCATAAGAATCCTCCTAAAGAGTTTCTAAAAAGACGTTGTCGTTAGTGTAGATACAAATTTCCGCCGCAATTTGAATCGAGAGGCAGGCAATTTCTGGAGCCTCAAGGGTAGTATGACGCAAGAGTGCTTTGGCTGAAGCCAAGGCAAAATTACCTCCCGAACCGATGGCAGCAACCGGCTCATCCGGCTCAACTACGTCTCCTCTTCCGGAGATAATGAGAATATGGGATCGGTCCATTGCTAAGAGTAAAGCGTCAAGTTGACGAAGAATGCGATCGGTTCTCCACATTTTTGCCAATTCAATGGCGGCACGGGGAAGATTGCCTCCATAGGCGTTTAACTTCTCTTCAAATCGCTCCAAGAGTGTTAAAGAATCGGCTCCGCTCCCAGCAAAACCGGCTAAAACTTGTTCTTGATAGAGACGTCTAATTTTTCGAGCTCCTTTTTTGAGTACTGCTTCGTTGAGCGTAACTTGACCATCACACGCCATCGCGCCTTTCCCATTGCGGAGGACGGCAATTACCGTGGTTGACCGAATCATACCTGTTCTCCCTTCCCTGCATGGGGATGAGTTTGATCGTATACTGCCCTCATTCTCTCCCAATCAAGATGAGTATAGATTTGAGTAGTGGAAAGATGAGAGTGCCCTAAAGCTTCTTGCACCACACGGAGATCCGCTTTCCCTGAAAGGAGGTGGGTGGCAAAACTGTGGCGGAAAACGTGAGGGTAAAGCTTTTTCCCCGGGGCAAACTGGGAGACCACTCTTTCTAAAATTTTTCTTACCCCTCGGGGAGTAAGGGGTTTTCCTTGCTGATTGAGGAAGACTATTTCTGTATCGGTGTTGCCGAAAGTTTTGTCGCGTTCTCTGAGGTAGTGAAGAAGACTCTGTTTCGCTTTCTCGTTAAATGGAACGAGACGCTCTTTCCTCCCCTTTCCTACAATGCGGATAATACGGTGGGAAAAATCTATATTGCGCAGAGACAATTGGGTGAGTTCTCCCACACGGAGCCCGCTGGCGTAGAGAAGTTCGCAGAGAGCGAGGTTTCTTAAGGAAGTGAAAGAAGAGTGCTCTTGGGTTTGCTTATCCAGGTGTTGGAGAAACGCTTCCATTTCTGTGATGGTCAAAAAGAGGGGGAGTTGTCGTTCTCTCTTCACGGTGCCAATTCCATCGCAGGGATTATGGGGGATGAAACCTCGACGGCGGAGAAAACGATAGAAAGCTCGTAAGGCTGACAAACGGTTCATCTGGGAGACTCTTTTGAGCCCATGGTGGGTTTTAAGGTAGACGATGAAACGGCTAACATCTTGAGTTGAAACCTCAAGGAGGCTCTTTGGGGCATGACCTTGGGACAAAAATTGCGCAAACCGTTCTAAAGTGTAACGGTAACCCTGGATAGTATAGGGAGAGTATCGTTTCTCTCCTTGCAAATGATCGAAGTAGGCATTGATTGCCTTTTTATCTTGCTCGGTGAAAACGAATTTCAAAGGGTACACCTTCCCAATCAGTAACCTGTCGGAGCGTCTTGTCTACTACCTGAGTATAATAGTCTTCCCTCTTTTCTTTTCCATAGGTAGTGTAAACGATAAAAGTGGGCGGAGCAACTCCCTCTTGGACGATGCCTCGAATGAGGGGTTTGGGGAAGTGGTAATTTATTTTTGGTTTGACGACTTTATCCAAGAAGTCGTTCCCCATTCGTTGGTGGTAACGAGTGAAGATACCGGCGAGAGTGACCAAGATGTCTTCGCGAATTTTTGCTTCCTGTGCAGAACCAACGAGGAAAGAGGCATAGGAGAGAAAGTTCAACTCCTGTCGCGCATATCGGGTTAGAGAATGTGCTTCTATCTGTGGAGTGCGGGTAGCGACGAGGTCGAATTTGTTGATGAAGATGAGACAACACTTTTTCAGGGTGACGATTTCTCGGGCAATTCTTTGGTCTTGACGAGTGATTCCCTGCAGTGGGTCGAGGAGTAAGATACATATTTCGGCTTGCAGGAGACTCTCCTGGGTGCGGAGTGAAGCATAAAAATTGACCCTTTCCTTTATAGCCTGTCTGTGAATAAGTCCGGCGGTATCACATACGGTATATCGTCCATAAGGAGTAGTGATGACCGAGCGGATGGCGTCACGAGTTGTGCCGGGGATATCGCTGACAATAGCCCGTTCTTTTCTAAGCAAGGTATTGTAAAGAGTTGATTTGCCCACGTTGGGTTTACCCACGATGGTTACCGAGATGGTTTCTCGAGAGAGCTCGTGAGACAGGGGATGGCCTTCTAAGCTCTGTTCTATGAATTGCTTGAGTGAAGACATTCCATCTCCATGTTTTGCAGACACTTGGAATATGTTGGGGATACCTAAGGCGAAGAATTCTTGGGGCAGAGCTTCTTGGGTCATCCCTTCTCTTTTGTTCACCACCAAACATACCGAAGAGTTTTCTTTTCGCAATCGCTGTGTGACCTCCCACTCAATCTGCGTGAGGAAACTTCTCCCATCGATGACGAAGAGAACGAGGTTTGCTTCTTTCATGAGTTGCCACACTCGTTCCTCAACGGTCTTTTGCAGAGGGTTGAGAAAGGAAGGAGTCATTTCCAAACCTCCGGTATCGACAAGACGGATCGTCCTCTTGCCAATCCTCACCATGTTTTCCAGAAAATCTCGGGTAACCCCTGGTGTGGCATCAACGATGGCAATACGTTTTTGGGAAAAATGATTGAAAAGCGTTGATTTTCCTACGTTTGTTCTTCCAGCAATCACTACGAGGGGAAGATGAGTCTCCATGTCCCTATCGCTTCTCCTCGGCGAGAGACTTGAGGGTAGAGACGACTTCGTCCACAATCCAATTTGGAGTGGAGGCCCCGCTCGCGACGCCGATTCTCTCTGAAGGAGCAAAATATTCTTTTTCAAGTTCTTGGGGAGTTTCGATCCAAAGGGTTCGTACTCCTTGTTGTTTGGCAATGAGGATCAAAGATCGGGTGTTGGAACTGTGCTTTCCTCCCACAACGATGACAGTGGTGAGATTATTTTCCGCAATCATTTTCACCAGGTTTTTTTGCCGTTTTTCCGTTTCCGCGCACAAGGTGTCAAAAATCTCTATGGAGAGAAGAGGTACTTTTTGGTTCTTCCACTCGAGGAAAGATGCTAAGGTAGTTTGAGGGAGAGTGGTTTGTGCTAACACGGCGATCTTTTGTCCCGACAGGGATTGAAAATCGAAATCCTGCCAATCTCTCTCCTCTTGTAGAATCACGGCTTTCCGAGATAGAAAACTCAAAATCGAGCAGATTTCGGGATGGTTTCTGTTTCCCAAAAAGATCAGGTAGTATCCCCTTTTTTCTAACTCCTGAGCTAAATCTCGTACTCTTTTTACTCGAGGACAAGTAGTATCGACAATGTGCGCATCTTTTTGGCGCAATTTTTCCATTGTACTCTGTTCTATACCATGAGAACGAGTAACGACGGTAGCTCCCATAGGGATTTCGGAGAGATCGGTAACCATTTTTACTCCTCTCTTCTCCAAGAAGGCCACTGCTTCTTTGTTATGCACTAACTCCCCCAAAAGATAAACCGTTCTCTCCTTTTCTCTTAGTGCTTGCACGCAGAGTTCAAAGGCCCTTCGCACTCCAGGGCAAAATCCCACCGGTTGTATGGCCATGATCTCCATGTTTCACCCGTTTATTGCCAGAGCATAAATTTTATTGATTACCTCCTCGATAGTCAAGAAGGAAGTGTCAATCACAATTGCATCGTTCGCTTTTCGCAAGGGAGCGTGTGCACGAGAAGAATCGATGGTGTCTCGCTCCAAAATGTTTTTTAAAACTGACTTATAATCTACACAATCCCCTTTTTCGCGAAGTTCCAACCATCTTCGGTGAGCTCTGGTCTCAGGATTAGCGGTGAGGAATATTTTCAAATCTGCTTCGGGCAAAATGACCGTTCCGATGTCTCTCCCCTCTACTACTGACGGACGAGAAAGGGCTATTTTTCTCTGGGTTTCCCGGAGAAAATCTCGCACCATTTTGATTTCGGCAACCTTGGAAACCGATCGATCCACCTGGGGCGAACGAATGGTTTTGGTCACCTCTTCGCCATTTAGAAATACCTGCAAGCCTTGGTTCGTTTCGAGCGAAATCGTTATTCGAGAGAGCATATCCCTGATTTGGGAGAGGTCTCCCAGATCGATCCCGTGTTGAAGCGCGTATAGGGTAACCGCTCGATAGAGTGCTCCGGTATCTAAGTAGAGGTAACCCAGCTTTTGGGCCAATTTCCGTGCTACCGTACTTTTCCCTGCTCCGGCAGGACCATCGATAGCAATATACTTTTTCATGGTGATTTGCTCCTCGGAGTTTTATTTTTCTTCGATGCTCACTCCGCTACATCCGAGAGTGGCGAGATCCGTAAAAAATCGAGGATAGCTAATTTCGATGCAATCAACATCCTTAACGACCACGGTTTTGCTCCCCGTAAGTCCAGCGATAATGAAACTCATGGCAATGCGATGGTCACCGAAACTTTCTACCACTCCTCCGGTGAAGGTAGTTTTTCCGTAAATAATCAATCCGTCTCTCTTTTCCTCTACTCTTCCTCCTAGTGCCTTGAGTCCTTGTGCAATTGCCGCGATACGGTCGCTTTCTTTGACTCTCAACTCCTCTGCCCCGGAAATTACCGTTTTACCTTCGGCTTGAGAGGCAAGGATAGAGAGAATGGGGATTTCATCGATCAGAGATGGAATGAGCTCTGGGGGGATTTCAATACCTCGAAGCGGAGCAAATTCAACCTCGAGGTCGGCACGCGCTTCTCCAAACTCTTCGTGCTCGTTGGTCAGTCGCCATTTTCCACCCATCATCCTCAGGCAATGCAAAAATCCGATGCGGTGAGGATTGACGCCGACATCCTTGATGGTAATTTGAGAATCCGGACAGAGGGTTGCCAAGGCTACGAGGAACGCAGCCGAGGAAGCATCGCCAGGGAGGCGAAATGCTTTGGCATGGAGTTGAGTACACGGGTTCACGACAATCGTCGT
Source organism: uncultured bacterium (assembly GCA_937139415.1). Classification (GTDB taxonomy): domain Bacteria; phylum Atribacterota; class Atribacteria; order Atribacterales; family Caldatribacteriaceae; genus CAKZPS01. The sequence goes on from CAKZPS010000020.1 coordinate 30,056, forward strand.
TCCCTGTTTTTTGATTGATGCTCCTAAGTAACGGAGCATATTTTCGGTATGATCGCGGGAAGCCACGGGCTCATCAATGACAGAGGGCCCTTCCCCCTTTAAAGCGGCAAGAATGAGTGCTGATTTGACTTGAGCACTGGGTACGGGGAGAGTGTGTCGTATTGGCTTCACTCGTGATTGCCCCCGTACGAAAAGGGGAGGAAAACGATCCCCTGCTCTCCCTCCAATTTCTACACCTGTTTGTCGGAGAGGTTCGATAATTCTCCCCATGGGTCGCTGCCGCAAACTTTGGTCACCTGTGAATACCGAGAGCCCTGGTATTCCGGTAGCCATGCCGGCTAAGAGCCGGATGGTGGTGCCAGAGTTTTCGGCATTGAGAACATCGTGAGGTTCCCGGAGATGGAAAAGTCCTTCACTGCGAACGATCACTTTTTCTTCTTGGGGAATGAGCTCGACCTCTACTCCCCAGGATTGAATACAATACACCGTGGCCAGACAATCCCGACAGAAAGAGAATCCGGTAATGACTGTTTCCCCTTCGCTGAGAGTACCTAACATGACCGCTCGATGACTCAAGGACTTGTCTCGCGGACAGAGAATGCTTCCCACCAACTTGCCGGCGAAAGGTTGTATAACTGCTTGTTTCATGACTTTCCCCTCTTTCCTATTAAATCTTGGCGGAGATTTTGTGCTTCTCGTAAATAGATGTGGTGAATTTCCTCGGGTGGTATCGGGGTCGATGCCAAGACTAACATACGAATACATCGAGGCATAGCTCCTTTCACCTCGATTTCTTGAGCACAGATGACTGGAATGTAACGAAAATCTTCTTTTTCGCGAATAGCTTCTGCAGGGAAGACCGAAGAGAGATCGGAGGTAGCGGTGATGAAAACGCAGGATACATCATCACGCGAGAGCTTATTCTCGATGAGAATACGCTCGAATAGTTCCAGAGTAGCTTGTTTAATTTCCTCTTTGGTATCTTGTTTCACCGTTATGGCTCCTCGAATACCACGAATCATTTCAATACTCCACTCCTTTACGTGCAGGAGTACCCTGGGAAAAGGGATGTTTGACGCACCGCATTTCGGAGACGAGGTCAGCAATGGCGAGTAGTTCTTGGGGAACCTTTCTTGCAGTGATGATGAGTTCGATGCGTGGGTTACGTAAGGCCAAAAGCTGTGAAAATTGTTCCCAGCTTAGCAAGTGGTAGAAAAAGGCGTAAGGAAACTCATCTAAGATGACCATGTCGTACGTTTCCCCGCGGAGGCCTTCTTGAACAATCTGCCATCCCTGGAGGAATTCCCGTTTTTCCTCTTCATCTACAGTGTTGTTTTTCACGAACCTTCCGCTGCCAAAACGATATACCATAACGCCGGGAAGGAGTTGGAGTGAAGCGATTTCACCGGTGAGCTGGTGCTTGAAAAACTGTACGAAAAGAACCCGCATGCCATGTCCTACCGCCCGCAAGAGAAGACCTAAGGCTGCCGTGGTTTTTCCTTTGCCTTCTCCGTAATAGACATGGATGAGTCCTTTTTCCCTCACGGTGTTCGCCGCTCCTTGGTATATTTTCGCAGTAAGACCAACTCCTTTTCGGTCAAATAACGCCAACGCCCTGGTAGGAGTCGCTCGTCTAAGTGAATAGGACCCATGGCGGTGCGTATCAATCGTAGCACAGGATGGTTGAGAAAATCAAACATGATTCTGATTTCGTGTTTCTTTCCTTCACAGAGAGTCACTTCTAAAACAGTATCGTTCTCTCGATACTCCCGAATTTTTCCCGCACGAATACCGTAGGCAACTCCCTTTACCATTATTCCTCTCTCAAGACAACGTAACGCCTCCTCGCTCACTTTCCCAGCTGCAAAGATGAGATACTCTTTTTCTACCTGAAAACGCGGATGGGTAAGTGTATGGCTCATCTCTCCATCATTGGTGAGGAGGAGTAGTCCCTCGCTCTCGTAATCCAGGCGTCCTACCGGGAAAAATCGATGGGGGATACCTTGGAGGAAAGCCATAATGGTTTTGCGACCGTAAGGATCATGGAGGGTGGTCAGGCATCCTCGGGGTTTATAGAACATGAGGTAGATGAATTCTTCCTTGGCCAAAAAAGGAACACCGGCTACTTCAATGGTCACGTTTTCGGGGAATTTGCTCGCGGGGTTCGTGATGATCTCGCCGTTGACTCTCACTTTACCCTCTTTGATGAGTTGATCACATTTACGGCGTGAGGCGATGCCGCACTGGGCTAAGAGTTTATTGAGTCGTTCCATGGTGGTTTTTAACCATCTCGATCATTTTTTGGAGTTCTTCTTCTCCTTCGATACCGAAGACCTCAAAAAATTTTTCTGTAACCCGATAGAGAAAAGGTTTGCCAGGAGCATTGCTTCGGCCACAAATGGTTACCAGACCTTCTTCCAAAAGCGTTTTCAGCGCTTGAGCGGAATTGGTACCTCTTTTGAGGTCGATCTCAGGTTTGGTTATCGGTTGGTACAGAGAAACCACCGCTAAGGTTTCGAGCGTTGAGCGGGAGATAGTTTTCGGAGGAGCATTTTTCATTTTTTCCTTGATGATGGTTCCGTACTCCGGTTTTACCACCATCTGCCATTTTTCCTTCTTGGAACGAATAGTGAGTGCTCCATTTCGTTTTTCGTATTCCTCTTGCAATTCCTTGACCAGTTGCTCGACTTGAGTTATATCTTCTGCATGGGTGATCTGAGCCATTTCTTGAATGGTGAGAGGGTGAGGCGAAGAAAAGAGTAAAGCCTCAAGAAGATTTTTCAAGATTTGGGGTTCCACCTTTTTCAAGGTACATTTTTCCGTCATTTTTCTCGACTATTCTCAATTCCTGACGAAAAATTAGCTCTAAGAGAACCAAAAAAGTGGCGATAATGACTTGACGGGCGACGCAACCCTGAAACAGTGTCTCCATAGTTATGACTTTTCCCGGATGGTTTTCGATGAGTCTTTGTATCTCCTCTCTCCGTCGGGCAAGGATTTTTTCGAAAGAATCGTCAACGATGAGCTGAGCGGTAGGTTGGTCGTTTTCGGCATACATTCGGTAGAGAGAAAAAAGATCGGCAATGGTAATTTTGTTCCAGTCGATCTTTCGGGGTGTCTCGATCATTTTCCATCTTGTAGCAGGTGATTTCAGTGTTCGTTCCTCCTGTTCTTTGAGGAGTGACAGAGTCTGGGCAAAAATTTCGAAGAGTTCTTCTTGTTCTTGTTGTTCTTCAAGGAGAATTTCTTCTCGCTCTTCTCCTAAAAGTTCGTCGAGCAATTGCTCTATTTGGGAAAACAGTTCTTCAACAGTTTGAATTTTTCTATCTAAGGAAGCCATAGTCGAGATTCATTGTTTTTCGGACTTCATGGAGAGTGTTTTGCGCCATCGAGCGGGCTCGTTGACTCCCAGCGAAGAGAATTTCTCGAACCAGTGCTTCTTTCCCCTCGTACTGGGCTCGATAAGGAGAGATGCGCTCTAAGAACTGGATGAGAAGCTGGGCCAATTCTTGCTTACAGGCTACACAACCGATTTTCCCCAGACGGCAATCTGCCTCGATTTCCAGGTATCGTTCGTTCCCCACTGCTTTGTGGAAAGAAAAGACGTTGCATCGCTCGGGATGACCTGGGTCATTTTTGCGAATTTTTTCTGGGTCGGTAAACATGCTCATTACTTTCTTTTTCGTTTCTTCCGGGGTTTCCGATAGAGCAATGTCGTTTTGCAGGCTTTTACTCATTTTTCTTCCGTCGATTCCCAGAATACGGGGGGACTCAGTGAGAAGAGCCTGTGGTTCGGGAAAAATCTCTTGGTACAGAGAATTGAAACGACGAGCGATTTCTCTCGTAATTTCAATGTGCGGTACTTGATCTTCCCCCACGGGAACTTTATTGGCTTTGTAAATCAAGATATCGGAAGCCATAAGTACTGGATACCCCAAATGACCATATCCGACCGCTTCCTTGAGACCCATATCTTGTAACTGTTGTTTCAGTACGGGGTTACGTTCTAACCATCCTACCGGAGTGATCATGGAGAAGAAAAGATGCAGTTCTGCGTGCTCGGGAACTAAGGATTGAATCATCAGAGTACACTTGTTCGGGTCTATGCCTAACCCCAACCAATCGGTTACCATCTCTATAACGTGAATGGGTAGATTACCCGTATCTTGGAAATTGGTAGTTAACGCGTGCCAATCGGCGACACCGAAAATACACTCGTATTCTTCCTGAAGCTTGACCCAATTGCGTAAAACCCCAAAATAGTGTCCAATATGCATCCTTCCCGTCGGCCTCATGCCACTAAAGATGACTTCTCTCTTCAAATGTCTTCATCCTTTCCCAGAGAATTTTGACCAGGGCTTCTTCCTCTTCTTTGGTCGTTATTTGTTCGTCAATTTTAGCCAATTTCAATTCATGGAGAATTGTAGCATAAACTGGCCCCTCTGGAATATTCATCTTTCGGAGGTCACTTCCGGAAAGGAACGGTTGGAGCGATAACCACTCTTCGAAGTATCGAGTGAGCCGTTCACCCACCAGAGGATGATCGGAGAATTTAGCCCACACCAAAAGCAGGAACTCCGGTGCCACTTGAGAACAGAGCGTATAAATGGCTGAATTTCGCGACTGGGGAGTTACAAGGGTTATTTCCAATTCCTCTTTTTTCTCAAGATAGGTACTCGTTTTGTGCATTTTCTTTTTCGAGAGACCCATGCGTGTTTGGAGAAGGCCTAAGGCGTCTTTTTGGATATTTCCCAGAATGGGGGCTAACTTTGCTATGAACTGGTCGAGTTCGAGAGAGGAAAACTTTTCGGTGAGTTTGATGAGCCGGGGATAAATTTCTTCGTATTCCTTTTTCCAAACGCAGCCGGGGAAAACAGAGGGAAACATGTCCAATTGGTAGAGACGAAGAAGGTAGCGATGAAATTGAGGGAGACGCAGAATGAGTTGTAATTCCTCCTTCAATCGATCCGGTTTAACCTTTTCCAACAAACCCTCGCGTATCGTCTGTTTGAGGAGACTCATGGTAAACGGTTCGAGACGAAATTGATACTTTTGTTCAAAACGGACTGCTCGAATCGATCGCGCCGGGTCTTCTACGAAACTCAAGGGGTGGAGAACGCGGAGCACCTTTTGTTCTAAGTCTCTAATGCCTCCGAAGAAGTCAAAGAGTTCTCCCCAGTTGTCGGGAAGGATACTAATGGCCATGGCATTCACGGTGAAATCTCTTCGGAACAAATCCCTGCGTAAGTTGCTGTACTCCACCTGTGGAGGGGCTCCAGGAGCGGGATAGAATTCGTGGCGTGCCGAAGCAAAGTCTATCCTCTTTCCCGTGCGCAAGAAAAAGATGGCCGTTCCGAAAGGAGGATAAGGAACTACCTTCCCCGGCAAGAATTGGGAGAGGTGGTGCACGAATTCGATGGCGTCTCCCTCTACAACCAAGTCAAGGTCATAGTTCGGATACCCGAGGATAATGTCTCTCACTACTCCTCCCACCAGGTACACTTTCACTCCCATGCGCTGAGCAAAATGACCGATGGTATTGAGGAGCTCCAAGGTATCCTTGTCGAAGTGGAGGTAGAGTTTTTCAGCGAGATTCAAGCGGGTGAGTCGCTTAAGCACGGCATGCTCTTGTTCATGGAAGACGCGGAGGAGGTCGCTGCGGGTAATAATCCCCAGGATGGTGTCCCCCTTTACTACCGGAATTCGACCAATGTCTTTTTCTACCATGAGATTGCGTACCCGGAATACTGATTCTTCCGGACTTACGGTCACAAGCTGGGTGGACATGAAGCTCTTCACCGGAGCATTCTTGAGACCGTGGTACATAGCTTTCTCTACATCGCGACGTGCAATCATCCCCACCAGCTTTCCCGTGGTGTCAACCACCGGAAGTCCCGAGAATCCAAAGCGGATCATGGTGAGAAAGGCTTCCTCTACCGATTGCTCGGGAACAATAACCTTCACAGGTTGGGACATGACCTCTCGGGCTTGCATGAAGGAGAGTGATTGGTGGAGAATACCGAGAATTTGTTCCTTCACCTCGTAGAGCGGACGATGACGAAAGGCCACCGAGGCAGCACTGCGATGCCCTCCACCACCCATTTTGCCAACAATTTCGGTGAGGTCAATATCTTCTAAGCGACTGCGAGCGATTACGTATACCTTGTTTTCCATTTCGAAGAGGGCAAAGAGGACCTCGATTTCTTCCAAATCCATGAGCTTATGGACGAGGAGTGAAACTCCATCAACGTATTCGGTAAATTTCACTTGGCAGAAATGAACCGGGATCCCCCGAATATCCTCTACCGAGAGGGAACGTATCATTTTTTGCAACGCTTCTCTTTGTTCGGTAGTCAAGGGGACTCTGGTAAAACGAGGGGTGTAGCTTACATTTGCCCCTTGAGAGAGTAAGAAAGAAGCTGCTTGCAAATCGGAAGGAGTGGTGGTAGGAAAAGTGAAAAAACCGGTATCTTCATAGATACCGAGGAGGAGAAGCGTAGCTTCTAAGGGGGAAAGGGGAATGGCAGCTTTTTCAATCATTTCTACCAAGATGGTCGTACAAGCGCCACATTCTTTGAAAACCACCTGTTTGATTCCTTGCAGTTCTGCTTCGGGGTGGTGATCGAACAGAAAAACTTCAGCCCTTTTTTCCTGCAACAGTTCGTTGACCCTTCCCAGACGTTCGAAATAAGGGGTATCAACCACATAAATTCTCTCTACCCGCTTCCAATCCACCTCTTTTTCTTTGAAGGAAGAGAAGAATTTTCCGTAAAGCGAAAGGAAGTGGCGTACGTTACGATTGATGCTCCCTCCTAAGACGATTTGTGTGCTGGGAAACAATTTGGTAATGGCGAAAAGCGAGGCGAAGGCATCGAAGTCGGTGCCTTCGTGGCTTATGGCGATGTCCACTCTTTCGGCACCTCCGTGAGTAATGTTTCAAAAAAGGCGTGCATGAGTGGCCGAGATCGTTCCGAAATCTCTAAAACCTCTTCATGAGACAGCGGGGAGAGAGATAATCCACTCCCCCAGTTGGTTATTAACGATACTCCCAAAAGAGGAATATTGAAATTGGCTGCGGCCTTTGCTTCTTTAACGGTAGACATTCCGATGACGTGTCCACCGAGAAGAGAGAAGAGACGAATTTCGCTTGGCGTTTCGAAAGAAGGTCCGAGAACCCCTACGTAAACCCCCTGGTGGAGAAAGATCCCTCTCTTTCGGGTTCCTTCGAGTACTCTGTGGCGTAAATTGGGGGTGAAACGGGCTCTTTGGGTAAATACTCGGGGATCGGGCACCAGGGTAAAATCAATTTGATCGGTCAAGAGGCATAAATTGCCGGGGAAAAAGCTTCGATGAAGGCTTCCTGCAGCATTGGTGAGAACGAGCATCTCGGTTTGAGTGAGATACGAGAGCGTTACCGGCATGATGACTTCGGTGTAGGTGTATCCTTGATAGAAGTGGAGACGTCCCTCAAAGACGAGGAAGGTTTTTCCTTGGTATTCCATGATTCGGATGACTCCGGCATGTCCTTGTACTTCGGGGAGAAAACGAATCCCTATCTCGGAATACGGTATGGTGTCGACCATTCGGCCCGGCACAGTACCTCCCCATCCCGAACCGGTTATGATGCTCATCAAAGGCTTCTTGGGGAGTTGAGACGCACCGTATTGAAGTTGGGTCAGCGTGTCAGGAGGGTATAAGAGAGGAAGCAAAGCTAATTCCTGCTCCATTCCATGGCACCTCCAGAAGTTCAGCTACGGTAGCACCGAGGTCGGCAAAGGTTTTTCTTGTCCCGAGTGACACACCACCTTTCGTGCGTGGACCAAAGACAAGGAGGAGAGCGTATTCCCGAGAATGGTCGGTGCTCGGGGTGGTAGGATCGCACCCGTGATCGCTCGTCACGAACAAGATTTCATGATCACGTAGGAGAGGCAGAAAGGTCCCCAATTCGGTATCCCATTCTTGCAACGCCTGGGCAAATTCATAAGGGTCGTTACGGTGACCGAAAAGAGTGTCAAAATCGTTGAAATTTGCCCATATGAGATCTCCTCCACCGTTTTGATGGACTGTTTTAAAGATTTGGAAAGTTTCATCGTTATTTTTGGTTTTGAAGCTTTGATGCACTCCCCGTCCGGCGAAAATGTCCTTAATCTTTCCGATACCTACTACCGTTTTGCGATGTTCTCCTAAGGAGTCAAAGAGGGTTTTTTGGGGGGGAGACAAGGAGAAATCTCTCCGGTTGGGGGTTCTGCGAAAGTTTTCCGGACGACCGACAAAGGGACGGGCAATGACTCGTGCAACTCCGTGTTCTCCTTGCATAATATCTCTCACCGTTTCACAGATGGCATAAAGAGTGGCAAGGGGAATGATTTCTTCGTGAGCTGCGATCTGTAAGACGCTATCGGCTGAAGTGTATATAATGGGAAAGCCGGTACGGAGATGTTCCTCTCCCAATTCCTCGATAATAGCAGTTCCTGACGCAGGTTTATTTCCCAAAACACGAGTGCCGATAGCTCGCTCAATTGTCCTAATCACCTCGGGAGGAAACCCCTGGGGGTATACCGGAAAGGGCTTGGAAAGAATAACTCCGGCAATTTCCCAGTGACCACTGGTCGTGTCTTTGCCGGGAGAGGCTTCGTTCATTTTTCCATAGCAACCGGAGGGAGAGGGAACCTTTTCCACCCCCTCTATGTCATCGAGGTAACCAAGACCGAGATGTGCCAAATGGGGAACGTGTAATCCTCCCACTGCTCGTGCGGTGTTCTTCAAGGTATGGCTTCCTTGGTCTTGGTACTGCCAGGCGTCAGGGAGTTCTCCTATTCCCACTCCATCAAGAAGGGCGATAAAGATCCTCATGGTTTTCCTCAACAAAAATGTGGATTCCAAGAAGGGTTTTTGCGTCTTTAATTTCTCCTCTACTCACCATATTCCATGCTTCTTTTCTGTCCACCTCTAAGTAGTAAATCATTTCGTCTTCGTCTCCCGGCGGCGCTTTTTCCACCGGGACGGCGTTATAGGCTCTGAAGAAATGAATGATTTCGCTGCTATAGCCGGGGGCTAAAAAGACTGGAAAAAGGTATTTCCATTCTTGCGAAGAGAAGCCGGTTTCTTCCTCAAGTTCCCGCTGGGCACACTTGAGGATAGGTTCCCGTGGTTCTAGCGTCCCAGCAGGGATTTCCCACAACCACTCTCCTGCCGGTGCCCGGAATTGTTTGATCAACAGGAGTTTCTTTTCTCGGGTGGTGGCGATAACGGTTACTGCTCCAGGGTGGGCGAGGAAAATTCTCTCCATTCCTCCTTCGTAAGTTTTTCGAACCATGCGGAGAATACGGGTCTCCATTAAGAGGTCCTCTCTTACTTCTCGAGGTGCGACAAGGGTAGTCGCCTTTACACGGTCATAGGGAAGAAACATAATGCTCATGCCTCCTCAGGTGGAGTAGTCCACACATGCTTTACTCGTATTTCGGGATAATTTTCTAACTCCTCGATGATTTTTTGGGGACTTAAAGTGGCTATACGTAATACCACGTATCGGTATTCAGGTTTTCCGGTTTCGTAGAAAGTCGCCAAACTGAGAATGTTAATATGGTGGTTTTTTATGATCTTTGCTACTTCGTAGAGAATACCTGGTTTCTGAGGAACTTCAAGGGTGAGGCGGGTTCCTTTCTCTTTCACCCCCAGAGTTTCTACGAAAACTTCAAAAATATCGGATTCAGTGATAATACCGACTAAACGATTTTCCTGAACTACGGGTAGTCCCCCGACATGGTTTCGGTACATGATGAAAGCTGCTTCTTCGATGGGGACATCGGGCTCTACGAATACGATTTTCTTGGTCATAATTTCTGCTACCTTCATCTTACTCAAAAGATAGGTCATTTCGAAGCGACTGAGGGTTGTGGCTTTGGAAGGCGATGCTTCGAGGAGGTCATTATACGTCACGATGCCCACTAATTTTTCTGCATCCACTACCGGTAGTCTCCGTATCCCACGGTCCTTCATAATTTTTTGTGCCTCTAAGATGGTAGTTGAACTTGTCACCGTAACCACTTCTCGATTCATCCGATCTCTAACTAACACGTTCTTTCCCCCCTTTTTGGACGAAGAGCGCCCCAGCCTCAAGCGCCTTTACATTCGCATCAAGAATAGTTTTTTTCTTCTCCTCAAGGATAAGCTGTAAGGCTTTTTTCGCATGTTCAAATTCCAAGATGGGTGAATAGGCGAGAAGGGCTCCTAAGATAACCATGTTCATCGTTTCAGGAATTCCCACCTCTTTCCATGCCAGGTCGTTTGCCGGAACTTTTAACAGTCTCACTCCTTGAGGTACTGTGTCTTCGGTAACCAGGGACGAGTTCATCACTACTAATCCTTCTTGTCGGACCGAAGGGGTGAAACGAAGAAAAGAAGGTGTATTCATCGCAATGCATGCCGTGGGGTGATCGACAACCGTCGCTCCAATCTGTTCTTCGGAGATAATCACAGTACAGTTAGCGGTTCCTCCCCGCATCTCTGGACCGTAAGAAGGAAACCAACTCACTTCGTATCCCTCTAACATACCAGCGGTGGCGATTACCCTGCCTAAGAAGAGAATGCCCTGTCCTCCAAATCCTCCGATGAGGATTTCATGATGCTTCATAGATTTTGTTCCCCTTTTTCACTTTCATTTCTCCCAAAGGGAAATAAGGAATCATATGTTCTTCCAACCATTCTACCGCTTTTTGGGGTTCCATTCCCCAGTTGGTGGGACAGATGGAGAGAATTTCCACCAGGGAAAATCCTTTTCTTTCAATTTGGGTTAAGAACGCCTTTCTTATGCACTCTTTGGCTTGCTTGATATAGCGAGGTTGAGTAAGAGCTACTCTGGCTACATACGCGCTCCCTTCGATTACTTGAATCATTTCACTCAGTTTGGTAGGAAAGCCGTGGAGCTCAGGATCTCTCCCCAATGGCGAGGTTTTGGTTCGTTGCCCCAATAGGGTGGTGGGGGCCATTTGCCCACCCGTCATACCGAAGACGGCATTATTCACAAAGAAAGAGGTGATAAGCTCGCCTCGGACGGCGACGTGAATTGCCTCGGCGGTGCCGATAGCACCGATGTCGCCATCTCCTTGATAAGAAAAGATAATTCGATCAGGGAGAGCTCTTTTGAGTCCGGTGGCGATTGCTTGTGCTCTTCCGTGAGCTCCTACCACAAAGTCAACGTCGATGAACTCGTGGATGTATACCGAACACCCGATCGGTCCTACTCCTATAGTGATCTCACTAATACCCAATTCATCAATGACTTCGGCGATGAGGCGTTGGGCTAAACCATGATGACACCCTGGACAATAGGTAAAAGGTTTCTTCAAGAGAGTTTTAGGCCTTTCGAAAATAACCTTCATAGCAGCACCTCATGATTACGTAGGATCTCCTGCACTCTTTCCATGATTTCCTCTACCTGAGGGATGACCCCTCCGGTCCGTCCGTAGAAGTACACCGGGACCACCCCATTCACCGCCAAGCGGACATCTTCTACCATCTGTCCCAAGTTCATTTCCACTACGAGAATTTTCCCCGCTTTGTGCGCCATGTTGCGCAACTGCAGTGAAGGGAAAGGAAAGAGGGTAATGGGACGAAAGAGGGAGAGTTTCAACCCCCTTTTCCTTCCCTCTCTCACCACTGTTTTGAGTATCCTTCCCACCGTTCCGAACCCTACCAGGAGAAGCTCTGGTTCATCTTCGCCAAAAAATTCCCAATCGAGTTCTTTTTCGTGTAAGAGTTCATATTTCTTCTGAAGCTTTAAATTGAGATTTTCCAATCCCTGCGGGTCGAGGTCGAGACAGAGGATAACTTTCCTCTCTCCTTGGCCCTTTCCTCGCACTGCCCAATCTTTGGGTGGTAAGGATGGGAAATGGACCTCGGGGAAAGAAACGGGCTCCATCATTTGGGCGAGCATCCCATCTCCTAAGATGAGGGCCGGGTTACGATAGCGATCTGCTAAATCGAAAGCTCGATAGGTGAGATTAACCAATTCTTGGACCGAGGAAGGTGCCAAGACGATAACTCTATAATCCCCATGCCCCCCACCTTTTACAGCCTGAAAATAGTCACTTTGTGCCGGTTGAATATTCCCAACTCCAGGACCACCCCGAGACATGTTGACCACTACACAGGGTAATTCGGCACACGCCAAGCATGAGAGGCCATCTTGCTTGAGACTGATTCCCGGTCCAGAAGAAGAAGTCATTACCCGCATTCCTGCAGCGGAAGCTCCATAGACCATGTAAATAGAAGCGATTTCACTTTCTGCTTGCAAAAATACCCCCCCTACCTGAGGGAGGCGAAAAGAGAGATACTCACTGATTTCGTTCTGAGGAGTAATAGGATAGCCAAAGTACATTCGGCAACCGGCACGAACTGCTGCCTCTGCTAAAGCCTCGTTGCCTTTCATAAGGATTTTTTCCACTTTTTCTCACTCCTTGTACACCGAAATAGCGACATCTGGACATACTTGCGCGCAAAAGCCACAACCGACACAACGATCTTCCTGGGTCACTATGGCGGGATAGTACCCTTTGCTATTGAAGGTATCGGCAATAGCTAATACCTGTTTGGGACAAATGCGCACACACAGTCCACATCCTTTACAGAATTCTCTATCAATGGACACAATGACTCTTTCTTTTACCTTCACGGTTCATCCCTCCATGGTAGGTCTAAGAACCTCTTTATCCTAACGATTGCACCACTCAAACATTCCCCAAGGATTTCTTCATCGCATGTTTTCCCCCATACGGTGGCAAAGAAGAGAGGGGAAGAAAGCATAGTCACGAGATTTTGGGTTTTTTGCCAGCTGCGTGCCAGCACCTCCCAGGTCGTGAATTCCATGAGATGGCTATTGGCAATTACCGAATGGAAACGGAAATCGAGACCTCTTTCTATCCGGGAGGCGAAGGATTGATAATGTTCTTCTGCTTCGAAAAATGGTCGGAAGAAATTAGTTACTAACGTTACATGGACCCGTTTGTGTTTGAGGACGGGTTTTACGATCTGTAAGAATTGCATGCCTCGTTCATTTCCTCCGAGATCGATGATGAAACGGCGGTCATGACTTGCTCCTTCGATATGTTGGAGGAGTTTCTGAGGAATATGGGGGACATTTCCGTAACGGGTTTCTTCTCCTCTCTGAGGAATGGGAACATAGGTTCGAAAACGATTGCTGCGTAAGGTAAAGTCTCCCTTGGTGAAGTCAAGGTCGATGACTGTTGCCAGTATGCCCATGCGCTCGAAAAAGGTGGCGAGATTGAGGGCGAGCTCGGTTTTCCCCGTGCCGCTTGGGCCACCCAAGACAAAAACATGGTTATTCTCAATAGTAGAGATAAAGAAAGAACTGGATTTAATGATCTCCATTATTTACCTTTTCCAATAGGATTTCAGCATATTGGAGGGCAGAGAGATTGTGTTCCTCGTCACCCATCATTCGAGCTAATTCCTCGATTCTCTCACCTCTCTCTCGGAGGTAGGCAACCTGGGTCCATGTTTTCTCTGCATCGGTCCATTTTTCTACCTTAAGATGATGATCGGCAAAAGCGGCAATTTGAGGGAGATGGGTGATACAAATGACTTGATGGTGACGAGCAAGTCTCTTGAGTTTACTGCCCACCCAGAAAGCCGTTTTTCCTCCGATGCCTTGGTCAATTTCGTCAAAAATCAAGGTTGGTACACTCTGCAGGGAGGGGGCAATAGACTTCATCGCTAAGATGATTCGCGACAGTTCTCCGCCGGAAGCTATGTCCTCCACTGGCTGAGGGAGTTCTCCTGGGTTGAGAGATACCAGGAAAGACACCCGGTCAAATCCGTATTCTTGGGGTTCGTTGCATTGTTCAAGGAGAGGGATGAATTCTACTTGGCGAAAAGCGAGGTCCTTCATGGCTTCTTCCATCGCTTGCCGGAAGGTTTGTGCAGCCTTTGCTCGCTCAACGCTGAGTGATCTCCCCAAAGCGGTGAGTTCTCGCATGAGTGTTTCCTCTCTTTGAAGGAACATATTGCGTTCCTCCGCTTCCTGCTCTCGTCTCTTGAGTTCTTCCATCACTTCTTCCCGAAACGCAAGAAGCTGGCGAGTAGTGAGCAGGCGATACTTGCGTTTTAAGCGCTCTATTTCTCCGATTTCTCTTTCAAGTTCTTCGATTCGTTCCGGGGAGAAAGAGAAGGCTTCCCGTGCCCGCTGGACGTGGTTGGCGAGTTCGTAGAGGTCCACTTCCACCCTTTCTAAGGTTTCTAAGACTGAAGGAGGAGAGAAAAAGGGAAATTCGTCGGGGAGATTGCGTAATGTCCCCTTGATCCGGGCGAGACGAGCCAAGAAACCCTCCTCTTCCCAAAGGAGTGAGAGCAAGGCGTGGATAACTTCTAAGTAGCCTTGAGAACTACTCAGACGACGGAATTCTTCTTCAATGGCTTCAACTCGCTGGGGGTCTATTTTTGCCTCTTCCATTTCCTGAAGGATGGCTTGGTACTCAGCGATATGTTGTTCTTGTCCTTGGTTTAAGGCCTTGACTCGTTCGCGAAGCGATTGAATCTCTCCAAAGAGAGCGTGGTATTTTTCTTTGGTTTCTCTCCCCTGCGCAGAAAGGAAAGTATCCAGGATGTGTATTTTGTTCTCCTGGTTGAGAAAACGGATTTGATCACCCTGTGCGTATACGTCGATGAGCAGAGACGCAACCGTTTTGAGGATTTGAAGCGGAACTGTCCGACCATTGAGACGCGTTTTGCTCTTTCCCGCTTTGGTAATTTCTCGGGAGACGACAATTTTTTTGGGGATGTCGGTAGGGATTCCCAAACTTTGAAGAGTTTCCCATAAATCGATATGTTTTTCAAGATCGAAACACCCCTCTACCGAAGCAACATCTTTTCCCTGTCGAATCCATTCTTCTCGGTAGCGGCCTCCCAAGAGAAAAAGGAGAGCATTAACTAAGAGAGATTTCCCCGTCCCGGTTTCACCGGTAACTATGTTGAATCCAGGTTGGAGCTCAATTTCTTGGTAATCGACGATGATAAAGTTTTTAATGACCAGAGTCTTTAACACTCCTCGTTCACTCGCTTGCGGATGTCTATACCCCAGGATAGTTTGGTTCGGAGTAAAGAGTAAAAGTGTCTCTCACGAGGAAGTTTCACCAGGGAAGCCGGAAAGGAAGCTTTGTGTACCACAAGATACTCTCCCCTGGCGAGGGCGTATCCTCGTTGTCCATCTAATGTGACCATCGTTCCCTCTTTCATCGATTCGAGAACAATTTTAATTGAAGAAGTAGGGGGCACCACAATAGAACGAGCGTAAAGGGTATGGGCACATATGGGAGTGACGATGAAGAGATCAAGGGTTGGGAAAACGACCGGTCCCCCCGCTGACAAAGAGTAAGCGCTCGAACCGGTGGGTGTAGCTACGATGAGTCCATCGGCAGGGAAAGAAGCCAGAAATTCATCGTCGATGTGAGTAGAAAGGCGAATCATCTGGGCAAAGGGACCTCGATAGATGACTACATCATTGAGAGCGAAATCCGTTTCTACCTTTTGGTTTTCATGAACGATTTCACACTGAGCCATCATCCGATTTTCAACCGTGAAACGGCCTTTCACGACCTCGATGATAGTATCAAATAAATGATCTACACTTACCTCGGCTAAGAATCCCAACCCACCCATGTCAATACCGAGAAGTGGAACGGCGAGGGGGGCATAGAGATGAACTGCAGAGAGGAACGTTCCGTCTCCACCCAAAACCACTACCATTTGGGGAGGGTGGTGAGGGCTTTCTTCTCCGGTAACGATTTCGGAGGTTACTTGGAGAGAATGGAGGAGACTCGCTAATTCTTCGGCCTTCTCTCGAACTCGGGGGTTATCTCTTTTCGGGAAGATATGAACATGTCTTATCTTAATATCCATTGTCCCACCAGGAATCCTATGAAGAAAAAGAGCGCTGTCCATATCCACGGGAAGAGATAGCCTCTATGGATCGGGAAAGTGACACGATACACCTTTTCTCCGTCTCCATCCACAAGGAGGACCGCTTGAGGGTGGTAGACGAGGTAATATTCTAAAAGTTGCCTGCGGGTATGGGGCTGGAGAGGGGAAGTCGCATAATTCCCGGTTTTGACCTCAGCTACATATCTTCTCCATCCTCGCTTGAGGAGATAGTCTGCCCGGACTTCATATCCTACTTTTTCTCCATCGATATCCATATAGGCGCTTCGCTCGACCTGCTCACCGATGACATGGTAACCGTTCTTTTTGAGTACTTCCTCCGCCTTTTTTTCTCCTCTTTGAGCACGAGCACACATTCTGCGAAAGCGAACTCGCCTCAAGAAACGCATCATCCATAGAACGGCCAAGGTTACCGCTATCGACCACGGAATGAGCCACCAAAAATCTCGCCAAGTTATGAACATTTTTGCTCTCGAAAATGAGAATACGCTTCTCCTATCGTTTCCATTATTATACTTCTTCTTCTCTCCTCCGTTAAGGGTTCTCCTTGCTTTCTCCAGTATCCCCAAAACTCGATGTTCCCCTTCGGTCCAAGGAGAGGGGAAAAAGTGAGGCCGTAGAGAAAGAAGAGGTTCTCTTCCGCTTTTTGCACCACCTTGAAGAGAACTTCCCCATGAACCTCACTGGAACGAACCACTCCTTTTCTCACTTTCGCTCTCCCCGCCTCAAATTGGGGCTTAATCAAGGCGAGGAGGAACCCTTCTTCTTTGAGGAGATTTCGCAATGGAGCAAAGAGGAGAGCAAGAGAAATGAAGGAAACATCAACGGTTATTCCATCGACTTTCTCTCCTAACTGCTCGAGGGTGAGATATCGAGCGTTGATTTTCTCCAGGACCTTCACGCGGGGGTGATTGCGGAGCGTTTCATGTAGTTGGCCATGTCCTACATCAACGGCGTACACTTTCTGGGCTCCGTATTGGAGGAGACAATCGGTAAATCCACCTGTAGAGGCACCGATATCGGCAAAAGATAGACCTTGAGGATGAATACCAAATTCTAAAAGTGCTTTCTCGAGTTTTTCTCCGCCTCGGCTCACAAAACGTGGTTTTTGGAGAATAGTTAAGGGGAGCGTTTCTTCGACTAAGGTGGCGGGTTTCACAAGACGGGGAGAACCTTCGAGGAAAACCTGCCCACCGAGGATGAGTCTTTGGGCTTTTTCTCGGCTTTCGCATAACCCTCTTTTCACTAAGAGCTCATCTAACCGGATTTTCATGGTTTTGGTTTAATGACTTCGTTCCACGATCAGGCGAGCGACGGCGAGGAGACGCGGAAAGGGACGCTCGAGCTCTGAGAGTAAAGTAACCGCTTGGTCGAATTCCTCCCACATGAATTCTTGTGCTCTCTGTAAACCTTTTACCTTGATAAGGGTAGCTTTGTCCTGTTCGAGGTCTTTGCCGGCGGTTTTTCCCAAAGTACTGCTCTCTTCCGTAACATCGAGGATATCGTCTTTCGCCTGAAAGCATACCCCTAACTGAAGTCCGAATTTACCCAGGATTTCCCTCTCTTTTTGGTCGGCTCCTCCCAGGATGGCACCACTCAAGATGGGGAATTGAATAAAACGGGCCGTTTTAGCGAGGTAAATCTTTCGCACTTCTTCTTCGGTTACTCTCTTCTTTTCGTATTCTAAGTCCCATACTTGTCCTCCTACCATACCCTGAACACCTAAGGCGGCGAGGAGTAACTGGGTTATCTCGATAATTTTTGCCGCCCCAAAGGTATGGAGAAATTGTGCATCGGTGAGAAAGAGCGATAATCCCTCGATGAGTAAAGCGTCTCCCGCTAAAACTCCCATGGCTTCCCCAAAAGCGCGGTGCATGCTGGGTTTTCCACGACGAAAGTCGTCGTTATCCATACAGGGGAGATCATCGTGAGCCAGAGAAAAAGAATGAATCATTTCAATTGCTCCGGCAAGGGGGAGGAGTTTTTCTTGGGCAAGGTTATACGCTTCACAAGTGGCAAAGAGGAGCGAAGCTCGAAGTTTTTTCCCTCCTCCGATAACTCCGTATCGCAGGGCTTCTTGCAAGCGAACCGGTCCTCCCACCGGAAGACGTTTCTCTAAGAATTGGTCAACACGTTGTGCACAATCACGGAGAAAGTCCTCAATGTTCACCTTATCACATCCCATTTTTGGTTTGTAATTTCTTCATCAAGCGACCTAAGACACCATTAATGAACTTTCCCGATTCCTCAGTACCGTATTTTTTCCCCAATTCTACCGCTTCGTTGATGGCCACGTTCGCCGGTATTTCGGGGAGAAAGAGCAACTCATAAGTGGCGAGACGCAGAATGTTCCGATCCACCGCTGCTAAACGGTAGAGAGACCAACCTTCGATGATCTCTCCTAAGATTTTGTCGATTTCTTGCTCTCTCTTTTCTAAGTTTTTGGTGAGCTCCAGAAAGAGGGAGATCGTTTTTTCATCCCAATTGGAGGGAATTTTGGTCAGGGGGAGGAGGTCGTTAATGCTCTTCCCTCGCAGGTCTTTTTGGAAGAGTATCCACAGGGCTATCTCTCGTGCTTTGGTTCTCATCTTCTCTCCCTTTAAACAGGAATATTGACTGCCGAAAGTTGCTTCTCTTTTCGAGAGTCAAATCCTTGAACATAAATATTAATTTGTTCCACCCGGAGCCCCGTGGTTTTTTCGATCGTTTCTTTGAGACTTTTTTGCACTTCCCATCCTGTTTCTGGTACTCTTTTATCCAAATTCAAGATGAGGAAAAGATTGACCGAGATGAATCCCTTTCGCGTTTCCACACGAATGCTCTCCTCATAGCTCTTCTCCAATGATTCAATACCCTCATGGCTTAAAATTGCTCTCTCGATGATTTTTTGCAACACCTTCGGAGCGTACCATACTCTTCCATGAGGAGAGTTTACTTCTCCGCCTTTCACCATCTTCACCTCTTATGCTCGCTCTAAGTACTCTCGGGTCCGAGTATCGATACGAAGTCTATCGCCTCGATCGACAAAGAGAGGAACTTGGATGACTAAACCGGTCTCTAAGGTTGCCGGCTTTGAACCTCCTGAAGCAGTGTCACCACGCACTCCAGGTGGAGTATCTACTACCTCGAGTTCCACAAAAGGTGGAACATTCACGCTGATCGGTTTCCCTTCATGAGTGAGAATTTCTACCTCGAGATTTTCGACGAGAAAATCCCGCGCCTCTCCCACCAGGTCTTCGGGAAGGGCTATTTCTTCATAGGTTTCAAGCTGCAGGAAATGGTACTCATTTCCGGTCTTATACATATATTGGGCTGGTTTTCCTTCTAAGATAACTCTGGCTACCTTTTCCCCTGCCCGAAAACTCTTCTCTACCGTCAATCCGGTATTAATGTCACGGAGCTTGGTTTTTATGATGGCACCCCACTTCCCCACTTTGGTATGTTGGAAGGCGGTTACCACATACAGTGCACCGTCGACTTCAATGCAAGTACCGACTCGCAAATCGTTGCTCGAGATATAATCTGGCATGGTTTCTTCCTCCTTTTCACTCGATAGGTATCTGGTCGAGAGTGAGACATCCGTCCTGGGTGATGAGGACCATGCTCTCTAAACGAATGCCTCCCCATTCGGAAAAATAGACTCCTGGTTCCACGGTTACGATCATCCCCTCTTCCAAAACCGTTTCACTTTGTGCGTTGAGAGCCGGATCTTCATGGATTTCAATTCCTACACCGTGACCCAGTCCATGTGTAAAATAGGCATCGATATTTTCCTGAGAAAAGAATTTTCTCACTAATTCGTCAATTTGGCAAGCTTTCACTCCTGCTCTGAGGTGATCCTTCGCGATATTCTGGGCTTTTTGAACTCGGCGGAACATTTCTTGGAAACGCCTATTTGGAGTACCGAGATATATCACTCGGGTAAGGTCGACACAGTATCCCTCAAAGCGAGCCCCCCAATCTATGAGTACCCACTCCCCCTTTTGGAGCACTCGGAGCGAGGGAGAGGCGTGAGGTAGAGCCGTGCGTTTGCCCCCTGCTACAATGGTGGGAAAGGCAATTTCCGCTCCCAAGAGGCGTATCTCGTGCTCTAATTCAATGGCTATATCCCGTTCTCGGGTTCCCGGACGAATAAGTGGCATAATGCGACGGAAGGCTTGTTCGGAAATGGTCAAGGCCTGTTTCATTTTGGTAATTTCTTCTCCATCCTTTTGTACGCGGAGAGCTTTCACCGGCGAAGGAAGGGGGATGGGGTTAATACCGAGGGTACGAAGAGATTGCCACAGGGTGACGGAAACTCTCTCGTCGATGAGGAGCTGGTTTTCCCCGTAATCGCGAAGGATTTCAGAAATTTTCGCTCCAACCTTTCCCTGAAATTCTAAGACCTGTGCTTGAACAGTGAGCTCTTCCCGTGCTTGGGTGGTGTACCGTCCATCGCAGAGAAAGATCACGGGATCACGGGGAAAGATCAACAAGAAACCCGTTGAACCGGTAAATCCAGAGAGGTAAAAGATATCGGGGAGATGAGTGACGAGAAGAGGAAATTCCAAATTGCCCTGCAGTTTTTGGATGCGTTTTGTCCGGTTCACGATTTTCCCCTCGCTAAGAGGAAAGCCC
Organism: uncultured bacterium; assembly: GCA_937139415.1. GTDB lineage: Bacteria > Atribacterota > Atribacteria > Atribacterales > Caldatribacteriaceae > CAKZPS01. Next base: position 50,627 of record CAKZPS010000020.1, read on the forward strand.
GTATCGCTAAGAGGTATCCCCAGGCACCGAGGCCGGTGATTTGTCCCCAACACACCGGTGCGATCACTGAATGGTGGCGAAATTCCTCTCTTGCATGCACGTTAGAGAGATGGACCTCAAGGGTGGGCAAAGCAACCGCTTTCAGGGCATCGCGAATGGCAATGCTGTAATGGGTGTACGCTCCAGGGTTAATGACAATGCCGTCGATTTCCTTCCTCTTTTGATGGATGCAGTCGATGATTTCCCCTTCATGGTTAGACTGGAAAATTTCTACTTCCACTCCTTCCCTGTGCGCTTCTTCGGTAATGAGTTTGGTGAGCTCGGCAAAACTCATACCTCCGTAGATCTCTATCTCCCGTTCTCCGAGAAGATTGAGGTTAGGGCCGAATATGAAGAGTAGCTTCATTGTTTTCCTCCCTGTAAGAAAGATATGACCTCGGTTATCTTTTCTTCCTCCACTTCTATTCCCACACACGGTTGCCCAAAATCTTTGAGGAGAACGAAGCGCACTTTCCCTGCCTCTTTTTTCTTATCTTTTAAGAGGGCGCTACAGAAGGTCGAATGGTCGCAAAAAAGTGAAAGAGAAGTAGGAAGACCAAAACTATCCAGTATCGCTTTTTGGGTTTCAAGAACCCTCTTCGTTTCGATGCCCATTGTTCGTGCCAGGAAAGCTTCTCCTATCATACCCAACGCCACTGCCTCTCCGTGACGGAGGACTCCATACCCCAGGGCTTTTTCTAAGGCATGTCCGATGGTATGACCGTAATTCAAGATGCTCCGCCGGCCATGCTCTCTTTCATCTTCCTCTACTATTTTTCTTTTAAAATCAACCGCCCGAACCACCGTTTCTTCAAGGATTAGGGAGTCTCTTGCCATGATTACCTCTTTTTCTCGCTCTACGAGAGCGAGAAAGTCTCCTCCTTCTAAGAAAGCCGCTTTCAACACCTCACTCAATCCTTCCCGGTACTCTCGTTCGGGAAGGGTAGACAAAAAAGAGAGGTCGATCCACACTCCCTTAGGCTGATAGAACGTCCCCACTAAGTTTTTCCCTTCTTCCAGGTTGACCCCTGTTTTCCCACCGATAGAGCTATCTACCTGGGCGAGGAGACTGGTGGGAATCTGATAGTAATCGATACCGCGCAAAAAGGTTGAGGCGACAAAACCGGTGATATCGGTGATCACTCCTCCCCCCAGGGCAAGGAGGAAACTCTTCCGGTCGAGATTGAGGCGCAAGAGTTCATGGTAAATGTACTCCACGGTGGAGAGAGTTTTGTACTCTTCGCCATCGGGAATGACGATGACGGAGAGAGTGAATCCCTTGTTCGCAAAAGCCTGTGCTACCCTTTCGGCGTAGAGTGACCCCACCGTGGTATTGGTAACGATAGCTCCACGCCGGGAAGGAAAAGACATTTCTCTTTGCCACCTCTCGCTTGAAAAGAGCCCATGACCAATCAGTACCCGGTAAGAGCGCTCATTTAATGAGACCGTAATCTCGCGCATGGAAGATGATTTTTTCCGCTACTTCCTCCTCGGTTAAAAAGTCCGCATCAATTATAACATGAGCTCGCTCATAGAATGGGATTCTCTGTTCGTAAAGTCTCCGTAGCTCTTGAGGAGTGGGGTACTTTTTCACCAAAGGACGCTGAGGACTTTCGCGAATGCGCTCAAAGAGGAGAGGAAAGGAAACCCGTAAGAAAAAGGTCACGAAATTCTTCTCTAAGATCGCCCAATTTCTCTCTTGAGTAGGGAGTCCTCCGCCGGTAGCAAGGACGAGACGTTCCCCTCCTTCGGTAAGCTCAAGGAGAACCTTCGTTTCAAGGGTACGAAAATACTCTTCTCCAAAGTTTTCAAAAATTTCGGGAATCGATACGCCAATCCGTTTCTCAATGTAAGTATCACAGTCGATAAACGTCCAACCAATTTGCCGGGCTACTCTTTGCCCCACCACACTCTTCCCACAACCCATGAAACCGATAAGGGCAAGACGTGATGGTTTTCCTCCTAACGACATGTTGGACAAGAGGAAGAAGAGGTAGTAGGAGACGTTCCACTACTCGCTAAAGAGAGAGGGTTTTGGTATGGTGGACAACTAATGGGAATAGTTTTTCGATACGTAATAGCATGCATAGCGTTATCGATCCCTTTCAAGGTCACTATCGCTTGTCCTGAAGTAATACCGTTACTTTGAAAGTAGTTTTGCACTCCGATCGTGAAAATCTCGAGGGTGAAAGAGGTAGTTTGATTGTAAAGGGTGCTTCCCGAAAGGTTGCTGGGGAGAACGGGGAGAAAACGCACCGAAAGGGGAATACTTCTCGTTAGAGCGGAAATAACTTTCCCCTTACCATCGGCGTACTCGATTAACGCCTCCTCAATCACGCCTCCTACGGCATTGATAGGATGAATGGTGAATTCAACTACTCGCGCAAAAGTAACGTTTTCGGTCTCAGTAATACTTTCGCTATTCTCCGTAAAGGAAGAAGTGGTGGTTGTAGTTTCACTTGAGGAATAAACATTTTGATCAACAGTTTCCAAAGTGGTCTCGGTTATGATACTATTAGTTGTTTGTTGAGTGTTGGTAGTCTCGGAAGTAAGGGTGGTTATTGCGAGCACCCCAAGTATGCCCGCAGGGACTTCGTTTCCGTCCTCTTTGAGCACTCTCGCCCTTATATCCACTTTCGCCGTGGGAAACATGGGATTATCGGAAAACCACCCACATCCGGTAAGAAAGGTGAGAGCCCAAAAACCCAAAATGATGAAGCAAAGCCCTCTTTTCTGCATGGTATTCCCTCCTTCACATGTCGATGATATAGGGAGTGAGGAAGATGATGAGCTCGGTTTCTTTATGGGTTTTATTGCGGAGGATGAAGAGATTCCCGAGAATCGGTATCTCGCTCAGAATGGGGATTCTCGTGATATTTTCGATATCCTCACTCTTGATGAGCCCCCCGATAACCATGGTTTCCCCGCTGCGCAGTCGCGCGATGGTATCGGCGGATTTCGTGCTCTTTTGGGGGTCTTGGAACTTCAATCCGGCAAGGACGTAATCACGCGTGGAGTAGGTGCTCACCTCAGGTTTGGCATGAACCACTACCGTGCCCTCCTGGGTGAGGGTCGGAGTCACTTCTAATTTGACTCCTACTTCAATAGTTTGGAGAGCGCCGGGAATGAGATTTCCCTCGGCATCTCTCTCTAAGTTACGGTAAGGGATGGATTCTCCCACGTTGATGAGGGCGGTTTTCCCGCTCAGGGTGAGGATACGGGGATTGCCCACCAGTCTCCCCCACTTTTTCGTTTCCAGGGCTTTGATGGTCACTTCAACCAGGTTCTGTCGCTCCAGGGTTCCTCCTAAGGTCAACTCTCCAAAAGAGATTTCTCCCTCTTTGAGCACGGTTCCTTCGGGAGTATCTTGAGCGGTGGACCAACTCACTCCGAGATCTTTGACCTTTTCCCGATTGATCTCTAAAAGCTTCACATCGATCATAATTTGGGGGAGTCTCCGATCGAGGTTAGAGAGGAGCTGTGCTACCGCTTCGAGTTCTTCTTTCGTTCCTCTCACGAGAAACGCTTTTTTGGAAAAGTCATAGTTGACCCGCTCTTCTTCAGGAATGATAATCCGGAGCAATTCCCGGATTCTCTGTAGTTCTGCTTCCTCTTCATAGAGATTGTTGGAGAGATAGAAGACCTGAAACTCGGTAGGAAGATCTATGGTTTTGAGAATTTCTTCCACTTTTTGAAACTCTTCTTCTTTCCCTCGTACAAGAAGGGTTTTCGAGACCGAATCGGCAACCACTCGATCTCCATCGATGAGGAGACCCACCGCCTCTTTTGCTCTCAATGCATCAATGTATTTGAGAGGAAATCTCTTTACCGTAAGAAGTCCAAAGGACTCCTCGAGCTTTCTCCTTTCCCCGATGATGATGTTCTTCCCCAATCGTACCTGACCTAATCCCCGTGTGGTGAGGATGTATCCTAAGGCTTGTTCGAAGGTAAGGTTTTCAAAGGAAGCGGTAATTTTCCCTTCCACTGAGTCATCCACCACGATGTTTACTCCCGCTACTTTTGCCAAGGCAAGGAGAGCATCCCGCACCTCGGTATCGTAAAAATCAAAGGAATACAGGTTTTCCCCTCTCGTTTGCGGTGCAAACGGACCCTTGAGGATGAGGCTTACCAGACGCCCTCCTGCTTCGTCGTAGGTTTCGTAAGGGGTAGATTGATTCAATTCCACCCACAGGGTGAGAGCATCGCCTTGAGTGCGGAAAATGACCTTGGCGAGCGGGCCAATATTCATCGGTCTTTCGGCATAAGGAAGGGCGTTTTGTGCTTCTTCGATGGATAGGGCCAATCGGTAGGGATCGGGAGAAACATCTCGCCATTTCACCGGCTGATCGAACTTGAAAGTGAGCTTAATTTCAGAACCATCGGCGCGGTAGAAAAAATCCTTCAGGGTAGCTCCATAACTCCATTCCCAAAAGAATATTGTGGTAATCACAGCGAGAACGAGGGATAGCTTCAGTCGGAAAGCGAAAATACGAACTCCCTCCCCTCATATTCGAGTATCATTTGTCCTTCTCCTACTTTAACTAACCTGAGCTTATCTTGCAAGGGCTTTTTTGAGGTGAGGATGAAAATTCTCCCCTCCACTTCTACAATGAACGCTTGTTCCCCTCCTGAGGTAACCATTCCTCGGATGGTGATAGAGGGCAAAGGCTCTTCTTCAACTTCGGAAACTCCTTCTTGCGAGAGTTCGGCCTCGATTTCCTCTCCCGTTTCTTGTTCTCCCTCTATTACCGTTTCGTATTCTCCTCCGTTTCCTGGAAGGGGGGATGCGGCAAAGATATCTCGAAAAGCAGACAACTCTTCCTCTTCATACCAGGGGAGGAAGAAGTTGGCGGGTGGTTCCTCTGGGGAGGGAAGAGTTGAAACTACTTGGTTTTTCGTTCCGGGAGAGAACGGATATTGGGGAGAAGGAGAGGGTGTCGCAAGTCTCCCCCCAACTTCATAACTGAGGAAGGCAAGGAATCCGATGACACCTACCAAGGCGATAATCAAGGAGTTTTCTCGTTCCTTCATGGGGATCCCTCGAGAGCAAGGAGGTAGATAGAGAAATTGATATTCACGGTGAAGAGCTCTTGTTCTCGGCGAAAGCTAAATCCTTTGACTTGGATGAGACGAGGTGATTGACGGAGATAATTGAGAAAGAAGAGGAAACTCTGGAAAGAACTTCTTAACGAAGCCTGAAGAGGCATCTCGGCATAATCACTCATTTTTTGTATGCCTTGAGGAGTTAAAAGGAGAATCTCTGCTTGGGAGAAGAAAGAAGCGTCCTCAATGGTGAGGAGGAGATTGGGAATTTCAGTTTCACTGGGGATTCGTTCTTCTAATACTTGGGCCGTCTTCTGCAATCTGTTCAATTGCTTCTCCAAGGCTTCTAATTGCTGTACTTTTTTGCGAAGGGTTAAGGCTTCTTGGTACAGGCGGTCTCTTTCCTGGGCGAGGGAATCGACTTGCTGGAAAGTAGGTATGATTCCCCAATAGAATAGTACGATGATTATCCCTGCCCATCCGAGAAGATACCATGCCCACTTTTTTTCAAAACTCATGGCTTTCGCAACCTCAGAGAGAGTTCAAAAGTGTATGCGCCATCGTTTCCTAAGGTGAGGGAATGAAAATCGGCGGAGAGGAAAAGATTCTCATAAACGGAAAGTGCATCGATGAAACGAGCGAGGCTAAAGATACTCTGTGATTTCCCCCGACAGTCTATCTTCTCACTCGTGAAACTCGCTTCGTCGAGATAGAGGTCCACGGGCATGCTTTGGCCGATACAAGCGAGGATGCGTAACCAATCTGGTTCTTGGGCGATGAGGGATTTGAGCACATTTATCCGCTTCTCGATCCGATTGACTTCTGCTTGGACCGCGCGCAGTTTTTGTTCGCGCTCTTTGAGCTGCGTTACTTCCCTTGTGAGCATGCCGATTTCGTTGGTAAGCGAGGTTATTTCCAGTTGGGTCACAAGATAAACGTAGAGATGAAAGGTGGTGAAGCTCAGAAGAATGGCGAGGAAGAGGAGGCGTAGCCAATTCGGTGTTTTTTTTGCCGCGTATTTCTTGGGAAGTAAATTGATTTTTACCGGATAGCCGACTTTTAGCTCCATAGACTTGCTCCTAAGGCGGAGAGAAATCTCTCGCTGGGAATGGACTCTCTTCCTAAGACAAAGGGCTTACTCCCCTCGCAATGGGGAGAAATGTTTTGTGCAACCAAACGTCGCAGAGGGACAAGACAGGCCCCTCCACCGATTACAAAACATCTCTCTCCTTCGACGTCAGCCTTGAACTCGGTTTGGAGGAAGGCCAGGGATCGACGTAATTCCACCGCCAAGTCTTGACCTCCTTCTCTGACTCCTTCTTCCAGTTGATAGGGGAGGTTGTTCCCCTCGTTTCCTCTCTTCATCATTTCCATGATATCTATGGTGGAGAGAGAAAATTTCTCTTCTAGGAGATTCCATATTTTATGCAATCCCCAGCTAAAATACCGGGCAAATTTCAAGTGTCCTTCATTGAAGTAAACAATGGCACTCTTTTGGAAACCGATGTCGATGAGAATGAAGGGGATTCTCTGTAATTCTTGGTAGAAGCTCAAGAGAGCCCGAGCTAAGCTCAACGCTTGTGGTTCGATAGCCTCGATTCTAATACCTGCTTGAAAGAAGGCTTCTACCCATTCTTGCACTGCTACGGTTGGTGTGGCAGAAAAGAGGATCTCCAACCCGTGTTCGTCCTTTCGCAAGGGGTACCAGCCGACTTGGAGGTTGTCTTCGCCGGTAATAATCGAGCTTGCTTCCCAACGAAGGGCGTTTTCAAGCTCTCCTTCTGGCATGTCGGGGAGATGAACATGGTGGATGACCATCCTGGGATGATAGAAAGCAAGGGCCACCTCCTTAGGAAGTCTATGACGTTGGAAAAAGAGCCGTACATTCTCGATGAGGAGATTCTTACTCTTCATCTCCCCTTCGGCAAGAATTTCCCCTGGGAGGACGAGTTCTCCTACCCGCAATACCTCAAATCGGTTTTCTCGTCTCCTTTGCGATAGACAATACTTCAAAGAGTAGTGTCCTAAGTCGATACCTAACATTGTTTACCTCATGTAGGGAGAAACAAAAGGATTCTCGATGGCGACGATTTCTGGTTTTTCCTTACGCCATTCGAACCGAGCCCTCACAAGCTCTTCTCCTTCTTTAGTGATAGTTATTGTATCACGAGTGACGGTAACTTGGTAAGTGGGAACGAAGCGTGAAGAGAACCTACCGATGTAGTGTTCGGGGCTTTGGATTTCTATTATTTCCAGTACCTCGGCAAGAACTCCCTCTATTTCGTATTCACTTATCATCCTCTCTCGATGGAGCTCGAGGAACTGGAAGTGGGAAAGTGCCAAACGGTAAAAGATGGTACACAGGATGAAAACCAAAATGCTGAAAGCCAAGAGGAAGATTTCTAAAGCTCCTCTGTCTCTATTTCCAAAAGGAGGGTCGGATATGGAGAGAAATTTTCTCATCTTCTTGGGGTGCATCAATGGTAAACTGTGTGGATACCAACTCTTGCGAGGAAAGAGATGGATCGAGACAAAAGTGGAGTTCTCTACATTTCTCCACCAATGGATTAGCCACTCCTCTATTGAGTAGGAGGAGGTCTTCTCCGGATAGATAGATATCGATGGAGTTTTCGCCTAAGGACAATCGTAATCTTTTCCCGTGATTGAGAATTTGTACTGTTTTACTGTAACGAATGAGTTGAAAAAGGGTGTGGGTAGCGGTGAGAGTATTCTCGGAAACGTCGATGCGGGATACAAGATGTTCCCACACTTGGAAGTACATGACCACGCAATGCATGAGTGAAGTCACCACGAAAAAAAAGAGGGTGAGGCTCACAACGAGTTCGATCAATGAAAATCCCTCATCTTTTGACCAGCGTACGTAAAACCACGATAGTCCTTTTCTCTTTTTCATGGTACACAGCGACCTTAAGTTCATCGAGGTAGAGAGAGAATTCTTTCCTCTCTATTCTGACGTAAAAGGAGTCACTCTCCTCCGGGAATACCTTTCCTGCTTTCAAGGCTTCCATAGCATTTACGGCGAGTAGGAGTGCCTTCTCAAGGCGAGAGCTTTTCGTGGATATCGTTTGCAGGTGGTACATTTGAGAAGAGAGGAGCACGAGAAACACCAAAGCAAGAGAGGTAGAAACTGCTATACCGATGAAGGTGGTCCCTTTCTCACCGTGGTGGTTTATCACCGATACGCACCCTGCCGGTCACCGGAGTAACAATGATGTATTTTCTCGCGTTTTTTGAGCGCAGCGTAATGGTGCCGCCGCAAGAAGGAACGCCGGTAGGATAAAAGAAGAGGGTGTTAGAGGGGAAATTGGTGGCGTAGAGGGTTGTCCCTGTGGGGAGAGCGATGATTTCGGTAGTTCCCCTCTTGCCCCGATAGAGGAGTCTATTCTCGGAAGTATCAAAGAGGAGGCGAATGCTTTTTCCACTCTGGATGGCTTCCATCTTGGCTTCACGGATTTTGGTAACGAGGAGGGTAAGGCTCAATTTGAGGAGATAGTGGTTACGCACTTCAACTAAGGACCAAGAGGAGAGAGAAAAGAAAAAGAAGGCGAGAGTAACGGTTACCATAAGCTCTACCGTGGTAAAACCTCTATTGCTCTTTCCGGAGAAAACCCATCCCTCCTTTTGCCTCTAAATGTATCTTGGGAGGAGAAAGAAGTCAAGATGTAGCAAGAAGAAAAAGGCCGAGATACCAAGCAATAATTTTTTCTCCCCAAAGGAGTGCCACTACCGCTCCACCACTCAAGAAAGGAGCAAAGGGGAGGGGGTCCTTGAGGGTTTTCTTCTTCTTAAGGATGAGTGCTACCCCCAAGAGGGCTCCACCGAGGAAAGCGAGAAAGAGGGCGAGTACCCCCAGCCTCCACCCCAGAAAGAGTCCGATGGCTCCACTCAGTTTGACGTCACCAAAACCTACTCCCTCCGGTCGGAGGAGATAGAGGAGGAAAAAGAAAGAAAAGAGAATCCCTGCTCCGAGGAGTTTTTCCCAGGAGAGAGCAAAGAAGAGTGGAACCCCGCCTAAGAGGTAGAGGATCACGTTCCCCAGATCGGGAATGCGATGGGTTTTCCAATCGATGAACGAGAGAACCCCCAAGATGAGAATAAAGAAAAATTGAACCATAAGGCCTCCCCCCAGCATAGAGCTGGGGAGTAAGGTTTCAAGAGGTGTTTTTATCAATCAGTGATAATTTCACTCGTTACGGTGATGACGTTGGCGACGGTGTTGGTGACGATGCTTACCAGCTAACATTCTCTCCACCTTCTGGTGGTGTATCTACAGTAATGACACCACCCGCGGAAATGATGAAGCGTTTATCGGTTTCCCCTGTTGGTGTTGCCGGATCCCAAATGTAATAAGTCGCGCCATTGTTGTCGGCTTTACACTGGTAGTAAGAATTACCGATGGGAGTCTTGGGTGGGTTGGGAATATTTGCCTTTATTGCGTTGACGAGGCCTTGATTGCTCTTGGGATAGTCTGCCAAGGCGTTTTCGGTAGAATACACCTCTACTGCGGTAGCCATTTGATGGAGATTGGCCTTGGTAGCGTTTTGTGCTGCTACTAAGCGTGAAGTGGTGTAACGGGGGATGGCAATGGCCATGAGGAACCCGATAATGGCCACCACGATGATGAGCTCGATCAGGGTGAAACCCTCATTTTTTCTCTTCTTTCGGACGCTCTTGTTCATAGAAACACCTCCAAACGTGGTTTTGCAAATCGATCGGATAAACAATTATACCAAATTTCTCCCCTACATCCCACCCCCCTGCATGCCTCGAGAGGCAAGTTCAAAGATCGGTAGGAAGAGAGAAAGAGCCACGATGAACACCCCGATACCGATAATCACAGTGAGTACTGGCTCTATGGTTGAAGAGAGCCGGGCCACAAAGAGGTTGATTTCCTTGTCGTAGAGCTCGGTAATTTTACTCAAGGTGAGGTCCAGGTTTCCTGCCTCTTCTCCTACGTTGACCATTTGGATCACAAGCGGGGGAAAGAATTGGAACTGGGAAATGCTTTGAGAGAGATTCCTCCCCCGACGGATACTCTCCGCTACCTCGAGAATCATCTCTTGGAGGTGGGAGTCCCCGATAGAACTTGCGGTCACCTCCAGTGCCTGTACCATGGGCATACCGCTCCGTAAGAGTCCGTTCATGATCCAAGCGAAACGGGAGAGGATCAACTTATGGAAGAGCTTCCCGAAGAGGGGTAAGCGGTATTTCTTGCGATCCCACCACTTGCGTCCCTTCTCGGAAGTGACGTAGAGAAAGAAAACGGAGAAAGAGGCAAAGAAAGACCCGTAGATGAGGAACCAGTGGGCGTTCACAAAACGAATGAAACCCAAAACGACCCGGGTAATGAGAGGGAGCTCAATGGTGAAGGCCTCGAAAAGGAGTACAAACTGAGGGAAAACGAAGTACACGAGGAAGAAAGAAGAAGCAATCATGGCGATGAAGAGAATCATGGGGTAGTAGGTGGCAGACTGGATTTTGTCGCGCAGGTCTTTCTCCCATTCAAGATAATCGGAGAGCCTGGCTAAGGTCCAATCGAGATTTCCCCCTGCTTCTCCAGACTGGACCATACCCACGAACACCCGGTTGAAAACCTTGGGGTAATCGAGGAGGGCTCGGGAGAGAGAATACCCTCGCTCGATCTTAGCGGCAATTTCTTCGATGGTTTGGGAAAAGTACGGATTTACCGCTTGTCTTGCCACGCTCCGCAGGGCTCCGAGGAGCGGAACCCCTGCTTCAAGCATGGTGGCGACACCACGAGCAAAGTTTGCCAAATCTTGGAGCTTTACCCGATTTCTGAATCCTGCAAGAAGGGAAAGCTCTCTTTGTACTGGGGGGAGGAGATGTTCTTCCTCTAAGGAGGTGACGAAAAACCCCTGATCCTTGAGACGGGCCACCGCCTGTTTCTCGTTTTGCGCTTCGATACGTCCTTCACTGAGTTTTCCTGAGCGATCCCGCGCTTTATAGGCGTATATCGGCATTAGTTCCTATTCCTCCATAGCATGAACTCTTTGGGGTCGATGGCCCGTCCGTAGGCTTCCTCCCAAGTTACCAATCCCCGTTTGTACAGTTCAAAGAGTGCCCGATCCATGGTGATCATTCCCTCGGAGAGGGAAGTTTGCATGACACTGTAAATTTGATGGGTTTTCCCCTCCCGGATGAGGTTACGAATGGCGTTATTGGCAATCATGATCTCTATAGCTGGGACGCGCCCCGTTTGGGAAGAGAGGGGTAAAAGCTGTTGGCTGATCACTCCCTGGAGAGCTCCCGCTAACTGAATCCTCACTTGGGTCTGTTGGTGAGGAGGGAATACATCCACAATACGGTCAATCGTCTGGGGGGCGTTGTTGGTATGGAGGGTAGCCATGACCAAGTGTCCAGTTTCTGCGGCAGTCAAGGCAATGGCAATGGTTTCCAGATTGCGCATCTCCCCTACCAAAATGACGTCAGGGTCCTCTCGGAGAGCGTGGATGAGGGCGCTTTCGAAAGAAGGGGTATCGGTGCCCACCTCGCGCTGGTTGATGATACTCTTTTTGTGGGAGTGAAGGTATTCAATTGGGTCTTCGATGGTGATGATGTGGCAGGAACGGTTCTCATTGATGTAATTCACCATGGAGGCAAGGGTGGTCGATTTACCGCTCCCAGTGGGACCGGTGACAAGAATTAAACCCCGGGGAAGGAGGGCTAATTTTTGCAGTATCTCTTTGGGGAGATGGAGCTCCTCCATGGAGGGGATGATGTAACTGAGAGCCCGCAATGCTAAGCCCACCGAACCACGTTGAAAGTAGGCATTGATTCGAAATCGGCCTAACTCGGGTATCCCTAAGGAGAAATCGGCTTCTCGTCCTCTGAGGAATTTCTCCCAACGCTCTTCCCCAAGAAGAGACCGTGCTACGTTCTCGGTGTCGGAAGGACGTAAAGGGGGATATTGAGAGGCAAAAATGAGTTGTCCATGGATACGGAATGCGGGGGGTATCCCGACCGTGAGATGGAGGTCAGAGGCCCTCTTAGCGATCACCTCTTGAAGCAACGTTCTGATTTCTAAAAACATGTCCCTACCTTTCTAAAAATTTGTCGTTACCCGGTACATCTCTTCTAAGGTAGAGATCCCCTGGAGAACCTTGCAAATGGCACTTTCCCGCAAGGTGCGCATACCTTTTTGACGGGCGAGTTCGGTGATCTCTCGTTCGGTAGCGTTACGCAGAATGAGTTGACGGAGGTCATCGTCGATCACCAAGACCTCGCTCACGGCGGTTCTCCCTTTGTAACCGCTTTTATTGCAAAGGTTACATCCCTTACCGTGATGGAGAATGACTTTCTCCTCTTTTCCTCCGGTGAGGTCCTGGGCAACGGAACCTTTGACTTCGAATTCCACTCGGCACGAAGTGCAAATTTTGCGCATCAAACGTTGAGCGATGATTCCCACCACCGAGGAAGAGACAAGATACGAAGCAACTCCCATTTCCTGTAACCGAACCACCGCTCCCGCCGCTGTATTGGTGTGGAGGGTGGAAAAGACCAAGTGTCCAGTCAAAGCGGCGTGGATGGCAATTTCAGCCGTTTCCCGATCCCGAATCTCTCCCACCATGATGACGTCGGGGTCTTGGCGCATGATGGAACGTAAGGCATTGGCAAAAGTGAGCCCGATCTTGGGTTTCACTTGTACTTGGTTAATACCTGCTAAACGGTATTCCACAGGATCCTCGATGGTAATGATGTTGAGGTCGGGTTTATTGATGTAATTGAGTGCTGAGTAGAGAGTAGTAGTCTTCCCACTTCCGGTAGGACCGGTGAGGAGGATCATCCCGTAAGGACGTTGGATGAGACGGTAGAGTTTCTCCAGTTCGTCGGCTTCAAAACCGAGATAGTCCAAATCTAAAAGGAGCGCTGATTTATCGAGGATGCGGATCACGATTTTTTCCCCGAAAATGGTAGGAAGCGAAGAGACGCGAAAGTCGATGTTTCGGTTATCTACCATCACTTGGAAACGACCGTCTTGGGGAAGACGGCGTTCGGCAATATTCATACGGGAGAGAATCTTAATCCGCGACACGAGAGCAGGATGGACCTTGAGAGAAGTTGAGGTGACCTCGTGGAGAAGTCCATCGATACGGAAGCGGACTCGGACTTCGTTTTCTTGTGGTTCGATGTGAATGTCGCTCGCTCCAGAACGGATTGCTTGGAGAATAATCATATTCACCACTCGCACAATCGGGGCTTCTTCTCCTAAGGCCTTCAGTTGGTCGATTTTCAACTCTTCTTCTTCAAAAGGAATGGAAAGGCTTTCTTTAGTCTCTGCCTCGCGAAAGAGCTCGTCAACCGATTCCACCGTCCCATAGTAAGCGTTAAGAATACGCTCGATTTCCCGGGGAGGAGCAATGGCTGGTTTTACCTCCTTTTTAGTCATGAGCCTCACTCGATCGATAGCCATGATGTCCACGGGATTAGCCATGGCCAGGATGAGCGCTCCGTTTTCTTCGGCAATAGGGGCCACTTGGTGTTGACGGCAAAACTTTTCCGGAAGTAAGGTCACGATTTTCGGGTCGATAACGTACTTGTCGAGATCAATGTATAAGGTGCCCAACTGTTCGGCGAGCGCTTCGTACACTTCTTTTTCTTGGAGAGCATACATTTTCTGCAGGATTTCACCCAGTTTCTCTCCCGTTTTTTCCTGAATCTC
>CAKZPS010000021.1 GCA_937139415.1 uncultured bacterium
TTGGCCTTCCATTTTACCGATCAGGAGGTCTTTTTTTTCTTCTTCTATTCGGATGTCTACCCAAAATACGATACACTATCAAATATAGAAACATTGTTAGAGCATTTGGCTCAGGTGCAAACATAAAAATCTGTCTAGTACGATCGCCGAAATAAAAATTCCCGTCCCACCGCTGGCAATGCAGGAGAAAATCGTGGCGGACTACCAGGTGATTGATAAGGAAGCGGAGCAGGTGGAAAGGGAGATTGAACAATATCGGCAAATCATGCAGCAAAAGACACAGGGTTGCTTCTCTCATGGGCGCGAAAAATGTACTGGTTTCTTGCACACATCAATCGAAAAAGTATTGACCCTACACAATATCCAGACAGAGATTTTATTTACATTGATATAAGCAAGGTCGAAAAAGAGACAGGCATCATAGACTTTTCGCAGGCTATCAAGGGCAAAAATGCGCCTTTGCGGGCACGACGAATAGCCCCGAAAGGTAGGGTCATTATCTCTACGGTTCGTCCGAATCTAAAAGGTTTTGCCTTTGCTGAACGGGATACCACAGATTTGTGTTCTCAACGGGTTTCGCCGTGCTGGAAAGTAAAGATGAGAATGTTCTTAGCAATAAAGCTCTGTATTATGCCTTTATGTTTCTCGATGACTTTACGCAGCAAATGACCGATGCGATGGCCAAGGCTGGTTATCAGAGTATCGACCAATCTGATAGAAGGTCTAAAGTTGCGAATACCCGATAAAAGCGCACAACAAGCTCTCATTCAAAAATTGAGTGAATTAGAAGCCCGTCTGCGCTTCGCCCGCGAGGTCATTGCATTCGCTCCGGCGCGACGGCAGGAGGTGTTGGTTTCAAATATATAATCACGCCCACATCAAACTTTCTCTACAGCACGCCGTCAAGGAAAAAAGTGAAATTGCTCTATAAAAAATGATGTTTTAATTTGGCATACTCAAGGCTCAGGAAAAACCTATACGATGATTACCGTAGCGAGGCAACTTCTTGAAAATCCAATCTTAGAGAATACCACTGTGACTATGCGGTTGACAGAAACGAGCTCGAAAGTTTGAAATTGATGAAAATCGAACCGCCAGTTCAAAAAGGCACCTGCAGGAACTGCCTCAAAAAGACACCTGTGGCTTAATCGTTAGTATCATTTATTTATAAGTTTGAAGGTAGCTATATTTGTTTTGGTTGACGAGGCACATAGAACCACAGCGGGCGATTCAGGAAACCATCTTATAAGATCTTTGCCTAATGCTCCTACATTGGTTTTACCGGCACACCTATGGATAAAACTTCACACGACAAAGACACATTTTAGTAGAGAAAGATTCCCTAATTCCAACGAAAAAGGAATCCTACCGGATCATTTGCGCTTCATACCCCCCAAATTACTCACTATAACTGCAATAGCAATTACCAAACCAATAACAATCTCTTGATAATAGGCGCTAATATTTAAAAGGTTAAGCATATTGGAAATAAGGCCCATGAGCACAACACCTAAAAATGTTCCCAAGGCGCTCCCCTTCCCACCCGTAAGGGGTACTCCCCCAATAACAACTGCAGCAATAGCCCGTAACTCTAATCCCGATCCCGTAGAGGGCAACGCAGAACCAAGACGTGAGAGAAGCACCATGGAAGCTAAACCGACCAAGGCTCCGTTCAGGGCGTACACTAAAATTTTGATCTTTAACGTATTCACACCGGAGAGAAAAGCCGCTTCTTCGTTCCCCCCCACAGCATAAATTCGTCGCCCCGTTCGCGTATATCGGAGAATAAGAAAAAGCAAAATATAGGTCGCAACGAATGGGAAGATGGGATTGTGAATTCCTAAGGTTGTTCCTCTTCCCAAAAGATAAAACTTCCCACTTAGCGACTGAGTGACACCTCCAGTAACAACCAGTGCAAGTCCATAGAAGATGCTCCGCGTAGCCAAGGTCATAATAAAAGAGGGAGTTTTTGTCACCGCAACCACAAATCCGTTCAGGGTACAACCGAAAACCGCCATTAAGAAACCCAAAAATATTGCTAAGAAAATACTATATCCTTTCACCACCAACGAAGCAGCAAAAGTGGTGACAAAACCGACTAATGATCCTATGGAAATATCAAAGTTTCCCGAGATCATTACCAAGGTTGCCCCAGCAGCGGCGATACCTAATACTGCATTTTGATTGAGAATATTGAGCCAGTTCCGTAATGAGAAAAAGGCAGGGTTTAGAAAAGTAGTAATACTGCTCATGACGGCAATTAAAATGAGCAAAAAGAAAGACTGGGTAAGAGACCTGGTAGACTTTCGATAACGCAAAGCGCTAATCCTCATCATTCATTTTCCTCCCCAAGGCACAAGAAAGGATATTCTCTTCGCTCGCTTCTTCCTTATTTAAAATAGCAACCATCTCCCCATCACACATCACGCCCACGCGGTCACTCAAAGCAATTAACTCTGGCATGTCAGAAGAGACCATAATTACAAACTTGCCATCCTCTGCTAACTTCACCATCAATCGGTAAATTTCTTCCTTCGCCCCTACATCGATCCCCCGCGTAGGTTCGTCAAAAAGGTATATTTTTCCTCGGGTTAAAAGCCACTTCGCCAAAACTACCTTCTGTTGATTCCCGCCGCTGAGGTACATCACTTCCTGATCGATGTGAGGAGTTACAATTTGCAGCTGCCCCACTATCTTTTCTACCTTCTCCCCCTCAATTTCGAGGTTCAACCATTCCCTACGGGTGAGATTAATGGTAGCAAGAACCGTGTTTTCCCTCACCGAACGACTCAAAATTAAGCCCGTTTTCTGGCGATCCTCGGTAATTAAGCAAATCCCTCGAGCAATAGCCTCCAAAGGAGAGCGAGGGATAATATTACGTCCGTTCAAGAGCAACTCTCCTCCTTCACGTGGATCGAGCCCAAAAAGCAGCCTCAATAATTCAGTTCTTCCCGAGCCCACCATACCTCCAATACCAAATATTTCTCCCGAGAACACTTGGAAACTGACATTCTTTACCATAACTCCCCGAAGATTGTGGACTTCCAAGACCTCTCTCCCGTCATCTCTTTCCTGAGATGGCAGCCGTCCCCGAACATAAAATAACTCCGCCGGACGACCTACCATTTCCCGAATCAACGTATCTTGGTTCACTTTCTCCACCTCATGGGTTGCCACTTTTTTTCCGTCCTTGAGCACAGTTATCCGATCACCGATCTCAAAGACCTCCTCTAAGTGGTGAGAAATGTATATGATCGCTACTTCCCGTTCCTCAGCCTGTCGCAAAACCTTAAAGAGCGTTGCCTTTTCCACCGCCGAGAGGGCAGCAGTTGGTTCATCAAGGATGAGAACCCTCGCTTCTTGTGACAGTGCTTTGAGAATCCCTACAATTTGCTTCTCAGCATTAGAAAGATTCTCCACGAGCTCTCCTGGAGAAAGAGCAACCCCAAATCGAGAAATAATTTCTCCTGCTCGTTCCATGGTTTTACTTCGGGAGAACAATCCCCATCGAGCAATCTCTTCATGACCCAAAAAAATGTTCTCTGCCACGGAAAGCGAATTTACCAAAACGCTCTCTTGGTATACCGTCTGAATCCCTAAGGTAATTGCTAACGAAGGATGAATAGTTCGATAAGTCTTTCCAAAGACCTTAATGGTTCCCTCATCGGGAACAAGCGCACCGGAGAGAATCTTGATAAAAGTTGTTTTCCCAGCACCATTTTCTCCCACTATACAATGGACTTCACCCGCATAGAGAGAAAAAGTGATATTCTTTAAAGCCTGGACTCCAGGGAAGTTTTTCGATACATTGTCAACTTCTAATACAAGTTCTTGAACCATTTTAAGCTCCTTCGGGGGGAAATTTTCCTCCCCCCCCGTTTTTACTTTTTAAACTCTTCAAAGGTTTGATACACCAGTTCTATCGCTTTCTCGTCGGCCTTCCAAGCTACCGCTTGATCCACGTTTTCTTTCGTGATCCAGATCATAGGAATGAGAATTTTTTCGGGTACCTTCTCGCCCATGACGTGGCGATAGAGAGCTTCGAAACAAACCACTCCTTCCACACCAGGCGAGGTTGAAACCGTGGCTTGAAGCTCGCCATTCTTAATCGCTTCTAAACCTTCTGGAGATCCGTTGTTACTGATCACCTTAATAGGATTGTTCAACTTGCCAGCATCTTTCAAAACCTGTAAAACACCCATGGCCATATCTTCATTAGAAACGTGAACTACGGTGAATTCTTGACCAGACTGAAGCATGTTCTGCATGACGTTCATCGCCTTCTCGCGATTATAGTCAGCGGGATGAATGCCGATAAGCTCGTTTTTACCCAGTTCTTTCATCTTGCCGGTCAAACCACTTAAAAGCATGTCAATAGGTCCCTGGCCAATGAGACCAGTAATTTCTAATACTTTTTCCCCTGGATAGTGTTCGGCAATATACTCAGCAATCATTTCCCCCAGTCGAACCCAATCGAACTCAATATCACAAACCACTTTCCCTGGTCCCTCCGCAATGTGACTCATTTCTACTGTCAGGGGGATACCCGCAGCGTTACATTTTTGTGCGGCAATCTGTGCACCATCGGGATTGAAAGAAAACAAGTTGATCCCATCTACCTTCTTGGTTATGAGGTCTTCAATGTTTGCCAACTCTTTTTGTTGATCGTAGTCAGAGTTGAGTACTATTACATTGACTCCCCGTTTTTGAGCTGCAAGGAGAAATCCATCTCGCGCATAGGCATACCATGGGTCACTTCCCGGCATAATGTACCCAAAAACCAATTGTTTCCCTTGCACAACTGAACTCAATACTCCTAACGTGCTCACCACTATGATCGCCAAAACAAACCACTTCCAAAATCTCATAACCATAGCCTCCTTTCTTCTCGCTGCCCACAAATTCAAAACGCATCGAATCATTTGTCTTTTCCTACCACCCCCGATCGTTTTTAATCATCAAAAATCGTTTCGCACCTTTACCGGCTTTCCCGTTTCAATCGACTGATAAGCAGCGTAACAAACGGCAATTGACTTTGCTCCTTCCACACAATCAGGAATAGGAGTTTTATTCTCCAAGAGACACTCTTCGAAGTGTCGGAGATAGCGCAATACCGTCATTCCGTGTCCAAAGGCTCCCTCCATTTCAGGAGGAAACATCGTCTCCCAGGGAGATTTGATCTCGAATTTATCAAAAACGACTTTCACCCGTCCTCCTTCTTTATCGGTGAAATCAGCAATAACACTCCCTTTGGTTCCAAAAAGCGAAAGACCCATCATGGGTATAGGAGGATGCACGATACCATAGGCTCCAAGAATTCGAGCAATCACTCCATTCTTAAATCGTAGCGTGAGAAGAAAATTCTCTAAAAGGGGATATGCAGGCGTTAAGCCGCTCCGATTCCCCAAGGCAAATACTTCATCTACATCTCCCAAAAACCAGCGCAAAACGTCTACCGGATGACACACTCCTCCATACATGAAGTCTTGCGGCGCAGTGAGTCTCCAAGGAGTAAAGGCAAATACTGGGCGCATATCGTGGACATAATGTGTCTCAGCAAGAATAACATCACCTAATTGACCTTCTTCAACGAGAACCTTAACACTGGCAAACTGGGGTTCATATCGCATAGTTTGACCTACTAAAAATTTTAGGTTTTTGGTTTTTACCAATTGACAAATTTTCTCTGCCTCCTCCATACGAGTGACCATAGGTTTCGTGCAGATTACGTGTTTCCCTGCCTCAAGAGCCCGGATGGCTTGCTCACCGTGAAGGTGGTCAGGGCTGAAAATAGCTATGACCTCTATCTCTTCTTCTTCAAGGAGCTCGCTGTAATCTGTGGTCACAAAGCGAATATGAAACTCTTGTGCCAGACCTTCCAATTTTCTCTCATCGATATCACATATCCCTCGTACCTCAAGAACCGAGTCATCGACGCGATTAATGGGGAGCACATTAGCTCCCATACCTAATCCAACAACTCCAATGCCAATTTTTTTCATTCCCTACTCCACCCCCTAAGGCACGATAACTTCAACATCGAGAAGCTTTCCCACCTCTAAAAGCTCATCGAGAAGATCCCCATAAACCAGAGCCTGATGATGTTCAACGCCATGGGCAAAAATGGTTTCTATTACTCTTCGAATTCCGGCGTCGAAAAGAATTTCGGCATAAGCACCCTTGAAGTAATCTCGTGCCGGTACAATCTCCCCCGTAGCAACGAAGAGCTTGAGAGTTTCTTCAAGCTGAGCGAAACGGGCAATCGTAACCCTTCCAGGGGTAAAAGGAAATTCAATTACGGTCGTACCAGGAGCTAAGGTATGTTTTTCTAAGGTTATCTCTCCCTGCGCATCTGCATACATACTGGGAGCCTGGCCACAATGCCACATGACACCTATATTCCGTTCCTCGTTTACCTTTACGATTTCTAAGAGTACTCCTGGTTTTCCGCTCAAAAGGAATTCAAGATACATACTCAACAACAAACCCACATCACCCTCGCAACCGACGATCATACCTTCATCGGCCAGCTTAGATATGGAAAAGCAGGGGTTGAGATCAAACCAGTTTTTGAGCTCTGGTTGACACTTAATCGAAATACAGTCGAGGTTGTATTTTTCCAAGAAACGCTTCAAGGCAAGATAAGCTTTTGCACTATTGGCTAAATCTTGCTCGGAGACAAAACACCTTACCTTTTCGCTTCCTTGAACATACAGGGAAGAAGTTACCCGATCCACTTCTTCTCTTGGCAAAGCGTTGATTTCCTCAAGAAAGTCACGAATTTCAAAGTGAACCAACTCCACACCGAGAATTCTCCTTATGGTCATTTCATCATAGGTCGCCGCAAAATACCCCGTGAATGGAACACCTATAAGACCTATTGTCGAGCGACGAAGAGCCTTCAAACTTTGAAGCGCACGAATTTTTTGGTTAAAGAAAGTATATACTTTTGTTTCGCTCGGTAAGCCAAAGAGGAATTCCGGAGTTTTTCCAATCTTTCGCAATGCCGAATTATTACTCATTGCTCCGGCAAGCGAATTAATTTGCAATCCACCCTTCCGCGATACACCTTCAGGGTACGCCCAAAGCACGAGCGGACCACGATAGTCATTCACCACAGAGAGAATGTAACGATCGAGATTAAAAGTCCCACTTTGGATGATAAGGAGATCCGGTTGACACCGATCCAAGAGATTGGCAACGGCACCAAGACGCTCTTGTACGGTAACTTCCATCTCCTCAAAGGTTCTTCTCCCCATGGCCATTTCCTCAAAAACCAAGCTGGGCAAGGGGAGAATGTCTATTCCCTCAAAACCCCGAAGCATTGCCAGAGACTCCTCTTCTATTCTTTTCGATTCCTCTAACTCAAAATAAGGATTGATGGCAAAGGTAAGAAAAGCAACTGTTACAGCAGGATTCTGTTTCATTTCTCATCATCATCCTCCTTCTTTCAGCTTGACTTTCACCTTGTCCCGTCTTATCTCTTGGACCAAGCGATAAGCATTTCCGTAGAATATTTTCTCCACCTCCTTCAAGGACCATCCCGCTCTTTGAGAGGCTTTCTTCACAGCTCGCAGACTCTCATAGAGCATAGGAGCAAAACTATATCCAAGGTGGGGATTCGAGAAACTCCAAGGGTAAGATTCTTGAGTGACAAAAAGGTTTTGCTCATTCACGCATACGGTCTTACCACGCACTGCAGATATTGGTAAATCTGAACCAAAAATAATTCTCTCCGGAGCAATTCGTGAAAACACAAATTCTAACACTTCCCAATTCTGCACCACAGTAATATCCCAAAAGAGATTAGGAAGGGTGGAGAGTTTTTCTAAACTTTTCTCAATAGACCACAAGCAATATGACCTCCCCAAATGGGCGAGAACGACTTTGATATTGGGATAATGAGAAGCAAGCCAGTGAATTTGTTCCACATTCAACGGATCGGCGAGACGCAACTTTCGTGGAATGTGTAAAACAACGCATAATCCCTGGCGGTGAGCGAAATCGAGTTGTTCCTCGCTGAGCATATCCATAATGGACACGTCGTTCTGCTCCTTGTGGACAACAAAAGTCCAGTACGGCTTATAGCCTATAAACCCGGGGTGATCAAAGAAGGGTTTCAAGTCCTCTAAGGGAGTAGCGGGGCCAACCAAGGTAAGAGCGAAGAAACGCTGGTCATCGACCATCGTTTCCACATAGCGATTGTTTTTTTGGAGATCGACACCGGGATAAGGCATACCGAATAAGAGAAAAGAGAGCTCACGACCAGGTAGTGCTTCTCTATAGAACGCTAAGAGTTTTTCACAACGAAACTCATCGACAACGACGGGGAGCGAAGGAAGATCACTGCGAAAAGAAGACGGCATAACGTCTTTCGTCCAAAGATGAACGTGAAAGTCAAAAATACGCTTGGGCAAAAAATCATCGAATTCACGTTGAAAAATTTTACGGTCTTCAGGAGTAACGATAAGATCAAACACTTAATCTACCCCCTCGGCAAGCTTTCCAAAAATTCTCTGTACTTCTCGTATCCTCTCCGGTACACGTCGATGTGTTCTCCTCTTTCTCTCACCATTTCCACTTCCACCGGAAAGAACGTTTCCCCATCGTCAAGAACACTGCTCTCACCCCGTAGTGCTCGCCAACCTAAATATGCTAACTCTGCAGCTCCAAGTGCCGGAGCATCAATAATTCCTACTCGTTCTAAGGAAATGTCCCGAATAGCGAGGATATCGGCAATAATTTGCACCCACACCTTACTTTTTGCTGCCCCACCATTCAACCGAATCTGGTGAATGGGAATCTCTTGCGCAAGAAGATACTCGAATTGTCTCAAAACTTCATAACCAATACCTTCCATCATAGCACGATAGAAGTGGTACTTATGATGGAAAAGTTGCACACCGAGAAAACCCCCGGGTGAAGTGACTGGATCGCCGAGTACGATAGGTACAAGATGAGGGAGGAAGAATAAACCTTCACTCCCTACAGGAAGCTCTTCTACCGCGCGATCGACTTGGGTGTAGTCCTCTACAAAGGGAGCGTCGAGACAAGCTCGGGTTATTTTTTCTTGAAACCACTTCAGGGCGGCACCACCACAGGGAATAGAGAAAAGGGCACCGAATTTACCCCGTACAACGTGCCGTTCAACGGCAACCTGAAACCGGGGGTCTTGCCAAAGTGATTCCATCGGAACTACCCCCGCCCAAGCGGTTCCTCCGGAGAGATGTATTATTCCCTCTCGTATCGCACCTACTGCAAAAGCAGCACAGAATTGGTCATGACCTCCCGTAAATACAAACGCCTCCCGAAGGCCGATCTCTCGGCACACCGAAGGTAAAACCATACCCACCAAACTTCCTGATTCACGAATGGATGACAATTGACCACGGTGTAGACCGAGATAACTCAGCAGTGAATCACTCCAGTCGCGGCGACGAATATCGCAAAGCATGCTGATACCGGCATTCGAAGGATCACAAAACCACATGCCTGTGAGACAGAAGGCGATAAAATCATTCACAAAGGCGACCTTAGCTATACGCTGAAAGGTCTCCTTTTCGTGTTCCCGCAACCAGAGCAACGTAGCCAAAGGGAGGGCACTCATTATACCATAACCGGTAAGCTGATAGAGCAAATTTTTGCCCCAGTCACGCTCGAGCATTGCCGCCACTTCCTCCCCCCTGCTATCCATCCAGGTAATCCCCTGTCGCAGAAGATGGTTGTGCTCATCGAGAAGGAAAAGGGTCCCTCCTTGAGTAGAAAGACCAATAATCAAACGATCTTTAACCTCTAAGGGCTTAACACTCTCCCCTATAACCACCTTGGTAGCCTGCCAAATTTCTTCTCCGCTCTGCTCCACCCAGCGAGGAAAAGGGGTAAAAAGAGAATAACTTTTATAATGAGTACTAAGACGTTCTCCCCGATCATTAAAAAGGAGTGCTTTTACGCCCGTCGTTCCGACATCCAAGCCGAGAAAGTAATCCACGCTTCAACTCCTCCCATAAACTCACCCACATTTTTCGATATCTCTCAACAATCTTTGTATGCGCTCACAGATACGGGAGAAAAGGGCATTCTTTTGTCGAACATCGAGATTCAAGAAACAACTGGTGGATTCGGAAAATCCATGACCGCTACTGTCGGTAAGGAAACCATGCTCAAGGCCTGGTAAATCTATGAAACCGCGATAACCCCCATATCCCGTAAGTGTAATTCCTCGTCCCTTGCTTGTCCGAATCACCTCGGGAAGATAATACTCATCGTAAATCTCAAGAGGAGTTCTCTCCTCCCAAACTGTATCTTTCCATCCTACTTCTACGTCTCCCATACCCAAAAAAAGCGCTACTCCGGCATCGAGAAAAGTTCGAACATATTCAGGATGAAACTCCCGAGGACTCAAGTGAGCGTTGACAGCCCGGAGTCCGGGAATTTTCAGAATACTCTCTATTAAGTGTCCAAAATCCCCACAACAGTGATAATAGAGCCCACCAAATGTTTCCGATATTTTTGCAAGATAGGGGAGATTAAATTCCTCAAAAAGTTGAGGAGAAAGAAGCACCGCTTCATCATCCGAAATAGAGATCCCTCGTGCACCCTTCAATAGGGGAAAACTATGTCCAGGTAAGGCGGGGTTTTTGAGGAGTCCATATTGCAAAGAATAGAACTCGATAAACGCCTCAGTTACCATGTGAAGAAGATGGTGCACTTCCTTCGGTCTTTCCCTCAAGGCGAGAAGAAAAGAGGTATTATCCCAAATAAGCGAGGCAACATCTAAGGGACTTTGAGGGTCGGTAACCGTTACCGGAAGAGCATAATCCGTCATCTCCTCGAAAAAATGGAGATGTTCTAAAATCCTAAGATATACGGGGTTATGAGCATCAGGTTTTTGCAGGTTCCAAACATCCCAATAGTTCTCAAAAATGAGAGGACGGGAGACTTGTGGGTCTCCATGGGATGGAACGATTACTTCGCAACCAAAAGCTTCAGCGAGCACGGTTACTCCTTCGAAGGAATCGATAAAAGGCATGTAATCCGTTTCGTGTTGAAGAGTGAGAACAATATTAGCGAGTTGGGCTAAAAGAAGCTTTTCTTTTGCTGAGAAGATCTCTTCACGAGGAAAGAGCACCGTCTGGGTTACCTGGATGACCGGAGGCCGATCCAGGGGTTCAAAGTGAAAAGCAGCAAAAATCCTTCGAGAAGAATCTTCTATCCGCTCTTTTTTATCATCGATGAGACGCTTATAGCGACTGAGGAGTGAAGTTAAATCTTGCATCCCTTTTTCTCTCCTTAAGCTTTTAAGCCGGTCATACTCATGCCTTTCACAAATTGACTTTGGAAAAAGGCATACACTATAAGCACTGGCGCAACCACCAGCGTACACGCTGCCATTGATTCTCCAGGAAATTTAGCCTCTGCTTGAGTAAAATGCCCTAAAATCAACGGAATCGTCATCATCCGATTATCGTGAACCACTACGAGGGGCCACAGGAATTCATCATAGTTCCAGAGGAAAGTGAGAATACCAAGAACAGCCATAGATGAACGCACTAAGGGCAAAATCACCGACCAATAGATCCTGAAATCGGAAGCACCATCTATTCTCGCCGCCTCTACGAGATCATTGGGAATACCCCTAATAAACTGACGCATAAGGAAAATGCCAAACGCGCTCATTAAAAAAGGAAAGGCTAATCCTTGGTAAGTATTAATCCACTGTAGACGGTTCATAAGAGTATACAAAGGCACAAGCACGATATGGGGTGGTATCATAACACTCGCTAACGTAAGGACAAATAACTGATCTCTTCCACGAAAGCGGAGTTTTGAGAAAAGATACCCCGCCGCTGTCGCAGAAAGAAGGACCGAGAGAGTAACTCCACTGGCAATCAAAATGCTATTGAAATAACCGCGCCCCAACGAAACTTCTTGAAAAACACGTAAATAATTGGCAAACGTCCACGTTTTCGGGAAGAAACCAAACTCAACATTAATAACCTCCAAAGAGGGCTTAAAAGAAGATAACACCATCCAAACAAAAGGAGCAATCATTAATATTCCTCCCAAAAGGAGCACACCGTGGAGAACAACCTGACCGATCTTTCTCCTTACTCGATATTTCATGCGCTTACTCTCCTTCTAATATTCCCAACGTTGTTCAAAAGACCGCAACTCCAAAACCACCAAACCCACGAGGATAGCAAAGATAATCATTGATATCGTCGCGCCATATCCAAAACGTAATCCGTAGAAGGCTTCTTGGTACATTTGAATGGCAAGCACCTTAGTGGAATTTGCCGGTCCACCAGGTGGATTACCGGTCATCATATAAACAGGAACAAACAAACGAATAGCATTGATCGAATATATGGCCCCTACGAAAATGAGCTGTGGTCGAAGCAAAGGCACGGTAAGGGTAAAAAACTGCCGCCACTCGGAGGCACCCTCAATTTTCGCTGACTCAAAAATGGAATCGGGCATCTCATCCATACCGGCGAGGAAAATAACCGTTCTTAAGCCAGAATCCTTCCACACATCCATAAAAATAATACAGAGAAGGGCGGTGGCAGGATTCTGTAAAAAAGTCAAGTTGTTAGGATCAATACGAAAAAGAGAGGAAAGAATTTGGGCAAAGAGACCAATTTTGGGATGATAGAGTAACTGCCATATTAAAGCAGCAGCAACCATGGAAGTTACTACTGGGGCAAAATACAAAGCAGTATAGATTTTACGCATGGCTCCCGTCGTGCGGTAAATAAGCGCTGCAGCGAAGAGAGAAGTGACGATGCCGAGTGGAACCATTACGGCTAAGTAAAAAATGTTATTCCTCAACGATCGCCAGAATACTGGGTCTTTCCAGAGAAAGCGAAAATTTCCCAAGCCAATGAACTTATTCTCGGTCAGAAGGTCGGTCTTACGAAAAGAGAGATAGAGATTAAAGGTAAAAGGCCATACACAAACAAGAACGTAGTAAACAAGTACGAGAGAGGCTACAAAAATAATGTAAGTGTTCAAACTTTTTCTTTTCACCATCCCTTAACGCCCTCCTCGTTGCAGCGAGACCATACCACGGCCAATTTACCGACCGTGGTATGGCATAGATTATTGAGCTATTTCCTTTTCCTGACTGGTAAGATATTCGGAAAGATACTTCAACATCTCATCGATAGATTTACGACCCAAGAAAACTTCTTGCATTTCTGGGAAAATCACGCTTCGGATAAGGATGGCTTCAGAAATCTTGGTATCAAGTGGACTCAAAGCAGGAACGCCTATCTCGGTGGCCTGTAAGGCTGCCTTAGAATATTCGTTGAGCTCGGCTTCTTTTGCTCGCAAGTCCGCTACCGCCTTTTTGCTGCTCGTGACACCAACCCAGTACGGAGGAACGTGATTAAAGGGAATCTCATAAAATGTAAGCGGGTCATCGATAATTTGCTTAATGTAGAGAAGACCAGCTTTCTTTTTATCTCCCTCCAAGCGGCGTGAGAGAAAGAGCGTGCCCCAATGGCAGATTGCACCAATCTGTAACGGAGTTTTCGAGGTAGGAAAGGGAGGCATCATAAAAAACCCAATATCGAGCTCTGGAAAGTCAGTCATTACTGCGCCAACTCTCCACGGACCATTGAGAAGCATAGCCCCAAGTTTATTTGGAAAGGATACCGAAGGATCGCCGGATTCAGGATCGTATACCTTATTCTCCACAAACCAGTAAAAAGTCTCCATAGCGTTTCTCGCTTCAGGAATATTAAAACTCCACTCTGCTTTCTCTGTATTTAAGAGTTTGTCCTTTGCTCCCTGCATGATAATCATGTCGAGCAGAGCATTAGCGGCCTCTGTGTAGGAGAAAAGCACACCACTCCTTTGAATTGAACCATCAGGATTATAGACGGTGAGCTTTTTGCCTACGGTTTTCAGGTCATCCCAGCTTTTGATACTCGTTACGTCAATGGCTGACTCTTGGAAAAGATCCTTATGATACACAAAACCAAAGGCGTTCCCTCCCGAAGCTATTGGATACCCGTAAATGTTTCCGTCCGAGCCTGTTAGGTGCTTGAGGGGCGCTTCAAAAACACGGTTTTTCAGCTCTTCGACCGAGTAAATCGTCGGCGTAAGGGGGAGAAAGAGCTTAGACACATCCCTTCCAATAACCCAATCGTCATATCCATAGAGAATATCTGCTTCGGTCTTTTGAGCAATGGCCGGAATAAGCTTAGTGAATAGCTGTTCAAAGGGCACAGGGATGAGGTTAATGTGAACGTTGGGGTGTTGACTCTCAAACCACTGCGCGTAATCGCGCATCCAGCTCACGCCTCCGGACCAGTCTTGGAACCACATGTCCAGAGTGACTTTTGACGCAGGTTCGGTAAGGTTTTCCTGTGTTATCCCTACCGTCACCAAGACAAAAAACACAAAAAACACAACTGTTCCAAGTAGCCTTCCTCTCATAGTTCCCTCCTCCTTTCAAAAAGGTGTAGAAACACTCTCCCTTACTCCTCGTTTTGGTATGCTTATCTATCACCTCACCTTCTTATTCATTGGAGATTTGCATGTCTCCGATCAAACTTCTCCGCATCTTCACCCCAACGCGCCATCAAAATAACAATAAGAGCATAGATGGTCACATACAGGGCGATACCAAACAATGCACCTGAGAGGTTTCCATGACGAACGTCACCGATGTTGCTAAGTTCCACAAAATCGACATCGTCATGCTTGACTTTTATCTTGAGAAGTGCGTCACTCAAATTACTCAAGGAAGAATGCGGACAGGAGGTTAACCCTAAAACTTTTCCTCTCAAAGATTTGGCTCTCCTCGCCAAAGAAAGTAAAGTACTGGTTTCTCCAGATTGAGAAATGACGATAAGAAGATCTCCTTCCTCAAAAGGTGGGTTGACAATGTCAAAGACCTGATAGGCTCTCTTTCCGAGGTGGTTAAGTTTCATAGTCAAAACTTGAGCAATCAAGTTACTGTGTCCAATAGCAGCAACAAACACTTTTGGTGCTGCAGAAATGAGTTCTACCGTTTGTTGCAACCCTTCCTCAGACAGGTCTTGACACATCTTCTCTATATCAGCGTAAAATTCCCGAGCAACCGCAGCAATAATCTCTCTCACTATGCACCACCCAAGCTCCGATAGAACTCTTCCGCTTCTACAGGTTTCATTCCTCGCTTGACTACCGCGATTAAAACCTCTAAAAAAGTTTCAGGATGAGTAGCTTGAAAAACATTTCGCCCGAATACGACACCCGCTGCGCCCTTTTGAACTGCCTGGTAGGCAATCTCAAATGCCTCGAGAGGACGAGTAGTTTTTGCTCCTCCTAAAGCTAAAACGGGAACTGGCGAAATCTTGGTAAGATAATTAAACTGTTCTATATAAACCGTCTTAATGAGATCTGCGCCAAATTCTACACAAGCCCTCACCCCTCGAGCTAAGGCTTCAAGATCTCCCTGGTATCGATCAATACCCCCGATGGGGATATACTCTCCGATAAGAGGCACTCCAAAACGCCGACAATCGGTGAAAGCACGTCCAAAGAGCGAAATATTTGATACATTCGCCTCTTCGCTTCCTCCAAAAACTAACGAGCAAATGACCGCATCTGCTCCTAAGCTCAAAGCCTCTTCTACTGAAATCAATATTTCTCCATAACCCTTCTGAAACCCTGGACAGTAGTGGCTTCCCCAATTCACGCGAACAACACAAGCAGGGGCACTTTTAGAGGCAAAAACTTTCTGACAGGCAGACATCATCCCAGGCATTACTAATATGCCGTCAGCCTTCTTAAACTGTTCTATAGCTTGAGGTAAATCTTCAATCCCCGGAAGTGGCCCTTGGTAACTTCCGTGATCTACTGCCACAATTACCGGCTTATCGTTGGAAAATATTTTTCCAAGCCTAATAGCCTTACCACTCATATTTTCTACTCCTTTCCGAGGTTAAACTCTATTTCTGTCATAATGGCGAATGTATTTCTCAAACACTTCAAGCACTTTATCCGCCTGTTCCTGAGTGATCACCAGCGGAGGTTTAATCTTCAAAACATTACCCTGTCCCTTGAACCGACTGTGTCCAAAAATAACGCCATCCTCAATGGCCTCTTCCACAATTCGATTGGCGATGACGTTCGCGGGTTCCTTGGTCCCTCGATCCTTTACCAACTCTATGCCGATCATGAGTCCCGGACCTCTGACATCACCAATAATTTCATAATCTTTCTGCATTCTTTTGAGGTGCATAGTGATATATTGACCTATTTTTTGTGCTCTTTGAGGAAGGTTTTCCTCAATGAGCACATCAAGAGTCGCACAAGCAGTGGCAAAAGAAAGAGGGAAATGAGAAAAAGTAAAAGAATCAGTCGCTGGAGGAAAAGGTTTCAATTTTTTACTGGCAATAACACCGGCCAACGGATAACCACCGGCAATAGCTTTTCCAAAGGTCAACATGTCAGGCAAGGCGTTATACATCTCACAAGCAAACATGGCACCCAACCGTCCAAAAGCAGTCTGAATTTCATCATAGATAAGGAGAATCCCATACTTGTCGCATAATTCTCGAATCTTCGGTAAGTACCCTTGGGGATACTCGATCATGCCTCCTGAGCCAGGCATTGGTTCCATAAAAATGGCGTATGCTGGTTCGTTGACATGAATCATGTTCTCTAAAAATTTGACGCACTCAAAATCACATGCAGGATAGGTTCGATGAAAATAGCAACGATAACAATAAGCTTCGGGAAAACGAATAAAATGGTTCATAAATAACTTAAACGGAGCACTCACCTCTGGATCCACATAACTGGCAGCAATGGTTGCTAAAGTTCTCCCCGAATAATTGCTATAGGGGACGAAGAATTTCATTCCTTCAGGCTTATTCACCATAGCTAACT
Organism: uncultured bacterium; assembly: GCA_937139415.1. Classification (GTDB taxonomy): domain Bacteria; phylum Atribacterota; class Atribacteria; order Atribacterales; family Caldatribacteriaceae; genus CAKZPS01. The sequence goes on from CAKZPS010000021.1 coordinate 16,888, forward strand.
TCATTGCTCCTTCATTAGCTACTGATCCGTGAAGACAGAAACTGATTTGTTTTAAATCGCCAGGACTTATTTCTCCAAGCTTTTTCAGCAATACCAGCTTCGGAATAGTCTCAAAACTGGTACGCACATGGGTGATCTTTTGAGCTTGCTCAATAGCAGCCTGTACCACTCTCGGGTGGTTGAAACCGATGTTGTAGGTCCACGCCTGTGAGGTACAGTCAATGTACTCCTTTCCTTCACGGTCAACAACAACTGCCCCATAACCACTCTCGATGATTATAGGCAGTTTGCCACCAACTGATCCTGACATCAAATACTTTCGACCTTCCTCTAAATCTTGCGCAGTAATATTTTCGAACATCGATATCACCTCTTTTAAGATTATAACAAAAATAGATAAAAGAAAAATATCGTAAAAAATAAAAAAATAGAAATTCTTCACTCCGCTACCAAAACCACTTTTAAGCCCTCTTTTTTAACGGCTACTCCCATTGCATCGAGCACTCTATCGAGCGAGAATCGATGGGTAACAAAACGTTCTAAACCTAAATAGGGTGACCATTGAACCGCTCTATAGAAATCTTCAAGCGTAGCATCAATACTTCCAATCACATTGACTTCTCGGTAATGAATAAAATTGGGGTCAAGCGAGAGGGTGTTACCAGCAGGCAATCCTCCAAAAATTAAGACCGTCCCACCCTTGCGAACTAATTGTAACGCGTACTCAATGGAAGACACTGTCGGCGCAGCAGTAATAACCAAGGAAGCACCATTATTCCCAAGTATTTGGAGGACTTGTTTTCTCCATTCACTATCACTCGCGTTTACCACAAAATCGGCACCAAACTTCTGAGCATCCCTTAAACGTTGAGGAATAAAATCAATCAATCCTACCATCCCCGCCCCCATTTTTTTACTAACCAATAAATGCACGAGTCCAATAGGACCTGCACCAAAAATAACTACCTTATCACCAGGTTTCAAACCTGCTCTCCGCTGTCCATGAAGGCAACAACTTACCACTTCAATGAGCGTTCCAGCCTCGTCAGACAAGCTTGAGGGTAAGGGAACTAAAACCCCCCTCTCTACTCCTTTTTCAGGAATGAGCATATACTCTGCATATCCACCATCCAAGGTACATCCAAAAACAACCACCTCATCACAAAGGTTCTCCAAACCCAAAAGGCAAAACTCGCATCTCCCACAGCCATAAATAGGAGCTACTACAACTCTTTCTCCCAGTTGCAGTTGTTGTACCCTCGAACCCATTGCCACAACTTCTCCGGTAACTTCGTGACCGAAGATAATCGGTATCTTGTATCTCTCTTCTATACCGTTAACATAACTTCGCACATCCGAACCACAGATACCAGAAGCCCTCACCTTAAGGAGCACATCGCCTTCACCCACTTGAGGAATATCCACAGTTTCTAAGCGCATATCCCGCTTCTCACCATAAAAAAGAGCTGCTTTCATTTTGTTCAAATTTTCTCACCCCTCACGGATAAATTCCTCTCACCTTGATGGCCTCTCCAATACGCTCAATGGCAACAAGGTAAGCCGCCTCTCGCAGAGAGAGGTCATGGTGTCTCGCTAAGGAAAAGCACTGTTTGAAGCTATTACTCATGATGAGCTTGAGACGTAGGTTGACCTCTTCTTCGTTCCAGAAGAAAGACTGTAAACCTTGAACCCATTCAAAATAGGACACCACCACTCCTCCGGCATTGGCTAAGATGTCCGGGACCAAGGTGATACCCTTCTCCTGCAAGACTCGATCCCCTTCTTCAGTGGTCGGTCCATTGGCTCCTTCTACCACAAGCTTACAGTGCAAACGTTGAGCGGTCTCTTCATCAATCTGGTTCTCTAAGGCAGCGGGGATGAAGATGTCACTGGGGATATCGAAGATGGCTTCACGGGGAATGGTTTCTCCCTGGGAGAAATGGGCTACGGTTTTCTCCTTCTCGACATGCTCGCGCAGGGCTCTCACCTCTAACCCCTCCTCGTTCACTACTCCTCCTCCGAGATCGGCCACGGCGATAATCTTACAGCCATACTCTTCCTGGAGAATCTTCGCCGCTGGGTATCCTACTTTACCGAATCCCTGTACGACCACCCGTGCTCCGCGAAGAGGGAGCTTCATTTCCTGGGTAATGAAGTAGGTGAGGTAGGCGACTCCCCTCCCGGTAGCCTCTTGTCTCCCTTGGGAGCCACCGATGATTAAGGGTTTTCCGGTCACCACCGAGAGCACCGAATACCCCTTGTGCATACTGTAGGTATCCATGAACCAGGACATCACCTGGGCATCGGTGTTCACATCGGGAGCAGGGATATCGGTCTCCGGTCCAAGGAGAATACTGATCTCGGTGGCGAAGCGGCGGGTGAGGTTCTCTAACTCCCGGGGGGAGAGTTGGTGGGGATCGCACACCACTCCCCCTTTCGCTCCTCCGAAGGGAATGTTCACCACTGCACACTTCAAGGTCATGAGCATGGCCAAGGCCTGAATCTCATCTAAATTCACCTCGGGATGGTAGCGGATACCTCCTTTGGCTGGACCACGGATGATGTTGTGGTGGACTCGATACCCTTGGAAGACCTGGATATCTCCGCTATCCATCTTCACCGGGAAGGAAACGATGAGTTCTCGCTGACAGCTCTTCAATAAACTGCAGAGGTAAGGTTCTACGGCTAAGAATGCACAGGCCCGCTCGATACGTTGGTGCATCTCGGTGAGGAGTGGGGAGACACAAACTTCCTGAACCATACATCTCTCCCTCCTTTCGTTTTAATTTTTTTAAAATCATTTATTTTCTTTTGATTTCGTTTTACACCTCTATTATAATGCTCCACTCAATTTTGTCAACGTACTTTGAAAAATTTTTCCTCTGGTCTTTTCTTTACACCAAATTCTTATACAATAAGACATAAGCAAGATAAAAATTCTGAAAAGAGAAGGCTATGTTTCCGGAGGAAAGAGAAGTTCACATTTTAAACCTCTTGCGAGAAAATGGGAGAATTGAAGTAAAAGAACTCAGCAATTTGCTCAACGTATCCGAAGTTACCATTCGTAATGACTTGACTAAAATGGAAAAAAAGGGTCTTTTGAGGAGAACCCATGGTGGTGCTATCCTTGCTAAAGAACGAGAGGCAGAAATTTCTTACCTTCAGCAAATTGCGGTAAGAACCGAACAAAAAAACAAAATTGCCAGAGCTGCCTGTAAACTCATAACCGATCATGGGAAAATCATCATAGGAACAGGCTCTACCACACTTCAAATGGCCAACCATCTCGGAGACAAAAAAAATCTCACCGTAATAACCCCCTCTCTCCCACTTTCTTATCAGCTTTCCCTTTTACCCAACATCTCTATAATCATGACGGGTGGATATTACCGTTCTTCCTCAGGTATTCTCTTCGGTCCTTTCTTCAAGGAAAACATGGAGAAGATTTTTGTAGAAAAAGCTTTTATTGGTGCTAAAGGCGTTACTGAAGAATATGTAACCGACGCGGACATGATCGAAGCAGAAGTGAACACCACGCTTCTTTCCCGGGCGAAGACGAAAGTCCTTCTTGCTGATAGCAGCAAGATCGGCTATTTCGCTTTCGCTATCATTACCGGCACTCATGACATCGACATACTGGTTACCGATGCAGAGGCCAATCCTCAAGAATTGGAGAAAATTGCCCGCAAGGGTGTACAGATAATTATCGCTCAGTAAATTGTCTCCTTACGAGTTATTGATCAGAAATCCTACATTCTCATTTTCTTAGTCGTTTCAATTCGTAAATATAATTCCTTCAAAAATCTCCTCAAAAAAATAAAAAGAAACTTGACAAAGCAATTCGAAAGTGTTACTACTATTTCCACGGAGATTTTCGAAAATTGAAAAAAGTTTTCTCTTTTTAAAAGGGAACGATGACCACTTTAAAAACCACTAACAAAGTTTTCCAAATTTTAGAGTTCCTTATCCTTGAAAAGAGAGCGTTTTCCGGAGGTGAGATTGCTACCATGTTCCATATACCGGAGAGTACTGTTTATCGTATTCTCGCCACCTTGAGAGCAAAAAAAATACGTTGTTCAAGACAAGCCCAACAAAAGATATAGAATTAGCTACGGGTTGCTGAGTATACTTCATGCTCTTTCTTTTGATTTTGTACTCCTTTTCCCAGAAAGTCATCTGATGCTCAAAAAACTAGCCTTTACTACTGGTTTCACCGCTTCTCTCTCGATCAAAGAAGAATACGGAGCATATTTTATCGATAGAGTAGAACCGCCCAATAACATTAAGTTGGTCACCCAAATAGGTTCTCCCGTTCCTCTCCATTCCAGCGCCTCGGGAAAAGTTATCTTAGCTCACCTTGCACCATCAGAACTAGAAATTTTTCTTGCCTTAAATCCACTCGTTCCTCACACCCCTAAGACCATTACTTCGCGCAACGAGTTAGAGAAAGAATTAGGAGAGGTACGAAAAACAGGTATCGCTTGGGATTTAGAAGAAAACTCAAAAAGGCATTTTCTGCCTTGGAGCCCCGATATTCTCACCCCAAAGGGATATTCTTGGAGCAATTGCAATTGGAGGACCGCTTTTCTCGTTTGAAGAAACCCAAAAAGAGCACTATATCAGTGCTGTCGTACAGACTGCACAATGGCTCACAAGTCAATGTCAGGGGAAACGAGAAAACGCTGAAGAAAGGAGGTGGCAGAAACCTTTTATTTATTCACGTTCATTTTCAGATGGGTTTAACAAACTTAAAGAACTTAGGAGGGATTAGAAATGAAGAATAAGAGTCTACAAATCGGTATTGTTTTGGTTACTGTCTTGGTTCTCATGCTCGCTTCACAAGGTTGGACAGCAACGAGAAGACCAAATCGACCCGATGCAAAAATTGGTAATCCGGTAACTCCCACGGATTTTCCCGCAAAGTTCCTTCCCGGCATCGAAAAACCAGGGGTAATACCCGAAAAAAAATACTTTATTGCTTTCTCTAATGGTGACATGAACGATCTGTAGAGATTAACTTTTGTCAGAGACGTAGAAAATTTTGCCAACCGATACATGGAAGAATTTGGCATCAAATTTATGTGGACCAATGCCGGCCACAATAGTGCCAAGCAATTAGCCGATATTGAATCACTTCTCGCCTTAAAACCAGACCTTCTCCTTATGTCAGCCAATGAAAGAGAGCCGCTGAATGTGGTTAAAGAAATGTGTGACGAGCAAGGAGTTCCCCTCATTATTCTTGACCGAGGAATCGTTTATCAACCGACCGATGACCCGAATGACATGTATATTCAGTCCCAGTCCTTAGACTTCTTTCTAAACGGTATCGCTATGGGCGTAGCAGTGGTGAAGTTTCTCACTGAAAAGTATGGTGAACCAAAGGGAAACGTAGTCGAACTAGCGGGTATTCTTGGTTCTGAACCAGGTATCCAGCGTTCTCAAGGAGTTAAGTTTGTGCTTAAAAACTACCCAAATATTCATGTGATTGCTACGAGACCAGCAGAATTCGACCGAAAAATGGGTTACGAAGCAATGCGTGACCTCTTAGAGACCTATCCTAAGGGGCAGATTGACTGTGTTGTTTGTGGCTGCGACGAGACCGGTTTAGGAGCACTACAAGCTATCAAAGAAGCCAAGAGAGATGAGTTAATAGGTTCTCTTATTAGTACGGATGCTATTGTAGAGTATTTAGAAGCTATTGATAAGGGAGAAGCGTATATGACTACAGAATGCACCCCCTACTTCGGTCTTACCGGCTTCGAGTATGGTATACGATATCTCAACGGTGAAGATATCCCGTCTCGGATTATGTTGCCACAAAGAGTATATATTCGCGATGGGGATCCTAAAAAAGCCGAATTATTGAAGGCTCATATTCAGTATTGTCGAGAAAATAACCTTAACTTCCCTCCATTAGCCTTAGGTGGACAAGATATTTTGTGGCTCCCAGAGTTAGATGAACTTTATCCGAAGCCTTGGTATGAGAATCCCTCGATCTTGGAAGGCCTTGAACCATTCACAACCTACTGAGGAGAGTTTATACACACAGAGTGGATAACCCACTCTGTGTGTATAAGATTGAAAGGGAACTAAAATGCCACTTTTAGAGATGAAGAAAATTCAGAAAACCTTTCTCGGCGTCGTGGCTCTCAATGGTGTCGATTTCGATCTTGAAAAAGGAGAAGTACATTGTCTTGTAGGAGAAAATGGAGCCGGCAAATCTACTTTAGTTAAAATCCTTTCTGGGGCTTATACTGATTACCATGGAGAAATCTTTTTGGACAGTCAGCCGGTTAGAATCGACAATCCTCGAAAATCCCGTCACTTAGGTATTGCTGCTATCCAACAGCATAGAGACTTAGTTCCCACTTTGAACGCAGTAGAGAATATGTTTCTGGGTCAAGAAATGAAAAGGGGGAAAACAATACTCTTTCAAAAGGAATATGCTCGAGCCAAAGAAATGATAGCCATTTTTGGGCGCACCATTGATTTAGAAATCCCTGTGTCGTCTCTTTCAGTGAGCGATCAGGAAATTGTTGCTATATGCAAAGCCTTACTTTCCAACTGCAAGATACTCATTCTGGATGAAACAGCCGCTCCACTGGATCGTCAAGAACGAGTTATTCTCTTTCAAAAAATCCGTGAGTTGGCCGAAAAAGGCTTGGGCATTATTTACATCTCTCACGACTTAGAAGAGATCTTCGAAGTTGGTGATCGCGTGACCGTCCTTAAAGATGGGAGAAAGGTGGGAACAAGAGAAGTCACCAAAACTGATTTAGAAGAGATTGTGAAAATGATGATCGGCACTGAGCAAAAAAAGCCTACTACTAACAAAGATATCCAAAAATCCATACAACCTATCCTGAGGGTACGTAATCTCACTGTAGAAAAAAGGTTAAAAAATATCTCTTTCGATCTTTTTGGAGGAGAAATTCTTGGAATATATGGTTTAGCTGGTTCGGGAATTGAATACATTGGTTATGCTCTCTTTGGTGTCGTTCCTAAAAGTAAAAACAGCGAAATATACCTACATGAAAACAGAGTAAGACTTGGAAACCCCAAAGAATCTCTTCGAATGGGGATTGCACTCATTCCCGATGACCGAAGAATCAAAGGATTGGTGAGTACTCGTTCTGTAGGGCAAAATATCGTGTTGCCCCTCATTAATAAAACCAAGCAACGTCTTATACCCTCGCAGTTTGTCTACACCATCAGCCGAGAGTACATCGAGAAATTACATATTAAAACCCCCTCTTACCTTCAACTCGTTGAATACTTAAGCGGGGGGAACCAACAAAAGGTCTTGGTAGCAAAAATGTTAGTCACTAACTGCAATGTACTCATTCTCATTGAACCGACGGAAGGTATTGATGTTGGAACTCGGTACGAGCTCTATCAACTCTTTCGTAATCTATCTGAAGACACCCATAAAGGGCTCATTCTTATCTCCACAGACCTTGATCAAATTTTAGCCCTTTCCGACCGAATCCTAATACTCTGTAGAGATGGAAACTTAAGAGAAGGCTTCCCTCAGGAATGGAATAAACAGGAAATTTTTGAAATGGCCTTGGGGGCAAATTCTGTTAAATACAATAGCAATACAAAGGGTTGTGAAAAATGAATAATGAAAAGATGATTCGACAGATTCGAATGTTTCTCGGTAATTTTAACTTGGTCCCCATATACTTAGCTTTCCTTCTGCTTTTAGCCCTGACCACGCCTGAGTTTTTCAATACTTTCAACCTTCGTAGCACGGTAACTTTCTCTTCCATACTCGGTTTCTTAGTGCTCGGTGAAACTATTGTTATCATTACCAAGGGGATCGACCTCTCAGTAGGATCCATTGCCAGCCTAAGCACAGTAATCACGGCTGCTCTGATGAAATTCTACGGAAAGGAATTAAACAATGTGCTGATTTTCGCTCTATGCTTTGCTATTTCCATCTTAGCAGGACTTGGAATAGGAACGATTAATGGGTTTTTTGTATCCTATTGCAAAGTTCCACCTTTCATTAGCACCTTGGCTGGTCTTCTCATCGGAAGCGGGTTCGCTTTTTTTATCCTTCGAGGTGTACCTACACCACTGGCCATTTCCTCTTTTAGAACCATTGCTCGAGGAAACTTTCTTATCTTTCCTATACCAATACCATTTTTTTCCCTCCTCATCTTCGGTATAACCTTTTGGTATCTCCTGAGTAGAACGAGTTGGGGGAAATATCTCTACGCGGTAGGAGGAAACGAGTACGCTAGTTTTCTCTCCGGCATTGATACCAAAAGAATTATGCTCTCTGCTTACCAAGTTTCGGGCGTCTTGGCCGCAATCGGAGGAGTAATGTTAGCAGCTCTTTCAAACGCAGGATTTCCCAGAGCAGCTGAGGGTTACGAATTTAGAGCCATCACGGCTGCAGTCATCGGAGGAGTATCACTTTCTGGCGGGGAAGGAAATCTTTTCAGCGCACTTTTAGGGATATTCATTTTAACCACTCTTGGCAAATCAATCATTTTTTGGCAAATATCTCCCTTTATGGAAGGGATTTTCATTGGAAGTGTGCTTTTGGGGGCTATGTACATTAGTGTGAAAGGAAAGAAGAAAAGATGAAGGTAGAACGAAAAGAAGAAAGGATAGCCTTAAAAATCATTCTCTATATATTTCGAAATTACAGTGTATACGTAACTTTCTTCCTTATCCTCATCGTCTCAGGTATTGTCAGTAGAGGAATCTTCATCCGCCCAACGAATCTCTGGGCAGTTATGCTGAGATCGAGTATTCTTGGACTTGTTTCTTTAGGTCAGATGTTAGTGGTCATGACCGGGGGTATCGATCTTTCTGTAGGCTCTCTCTTCAGTCTTTCGCTCACCATTATGGCTTTGGGAGAATTCACGAGGATAAATCCTTATATTGCTATTATACTTGCGATTGGTGGGGGTACGATGGTTGGCCTCTTGAATGGAATTATCGTAGTCACCACGAAAATATACCCATTCATTGTCACTTTCGCAACGATGATGATATTGGAGTCATTCAATCTTACCATTCTCGGAGCAGCAGCTTTTAATTTTCCCACCATTCAAGGAGCACTCCTTAGCATCATGAATTTTCTCCACCTCGATGAAACTATTCTTTCAGTAGCTCTATGGGTCATTGCTACCTCCGTTACTTTCTTCATGTGTCGCTACTCAACATTCGGACACAATCTCTATGCCGCGGGTGGGAACGAAATAGCCTCCGTATTCTCTGGAGTTAATATCAAAAAAGTCAAAATCCTCAGTTATACGTGCAGTGGTTTCTTGAGCGCGCTTGCTGCAGTTATGGCAGCATACCGTCTCGGTGGAACTAACGTTGGAGCCGGTTCTGGCTACCAACTCAATTCTATAGCCGCTGTGGTAGTAGGAGGGGTTAGTCTCTATGGAGGTGTTGGGAATCCCATAGGTGTGGCTATTGGTTCTATAGTCATTGCTATGCTCCTCAACATCATGAATATCCTCAATGTAGATCCTTTTATTCAAAATGCCATCCAGGGTCTTATCATTCTCGGCTATGTTGCTTTAAGCAACTACTTACAATGGTTAAGGTTAGAACGCTAAAAGAGGGAGGGAAGAAATAATATGGAAAACATGGGCAAAACCAAAGTTGGCATAGTTCATTTGGGATTTTTCGCCTATCCTCGAGAGTATTTAGCCAAGAGAGGACAAGAATGTAAAAATTTATTGGAAGAGAATGGTTTCGAAGTCGCCTCTGCCCAAATGGTGATCGGCACAGAAGAAGCAGAGAGATGTGTCTCTGAGCTTAAAAAAGTTGACCTAGATCTCCTCATTTTGAATTTCCTAAGTTGGACTAATTCCCCACCTGTAATTCACGTGGCGCAAAACTTTAGAGACGTCCCCATTCTCTTATGGGGTATAGGCGGAAGAACCGATCCAGACACAGGTAGCTTAGTGTCTCCGGCTGCGGTTGCAGGAATTACTGCGGCTCTGTCTCCCCTTAAGATGATCCACGGAAAGCTCTTCACGGTTATTGACGAACCAGATCAACCTACTCAAATTAAGGAAATAAAAAGGATTGGGAATGTTTCCCGAGCGGCTACCCTTCTGTGCAAATCTCGTATCGGTATTGTAGGATACGCCGATATGGGTCTCTATACCGCCATGTATGAGGGACTCTCGTTGAAGGAAAAAATTGGTGTAGAGGTAGAGGAATTTTCTCTCCTTGAAATTACTCAAAAAATGGACAAGATATCAGCAGAAAAGGCACAAAGACTCGTAGACCAAATGAAAGGAGACTGGCAATTTGAAGTCCTTACTGATGAAGCAACGTTATTGGAAACCGCCAAAATATACTTAGCGTTAGAGGAAAAAATACAGGAAAGAGGATATGATGGTTTGTCGATAAAATGCGTTGAAGGCATGAGTAAAATTATGGGTATAACTCCTTGCATTCCTCTCTCGATGCTGGCTGATCAAGTCGTGTCAACTTGTGAATGTGATGTCCCAGGCATGGTTACCGAGCTTATTTTAAAGTATATTTCGCAAGGGAAAACACCAACTTTCATGGAACACTACGAGATTATTGGAAATCGAATACTCGTAGGCGTTTGTGGTTTTGCCCCCTTTTCTTGGTGCTATCGTCCTCCACACATTAATCGTTATGGGTGGGGTGGTTTTACCGGTTTAGCTAATACTTCTACGATCAAATCTGAGCAAATTCTTACAGTAGCACGGTTATCCTCTTTTGGTAACCAATATCGCCTCTTCGTTACAAGAGCGAAATCTTATCCACCACGCCTTTGGGAAGAATTAGGATGGCCTCAACCAGCCCCTCGATTCCCCAGTCTGGAACTCGAACCAGAGTGTGATATTGAGCATTATCTACAAGAAATTTCAGCACAACATTGTCTCATCATTGAAGGCGACTATTGTCAAGATTTAGTCGATTTAGCTTATCTCCTCGACCTTGAGGTGATTCAATGAAATGGTGTATCACTGTCGATATTGGCACCACTGCAACAAAGGTGTCAGTATTTACAATAGATGGACAATGTGTTTTCTCGACCGCCGAGGAATACTCCTTAGAATTTCCTCAAGAGGAATGGGTAGAAATTAACTTTTATGAATACTACAACGCTTTTCGAAGAGGTTGGAAAAAATTCCTCGCGCAAAACAGTATACCACAAGCTGAAGTTACACTCATTTGTACCTCAAGCCAAGGGGAAAGTATTGTGGCTGTTGATCGTCAGGGTGAACCACTATCTAACGGTATTGTTTGGCTTGACAATCGAGCCAGAAAGGAAGCCCAAAAACTTTCGAGCATCATTGAAAACCAGTTTTTTTATCAAAGGACAGGCATTCCTGAAATAGGTCCTAACTGGCCTATTACCAAAATCATGTGGATAAGACAGAATAACCCTGCACTCTATGCATCAGCCTATAAATTCCTTCTCGCGGAAGATTTTACACTTTATAAACTCGCTAAGGAGTTCGCTACCAATAAATCTGTGGCTTGTACCACAGGGTTTTTCGATATTATAATCGAAAATTGGTGGCAGGAGCTTCTCAAAGAGGTTAATATCTCCGCAGACCTACTCCCCAAAATTGTACTACCTGGAAGTGTGATAGGACATCTCCATCCTCAAACTGCAAAAGAATTGTCTATTCAGGGAGAATGTTTGGTCGTTTGTGGCGGAATGGACCAAGCTTGTGGAGCCATAGGAGCAGGTAACTTTATGGAGGGCGTGATTTCAGAAACCACGGGAACAGCATTAGCTGTTGCTGCAACAATTCAAAATCCGCGGTTTGATCTTCCAAATAAAATCCCTTACTATTGTCACTCTCTCAAAGAGAGAGTATACCTCGCTCTACCCTATTGTCCCACCTCCGGTATCATTTTAAAATGGTTTAGAGATAACTTTTTTGATTCCCCCAAAAACTATGAAGAACTAATACAAATGGCCGAGGACATTCCTCCAGGTAGTGAGGGGCTCATCTTGGTCCCGTACTTTGCTGGTTCTCTCAGTCCTGATTACAATCCAAATGCCAGGGGAATTTTTTTTGGTGCCACCTTATCAACGAAGAGAGCACACTTTGTTAGAAGCATACTCGAGGGCGTGGCCTTCGCTTTACGTGAAAATGTTGAGCTTATCGAAAGCATGGGAGTAACTACGCAAAGAATCGTGTCGCTCGGTGGAGGAGCGAAAAGCAAAGTCTGGCTCCAGATTAAAGCTGATGTTTTACAAAGGGATATCTTCAAGCCACATATGGAAGAATCAACCTCCTTGGGTGCCTTTATATTAGGAGCAGTTGCAGTAGGGTATTTTCCTACACTTCAGATCGCTTATGAAAGACTCGCAAAAGAGGGAACAATATTCTATCCTCGCAGAAACCACCAAATGGTACATGAGTCTTCTTTTCAAAAGTTTCGCCAAATATATGCTCGATGCCGAGAAATATTTTTATTAGAGGAGGATGACTTACATGGGACAAAGTCCTAAGATCGGTGTTTTGGTCACCGCGCTCTTAGAAGATGACTTTAATAAAACAGGGTACCTTCGACCACAAGCACGGGAAGCGGCACAAAAAATTGCTTCCGTTTTTAACTCGATGGGGCAAACCATATTTCCGGGGTTGGTTGAAGAAGAATGGCAAGCACAACAAGCCGCAGAAACATTTAATCGTGAAATGGTTGACCTCATAGTTTTCACCGAACTTGCTTACACAAAGGGTATCGTCCCACTACGAACCTTTCTATCAACCCACGCACCTATTCTTCTCTGGATTACTCAATTCATTCGATCGTTCCCTGAAAAGGCTGATTTTGACCTCGTAATGCTGAATTCGGGCATGTGTGGATTACCCGAAATCGGACAACTTCTTCAGCGGATTGGCAGAACCTTCTTTGTCGTCTCTGGTCACTTCGAGGACCCTAAGGTACACCAATCACTCAAAGAATGGATAGATGCTCTTAAAGTGAAAAGAACGCTCCAAGAGCCTAAAATAGGGACTATTGGTCATCCTTTTGAAGGGATGGCGGATTTACGACTAGACGAAATATCTCTCCGCAAGTTTCTGGGACCAGTATGCTGGCCAGTAGAACACGAAGTGATTCCGCAGATCATGTCCACCATCGACGAAAAAAGCGCTAGAAGTTTAATTTTAGAAGAAGAGCGCGCCTACGGTGGCATAGAAGTCCCCGAAGAAACCATGTTAAGATCGGCAAAATTAGCCCTGGCCTTGGAAAAAATGGTAGAGGAAAAAAATCTTAGTGCAGTAGCCCTTTTCGACCAAATATGGCTTGATGATCCTCGAGTAGGGATCATACCTTCCTATGGTACCTCCCGTATGGTAAGCAAAGGCATTCCTTTCACCTGCGAAATGGATATTGCTCAGGCAGTTTCCATGATTATATGCAACTCCCTTACCGGCTCTTCTACCTTCTTAGAAAACTATGTCATAGACTTCGAAGAAAATGCTATCATTCTTTCCCACGATGGACATGGTAACCCCGCTTTGGCTACTCACCCCAAGGAGGTGAAAATCAAACCGAGCATATACTATCGGGGTGTCCACGGTTTCGGCGCTTCTTTCGAATACGCCTACCATCCTGGAAACGTAACTTTACTCTCTCTCAGTTATTTAGGACAAGACCGATGGAAACTCATCATTTGCGAAGGAGAATCGATACCCATGGCACCAAGACCCATAGTCGCACCACAAATGCTCTTTCGACCTAAAAATGGTTCAATTGAATCCTATACCAAACTATGGGTACAAGAAGGCGCATCACACCATCACGCTCTTGCATATGGTCATTGGGAATCCGTTTTGGTCAAAATTGCTTCCCTGTTAGGTGTCGATTATCGAGTGATATGATTATAATTATAAAAATTGAAAAGGGAGGAAAGGATATGCTCCAAATTGCAGAAATTCCCTTCGGGGGTTGGGCGCGGAACTGTCTCATTTCTAATGGCCGCATTGAAGCGGTGGTCACCGAAGAGGTGGGACCTCGGGTTATCCGATTGGCTTTTGTGGGGAAAACCAATCTTTTCGTAGAGATGTCCGAGGAATTAGGCATCACTGGTGGTAGCGAATGGCACATCTTCGGTGGACATAGGCTCTGGCATGCTCCGGAAGTAAATCCTCGCTCCTATTACCCGGACAACGGTCCGGTATCGGTTGAGAAAACCAAAGAGGGTGCGCGTTTCATCCAGGAGATCGAAAAGTCAACCGGAATTCAAAAAGAGATAGAAATCAAGATGTGGGAAAATGAGAATGCTCTCACCGTGATCCATCGCCTCACCAATCATAATCTCTGGCCCATAGAGCTCGCCCCCTGGGCTCTCTCTGCTATGGCTAAAGGGGGTATGGCTATTATCCCCCAAGAACCGTACCAAAGCTGGTCAGATAACCTCCTTCCGGTCAGGCCTCTCGTTCTGTGGGGATACTCCGAGATGGATGATCCTCGCTTCCGCTGGGGGAAGAAATACGTAACCCTGAAGCAGAACCCTCAAGCTTCCTCCCCCAACAAAGCCGGTTTCGGGAATAAGCAAGGGTGGGGAGCATACCTCTTAGGGGAATATCTCTTCATTAAGATTGCTTCCTATCGAGAACACGCCGTCTATCCCGATATGGGCTCTTCGTTTGAACTCTACACCGATCATCGTTTTTTGGAATTAGAATCGTTGGGTCCTCTTTCTCTCTTGCAGCCTCACGGCACAGTAGAACACGTGGAGTACTGGTTCCTTTTTGAAGGAGTGACCGCCGAAGACTCCGACGAGAGTATCGACCGAGAAGTACGGCCTCTTGTGGAAAGAGCGATGTCTCTCATATAAATGATGGATACGCTTCCCACTATGTGTGCCGATGGGCAACGCGGGAAGCCCCAAACGATTCCGGCTTCACCTTCACCACGAAACCCATATTTTCAATCATCCCCACAATCTCTTTGATAAGGGTCCGTGTAGGTCCGTTATTGCCAATATCGATATGAATCTCGACGTCGTAGTTCGAAAGGTGGTTATCAGGGTAAGAACGCAGAACCTGGAGAAGTTTTTGTGAAACCTGGAGAGAGAGCCATGCCTCTCCATAGATTTTATTGCGGATATCAATGGCTCCTCGCCAATGGCTCCGCCGCCAAAAATATCGACCTCCGTGGCCCACGCGATGTACGATGAGCGCGGTTACGAAGACCTGCACCGGGGGATTTTCACGAAAATCACGGGAATCAGTACCGATAATCACGCGATAGTGACACTTTGGCTCTTCCCGGATAAATTCAAAAACCGCTCGAACCAGGTCTTCAAACTTCAATAATCCTTGGGTGGGACTGTAAAAATACAACTCCTTAGGGAGAGAAATAAATCCGACGCCTTTGATCTCACTTCCTTTCTCTTTTCATTGTATCATTTATAATGAGGATAGGTGAAAGGAGTATGAAAAAGAAAATAAAATTTTTTATCGGTATGGTCCTCGTCTTCACTTTTGTGCCCTATAGTTTTGCTCAAGAGTCCTGGGAAAAAGCACGTATCCAAATGGTGGAAGAGCAAATCGTTGCCTATGGCATTAGCGATCCCTTGGTTCTTGAGGCCCTGCGAACCGTTCCCCGACATGAATTCGTTCCTGAAGAAATGAAAGAATTGGCTTATGCAGATACACCGCTTCCCATTGGTTACGGACAAACTATCTCCCAACCCTTTATCGTTGCCCTCATGACCGAAAAAGCCAAGGTAAAACCTCAAGACAAGGTGTTAGAAGTCGGTACCGGTTCCGGTTACCAAGCCGCGGTTCTCAGTGCCATGGGATGCACCGTCTATACCGTAGAAATCATCCAAAAACTTGTTCTATTGGCAGAAGCAACCCTCAAACGTCTGGGCTATCAGCATATCACCGTAAAATGGGGTGATGGTTATTTTGGCTGGCAAGAAGCATCTCCCTTCGATGCCATTATTGTCACCTGTAGCGTTGATCACATCCCTCCACCCTTGATCGAACAGCTCAAAGAAGGAGGAACGATGGTTATCCCCGTCGGTCCACCCTGGAGCATACAAAGTCTCTGGGTTATAGAAAAAACCCTGCAAGGACTGCAAGTAGAAGACTTGGGAGCAGTGCGATTCGTCCCTCTCACTCGGGAGATACGCGAGAAATAGAAGAAAAACGAAGCAGTAACCACCAAAACATACCGTAACTCCAAAAGGTGATAAGAAAGCCAATCCCAACACCCCAGAAAATCATTACAAGATGGGCAAGCAAGGAAGAAACTACCGAAAAAAATCCGTTATAGGCGAAAATGATGGGGAACAAGGAGGGAGAAAAAAGACGAGTCGCTTCCGAGAGGAGAGGAAAAGGAAATCCACTGACAAAAGCCACCGCCACTATCGGTAACACAGCTACAATGGGCATAGAAAGGAAAGCGTGACCCCAATAGGTCAAAAGGAGAAGATATCCCCCCAAGAGAATAAGGTGAGAGAGCGCGGCGAACTTTGGTCGACTCCCCAAAAATGATCTACCGACCTGCCAGCTTCCCCAGCCTGAACCTACAAGGAGTATCAAGAGCAAAAGGGAAAAAGTATAGAGGGGAAGTCCCACAAAGAGGGTTAAACGAACGAAAAGAGAGATTTCCAAAAACATGAATCCTACACCGGTACAAATACTCCCCCCAAGGAGTAACTTTTCTCTCGGTGAATACCCTCGTTTCCTCATCGCCCTCACCGGCCAGAGGAGACCGAACACAGAGAGGAGAATAACCGTTCCTATCACCGCAAGCACCAGCAAAAATCCTGCTCCTCCAAAGGGAAGCCACCGTTTTCCCAAATTCCACCACGCCTCCTTGAGTTGAGAAAAGCGGAAGAAATTGGTGAAATAAGGACGGTGATCGTCATTGGGCCGAAGGTCAAAAAGAGACTCTACTCTCTTCTCTTCAAGGATACGTCTTACAAGGTGGGCATATCGCCTTTCAGTGTGAAAGATGGTTTCCATTTCTCCTTCGTCCCCCCCAGGAAAATAAATGAAATCAAAACATTGTTCCCGACACTCCTCTCTCATAACTCTTACCTCCTCTTTGCTCCACCCTCCCTTTTTCACGAGACACAGGGCGTAATCAAGGTTCTTTACCACGATGAGACTCAATCTTAGGCTCTCATGCCCATACGCAGAGGCAAGGATGGTCACCAATTTCGGGAGAACCGAAGGAGGGTTTTGTAAAAACAACGAAAAGGAGAGAAGGCCTCCTTCGCGGAGAGCGAAGAAGAGTTCCCGCATTCCCTCCATGGTAAAGAGGAAATCCTCTTTGAAGGAAAAGCTCCCCGGAAATATCGACGCCCGAGAAACCGGTACGTGAACGTGAATGTAATCGTACGCTTCCCGACTTCGCAAGAGATGATACCGGGGAGAAGTAACCATAACCCGAGCAGGAAAACCGGGAACCCATTCCCGCAGGAAACGAGCGAAGAGAAAGGAACTGGTTAAAAATTCAATTTCCGAAGCACCGAAGTGCTCCGCCACATACACACCCAACCCACTTTTCTCCTCCATCACCAACGCTCTTCGGGGACTAAGAAAACGAAAAGGAAGAGAGAGTAAGAGTGCTTCGAGAAAATCCCCGGAAATCTCCCCTGGGAATAACTCCATGGCATGATGGTCAAAAACGAGTGCCCACCCTGAGGGGGGAATACCGCGGAAATTCATGCTCAATCCCCACCCAAGGCGAAGAGAAGGAACCGAAAAAACTTCTAAAACCTCTGCCGGGTGGCGGTAAGTAATGAGCAAGCTGGTCTCAGGAATTTGATTTAAGGCTCTCGATGGGGAATAGGGAGAAAGATACATGTGCAAAGGGGAAAAGAGAAACGCCATCCACACCCCCAGGAAGAGTACCCGCCACCACCACTTCATCCGTTCGAGAAGACCGATAAGACAAAGGGGCAAAACTGCTTTCCCTTCTTCAAACCTACCGAGTAACCAAAGGCCTACCCCAATACCGCTTGCCGACCCCAAAAGGTTGAGAGCGTAGAAACGAGGAAAAAACTGGGGAAAACGTTCAAAAACAATCACTTGGATCAAACCGTGGATCAAAAACGGCAACAAGGTGAGGAGTAACAAAATCCCCAAGAGAAGGAATTCTTGCGGTTTTACCATCACCTCATAAACATCAAAAGGGAACAAGGTAAACGCTACCAAGAAAATGAGGAGTAGCATCCCCATGCCCAAGGAGGGATAATTCTTGAAAAAGGTAGGAATTTGAGCAAAAATACTCCCTGCAATTCCATATCCTAAAAGAGCCACGGCAACCAGCAAGGAGACAAAGTGATAGCCAAAGAGAAAAGTAAACCCCCGGAAAAGAATGGTCTCAAAAGCGAGAGCAACGAGAGCAACGCTGAACATCACCCAAGAAAAATACCGTACTTCGCTCACCATCTCCCCCTCCTTCCCTATTGTATCTCAACACAATCACCCGATGGTATAATAAAATAAAAGGAAAGAGGAGGATCCATGGACGAAGTCGTTATCCGTTTCCAAAAGCTCTCGGATCGAGCCTGCCTCCCTTCTTTTGCCTTCGAAGATGATGCTTGCTTCGATCTCTTTTCTCCTGTTGATGCCTGTATCTCTCCCGGGGAAAGCGTGATCATTGACTTAGAAATAGCTTCGGAGTTTCCTCCCGGCTATGAAGTGGTTCTCCGTCCGCGAAGTGGTATGGGGATTAAACATGGCATTATTATTCATCTTGGCACGATCGATGCTGGATATCGGGGAAGCTGGATAGTGAGATTATTCAACTTAGGAAAAGAAATGTATCGAATCCAGAGAGGAAACCGCATCGTTCAAGCCGCCCTCCGACCGATTCCAAAAGTGAAAATCGTTGAAACACACTCTCTTTCTCCAAGCCTAAGAGGAGAAAGAGGCTTAGGATCTACCGGAAAGTGAAAGAGGAGGTATATGTTCATGGAAACGATATTACGCGTTCTGCGTCAAGAGCCGATTATCGCCTATTTCTCTATGGAAATAGCCCTTACCGATAGTATTCCCACCTACAGTGGAGGATTAGGAGTCTTGGCCGGAGATACCCTCCGCTCTGCAGCCGACCTTCTCCTTCCTTTTGTGGCCGTGACCCTCCTCAGTCGTAAGGGCTACTTTCGTCAAGAACTCACTCCTGACGGATGGCAAATCGAGCATCCCGTAGAATGGCAGGTTGAAGATATTCTTACCCCTCTCCCCATCACTGTAGAAGTAGAAATTGAAAAAAGGCCGGTAAAGGTGGGAACATGGATCCATATCTTGACCAGTATCACCGGGGGGGTAGTTCCAGTCATTTTTCTGGACACCAACCGTCCCGAAAATGCCCCCGAAGACCGAGGCATCACCGATTTTCTCTACGGTGGAGACCGTCGATATCGCTTGAAACAAGAAATCGTTCTGGGTATTGGGGGAGTACGTGTCTTAAAAGCCTTAGGATTTGAAGTGAGAAAATACCACATCAACGAAGGACATGCGGCGCTCATCACCGTGGAACTCTTACGACAAGAAAAGGACTTCAACTTAGAAGCGGTCCGCTCCCGGTGTGTTTTCACCACCCATACCCCGGTAGAAGCAGGCCACGATAAGTTTCCCCAAGATTTAGTACATGAAGTTTTAGGGGAGCCTATCCCTGCTCCCCTCCTCCGTAAATTAGGAGGAGAAGATTACCTCAACATGACACTCCTTGCTCTCAATCTGAGCGGTTACGTCAACGGAGTGGCCAAAAGACATAGCGAGGTCTCGCGTAACATGTTCCCCGGTTACACGATCCACTCCATCACGAACGGAGTGCATGGATTCACTTGGACTTCAGAAAGTTTTCGCAACATCTTTGACCGCTACATCCCCGGATGGGCTCACGAACCAGGACTTTTGGTTCGGGCAGACATCATCCCCGATGAAAAAATCTGGGAAGCTCACCAGCGAGAAAAAGCGAAACTCTTGCAATTCGTTAGAGAGAAAACGGGAATGGAAATGGATAATGATACTCTTACCATAGGTTTCGCCCGGAGAATGACCTCTTACAAACGACCTCATTTTGTGTTTACCGACTTAGAACGGTTGCGCAAGGTGAAACGAAAAGGGAATATCCAACTCATCTTTGCCGGGAAAGCCCATCCCCAAGATTTTGAAGGCAAAAAGCTCATCCAAGAGATCATCCATCAGAGTCGAGAACTTCGTTCGGAAATCAAGATTGCCTTCTTAGAAAATTACAACTTAGAGATTGCCAAAAAGATGGTTGCCGGGGTCGATGTATGGCTCAATACCCCCATGCGGCCGTTGGAGGCTTCGGGAACAAGTGGCATGAAAGCCGCTCACAACGGAGTGGTGAACTTCAGTGTTTTAGACGGTTGGTGGATTGAGGGACACCTCGAAGGAGTCACCGGCTGGTCAATAGGACCAGAAACCGAGGATGGGAAAACACCCCAACAAATCTTTGAAGAAGAGAGCGACGACTTCTATCATAAATTGGAATACATCATTCTCCCTCTCTATTACGGTCGCATTGATTGGTGGATAAAGCTCATGAAGAACTCGGTAAGCAAAATCGCTTCGTACTTCAATTCTCACCGGATGATGCGGCGGTACATTAGTGAAGCATATTTCCATCAGATCATTCTCAACAACCACCACTGAGAGAAGGCAACAAAAAAAGCCCCAGCAATGCTGGGGCTTTTGGGCTTCTTAGAGTTTCCTCACCTTCACTGCTTGAGGCCCCTTCGCTCCGTGCTGAACCTCAAATTCCACTGCCTGACCCTGCTCCAAAGTCTTAAAACCATTTCCTTCGATGGCGGTATAATGGACAAACACGTCTCCACCACCATCAGACTCGATAAAACCATACCCTTTTGTTGCACTGAACCACTTCACTTTACCAGTTGCCATTGAGAATTAAACCTCCTAAATGTAAATTAAAGAGAGCTTGCGCAAGCTCTAGTCCAATACTAACACCTTGCTTTCCGTTTGTCAAACCAAATTTGAGGAAAACGAAACTCACTTACCCATGCCTCAACAGCCGCCCGAGAAAAATGCTGAAAAATGAGGTCATTCCCCCACCCTAAGGGTAGAGACGGTAAATCTGCCGAGGGAAAGGAATAGCCTCGCGAATATGATGAATCCCACAAATCCACGCTACCGTGCGCTCGATCCCCAAACCAAATCCCGAATGAGGGCAGGTCCCATACCGACGAAGATCGAGATACCACGCGAAAGCCTCTCTGGGGAGATGATGCTCGGCAATTCTCTCCTCTAAGAGATGCATATCATGAATGCGCTCACTTCCCCCAATAATTTCTCCATATCCTTCGGGAGCAATGAGGTCATCGTTGAGCACGAGTTGAGGATTTTCGGGGTCGGGTTGCATGTAAAATGCCTTCACCCGTGCGGGATAATGATGAATGAACACGGGACGATCGAATTCCTGGGAAATAATCGATTCTTCATCTCCTCCAAAATCGTCACCCCATTGCACCGATAATCCTTTTTGCTGCAAGAGGCGAATGGCTTCATCATAGGTAATGCGGGGGAAAGGCGGCTCTATCTTTTTGAGTGGCGTTATATCTCTCTCCAAAATTTCCAGTTCTCGTGCCTTGGTACGAAGAACCTCTTGAATGATAAAACTCACCAATTCTTCTTGCAAACGCATATTATCCTGCCAATCATAGAAAGCCATCTCCGGCTCGAGCATCCAGAATTCGGTGAGATGGCGACGGGTTTTGGACTTCTCGGCTCGGAAGGCAGGTGCCAAACAGTACACTTTCCCGAAAGCCATACAGGCTGCTTCCATGTAGAGCTGCCCGCTCTGCGAGAGGTAGGCTTTCCCCAAGTCAAAATAGTCGAGTCCAAAGAGGGTAGTCGTCCCCTCACAAGCTGCCGGAGTGAGAATGGGTGAATCGATAAGGGTAAACCCTTGACCTTGCAAAAACTCATGGATGCTCATCACCACTTGATTACGAATGCGTAAAATAGCATTCTGGCGACGGGAACGCAGCCACAAATGGCGGTTTTCCATGAGAAACTCTACGGAATGATCTTTCTTTTGAATGGGATACTCATCGGCCACTGACACTACTTTCACTTGGGTACCTTCGAGTTCATACCCCCCTGGAGCACGCTCTTCTTTACGCACTCGACCCCGGACAACGAGTGCCGACTCTAAGGGTAAACGCTCCAAGTCTTTGAGGGTTTCCTTATCAAAGAATGCCCCCACGCTCAAAGTAATTTGCGCAAACCCCGTCCCATCCCGGAAAACGAAGAACACTACCTTCCCACTGGAACGACGATTAGCTAACCACCCTCGCAACTCAACTTCTTTACCTTCCCAATCGGGTAACTTTTCAATGGATACCCACGGACATTCCATTTCTCTCCGCCTCTCAAATCTTCAACTTTTCCCCATAACGCCAGTTCTTCTTCTCCATCTCTGCTACAAACTCTACTACCAAGGTCACCAACGCTTCAAACATTTTCCGTCCTTTTTCGGCATCCCCTTTGGTCGGATCACCGGTTGCGCCGTAAGGGGTGATCTCGTCAAATTTCCATTTAATCTCCATTCCTGCGGGAAGTTGCAGCAACACTCCTCGGGCATTCTCCATGCGGCAGAGCTGGGGATAGAGATAGAGCATGATCGAGGTTTCACCTTCTCCAGCGTGTCCCAATCCTCCCCACACTTCAAAGGTGTTAGGAGGAAGAAGTTCTCCTGCCTTGATCCACCATGCATCTAAGGAAGCGAGAAAAACGTGAGGGTGCATCACCTTCACTGCCCGGGAAGCGATCTCAATGGGAGCAATATTTCCATCATGCCCATTGATGACGATAATCTTCGTGATCCCCTGATGAATACATGAAGTGAAAACATCTTTCAGAATTTCAATCAATACCTCCGGTCGCACCGCTAAGGTAAAGGGGAAATCCTGATAGTGACCACTCACTCCATAAGCTACCGGGGGTAAGACTAACATTCCCTCTACCCTTTGTGCCACCCCTTCGGCAATAGCTTGAGCTACCAAGGTATCGGTACCAAAGGGGAGATGAAAACCGTGGTTTTCCGCCGATCCCACTGCAACAATGGCTTTATCGAATTTGCCTTCCTTAAAATCGGTGTAGGTTATTTTCTGATGGAGAACTTTCTTATCCATGACTCCCGCCTCCTTCTAAAACCCTGGTCGGTCTTTTCTTTTTCCCTGGAGACCGCCCTACTATCCCTTCCGGCTTCCAAAGCATGACCACAATTAAGAGTACTGCGTAAATGAGCTCGATCATCCCGTAGATTTTCAAATGCTCTTCCAAGGGTTTGAGAGCGTAACGCAAGGTTAAAAGGGATACCACCCCTACTATGGGTCCTGCGGTGGTTCCCATGCCTCCCAAGATAAGCATGACCACAATCTGGAAGGTCAAAAAGAAGGAAAACTCAAGGGGACGAATAGCCTTAGTGAAGTGGGCATATAAACCACCGGCTACTCCGGCAAAAAAAGCTCCTACCACAAAGGAAAAAAGCTTGTATTTCATAGGATAAACGCCTAAAACCTGCGCTGCCGTTTCATCTTCACGTAGAGCCATAATGGCTCGGCCAAAACGAGAATGGACAATGCGCCATATAACGTAAACGGTGATAAAGAGCCACAAATAAGTCCAATAGATATTGGTATACAAGGGAATCGCACTAATACCCATCGGACCTCGAGTGATCCCCTTCATGGTTTTTGCGAGAGTAGTGACGATGACCACGAAACCCAAGGAAGCTACGGAAAGATAATGCCCCCGCAAGCGTAAAACCGGCGCTCCGATCAAAAGAGCAGCAAAACTTGCTAGAGCCCCACCCATGCATAAGGCAGGGAAAAAAGGCCACACAAAGTCAGGACCCCCCAAAAACCAGGGAAGTTTGGGGAGCTCATACGCTTCGCGCAAAGGGAGCGGAAAGGTAAGGAGAGTAGAAGCATAGGCACCGATAGCCATAAATGCAGCATGGCCCAAGGAAAAAAGACCGGCATATCCATTGGTAAGGTTGAGACTCACCGTAGCAATAGAGTAAATTCCTATGAGCACCAAAATATGAATGAGGTAACGATTGAGGAACTGACTCGCCAAAAATACCCCCAAGAAAAGGAGTATTCCCCCCCATACAAAGGCAAGCTCGGGCCGCTTCATACCCGCACCTCTTCCTTAACTCCCATAATGCCCGCCGGACGCAAGAGCAAAACCACAATCAAAATGGCAAACACAATCCCGTCTCGATATTCGGCAAAACGAGTAGGCAGAAAAGCGATGGAAAGAATCTCAGCTAATCCCAAAACAAAACCTCCCAACATTGCCCCGGGGATACTTCCTACTCCTCCTACCACTACGGCTACAAAAGCCTTAACTCCGGTCAAAAAACCCATATCGTAGGAAATTTGTCCATACTTTGCTCCCCACAGAAACCCGGTAAAAGCAGCAATTGCCGAACCTAAAACGAAGGTTAAGGAAATGACCCGATTCACCTCAATACCCATGAGGCGAGCAATCTCCAGATTTTCCGCGACGGCGCGCATGGCAATACCCATTTTGCTCTTTTTCACGAAGAGATGGAAAATGAGCATAATGATGATCGAAGAAACGATAATAAAAACGTCTATGGAACGAAAAGTCAAAAATTGGGTCTTGTACATGATCGAAAGGTAAGGAGGAGTTTTAAAGGCGTAAGGCTGAGGAGAAACAACCATCTTCATGAAATTTTCTACGAAGGTATAGAAACCCAACGAGGTAATGAGCAAGGCCACTTCTGGACCACCACGGAGCTTTCGGTAGGCAATCGTATCCAAAACGAGCCCCATGAGACCTCCAAAACCCAGCACTAAAAACACAGAGGCGGGTAAACTCAATCCAGCGCGGAAGAAAATGAAGTACACGAAAAAAGCACCCACAGTGATGAGCGATCCGTGCGCAAAATTGATGAGGCGCAAGATTCCATATACTACCGTCATACCTAACGCCAACAGAGCATAAATACACCCTAAGATAATTCCGTTCATGCTCTGTTGTAAGAAATAACCCCAGGAAAACATGTTTTTATCCTCCCAAATACACTCTTTTCACTTCGTCTAAGGATTTGAGTACCTCCGATTCTCCGAACAGTTTCACATTACCACTTTCAAGAACGTAAGCATAGTCGGCAATGCCTAACGCGACGAGAGCGCTCTGCTCGACTAAGAGGATAGTCACCCCTTGGTCGCGAATTTTTTCAATCAACGTATAGAGTTCTCGGACCACAAGAGGGGCAAGACCCAGAGATGGTTCATCGAGGAGCATGAGTTGAGGACGAGCCATAAGACCCCGACCCAGAGCTAACATTTGCTGCTCTCCGCCGCTCAAAGTTCCGGCAATCTGCTTCCGTCGTTCGGCCAAGCGAGGGAAGAGGAGGTATATTTCTTCGAGGTCTTTGACAATTTCTTCCCTCGAGGAACGAGAGTACGCTCCCAAGAGGAGATTCTCTTCTACCGTGAGACGATTGAATATTCCCCGCCCTTCGGGCACCAAGGCTATTCCCAAACGCACTCGTAACGATGGGGAGAGAGAAGTAATGTCTTGACCTCGATAGAAAATTTTCCCTACTGCAGGACGCAAAACCCCCATTACCGCCTTGAGAGTAGTTGTTTTTCCTGCTCCATTGGCTCCAAGCAGGGTCACAATTTGACCCTCTCTGACCTCTAAACTCACATTGACTACCGCGGGAATCACTCCGTATTTCACCGTTAAGCCTTCAACCTTAAGCAATCAAATCACCCACTCCTAAGTAGGCTTCAATGACTCGAGAATCATTGCGAATTTCCTCTGGGGTTCCAAAGGCAATCACCGAACCGTAATCTAATACTTGGATCTTACGCGCTAAACCCATAACGAAAGGCATCCTATGTTCTACAATCATCATGGTGAGACGGAACTCTCCATGGATGGTTTCAATGAGATGTGCCAAATCCTCCGCTTCGCTGGTATTCATTCCTGCGGAAGGCTCATCGAGAAGCAACACCTCCGGCTGACACATCAGTGCTCGGGCAATGTCCAGTTTTCGCTGCCACCCATAAGGAAGATTGGAGGCAATTTCTTGAGCGAATTCTCTCATTCCAAAGAGCTCAAGGATGGTTTCTACCCGTTCTTCGATGGCTTTCTCTTCCCGAAAGAAAAAAGGAGTATTGAAAAGCGTCGGCCAAAAACCACACCGAGCATGCATATGCGCGGCAATCTTTAAATTCATCTCTACCGTCAAGGAGGGAAACAAGCGCAAATTCTGAAAGGTCCGGGTGAGGCCCAAAGTGGACACTTGATCGGGACGAAACCGGGTAATGTCTCTCCCTTTAAAGATGATTTTCCCTTTGGACGGTTTGATCACTCCGCTGATCAGGTTAAAAACCGTAGTCTTCCCTGCACCATTCGGACCAATCAACCCGTAAATCTCCCCACGGGGGAGTTCTAACTCATACCCACTGACCGCCGTAATTCCACCAAAGTGTTTCCACAGGTCAACAACTTGAAGAATCGTCTCCACTATCTACGCTCCATTCACAAAAAAGGGGTGGAAAATCCACCCCTTTCCTTCATTTAGCAATCTTCGGATCGGACAAGTACTCAGGGGTTACCTGTTTGATGGTAACAAATTTTCCATTTTTGACCTCAATGACCGCTACCGACTTGTTGGGCACTTGATTCCCTGCCTCATAGGAAATAGTTCCTGAAACCCCTTCAAAACCCTTGATCTGGGCCAATCCTTCGGGGATCTTTTTGGGATCGTCACTCCCCACAAGCTCAATCGCTTTAGCCAAAACTTTCACGGCATCGTATCCTAAAGTGGCAAAAGCGTTTTCCGGTGCAGTACCAAACATTTCCTGGTAAGCTTTTTTGAAACCTTGGACAATCGGAGTCTCATCCTCTAAGGACATGTGGGTAGCAAAAATCACGCCTTCTGCTGCCTCGCCACCGGTTTCGACAAGGAGTGGAGTATCAAAGCCGTCCTCTCCCAACATGGGCACCGTAACCCCGCCTTCCCGGAGCTGCTTGGCGATGAGTCCACAATTCGAAGGAATGGCTCCCACATACACGAAATCGACTTTACCTTGATCTTGATACTCTTTCAAACGAGCGACCATGCTGGAAAAATCGGTCCAGCTCGTCTCGAAGTAATCCTCATAAACCACTTCTCCACCATAGTTTTTGAGAGCATCGGCGAAATAGGCACACACGGCTACGCTGAAGTCGACCGCGGTATCAACCCAGATCGCCCCTCGCTTCAAGCCCAAATCGCGCACTGCGTATTCTGCAATAGCCGCTGCCTGGGCGTTATCTCCGAAACAAACCAACCATGCACCGGTTCGCTCGGGAATGCGGGGATGAGTGGCTCCCGGAGTGATGAAAGGAATACCGTACTCACGAGCCAAGGGGGCAGCAATATTGACCCAGTGAGTATCACAGTATCCTATCAAGGCGGAAACTTTTTCATTCTCGATGAGTCGAATAACTGCTGCCACCGTTTCTCCTTCATCCGCCTTGGTATCCACGATTTTCAACTCGATGGGTCTTCCCAAAACGCCACCGGCCTTATTGATTTCCTCGGCAGCGAGCTTTGCTCCATTGGTCGCAGGGGTATCGATAGAGGCCCATGGACCGGTTAAACCCATCACCACACCAATCTTCACCGGTTCCGCGGCACAGACACTCCCAGCCATCCCCACCAACATAACTACCACAAGAAGAGCCATAAACTTCCTCACAATCCCACCTCCCAATGTGTTTTTACTTTTATACCGAGAAAGGCCACTAAAGTCAATTCCTTTTCAAGAAAAAGGGCCTCTCCATATCCTCCTTCCAGTAGGCAAAGAGGAGAGTTCCTCCGTTCTCTCCCCATCCGACACTTCCATCTTTCCTCACCGCAATTGCTCCACAAAAGACTCCAAAACGGCGCGCCAATTCCATGCCTCGATCCACTGCCTCTTGAGCACTCCAATGTTCCATCCATTCGCCGATTTTGCGGGCTAAACCCAGGCGGATAATTTCCTCACCTTCTCCGGTCATGGAAACTCCTCCCCATTCACAGGCAAAACATCCGCACCCTACGATGGGGGAATCCCCGACGCGTCCAGGGAGCTGCATTTCTATCCCACCCGTTGAAGTCCCCGCTGCTACACGTCCTCTCCCATCTAATGCCACGGCACCGACCGTCCCCAAGTGAAGCCGGCGCACTTTCTCTTGGGCCCTCTTGAGATAGAAATGGTAAATGAAATCCGTCTCTTTTTTGGCCTTTTCAATAGACTTTTCCAAAGTCTTTATGGTGAGGTCGGCCACCGGATTATATGGCTCAAAGCCCAAGAGACGGGCGAAGAGATTCGCTCCCTCACCTACGAGGAGCACATGATGGGTTTTCTCCATAACTGCCCGTGCTACGGAAATGGGGTTTTTGATGTTTTTGATCGCTGCTACTCCACCACAGGAAAAATCATCCTTCATGATACTCGCCGACATCTCCACTTCTCCCAAGAGATTGGGGAAAGAACCGGTACCGGCATTGAGGCGAGGATCGTCTTCTAAAACTTTTACCACCTCTTCCACGGCGTCAACCGCCTCTCTCTCTCGCAACGCCTCTCTACCTCGCTCGCAGGCACGGGTCAGGCCGTCGTAGGCATCCGGTATCTCATCCTTGCAAATTCCACCATGAACAATAATGAGCATGATGACGTCACCCTTTCTGCAATAGTGAGTGTTCCTCTATCCTTTCACTGCTCCAGAGAGCAATCCTTCCACAATATACCTCTGAAAGAGGAGCGCAATCAGCACCGGAGGCAAAGCGGCCAAGACTCCCCCGGTAGCCATCATCCCAAAATCGATCGAATGCCGTCCCGAAAACTCGGCAATCGCTACGGGAATGGTTTTTGCCTGCAGAGTGGAAGTCAAAATGAGGGCAATGAAAAACTCTTCCCAGGACATGAGAAAAGCAAAGAGGAGAGTAGCCACGATTCCGGGCAGAGACAAGGGAAAAATCACCCTGAAAAGAGTACCCAAATGAGTACATCCATCTATTTTCGCCGCATCTTCAAGATCTCTCGGAATGGTATCAAAATAGGTTTTCATCATCCAAATGACAAACGGCACTAAAATTGCCGAGTACACCAAAATTAAGGCGCCTTTGGTATCGAGCATGCCCAATTGGCTCAAATTTTGATACAAGGGAATGATAAAGGCAATCGGGGGAAGCATATAGGAAAAGAGGAGTAAAAAGAGAACCCTCTCTCTTCCTGGAAAACGCAGGCGGGAAAAGGCATAAGCGGCAAGCGAGCCGAGGAAAACACAGATAACGGTAACCGCCAAAGCAATCGAGAAGCTATTCCACATAATTTTGCGAAACTCGCTCTCCGGTCCCTGAGAGAACAAAATACCCCCGTAACGGGCAAAGGTGGGATGACGGGGAATCCAGCGGAGAGGGATGGCCAAGAGTTCCTTGAGCTCGGCAATGCTTGATAGGAAAAGCCAGGCTAAGGGAGCAAGAATAAACGAGGCCAAAAGGAGTGCCCCACAGGCAATACCGATTTTGTACCCCAGCGACTTACTCACTTTCTCCTCTCTCCTCAATACTCGATTTGACGTTTGAGCGTTTTGGTATAGAGATAAGCGAAAAGTGCCACTACCATCGTGATAATATACGATAAAGCGGCACCTTTACTAAAGTGGAGAAATTTAAAAGCCTCTTGATAGGCTAAAAAGGAAATCACCTTGGTGGCGTTTGCTGGCCCCCCTTGGGTCATGATGTAGACTACATCGAACACCCGGAAAGCGTCCAAAGTTCGCAGGACTAAAACCACGTTTACGGTGGGTAAAAGAAGGGGCATGGTAATACGCCACAGGGTGACGAAACGGCCTGCTCCATCGACTAAAGCTGCCTCATAGAGTTCGCGAGGGATGGTCTGCAAACCGGCCAAAAGGAAGAGAGCCACGAGGGGGGTAACCTTCCACACATCGGCGATGATCACCCCGTGCATGGCGCTCCACGGTTGGGTGAGCCAAGGTCGATAGCTCTCTAAAATCCCCACTTGGGTCAAAAAGGCATTCAAGGCACCGTAATTGGCATTGAAAATCCACTTCCACATGATGGCACATACGGTAATAGGCAGAGCCCAAGGTAAAAGGAGGAGACTCCGCAAAACCCCTCGCCCATAGAATTTTTGGTGTAAAAGCAACGCAATGAAAAAGCCCAAAAGCATCTCGAGAGCAATGGAAACCACGGTAAAATAAGCGGTGCGTCCCATAGAGGTCCAAAAGTATCCACTCCGCAAGATTTCGGCATAGTTCTTGAAACCGACAAAGGGTGTCCCCATTGCCCGACGGGTGAGATCGACTTGGAAGAGACTCAAGAGGAAAGAAGAGAACACCGGGTAAAAAATAACGAGAGCAATGAAAAGGAAGGACGGCGCAATCAAAAACCAGGCAAAATATGCTTCTCTCTTTTGAAAGGACGACATGCCTCTACCCAAGGCGGGAGAAAACTCCCGCCTTCACCTCCTAATATTTCGCCATAATCTCTTTGGTCCGCTCGACCGCATCATTGAGCGCATTCTCTACGCTCTTTGCTCCGGTGAGCGCCGCTTGCAACTCCTCACTGAGAACCAAGGAAAATTGTGAATACCAGGGTACCTGGGGTCGGTCAAAAATGTAGTGAATCTGTTCTTTCGCCACTTGAACCACTTCTCCCTGCTGGGCAATGAGCTCGGGGTCATCGTAGAGCGACTTCCAAATGGGGAGGGCATTTTGGCTATACTTCTTCTGCACCTCTTTACTCGCTAAGTAACTCACGTATGCCCATGCTTCGTCGGGGTGCTGACTCGTCTTCATGATACTCAAACCCATCCCCCCGTTACAGGTGGCACTCCGTTTTCCGTCCGGAAAACCGGGAATGACCGCTAACACCGCATCCCCAGCAATTTGCGATTCCTGGGGGTCGTTCGCCAAATTGTACATGTAGGTCCAGTTGAGTCCGAAGGCGGCTTGTCCTGCGGAGAACACCCGTCGCACTTCTTCATAGAAAGATTCAATACACGCAGGGTTGAAGAGACCTTCTTTCAAATTATCGATCATGAAGCGCAGGGCTTCTTGGGGTTTCCCCTGGTTCAGGATCGGGTTTCCTGCTTCATCGAAGAGTTTCCCATTCATCGCTTCCACATACTGTAACCATTGGATGACCACTGCCTCTCCCTGACCCCAAGCATCGATGATGGGATACTCGACAATACCTTGGGCTTTCATTTTCTTGGCATAGTCGATCACTTCCGTCCAGTACTGGGGTGGTTGTCCACCGATTGTCTCTAACATCTTACGGTTATAGAAAAAGTACTGCCAGTCATTGAGCCAAGGCATGCCGTAGAGCCGACCCTTATAGGTCACCGAAGAGAGGACCTCGGGGAAAATATCCTCGCGATCCTCGGGAGCGAGTCGCTCGGTGACATCCAAAAGCCACCCTGCTTCTACGAACTCGGCCGGCCAGATACAGTCGAGGAGAATCACGTCATACGTCCCCGCACCGCTTGCCGCAGCAACTACGATTTTGTCGTGTAATTCTTCATAGGCGACAAAGGCGAGATTCACCTCAACCTCAGGATGTGCCTTCACAAACTCTTCGGTCATCGCGCGGATATCACTCTCCTGATACCCGGCCTGTTTCATGAAAAGACCACTCAAGGTGACTTTCCCATACCCTCCGCTGGCCAAAAGGAGTACTCCTCCCAGAACCAAAAGAACCACGAAAATCTTTTTCACCTTCATCCCTCCCTCTTCCATTTCTCCCATTGTAACATATTTTCCCTCGCAGACTCCCTCCTTAAAAGCTCTCTTTGTTTCAAAATTGGGAAAATTGCATTATAATGAGCAAAAATGATACGTAAAGGGGGGGTAAAAACATGTCTTTTTTTCACTTCACCCTCAAGGGGAAGCTCTTAGCGTATTTTCTCCTCTTCACCTTGGTGCCCTTTTTCCTCGTGGTGTACCTGGGAGTAACCCGCTTCGAGCGAACCCTCACCGAGCGAGAAATCGCGAACGGAAAAAACCTCACCATCGCTCTCGAGAATAACCTCATCCATTTTTTCCATAGTTTCCTCGAGGAAACCAATCTCGTAGCGAAAGCCTTGGAAGAAAGAGGAGAAAACGGGGAAAAGGGAGCACTCCTCAAAAAGTTTGTCGAGAATGAACCTCTCTTTATCTCAGCCTCATTCACCGACTCTGAGGGTATCCAAATCGCCGACTCGCAAGGAAGGGGTATAGGAGAGGATAAAAGCGGAAGCGAATGGTTCCAAGCTTCGGGGAGAGAGAAGAAACTCTTCCTCTCGGACGTCCGCTACTCTAAGGACCTCGGGATACACACGGTCAACGTGAGCGCCCCAGTATACGATAAGGAAGGGAACTTCCAGGGAGTAGTAACCGCTCGGATTGACTTAGAAGCTCTCCACAAGCGACTATCCGAAGGGATTACCATCCTCAAGACCGGCTACTTTTACCTCTACGACGTACGGAATAAAAAGATGGTCCTCCACCGGGATAAAGACTTCTGGGGGAAAAGTTTTGCGGAGATCGATCCGAATCTCCGCTTCGTGGATGAAGAGCTCACTCGGAAAAAAGAGGGAGTACTCCAATACGTGTATCAAGGGGAGGAACGGATTGTCTTCTTCCAGAGCTTTGAGGCGTATGGCAATTTTTCCGGAGAGAACTTCAAAGACTGGCGCATCGCTGCGGTAGCCCCCTTCGCCGAACTCCGGGAACCGGTGACCGAGATGTTCCGCTTCATCCTCATCTTGGCCGGGGTTGTCGTGGCAGTGGTCGTAATTCTCTCTCTCCAGATCGCTTCCTCCCTGGCCTCACCCATCCGCCGTGTGGCCCAGGCCCTCGCCAAGGTGGCCCAAGGAGAACTGCGGGTGGAGGTAGAAGAGTACCGCAAAAACGACGAAATCGGAACCTTAACCGCTTCCCTGCGAGAAATGGTGGGGAATCTCCGGGAGCTTGTGAGGAGCACCTTGAACGTTTCCTCGCAACTTGCTGCCTCAAGCGAAGAACTCTCCTCTTCAGTGGAGGAAGTCTCCAAAGCCACCCAGGAGATCGCGAAAACCATGAGTCAGGTAGCCGATGGTTCAACCCGTCAGGGAGAAGACCTGCAAACCCTGAGTACTCACGTCGAAGAAATTGCCAAAATGGCGGAGAAAATCCAGAGCGAAACCAAAGAACAGTCCCACCGCGTCAACGTGGTGATGGAAGAGCGTCTCGGTGAGAACACCAAAGCCCTGCAGAGTATTAAGAGAGAAATCGAAGGAGCCACCAAAATGGGTGACGAGGTAGGCCAAGAAGCGCAAAGGGGGAAAGAACTCCTCTCCGTTCTCATCGAAGAGATCACCGCCATTTCCCGCGCTACCCAAGAAGTGGCTCGCAGTATCGGTGGCTTAGAATCCCGTTCCCAAGAGATTGGGCGAATCGTGGATGTGATCTCAGGAATTGCCGAGCAGACTAACCTCCTTGCCCTGAATGCTGCCATCGAGGCGGCGCGGGCTGGTGAAGCAGGACGAGGCTTTGCGGTAGTAGCTGAAGAAGTGCGTAAACTCGCCGAAGGGTCAGCGCAGGCAGCGCAGCAGATTGCCGGTCTCATTAGCGAAATCCAAAAGGAGACCCAGGGCGCGGTGAAGAACATGGAGAACGCTCAGCACGAAGTCGAGGAAGGAGTGAAAAAAGGAGAAACCGTTGCCCAGAGCTTTGCCCAGATCCTCGTTACCGTGGGAAAGGTAGCGGAGAATATCCGGCAAATTGCTTCCGCCTCTCGGATCCTCGATAAGGCACAAGAAGACCTCTTGCAGGTTCAAAGAGAGAGTACTACCGCCATGGAGCATGTCGCTCAGAACGTGGAACAGGTGACCGCTTCCATAAGCGAGGTGACTGAGCGGGTGAGCTCCATCGCCGCCGTAGCTGAAGAAAATGCTGCTTCCTCCGAAGAAGTATCCGCTTCAACCGAGGAACAGAGCGCTTCTCTCGAGGAAATCACCTCCGCTACTTCGTCACTGGCCAAACTAGCGGAAGAATTGCAGAAAACGGTGAGTGTGTTCCAAGTCTAAACTCCTTTTGCCCACCTTGCAAGGTGGGCAAGCCTTTCATAAATATTTTTCGAGATCGCGATTCTCGCGAAGGAGCGCCACCAATTTTTTTACTTCCTCACTCTTCCCTTTGGAGGCGATGAAAAGGAGATCCTCTTCTTCGATAACCACAAGATCCTCTACCCCCAAGGCAAAGAGAGGTTTGCGCGTCAAAAAGAGGTTGCCCCGACTCTCGATTCCCCGGTAGTTTCCCTCTCCTGCGTTATGGAAAACATCGTGGGGGAAAACCTCCCACAAGGAGGAGAGAGACCCTAAGTCACTCCAGGAGAGTGTAGCAGGGATGACCACAACCCGGGAGGATTTCTCCATCACCGCATAGTCAATAGAAATGGAGGGAAGGGTGGCAAAAACTTCTTGGAAGAGAGCAGTCTTCCCCTCTTCTCGGTATGTTTCCGCTTCCCTCAAGCCCTGATACACCTCGGGGAGGTAAGAAGCCAATTCTTCGAGAATAACCCGGGTCTTCCACACGAAAATGCCACTGTTCCAGAAATGGCTCCCTGAGTGAAAGTATTCTCTCGCCAAACTTTCGTTGGGCTTTTCGGTAAAGCGTCGCGCCCGGTAGGCTTCAAGGTCCCCTTGACGCCGATACAGCTCTCCTATCTCGAGATACCCATAGCCGGTGTGTGCGCTCCTTGGAACGACACCCAGGGTAACCAGCCAATCCTCTTCTCCTATCTCGCAGGCGAAACGGAGGAGTTCCCGGAAATACTCTTCTTCCTCGATGAGGTGATCGGCGGGAAGAACCATCATCACCGCCTCCGGGTCAAAGCGTAAAAGGCGCATCGCCGCAAGTCCAATACAGGGCGCAGTATTCCTCCCGGTGGGTTCGATAATAAGGTTTTTCTCTTCCACAAAGGGAAGCTCGGCATGAATCAATCCTCGGTACTCCTCGGGAGCCACGATGAAGAGATTTTTCTTCCCCACCAAGGATAAGATTCTCTCTACCGTCCTCTCGAGGAGACTCTTCCCTCCTATCTTGAGGAACTGCTTGGGTCGTTTCTTCCGACTGAGCGGCCACAGGCGCTCTCCTCGCCCCCCGGCCATAATCACTCCCACATGCATGGTTCACTCCCCCCTTTCTCCTCGCCTCTTTTCGTGGTACACTGTGCTCATCACCGAACGAGGAGTAGACATGGACTTTTTCATGTTCTTTTTCCATCTTTTCGTCGATTTCGTAGTGGCTTTCCCTGCACCTCTAAGCCCATACTTAGTTCAATTTTACCACCTCAATGCCCGCACCGTAGCGATGGCTGTGGCTTTTCTCCCCTTCGTAGGATCGTTAAGTCAACCACTCTTCGCCATGACTTTTCGCTCTTTCTCCTTCCCCACCTGGCAGTTGTATCTCACCCTCAACGCCCTCCTTCTCCCCTTCTTCCTCTTTGCTCTCCCCGTGTCTTTCTCCATTTTTCTCATCGTCTTCGTGACCATTTTTCTTGCCGATGGCTATTTTCACCCTGTAGGCGCCGCCTTAGCAGGGAGAAACCGAGGAGGGAAAGGGGTCACTGCCTTCATCTCTGGCGGCATCCTTGGTGGAGCATTGGGTCCTTTTTTCATCACCCTTTTCGTGTCTCGATACTCGCTCTCCTCACTCTGGCTCTTTGGACTCCTCTCCCTACCTTTGAGCCTTTGGTTCTTTCGTCAGCCTCAACCCCGGTATCAACCACAACCGAGAAATTTCTCTTGGCGTTTTTTCGGTTTCTTCTGGCCTATATGGTCCCTGGTGAGTACCCGCACCTTCTTTTCAGCCGCTTTCCACACTTTCGTTCCCCTCTACCTCAACGAGAGAGGGTATCCACTCCTCTCGGGAGGAACACTGCTCTCCTTGGGGGTTCTCTGCGGCATCGGGGCAAACGTACTGGGAAGTAAGCTCTACCATCGCTTCTCCAACTGGACCTTGAATCTCATTTCTTTCCTTGTCTTAGGGAGCATGATCCTCCTTTTCACCGTGGTGCATCACTTCTTGCTCCTTTTCTTCTTCTTCATTGCTGCCGATTTTGCCACTTTCCTCACCATGAGCACCAACGTCTCCGAAGCCCAACGGTTACTCCCGGGAAACCGAGTGTTTGCTTCTTCCCTCTCCATGGGATTTGCTTGGTCCATGGGTCACGCCCTCAATGTCCTGTGGGCATTTTTATTCGGTCATAATGTCCAACTGGTTCTCCAAAGCGTGGGAATGATGGCCATTGGTATGGGGATTACCCTCTCTCTTTCCCGGAACAAATTTACTCCTCAGCCCGTGGACTCGCAGTGGCAATCAATGCCGACCGTACCCGCACCCCAGGAACTCGACCCAGCCTCCCGGTGAGTGCCCCAAGCGCATCAGTCGTCCCATCCACGATGAGCGCCAAGACGGAAATATTCTTCTCCCGATAGGGGATTCCCATGCGCCCAACGATGAGATCTCCGAAATCGGCAAGAATTTCATTGACTTTATGGGCCTGTTTCTCTCGGTCAGTGATGATAATGCCGATTACCCCTACCCGATTTTCCATGGCTCAAGAGAAAATCCTCCGCAACTTCTCATTGAGAGATTTTAAATCCTCGCGTAACTCTCGGTACACCTGAAACCACCGCTCTAAATCCCACTGATACTCTTCTTGAGGGAGAAAGGTTTCTTCCACCCGAAAAGTTTGCGAAAAAGCATGGTGGTAATCACGGTAAACCCCACTCCCCAAGCCGGCAAGGAGTGCCGCTCCTTTACAACTTCCCTCACGGTCCTCCGGTACAAGAATTTCCCTCCCGAGCACCGAAGCCTTGAGGTTCATCCAGGTGCGATTCTTCGTTCCTCCCCCCACATTCACTGCCTCATCGATGGGAATCTTCACCTCGTCGCATACCATATCAAAAATATGCCGATACTCCAAACAGAGACCCAAGAGAACACCAAAGAGTATTTCTCGCTCTTTCGTCTCGGCAGAGAGATTGAAAAAAGCCCCCCGCGCTGCTTCATAGTAACTCCCCAAAAGATAAGGGAAAAAGAGGGGAATCGCAGGAGAGAGGGAAAGAGATAAGTTTTGAAAGACGGCGTGATTCTCCTTGAGGAGACGCATCGTCCAATCGACGGCATAGCCACCACTGTAAATTCCGTTCATGACGTAATAGGCCGGATAGGCCACATGGTGGCCCCAAGAGAAAGGCTTTTCCCAAGAAGCCTTTTTGCGAAACGGTGTCTCATGAAGAGCCATGGTCACCGATTCGGTGGTTCCCGAAGAAATGAGTACCCATCCCGGCTGATAGACTCCACTCGCCAAAGCAGCACAGAGGTGATCGTGCCCTCCCACCACAATCGTAGTTTCCGGATGGAGACCGGTTACCTTGGCCACTTCCGGACGAATCTTCCCCAAGGGCTTTCCGGAAGGGTAAAGAGGAGCCATCCGGTCTATGGGCACTCCTGCCCGTTCACACATCGCTTCCCACCAGTTCCTCTTCTTTTGGTCAAAGAGCATAGTGCGCGAGGCTAAAGAATAGTCAAAGGAGAGTTCGCCACTGAAAAAGAAGAGAATGAACCCCGACATGGAGGTCCAGAAACGAACCTTGGCAAAGAGTTCCGGTTCCATCTCACGGTGCCAGAGGAGTTTATAAAAAGAGTACTTATGCTGAGGACTCAAACCGGTCGTCCAATACACCTCCTCTTCGTCTAACTCTATCGATGAGAACTGTGATTTGGTACAATCGCTATACCAAGGAATACTCCGGGGAAGGACGGTACCGTCTTTGTAAAGGCCTACCATAACCTCAGCAAAACTCGATACACTGAGCGCAACCACACAAGATAAGAGCGCACGATCAAAATCGGAGATGGCCTGGACTATGGAGGTAGCAATGTCCTCGGGAACGTAAAACTCTACCCCGCCTTGAGACACAAGAGGGGTAGGAAAGTTTTTTTCTCCTCGAATTCTCCCTTCCTCATCATAGAGGCGAATTTTAGTATTGGTGGTTCCGATATCCATGCCAAGAAGGAGTTCCATGTTATTTCACCTCAACCTGGGCCTCAGAAACCGGCGATACCGAGGACTCCTCAAAAATCCGCACCAAGCAATGGGTAGGACATTTCTCAACACATAGGCCACAGAGGGTGCATTTTTCTTGATCAATATGAATGATCTCTTTCTCAAAACGAATGGCCTTCTCAGGACAGGTCTTGACACACAATTGACATTTAATGCATCCCCGTAAACACGCCTGACGGACAACTTTTCCGCTCTCTTTGGATACACATGCCACGAGCACCTGCTCCCGATCAGGAACGAGGACCAATACCCCTTGAGGACACTCAGTCACACACTTCCCGCAACCGGTACATTTTTCGGGGGAAATCACCGGAAGACCACTCTCTCGGTCCATGGTGATGGCGGAAAATGGGCACACTTCTTCACAAGTTCCCAAACCTATACACCCATAGCGACACACCCGCGCAGAAACTCCGAGCAATTTGTATGCCCGACAATTCTTGACACCCCGATAAGAGGCGATCTCTTGTGCCACACCTTTTCCTCCTTGGCACACGAGCACTGCTTTTTTCGATTCGAAACGAAATTCTTCGTGATTCCCTAAGAGACGAGCAATTTCCGCCCAGGTTTTGGGACCTCCCACCGGGCAGGCATTCATCGGTGCCTCTTGAGTCGCTATTTTCTCCGCCAACCCTACGCACCCCGGATACCCACAGGCACCGCAATTAGCACCGGGAAGAAGGTCGAGGATCTTTTGCACCAAAGGGTTTTCCTCTACGGCAAATTTCTTCGCTAACCACGCTAAGGTTAAACCAAATCCCAAACCCAAGATACCCATGATTATTGCCGGTAAGAAAATGTCTTCCATCGCTTTACTCCTCTCACCTCACTAAACCTTTAAAACCTAAGAAAGCAATCGCCAAAAGACAGGTAGCAATAAAAACGATAGGATATCCTTGGTAAAAAGGGGATAACCGAGCAAAACGGAGCCGTTCCCGAATTCCTGCAAGAAGCACTAAGGCAACGGTGAATCCCAGGGCGACGCTGATGCTATACACTACTACCTGAAGGAGCGTATACCCATAATCTACTCCCAAAAAAGCTACCGCAAGAATGGCACAGTTTGTGGTAATCAGGGGGAGGTAAATACCCATGGCTCGGTAGAGATTGGGCATATTCTTTTTCAGGACGATTTCTACGAGTTGCACCAAAACGGCGATAACCAAAATGAACACCATGATCCGGAAATACTCTAAATGGAGGGGGAGAAAAACGAATTTCCACAACGCCCAGGTCACACAGGAAGCTAACACCATCACGAAAGTTACCGCCATTCCCATACCGATAGAATTGGCTACATTAGAGGACATGCCAATATACGGGCAAAGACCGATATATCGTGCCAAAATAATGTTATCCACAAATGCGGCACTGAGGAAAATCTTAAGGAGCATCACCAGTTCTCCATTCATTTTTCCCTTCTCCTTCCGAAATAATTGAGCATAGCGATGTAAATACCGATGAGCAAAAATGCCCCTGGTGGAAGAATCATGAACATCATCCCTTGATAGGTAGGAGGAAGAACCTGACGCGAGAAGAGAGAACCATAACCAAATAACTCTCTGACTACTCCAATGGCAGTAATAACGAGCGTATATCCCACACCCATTCCCAAAGCATCGGCCAAAGCGAGAACAATCGGTTTCCGTGAGGCAAAAGCCTCTGCCCTCCCCATGATTATGCAATTCACCACGATCAAGGGGATGAAAATTCCCATGGCCCGAGAAAGTGCAGGGAGGTAAGCTTTCATCACCAAGTCGACAATGGTGGTGAAAGTAGAAATGATGACAATGAAAATCGGAATTCGTACTTGACTGGGGACGAAATGGCGTATAGCGGAAATGACCAGACTCGAACAGACGAGCACGAAAATGACTCCCGCCCCCATGGCTAAGCAATTTTCTCCTTTCACTGAAACCGCCAACACCGAACACAGACCAATCATTAAACGCAAGATAGGGTTTTCCCCAAAAATACCATTCTTAAAATAGAAGAAAAATTGCCTCATCATTCCGCCTCCAAGTTTTTAAAATACGTAATCGCCTCTTGGCAAGCACGGATCACTGCTTTCGTAGAAATGGTGGCCCCGGTAACTCCTTGAATATCTCTCTTGATTTCAAATGGATCATCGAGAGATTTGGACACAAACTGAGAGAGAAAACGTTCTTCGGTTATATTCGAACCGAGTCCAGGCGTTTCCTGATGCTCTAAAACTTGGATCCCCATGATTTTCTTTTCCTGAGCAGAAATTCCCACAAGGAGCACCATTTCTCCTCCGTATCCCATGACCGATACGCGCAAAACGTATCCTACACGATCTTCCCCGATGAGAGCATGGTATACCTCTAACACCGAGACCCCACTTCGCGAGGAGAGATCGTGAGAGAGGTTCATTCTCTCAAAGCGCTCCGCCGAGGGAAAAACAACTTGGAGCTTCTCTCGTAACTCCTCGGCACTCCGACGCTCAATTTCCTTTTTGGTCACGTAGTTCACCGCAGCGAGAGAAATCGCCGCCAAAAGACATACCACCATGAGTGCCCAGGCAACGCGAAAAATTCCTTTCATATCTTTTTCACCCCAAACCTCCGTGGTAAGAGACGATCTAAAAATGGCACCACCGCATTCATGATGAGAATTCCAAAAGTAACCCCTTCCTGATATCCACCTAACCAGCGGATCATACCGGTAATCATACCGGCAAAAAAACCAAAAATCATCCTCCCTTTGGGGGTCATAGGAGAAGTGGTGTAATCAGTGGCCATGAAACACCCCCCCAAGATCGCACTTCCGGCAAGAAGGTGGTAGAGAGGGTTTTGTCGAGCGAGAACAGCAACGAGCGCAATGCCCAAAAAATAGAAAACGGGAATATCCCATCGCACAATTTTACGCCAGAGCAGGTAGGCAAATCCACATAAAAGGAGAAACGCCGAGATTTCTCCAATGCACCCCGGTACAGTTCCCCAGAACAAGCGCCAGAGAATCCGAGGCTCAAGGTGAGCGAGAGCTTGATACCCTTGCATCTTGGAAATACCTAAAGGAGTTGCAGTGGTTACTACCTCCCACAGAGAAGAAACTACCTCCCCACTCTTTGATAGCGTCCACACATTGCGCACCACATAAGTACTCATCAACCCCGGCCAAGAGAGAAAGAGAACCGCTCTTCCCACCAAAGCCGGATTGAAAATGTTTTGCCCCAACCCTCCGAACATCTGTTTCCCCAAAATGATCGCCGTTCCCCCTCCCACGATGGGTAACCAAAAGGGCACACCGGGAGGAAAAGAGAGTCCCAAAAGAAGCCCGGTGACTAAGGCACTCCGGTCACCTAAGGACAAAGGTTTTCGAAAGAGAAAACAATCCAAAGCCTCAAAACCGAGGCAACTCAAGAGAGAGAGTACGATCGGCCCAAGCGTCAACCGGTAACCAAAAAAAGCCATCCCCCAAAACGTCGCCGGGAGGAGAGCCAAGAAGACATGGGTCATGACTTGAGGCACATCGAGAGCACTCTTCACATGCGGAGGAGGGGTAAGCACCGTCTTGAACTCTACACTCATCGTGTGACACCACCCTTCTTCCTGCGGATTATTTCTGCTTTGGCCAACTTGATGAACTGAGTGAGGGGAATCCCTGCCGGGCACACGTAACTACACACGCCGCACTCCATGCAATCGAGGACCCGATGCTCTTCCGCCTCGAGAAAAGCCTGAAATTCGGCAAGACGAGCGAGATGGTAAGGAAGGAGGAACATGGGGCACCCATCCACACACCGCCCACACCGAATACAAGGATACTCTTTCTTCTCATACGGTCGGGAAAAAAAGAGGAAACCCGATGTTCCTTTAATCACCGGTACTTGCAAGGAACTTTGCGCAATTCCAGTCATGGGACCACCCATAATGATCTTCTGCGGAGTCTTTACAAAACCTCCGCAAAACGCCACGATACCTTCAAGCACCGTCCCTAAGGGAACCTCAAGATTCCCCGGTGTCTGAATACATTCACCACTCACCGTAATCACCCGCTCGACAAGTGGCATTCCCTCTTCTGCCATTCTTCCGATGGCGCTTGCCGTTTGAACGTTATTCACCACCACACCGACATCTAACGGTAATCCACCGGGAGGGACCTCTCGCCCTAAGATGGCTAAAATGATTTGTTTCTCTGAACCTTGGGGGTACTTGGTCGCCAAAGGCACAACCTCAGTGGGAATAGACATATATTTCACTAATTTGGCAAAGAGAGTGAGGCACTCCTCTTTGTTCTCCTCGATACCGATATACGCTCTCTTTGCTCCACAAGCCCGTACCAAAATCCGTAAACCCAAGAGCACGGTATCCGGACGCTCAACCATCACCCGGTGATCACAGGTCAAGTAGGGTTCACACTCTGCCCCATTGAGAATGACCGTGTCGATTATCTTCCCCGCAGGTGGAGAAACCTTCACATGGGTGGGAAAGGCTGCTCCCCCAAGGCCCACCATACCCCCCTCCCGAATCCATTTCCGCAAAAAGAGGGAATCGAGGTTCTCTATGTCTTTGGGAAGCGGTTCCCTCCTCTCCACTTCTTCTTGGCCGTCATTTTCAATGACTATGGCCCGAAACTTTCCCATACTGGGGTGCCACCACTCTTCAATCGCGGTCACCTTTCCCGAGATGGAAGCATGGAGGGGAGCAGCAATAAAAGCCTCTACATCAGCTACTTTCTGCCCCTTTTTCACCACATCCCCTCTCTTGACCAAGGGCTCAAGAGGTGCGCCGGTGTGTTGCCAAAGGGGGAGAACCACTTTCGGCGGTGATCCTATTTCCACGATAGAACGATGGGCGGTGAGTTCCTTCGCAGGAGAAAGAAACACCCCCTGAGGAAAAGTTCGCAACTTCATGATCCTCTCTATCCTCCTTCGTAAAAATTATCTTCCAAGAACTGGGTATGGAAACGGCCATCGACAAAGTCAGGGTGAGAGAGAATCTTGAGATGGAAGGGAATGGTGGTCATGACCCCCTCGATAGTAAAAGAGCGGAGGGCCTCACGAGACCGTCGAATGGCAAAGACACGATCTACATCCCACACGATGAGTTTTGCCAAGAGGGAATCATAGTAAGGGGGTACCACGTATCCGGAATAACAGTGGGTGTCAATACGCACCCCCGGACCATGGGGAACTTCAAAACGGACGATCCTCCCCGGAGAGGGAGCAAATTTGCGCGCCGGGTCCTCGGCATTGATCCGCATCTCAATGGCATGACCGTCCAAAGTGATCTGCTCCTGGGCGAGCGAGAGTCTCTCCCCTGCGGCCAAACGAATCTGTTCTCTCACTAAATCTACCCCGGTAATCATTTCCGTCACCGGATGTTCTACTTGGATACGGGCGTTGAGCTCCATAAAGTAATATTCTCCCTCATCGGTCACCAAGAATTCCAGAGTCCCACAGGTGGTATATCCTAAGGAAGAAACCGCCCGCACTGCCGATTCCCACAACTTGTGGCGTACCTCTTGAGGGAGTCGAGGCGCAGGAGCCTCCTCCAAAATTTTCTGCCGACGGCGTTGCAGAGAACATTCCCTCTCTCCTAAGTGGATAACGTTACCGAAATGATCAGCAAGAATTTGCACTTCGATATGACGAGCGCGATCGATGAGCTTTTCGAGATAGAGATCCCCACTCCCAAAGGCAAGCTGCGCCTCCCGACCGGCGCTCAAGAAAACTTCCTCAAACTCTTCCTCTTTTTTCACCACCCGAATGCCTCGCCCCCCTCCGCCCAAACACGCCTTCACTAACACGGGATACCCAAGATGAGAGGCCATACGTTTTGCCTCTTTCACATCCCGGAGCGACTCTAAGGACCCGGGGATAACTGGAATCCCTGCTTGGTGCAACAGTTGTTTGACTAAAAGCTTATTTTTCATCCGTCGCAAAACTTCTACCCGAGGACCGATGAAGGCAAACCCTCTTTCGGTAAGTTTCTCCACAAATTCGGCATTCTCGGACAGAAAACCATATCCAGGATGAACTGCCTCGGCACCGGTCAGTTCACAAGCACGAATAATTTTTTCTACGTTGAGGTAGGTCTCTTGGGGGAGATTCCCTCCTAAGGAGACCTTCTGATCCACATACCGTAAATGAAGGAGGTTTTCATCCGCTTCGGAGAAAACCCCCACCGTCTTAATACCTAACTCCCGACATGCTCTGACTACCCGTAGAGCAATTTCACCTCGATTGGCAATGAGCACCTTGGAAAACAATTTCTACCACTCCCAAACTCAAATGAGAATTTTTTCTTCTGGATAAACGAGTAACTCCCTCCGCTCTTGTGCAGCTCGA
This sequence comes from uncultured bacterium, assembly GCA_937139415.1. Classification (GTDB taxonomy): domain Bacteria; phylum Atribacterota; class Atribacteria; order Atribacterales; family Caldatribacteriaceae; genus CAKZPS01. Next base: position 61,346 of record CAKZPS010000021.1, read on the forward strand.
AAAGACACTAAAGCGGTCAAAATCCCCACCCGTCCCAAGTACATATTGAGAACGAGCACCAATTTCCCCACCATGGAATGATAAGGGGTGAGACCTCGTGAGAGTCCCACCGTACCAAAAGCGGAAATCACTTCAAAAAAGGTATCTAAGGGGTCGGTTTCCTGAAAAATTAAGAGAAAGACACCACTTACGAAAATGAGAGAAAAAGCGAGCATCGTCAATGCCACTGCCCGGTACACCACTGAAGAGGCAATACGGCGATGGAAAAATTCCACCTTTTCCCGTCCTCTGATAAAGCTCCAAATCATACCGAGAAGGATGGCAAAAGTGGTGGTCTTCACTCCTCCTCCTGTCCCTCCCGGAGAAGCACCGATAAACATGAGAAGCATCACCAAAGCAGTGGTAGCCGGCTTCAAAGCGGCGATGGGTACGGTATTGAAACCGGCGGTGCGGGGAGTGATAGCTTGGAAGAGACCGGTCATAACTCTTCCCCACCAGGGGAGTTTCCCCATCGTTTGAGGGTTATCCCACTCCAAAAAGAGCACGAACACCGTTCCCACTGCGACTAAGAGAAGAGTGGTACCGACTACCACCCGGGCATGGAGACTCAAGAGACGCTTCTCTTCCACTACCTCTCTCATCACCACAAAGCCGATCCCCCCGAGAACGATAAGCGCCATGACCGTACCGCAAATCGCCGGATCGAGGACAAAACGTTCTAAACTGTTACTGAAAACCGAAAATCCTGCGTTACAAAAAGCGGAAATACTGTGGAAAAGAGCAGGGAAAAAAGCCTCTTTCCACGTAAAGTAACGCAAAAACCCCAGAAATAAAAAGACAAAGCCTATGCCCTCCACAAAAAAGGTGTAGCGAATCACCGCTAAGACAAAACGCACTGCCCCTCCGGGAACATCCAAAGCGAAGGAATCTCGGATCGCCAAACGACCTCGGTACTCTATCCTCCGACGAATGACCATGGCAAGGAGAGTGGTGATGGTCATGTACCCTAATCCACCGATTTGGATCAACACGAGAATCACCATTTTCCCCCACAAGGAAAAAAAGGTTGCCGTGTCCACAACGATGAGTCCGGTCACGCACACGGCGGAGGTAGCGGTAAACAAGGCATCGACGAAATGGAGATGACACCCGGGATTGACCATGAAGGGGAGGAGAAGCAAAAATGTACCACCTACAATAATAGCCAAGAAGCCGAAGAGTACGAGAGAAGCCGGCGTAAACCTTGCTAAGAATTTTTCTATTTTCGACCATCCAAACGCCACTCTATCGCCTTCTTATCGACCACGTTTATTGGATGCGTCGTGCCTCGTCATACATGGCGATGACATTTTCCGGAGGAACGTCAGGCTGAATGTCATGAACGGCACAGAGAACGTATCCCCAGGGACCTAATTCTTGCACGCGCTTGCGCACTTCTCTTCGCACCTCGTCTTGGGTCCCCCGAGGTAATACGTAGGTGGTATCAACCGCTCCCCAAAAGGAAAGCTCTCTTCCAAATTTCTCTTTGAGCTCGCGGGTGTCCATCCCCTGAGCGGAAACTTGCACCGGATTCAAAATGTCAACTCCGATCTCGATGAGGTCGGGGATAAAGGGCGCAATACTCCCACAAGAATGATAGAGGAGCTTGGCATGGGGAGCCAGCTGCTTCAAATTTTTGAAATACTCTTTATGGAAAGGCTTCACCATCTCGCGGTAGGTTTTAGGGCTCATGATGACATTTTCTGCGGTGGCCAAGTCATCCCCCACGAAAAGAACATCCAAAAGGTCTCCAACTTCTTGGAGAAAGAGAGAATACCGTTTCAACTGATACTGATACATTCCCTCCATGAGCTGAGAAGCAAAATCAGGGTTACTCAATAAATCAACCAGGAAATTTTCAAACCCCCTGAGATACCAGCAAGGTTCAAAAATCCCGGTATCAATCATGTCACCAACCAAACAGTACTCGCCGTCTTCCTTGAGACGCAGAGCTCGATCACGAACTCCTCGAAGATCCATACTCTTTTCCGGTTCTGGCCAGGGATAATCCCGTAACATTTCGATACTCGCCGAAGCAAGAGGATGTTCAACCATGTCATAATAGAGGCCACCTTCAGGCATGTGATACTTAATCCCAAATTCGTTGTAGTAGGTTCGCTCATCAACCTCTCTCTTTTGTGCTACCGGCCGAGGATGAATTCCCCGAGTATCAATGGCCAACATGGTCAAAACCTCTTCATCGATGAAGACAATCTGGAAATTCTCCATCATCAATTGGGTCTCTTTTTGCATACCCAAGTAATGCAGCAAATTTTCATAAGCCTTTTTGGTCATGGTGGTACAATTGGTACTCCCCAAATCGAGAGGAATACGATCGGGAACCTTGTGGTTCAAAGATTTCATTACCCGCTCCCTTGACGTCACCACTTCTCCCTCCCAGAACCAAAATCTCCACTATTTTATCACACCTCGAAAAAAGAGGGAAATAAGCCACCTCGATAATAGCACTTAAGCGCATCCCCTTACGAGGTCTTTCCCCCCAATCGAGGAGAATGAACATTCCTTCACGCTCTCGCTTTTGAAACGAGAAGAGCCGAACCCCGAAGAAGGCAAAGAGAAAACCACGAAAATCGAGAAATACATTGACGGAAAAATGGACGAAAACTATAATAGTTTTGTTAAATTTTCCTGCGCCCGTAGCTCAATAGGATAGAGCAACGGACTTCTAATCCGTAGGTTGTGGGTTCGATTCCCGCCGGGCGCGCCAGGGTTGTGCGAGGTTTTGAGCCTTTTCTTTTTGTCGAGTTTTTGAGGACAACGGACTCGCCTCTTATAAATCCCTGTTCACTTTTGGGATGCCTTCGTTCTCTCAGGGAACCTGCTTGGCCCTACCTACCCATCAATGGAGGTATTCTCTTTTGATTTCCCCGGGCGAGAAGGTAATAGAATGACTCCTACCTTTGCCACCACGAGGGTTTTTTGAAGGAAATCCACCGTAGCATCTTTTCTTGCCAGGAACTCTGAAACCGCTTCACCGAGTGAAACTGCAAGGTTGGCAAAGAACAAAAAGAGGAGTCACCGCAAGGCGCCTCATTTTTGAAGCTCTGGGCAATCTCAAGTTGTCACTACAAGGAGTTCCGAAGGGAACCCCTTGGTTCACTCCTCATACGAAGGAAATAGAGTAGAAAAAGAGACCACGTTTTGCACTTTGGAGAGGAAAGCCCGAGAGGAGTGAAAAGAAAAAGTATCCAAGTGTCTCACAGGTGTTGAATGTATCTTAGTGTAAACTGGTCTATGTCCATGAGGGGAAGGAAAAAGAAGGACAAAATCGGGTGAAACTGAAAAACCCCCACTCCTTTCCTTCTTGGGAGGACTCAGAAGAACTCTGGTATGAGGTCCTCAAGTACATAGAGGAACACTATG
>CAKZPS010000022.1 GCA_937139415.1 uncultured bacterium
CAACGTGTCCAATGGTTCCAACATTGACGTGGGGTTTTTTCCGTTCAAATTTTTGCTTCGCCATAGGTTATCCTCCTTTTTCTTATCTATTCTTCTCCATAATCTTTCGCATGACCGGAAGAGGAACCTCTTGATAGTGAGAAAATTGCATCGTATAGTTAGCTCTTCCTTGAGTCAATGAACGCAAAGAAGTTGCGTATCCAAAAAGATTGGCAAGAGGGACTTTGGCATTGACAATTTGTATTTCCCCCCTGGCTTCCATTCCCTCAATTTTTCCTCTTCGAGCATTTAAATCACCGATCACGTCCCCAAGGTACTCACGGGGAACGATAACTTGAACTTTCATAATCGGTTCTAAAATAGTGGGGCTGGCCTTCTCAATGGCTTCCTTCACCGCCATAGCGGCAGCGATCTTAAAAGCAATATCCGAAGAATCAACCGGGTGATATGATCCATCCACGAGACGAACCTTCAAATTGATTACCGGAAAACCACTCAAAACACCATTATCAAGCGCCTCTTTCACACCTGCTTGTACCGCAGGAATATACTCCTGGGGAATAACTCCACCTACGATGCGATTTTCAAAGATAAAGCCCTCATAAGGTTCTATTTCTAATACCACGTGACCGTATTGCCCTCTCCCTCCAGTCTGGCGAATAAACTTACCCTCGCCCTTGGCCATCCCCTTGATTGTTTCTTTGTAAGCCACCTGCGGTCTTCCAATGTTCGCTTCAACCTTAAATTCCCGCAAAAGCCGGTCAACAATAATTTCTAAATGTAATTCTCCCATGCCAGAGATAATCGTCTGAGCGATTTCTTCATCCGTGCGAACTTTAAAGGTGGGATCCTCTTCCGAAAGCTTCGTGAGAGCCATGGTTAACTTATCTTGATCCGCCCTCGTTCTGGGTTCAATCGCCACCGAGATAACCGGCTCAGGAAAGGAGGGTAATTCGAAAAGGATGGGGTATTTTTCATCACACAGGGTATCACCGGTGGTAGTCTTCCGAAGACCTACAATACCGCAGAGATCTCCTGCTTTTACTTCCTCTACGTCTTCGCGCCGACTGGCGTGAATAATCAAGAGACGGCTGACTCTCTCTTTTTCTCCTTTTGTGGCGTTATACACATAACTTCCACTTTTGAGCTTTCCTGAATACACTCGAACGAAAGAAATTTTCCCTGCATGAGGATCCATAACAATCTTAAAAACTAAACCAGCAAAGGGCTCATTCAATAGAGGAAGGCGATTTTCTTCTTCACCGCTGCGAGGATTTATACCTTTTAAAGAGGGAAGATCGGCAGGAGAGGGGAGATACCACACCACTGCATCCAAAAGCAATTGAATGCCCTTATTTCGCAACGCCGATCCAGCCAAAACCGGCACAAATTTTCCTTGGATGGTTAACTTCCGAATTGAGGCACGCACCTCTTCTCCGGCTATTTCCTCTCCGTTCAAATATTTCTCGAAGATATTCTCGTCGAGCTCTGCTAAAGCCTCAAGCAAGGCTTCCCGATACAATGCTACTTCTTTTTCCATGTAATGGGGAACCTCAGTAACACGATATTGCAAGCCTTCTTCATCAACATCGTAAAAATACGCTTTCAAATCGATTAAATCCACAACCCCCACAAATTCGGTCTCTCTCCCTATAGGAATCTGAACAGGATAGGCATTGGCGTTCAATTTCTTGCGGATTGCCTCCACCACGGCGTAAAAATCTGCACCAACTCTGTCGAGCTTGTTCACGAAAGCAATACGAGGAACGTGATACCGATCGGCTTGATACCATACGGTCTCTGATTGGGGCTCAACTCCTCCTACCCCACAAAATACGGCTATGGCCCCGTCAAGCACTCGCAAGCTGCGTTCCACCTCTACAGTAAAGTCCACGTGCCCTGGCGTATCAATAATGTTAATACGACAATCCCTCCAAAAACAGGTGGTCACGGCAGAACTAATGGTAATACCCCTCTCTTGCTCCTGGGGGAGAAAATCCATAGTTGCCGTACCTTCGTGAACTTCTCCCATACGGTGAATCTTCCCGGTATAGTAAAGAATGCGCTCCGTCACCGTAGTTTTCCCGGCATCAATGTGAGCCATAATTCCTATGTTGCGAATATCAGAAATAGCATACTCTCCAAATTGCTGTTCAATCTTATCCATACTCTTACTCACGTGTCTTTCTTTAACCTCCTCATTAAAACCACCGATAGTGAGCAAATGCTTTGTTTGCTTCAGCCATGCGATGCGTGTCTTCTCGTTTTTTGACTGCTCCTCCTGTACCATTTGCCGCATCTAAGATTTCATTAGCCAATTTCTCAACCATCGTTTTCCCTTGCCTCTCACGGGCATAATTTACTAACCACCGCAAACCCAGGCTCTTGCTGCGATCGGGTCTCACTTCAATGGGAACCTGATAATTTGCTCCTCCAACGCGCCTGGGTCGGACTTCCACAAGCGGCATCACATTATTGAGGGCTTGAGAAAACACTTCCAATGGATCTCTCTTGGTCTTCCCTTGGATAATCTCAAATGCGCCATAAACAATACTTTCTGCAACAGTCTTTTTCCCATCTTGCATGACTTTATTGACCAACATTGCCACATCGACATTGTTATATACCGGATCTGGCGGAATTTCTCTCTTCGCAACTGGACCTTTCCTCGGCACTGTACTCACTCTCCCTTTACGACTTGGGTCGCTTGGCACCGTATTTAGAACGACCTTGCTTCCTATTTTCCACGCCAGCAGCATCCAGAGTGCCACGAATCACGTGATAACGCACTCCCGGTAAATCCTTTACTCGTCCTCCCCGAATGAGAACAATAGAGTGTTCTTGGAGATTATGGCCAATGCCAGGTATATATGCCGTAACTTCCATACCGTTCACTAACCGAACCCTTGCTACTTTTCGTAGTGCCGAATTAGGTTTCTTAGGAGTAATAGTCCAAACACGAGTACAAACACCCCGCTTTTGAGGAGACCCCTTCAAAGCCGGAGCGCCACTTTTCTTTTTCAATTTTTTGCGACCTTCACGAACCAATTGATTAACCGTCGGCATCTTCTTCCTCCCTCGTCCTAACATTTTTAAGAATAGCTGCACAAGAAGACGAAACTTCTATACCACACATCCTCCCTAACTCCTGTGCTTTGGGAACGTACTCTATGGGCACTCCCTTTTCTTTGGCTAAAGTCTCTATTCTCTTTCGGAGTATTTCTTCCACGTCTAACGCAATAAATACTCTTTCTACTACTCCTTTTTTGAGTGCTCTCTCGGTCGCCCGCATCCCTACTACTCGTTGTGCTCTGTGCAATAGCTCAGAACTCACCCCCACCACTCCCAAAACAACGGAGGAATTTTACCAGCATTTCCAAAAACTGTCAACGAGAAGTCATTCTCCGTCATCAACCTCTTCATCGTCAATTTCTTCATCGTCATCGTCGTCAAAATTCAATTCTTCATCTCCTTCCTCTTCCAAGGGGAAGGAAGAGAATTCTTCCTCTAATTCTTCCTCTAATTCTTCCTCTAATTCTTCCTCAAAATCGGAAGGAATCTCCTCACCTTCTATAAAACCACGAATAAACTCCTCTTGAAGCCCGGCAGATTTTTCTTCTAAAGCAGCTTCTTCTGTTGAAAGTTTAATCTTCCGATATTTGCTACATCCGGTCCCAGAAGGAATAACCTTACCGATAATTACGTTTTCCTTGAGACCTATGAGTTCATCTACTTTCCCTTTAATCGCCGAGTCAGCCAAAACATGTGTAGTCTGTTGGAAAGAAGCAGCAGAAAGGAAACTCTCTACTGCCAAAGAGGCTTTGGTAATACCAAGGACGATTGGTCTTCCCGTGGCGACTTGCTTCATTCCAGGAAGATAAATCACTTCCTCTATCAAAGTTCTTACTTCTTTCTCTCCCTCTAATTCACGCAAAAGAAGGGTTGTGACATTGTCCTCGGCCATCTTTACCACTGTTTCCCTATCAATAACTTCACCGGCCTTGATCAAAACCATACCATCTCTTCCTAATACCACATCCTGTGCTGCAACTTTACCGACTACTTCTTTTTCTAACATCTCGATTAATCTTCCCTCGATAGAGAAGAGACGTCCGTCACTCAAGGGGATTTCCCGGATTCCCTCTTGAACTAACCTGCGAGCCAAACTCTTACTGATAGGCTGTCCAGATTGAATAATAATCTCTCCCGTATGAGGGCTTACTACATCCCGAGCAACCTCCTTACCCAAAATCTCATCGCGGAGGGCTTTGACCAAGTTTTCTTTGATGGGAAAGAGCTTAACATTTTTCCACACCACTAATCTCTCAACCTCGTGCTTTTGCAAAAGATCGATCTGCTCATTTTCTAAACGAGTATAGGCAGGAACGATCACTTGTGAGGTCCGAGGATCGAGCACGTTTTCTGCTAAAATAGATCCTCGCAATTTCTCCCAAGTCGCCCTTTCCCGAATCTTCAAACTTACCGGACCTATTTCCGCAACACGATCGAGGGATAGAGGCCTCAAGACTTCTCCGGCCTTCACCAAAAGCTTCTCCTCGCGATCTCTTATCTCCTCCACGCATATACGATCGGCAAGTTCGAGTTCTAAGTTCTTATATCCTCGGATGACCCGAACGATACTTTCTCCTCGTTCCATGGGGAAGGGTTTGCAATCTACCGAAAGGAGCGCTTGCACTGCAAATTCATCTAAGGTTTCCCCTTTACGCAATATCGTCTCTCCGCCAATATCTCGTACATCTTCGACAAGCCGGTGCCCTTCCATAAGTTCTCGTGCACGCTCCAGGAGGAGTTGGTTTCCCTCGAGGATACGAGCATTCTCTCGCTCAAAATCTTCTAAAAACACCATTTCTCCCGAGAGAAGACCGGTATCGCCGGAATTCTCAATCATAACTTTATTGAGGCGCGCTATTTGCCTAATAATAACCTCAATGTGTTTATCGTTAATATTCACTCCCTGAGAAACATATACTGATTGAATTTCTTCGAGGAGGTATTTTTGTACCGCGCGAATCCCCTTAATTTTCAGGATGTCCCGTGGATTAATAGGCCCCTGAGTGAGACGTTCTCCAGCTTTGGCTCTATCGCCTTCCGTCACAGAGATTCTCACATCATGAGGCACAAAATAGGTACGAGTAGTTTGATCCAATTCGTCTTCGCTCGGTTTGACGTAGATTTTGCGACGATTTCCGATAATCTCAATTTTCTCTACCGTCCCATCCACTTCCGAAAGAACCGCCGCTTTTTTCGGCTTCCTCACTTCAAAAAGTTGCTCCACGCGAGGCAAACCTTGTGTGATATCTTCTCCGGCAATACGAATTCCCCCGGTATGGAAAGTACGCATGGTCAATTGTGTTCCTGGCTCACCAATCGATTGTGCTGCAACAATGCCAACCGCTTCGCCGATGTCCACCAGGCGTCCCGTGGCAAGATTCCGTCCATAACATTTTACACAAACACCATATCGAGTCTTACAAGTGAGAACCGATCTTACCCATGCACTCCGAATGTTTCGTTCCTTGAAGCGTACGATTACCTGCTCATCGATTTCTTCTCCTGCTCTCACTAAGACCTCGCCTGTTCCCTCGTCAATGACATCTCGGAGTGCAATCCTACCCAACGCTCGATCTTCAAAAGCTTCAACAATGTTATCACTTTCATCCCGCAAATCTTCAAGGAGAATACCCTCCTCAGTACCACAATCTTCTTCTCGAATGATGACATCCTGCGCTACATCGACCAATCGGCGAGTGAGGTATCCGGACTTAGCAGTTCGTAACGCGGTATCAGCCAATCCTTTTCTTGCTCCATGAGTAGAAATGAAATACTCCAAAACGCTTAACCCTTCACGGAAATTCGCTCGAATTGGGTATTCGATAATTCGACCTGACGGATCGGCCATCAAGCCACGCATACCGGCAAGCTGACTCACCTGACGAATACTTCCTCTTGCTCCAGACTTAGCCATCATATTGACCGGATTAAACTCGTCTAAATTTCGTAAAATGGCATCCGCAATTTTGTTCGAAGCGTCGGTCCAAACATCGATAACTTTCTGCTCTCTCTCTTCACCAGTAATGAGACCTTCTGCATAGTGCTGATTAATTTCTTCGACCCGTCGGGTAGCTTCTTCGATAATCTCTGATTTTTCGGAAGGAATTTCTAAATCTAAAACTCCAATGGTCGAACCGGATTTAGTAGCGTAGCGAAAACCGAACTCCTTAATACGGTCAAGTAACTGCACCGTCTGAAGGTTACCGAACTTTCGATAGCACAAGTCCACGATTTCCGACAATTTCTTTTTGGTAATCGGCTCATTGTAATAAGGCATCCCTGGAGGGAGTACTTGATTAAAAATAATCCTCCCTACGGTGGTTTCTTGGATTTTGGGATGAGCTTCGGTAATTTCCCGAACCGAAATCGGTTCGTGTAAATCCAACTTTCTGAAAGAGTATGCTAACAAGGCTTCTTCAACGTCACGAAAGTAGCGTTGAGGTTGAGAAAAGTCACGGGACCGAAGTTGAGATGGACCAAGGTCATGAGTTTGGGAGTTATTGATGTCACGCAACTCAAGTTCAGACCGAGTAACGTCTGAGGGCCGAGACTGAGGGTGAACAGTGCTCCCATTTTTTCTCCTTCCCAATAAGGTAAGGTAGTAACAGCCTAATACCATATCTTGGGTTGGAACGGCGATTGGTTTTCCATGGGCTGGAGAAAGAATGTTATGGGAGGAGAGCATAATAATCTGTGCCTCCGCTTGTGCTTCAGCAGAAAGAGGTACATGAACTGCCATCTGATCGCCGTCAAAATCGGCATTGAATGCCGGACAAACCAAGGGATGCAGCTGAATAGCGTTTCCTTCCACTAAAACTGGCTGGAATGCTTGGATGCTCAAACGATGCAAGGTAGGAGCACGATTCAAAAGGACAGGATGCTCGGCAATGACCTCTTCTAAGATTTCCCAAACTTCATCACGAACCTTCTCTACCATTCTCTTGGCGCTTTTAATATTGTGAGCAAAACCCTTATCTACCAATTTTTTCATCACGAAAGGCTTAAATAACTCCAGAGCCATTTTCTTGGGAATACCACACTGGTCAAAACGGAGACGCGGGCCAGAGACGATCACCGAACGACCAGAGTAATCAACTCGCTTACCGAGGAGATTCTGTCTGAAACGGCCCTTCTTACCCCTTAACATGTCGCTTAAGGATTTCAAAGGACGGTTTCCTGATCCTAATACCGGTCTCCCCCTTCGCCCGTTATCGAAAAGCGCATCAACGGCCTCTTGAAGCATACGTTTTTCGTTCTTTACAATGATTTCAGGAGCTCCCAATTGCAAGAGCCGTTTCAGACGATTGTTCCGATTGATGACCCGACGGTAGAGATCGTTAAGATCGGAAGTTGCAAAACGCCCTCCGTCAAGCTGCACCATAGGGCGTAAGTCCGGGGGTAAAACCGGGATTACCTCGAGGATCATCCACTCCGGGCGGTTTCCAGATTTACAAAAAGACTCCACTACCTGTAATCTCTTAATGAGCTTCTTCGCCTTTGCCCCCGACGATTCTTTTAACTCTTTCCGGAGATCTCGGGCTAACTGATGGACATCGATGTTTTTCAATATTTCCCGTACTGCTTCTGCACCCACTCCCGCACGGAATCCAGGATCATAATGAGAAAGAAGTTTCGCCTCGGTTTCCAAAATCATCTGGGCAACCTTGAGACCCGTTTGCCCAGGGTGAACCACGATGTAACAAGGCTCCTCAACGGTTTCCGAGAGAACGGTTTCTCCAAAAAGGCTCCCAAAAGTTTCTCGCAAATGATTTACTTCGCTTTCTGAAAGTTCCTCATCACGCTGATAAGGGAATACCTTGATATCTACAATTTCAAAATGATTCTCATCAACGGGTTCTACCGCAAAACTCTCCTTATATTTTGAACGACAACGAGTATATTCTTTCAGACTGAGACGGTCACCGATGGAAAAAGGGAAATGATGTACTTCAACAATTTTATACGCCGGTTCAGCACGGAACTGGGGATCATACTTCGAATAGATTTTGTACTCTGTTTCGCGAATGGTAGCACCGACCTCTAAATCGGTAGTACCGGGATCGATAACTTTATAACAATCTTCTCTCTTCCTCCCCGAGGCGAAATAGAGAACTTTTTCCAAGTTCTTGGGAAGGATACCAAGAAGAAGAGCCATCTTGCTGGGTATGCTCTTAAAATACCAGATATGAGAAACCGGAGCGGCAAGCTCAATATGTCCCAAGCGCTCTCTCCGCACCGAAGACCTGGTGATTTCTACCCCACAACGGTCACAGATCATTCCTTTATCTCTCACTCGCTTATACTTTCCACAATAGCATTCCCAATCCTTGGTGGGTCCAAAAATTTTCTCGCAGAACAGACCGTCCTTCTCCGGTTTCAGGGTACGGTAATTAATGGTCTCCGGCTTTTTCACTTCCCCGCGAGACCAACGACGGATTTCCTCCGGGGAAGCTAATCCAATCTGAATTGCGCCAAGATCATTTACATCTACCAAGGGCCTTTCCCCCTTTTTTCACTTTTTTTCTCTTCCCTGGAGATTGACTCCTAAATCAGCTACCTCCTCCTCGGTATTTTCCATTTCCTCCAGGGAGATTTCTCTCTTTTTGGCATCAGAAACTTTCACACTCAAACACAAACTCTGTAACTCCTTCACTAACACCTTGAAAGATTCAGGAAGAGATGGTTTGAAAACATTTTTGCCCTTTACAATGGCTTCATAGGCTTTCACCCGTCCGGTGATATCATCGGACTTCACCGTCAGTATTTCTTGCAAGGTATAAGCAGCACCATAACCCTCCAAAGCCCAGACCTCCATTTCTCCAAAACGTTGGCCACCAAACTGGGCCTTACCTCCTAAGGGTTGTTGAGTCACCAAAGAATACGGTCCGGTAGAACGAGCATGAATCTTTGTTTCCACGAGGTGAGCGAGTTTCATCATGTAGATATATCCTACCGTTACTCTATTATCAAAGGGTTCACCCGTTCTCCCATCGTAGAGAATGGTCTTCCCATCTACATCGATTTGTAATTCTGGGGAGATCCGAGAATCAAAAAATTCTTCGAAAGGTACCTTCTCCTGCGGGACCTGAGCGCTTCGAATCTCCGCAAGAATTCCTTCTTCCTTTGCTCCATCAAAAGGTGGGCTGGCAATAAAAGTTTTCTCTTTATTCGCTACCCACCCCAAGTGAGTTTCAAGAATTTGACCGATATTCATTCGCGAAGGAACCCCCAAGGGATTGAGAACAATATCAACCGGCGTACCATCGGGGAGATAGGGCATATCTGCTTCCGCCACGACCCGGGCAATGACTCCCTTGTTTCCGTGGCGTCCTGCCATTTTATCTCCCACCGATATCTTCCTCTTTTGAGCAACAAACACTTTTACCAACTTATTCACGCCGGGAGTCAACTCATCACCATTTTCTCGAGAAAAAACCTTCACATCAATCACTTTACCGTACTCTCCGTGAGGTACCCGTAAAGAAGTATCTCTCACCTCACGAGCTTTTTCTCCAAAAATAGCCCGTAAAAGTTTCTCTTCCGGAGTAAGTTCGGTCTCTCCTTTGGGAGTAACCTTACCTACCAAAATGTCACCCGGCTTTACATCAGCTCCAATTCGGATGATCCCGCTCTCGTCAAGGTTACGGAGCATGTCTTCACCGAGATTAGGAATATCGCGGGTAATCTCCTCAGGACCTAACTTCGTTTCTCGCGCTTCGACTTCATATTCTTCAATATGAATGGAAGTAAAAATGTCCTCTTTCACTAATCGCTCGCTGATGACAATGGCATCTTCAAAGTTCTCTCCCTCCCAAGGCATGAAGGCAACCAGTACGTTACGCCCTAAGGAAACCTCACCCATGCAAGTACAGGGGCCATCGGCAATCACTTGCCCACTACTCACCCAATCCCCTTTGCGAACAATCGGTTTATGGTTGATGCAGGTACTCTGATTAGAACGTTGAAACTTTTCGAGTTCATAAATGTCTATGACCCCTTCTTCTGTCTCGATCTCGATAGAGCGACTATCTGCTCTCCTCACTCGACCTGCTCTCTTCGCCACCACCGCTGCGCCAGAATCTTGAGCAACCTTGTATTCCATACCTGTCCCGATGTAAGGAGGATGAGGACGAAGCAAGGGAACAGCCTGCCGTTGCATGTTGGTCCCCATGAGAGCACGGTTGGCATCGTTATGCTCTAAGAAAGGAATCAGAGCAGCAGAAACACTGATAATTTGCTGGGGTGAAACATCAACAAACTCAACCTTTGATTTCGAAACCTCCACGATTTTTCCTCGAAAACGTACCACAATGTTTTCATCGATTAAGGAATCGTTTTCGTCTACCTTCACATCTGAAGGAGCAATATGGTAACGATCTTCTTCATCAGCGGTGAGGTACACAATATCATCGGTCAATTTCCCTTCCACTACCCGACGATACGGTGTTTCGATAAAACCATATTCATTAACCTTAGCAAATATACACAGAGAGGTGATGAGACCGATGTTGGGACCTTCAGGAGTTTCAATGGGACACATTCGTCCATAATGAGTGTAGTGAACATCTCGGACTTCAAATCCCGCTCGCTCTCGACTCAACCCCCCCGGTCCCAGAGCACTCAGTCTCCGCTTGTGGGTAATCTCGGACAGAGGGTTAATCTGATCCATGAATTGCGATAGGGGACTACTGCCCAAAAACTCTCGCAATGCAGCAATAACCGGACGGACATTGATCAAACTCTGGGGAGTTGGCGATTCAGTTTCCGGTTGAATGGTCATCCTCTCACGAATTACTTTTTCCACCCGGAGAAGACCGGTACGAAACTGATTCTGCAATAGTTCCCCCACTAAACGCGCTCTTCGATTGCCTAAATGGTCGATATCATCATCATATCCTATGCCATCCATAAGGTTGAGAAGATATCGTATGCTTCCCACTACGTCTTCAACGGCAAGGGTCCGGCTCTTACGCACGCGGACTCTTTCAAGACCCAATCCACGCAAATCTCGGATGAGATCCAAAGTGAGTACCTGTCCTCTCCCTAAGAGGAACTCGTGAGTGGTAGGATCGAAAAGATCTTCGGCGAGAATCTTCCCTTCTGCGTTCTCGGAAAGCGTCTCCCAAGTATCTTCCCGCTCTACATACACTTTTACCGGCAAGTCCTCCTCGTTGAAAATCTTAATATATTCTATGGAATACTCCTCGCTGAGTTTCTCAATCTCTTGGGCGTGTTGGCGACCCAAACGATCTCCTTTGCGAAGAACGATTTCATATCGAGCAATGTCTCTCTCCATCTCGGGTGTAACTTCCCGCAGAATTTTCTTTTCCACATGGTCGATCACGAGATCTTCCGCTGCTACAGGCTCTTCGACACGAACGATTCGTTCTTCAAGACGCAGCTTGTTATTAATTTTGTACCTTCCCACTTCTCCTAAATCATAGCGTCGTGGATCGAAAAAGAGGTAACGAATGAAATCACGGGTATTCTCCTCAGTAGGTGGTTCACTGGGCTTCAATCTCCTAAATATCTCCGTAACCGCCTCTTTCACATTGGTTGTTGGGTCTTTCTCAAGGGTTT
This sequence comes from uncultured bacterium, assembly GCA_937139415.1. Taxonomy (GTDB): domain Bacteria; phylum Atribacterota; class Atribacteria; order Atribacterales; family Caldatribacteriaceae; genus CAKZPS01. Next base: position 11,653 of record CAKZPS010000022.1, read on the forward strand.
TGCGAATTAAAGGGTGATAATCAAAAAGAGCCAAAATTTCTTCATTGGTGTTGAATCCCAGGGCTCGCACTAACGTACAAGCATTAATTTTCCGTCGTTTGTCTACTCTGACAAAGAGAACATCTCCGGGGTCGACGCCAAACTCTAACCACGCCCCTCGATTGGGAATGATTTTGAAGCCGTACTCGGTCTTGCCGGTTGAAGTAACCTCTTTAGAAAAAAAGACTCCCGGGGAACGGACTAACTGGGTGACCACCACCCTCTCTGCTCCGTTGACCACAAAGGTTCCCCTTTCGGTCATCAAAGGCATATCTCCCATATACACATCTTGTTCGAGAATTTCTTCAGTTCGCCGATCAATCAACCTCACTCGAGCGTATAGGGGAGCAGAATACGTTCTCCCTCTCTCTTTCGCTTCCGTGATCTGTAGGGGAGGTTCTTCCAAACGATATTCCAAAAATTCTAAAATTAAGTTGCCGGTAAAATCCTGAATGGGGAAAATCTCCATAAAAACTTCTTGTAAACCCTGTCTTTTTCTTTCTTGAGGCGGAACGTCTTTCTGTAGAAACCATTGAAAGGATTTTTTTTGAATTTCGATGAGGTCAGGGATTGGAGCACAGGAAGGAATTTTTGCAAAACTTCGCCTTTCAGTATAACCCAGACTCACTCATCACACCACCTTTGAGGGAAATTAAAAATGGGAGCATTACTCACGCATTACTCTTAAAGCTTCCATGAAAACAAGCGAAACGCAGAGAATAAGAATCAATCCATCCTTTTCTCAAAAAACCAATGCCATAGGGTTTCAAATCGACAATTGGTCATTGTAAAAGATTTACTTTGTACTGTCAAGAGCTCATGGAGACAAATTTGGAAAAATTATCGACGTATATCCCACGACTTGCCTGAGTTCGCCGGTCACCTCACCACTATGAGCGTAACAGAGTAACTCTGGCTTTTTTGCCGAAAGACCTCGATGGTATTCCATCAAGGTAGCAACGCCACCAGGTCCACAAATGCTCAGATCTTTTTCATAAACGTCCCGATAAAAGCCCTCCGTATCTAAAGAGAGAATGTGAGCGATGAGGGTATGATCTTTCTCCTCCACTACTCGTGCAGGTTCGTAATGAGAAAAATCGCTACTTGCGATGACCACGATCTTCTCTTGCCGTGCAAGTTCTCGTAAGGCTTGAGCAAGTTCTCTTGCGATACTCAAGTCTTGCCAAGCTAAAGCTATAGGTACAATGTGAAAGCGATAAGACAAAAAGAACTGTAAAAACGGTAATTGCACTTCTAAGGAATGCTCCAATTGATGGGCTAACGAATCAATCCGCGCAGAAGGAAAAACTTGAGAGAGAAAGTGCGTGGCTTCTCTGTCTATGGGGATAAGTCCCAAGGGTGTTTGCCAAAAGTCTTCCCCTGCCAGTGCTATCTTTTCACCTATCCCACGATGATTTGGACCAATCAAAATTATCGTTTCAACCGGTAAACAGAGAGAGAGCGCGTAAAAAGAGTAAGCTGCTACCTTCCCAGAATACACATATCCCGCGTGAGGACTAACTACTCCATGCAGTTCTCGTATCCCTTCTAACCTCGAGCGAACTAACGCTTCTATTTCCTCGTTCACCAATGAGGCAAGTAATTTTCTCAGTTCTCTCTCCTCACCGGGGTAAAAGTATCCTGCTACCGCAGGCTTCCTCACCATGATTACCACCTTCTCCGATGCACCTTCAAACGGTAAAAAACGACAAGAAGCACCAAAAGTATGAGCGCCAAAAAGAGCAGCAAAAGATTTGAACCCCCTACTAAAAGGAAAGAGGTCCACACCAAGGTGAATAGAGCAGGCAAATAACCGCGCTTGAATGACTGTGCGTATAACTCTCGGGCGTGTTGGAGATCCCCATCTTGCTTCAGATTATTTCCTTTCTCATAATACAACTTCCCCAACATTTTCTTCCAGTGATCTCTTCTCGCCTCATCGCTCATAAATAGTTCTTCTGCCTGAGTAATCATCCCTTCTATATCTCCACGCCTCTGAAGAAACTCAAAAACCATTTCTGCCACTTCAGGGTCTCTTCTCTCCTGAGGTGAAAGGCGCTGCCAAAGGGCAAAGAACTCTTCCTCCTCCCCCCGATGAGCCAGGGAGAGCAAGTGTTTCTTAGGCTGAAGCAAAGCAGCTACATCAATGGCCTTTATTCGACTATTCCCTGCATCGGCCACCCAAAGAAAACCCTCCTCATCAACCCACACTCCTTCAGGATAAGAAAATTCCAAAGCTCCAACACCCTCCTTGCCACCAATAATGGCAAGGAGAGATCCCTTTCGGTCGTAAATTTTAATGCGGTGATTGCGGTAATCGGAAATAAAAACAAAGTCCCCCCGCACAAATATGTAACGAGGATGATGAAAATCACCCTCCCCTTCGCCACCTTGACCAAAGCGAAACAAAAACTTTCCTGTCCGATCTAAAACTTGGATGCAATTGTGGGCAGTATCAACCACCCATATGAGACCTTCTTCATCAACCACAACTCCTCGTGGATAGTAAAATTCTCCGTCCCCCATCCCCTCCTTACCAATAGAGGCAATTTCTTCACCCGAAGAGCGAAAAACGATAATCCGTGAATTTCCCGTGTCAGCCACATAGATGTTACCAGCCTCATCAATCCATATTCCTCGCGGTTCACGAAAAGAACCACTGGTAGGCTTCAAAGATCCTATAAGAGCAAGTTTTTCTGCATCGAAAATCTTCACCTGATTCCCTTTCTGTTCTACCACGAAAAGTTTCCCCCCTCTTTTCGCTAATCCTACTGGCCCTTGGAGTCCATTCAAAGCTCGAAGAAAACGTCCTTGCCGGTCAAAAACTAAAACTCGATTGTTGCCCCAATCACTTACCCAGATAGTTTGTTTTTCGTGATCCACGAAAAGTCCCACCGGATAATTCATGAAAGGAACGTCTCCACCAACTTCTTCAATGTTTATCTTTAATTCCCAAGGAAATTCTAGCCCCAACACCTCTTGAAAACAAAACCACGTTAACAGAAGAAAGGAGAGCAATAACTTAACACGCAATTTCTTTGCCGGCATGGATTAATACCTCCATCTCTCGCCTAATCCTTTGTGTTAGTTGCTCTGTTTCTTGAGGGAAAGAAAGATCGAGACGAGAAAAAGAAACGGCCACCCGGGAAAACCGAGGAACGGTTCTTCCCCGTGGCAAGCTCTCATAAGTACCACAAATCCCGGCTACTACCACCGGGACCTGGACCTTAAGGAGTAACTTTACTACCCCTGGTTTAAAATCTCTTACCGCACCATCATTCCGGGTACCCTCCGGGAAGAGACACACCACCTTGCCCTCTTTGAGCAAGGTAAAGATCTGTTTCACTGCCACTTGATCTACTTCTTTTCTTCGTAGCGGAAATGCGCCCAGAGCGCGTAAAAAATAACTCGCCACAGGATTGCGAAAAAGTTCTTCTTTGGCCACAAAATACACCCGTCGCGGAGAGGCACATCCAATGACGATGGGATCGAGATAACTCGAGTGATTAGCCACAATAATACACGGTCCATCTTGCGGGATAGAAGAGCAGCTACTCACATGAAAACGGAAAAAAATCTTGAGTAAGAATAGGGCTAAATACTTACTCAAAAAATAAATCATGGTATGAGGCACTTTCAATCAAGGAGTTTCTCGTTCCGACCGATCACTCTGACATCTCTCCCTCCGTATTATACGTTCACGGAAGAAAAGAGACAATCCTTCTCTATTCTTTACGCTTAACCAGCTCACTCACCCGGAGGCGGGCCAGAGCCCTCATTAAGGAGGCTTGGGCACGAACTACATCGATTTCTGGTAACCGTTCTTCTTTGAGACGCTTTTCGGCTCGCTGCAACGCTTTCTTGGCACGATAAATATCAATCTCGTAAGCTTCCTCTGCGCTATTCACCACCATGACCACATTCTGAGGCAAAACCTCGGCTACCCCACCTCCCAAAGCAAAATAACGCGTTTCTCCGCTTGCAAGGATACATTCCAAAGTACCGATAGCAACTTCGAACAGGCATGGTGCATGTCCAGGCAAAATACCTCTTTTTCCATCAGGACAATCAATAATAACCGACCTGACTTCTGGGACGACCACGGTTTTTTCGGGAGTTACGATCCGTAGTTCCAATACCCTCATTGTTTCAAAAGCTCCTTGGCTTTCCTCTCTGCCTCTTCTATGGTACCGACCATATAGAAAGCCTGTTCAGGCCAAGAATCACACGTCCCATCTAAAATCATCTCAACCCCGTTGAGTGTCTCTTCAAGACTCACAAATTCTCCACTCATTCCGGTAAAGCCTTCTGCCACAAAAAAGGGCTGAGTAAGAAAACGCTGAATCTTGCGTGCTCGTTGCACCACTAAACGGCCTTCTTCCGATAGTTCCTCCATACCGAGGATGGCGATAATGTCCTGTAACTCCATATAGTGGGCAATAACCCGTCGGACTTCCTGCGCCAGACGCCAATGTCTTGAGCCCACAATGTTTACGCTCAAGGCACGAGAAGTAGACTGAATAGGATCGACCGCAGGGTAGAAACCCTGTTCAAAAAGCTTCCGCGATAACACCGTGACAGCGTCAAGATGAGCAAAGGTAGTGGCTGGAGCAGGGTCGGTCAAATCATCAGCAGGTACATATATCGCTTGAACCGAAGTGATGGAACCGTCGTGAGTAGAAACAATCCGTTCCTCCACCATACCAATTTCTTCGGCCAACGCGGGTTGATACCCTACGGCAGAAGGAATGCGACCTAAAAGTGCAGAAACCTCCGCACCTGCCTGAACATAGCGAAAAATATTATCAATGAAGAGGAGTACATCTTGAGAGAGAACGTCTCGAAAGTATTCAGCCATGGTTAAGGCGCTTAGAGCAACTCGAAAACGAGCCCCGGGAGGTTCGTTCATCTGTCCAAAGACTAAAACGGTATGGTTCAAGACACCGCTTCTTTGCATTTGGAGCCACAGATCATTTCCCTCCCGAGTTCTTTCCCCAACTCCGGCAAACACTGAAACACCACGATGAGTAGTTGCGGTTCGATGGATGAGTTCCATAATCAAAACCGTTTTCCCTACTCCTGCACCTCCAAAAAGACCTGTTTTCCCTCCCCGAATATAGGGACACAGGAGGTCAATAACTTTAATGCCGGTAATAAACAATTGATGAGACACTACCCGCTCGGTGAGGGGCGGAGCAGAACGATGAATCGGATATCGCAATTGAGTTGTTATTGGACCCTTCTCATCAATTGGTTCACCCAAAACGTTAAAAATTCTCCCCAAAGTTTCTTTTCCTACCGGCACTTTTATCGGCTCTCCAGTATCGATGACTTCTACTCCTCGCTCTAAACCCATGGTATCGTGAATAGCAATGCATCGCACCAAACCTTCGTGGAGATGACTATGAACTTCTAAAACCAACGGTTCTCCCAAACCATAGGTATTTCTTCGGGGAATCACCAAAGCATTATGAATGAAGGGAGGTTCTCGCATGGGAAAACGAACATCAACTACCTGTCCTAAAACTTGTTCGACGAATCCCACCTTCATCGTAGATCCTCAACTCCTTGTAATTCCCGTAAAACTTCATAAGCCCCGATTACCTCGTTGAGTTCTTCGGTGATGCACTCTTGTCTTTTTCGATGGTAAACAATGTTGAGGCTTTCGATCATCTCCTGAGCATGACTGGTTGCAGAATCCATTATGGTAAAACGTACTGCTTGTTCACTCACAAAAGATTCCACCAAAGCCCGATAGAATTCGCCCAACACGTACTGTAATTCAAGAGATTTCATGAAAGACTGGGCATCACCACAGAGGAGATATTGCCTGCGCCATTTTTCTCGTTCCTGAGCACCCAAATACTGGGTTGGAGATTGCAAAGGCAATACCGGCACTATGTGCGGAAAATGCCGTGTTACTGAAAGATATCGATTAAATACAAGATAGAGATGAGTAAATCCGCCCCTTTCCTTCACTTTGAGAATGTGATACACCAATTCTCGAACATCATGATAATGAGGTACATGATACCCAGAGAGAGAACAGGTAAATAGAGGTGAAAATCCAAGGCGGCAGAGCTCGGCGGTGCCTTGTGTTCCTAAGGAAATAAAAGAAACTCTCTCTACGCCTTTCGTACTCGCGAAATTGTCCATCGCCTGAACAACATTCCTATTAAAACCACCTACCAACCCTTTATCCGAAAAAATACCTACCAAAAGAATCTTCCCCTCCTCGATTATTGGAGAAGGAACGAATAAACGAGCTATGGATAAGTTTTTCTTGAGATGAAAGAGGAGGGTTTCTGCTTGGTCAATTGCCGCCTTTTCCATCCGCAGACGAACTGCCGAGATGGTTTTCATGGCCCGGGTCACGTGTTGAATTTGCTGAATTAAACGAATCTGTTTTTTGATTCCCTGAACCTTAGCCATATTTATTTCGCTATTTTTTTGAGAAAGCTTTGATTAAAAATCAGGAGCAAATCTCTCATTTTTTGCTCCAACTCCCCAGAGAGAACCTCTTCTTTCTCTAATCGTTCACAGAGTGCCGAATCTTTGTCCTGGACGTAGAGATACAATTGATTTTCCCACTCTTTGATCTCTCCTTCCGGAATTTCATCAATGAGTCCTTCGGTTATGGCAAAGACACTCAGTACTTCCCAACCTAATCTCAGGGGTTGTCCTTGGGGTTGGGTTAAGAGCCGCAATGCTTTTTTACCATGCATGAGTTGCTTTTTGGTCACTTCGTCTAAATCGGCGCTGAACCGTGCAAAATCTTCCAATTCAAAGTACTGGGACAGATCCAAGCGCAAGCGTCGAGCCACTCGCTTCATGATCGACGTCTGTGCTTCTCCCCCCACCCGAGAGACAGAAAGACCGATATTAATAGCCGGCATGAAACCTTGCGCCACCAAATTGCTCTCCAAATAAATTTGCCCATCGGTAATGGAAATGATATTGGTGGGAATATAGGCAGAAATATCACCTTCTTGGGTCTCTACAATGGGGAAAGCGCTCATGGATCCGCCGCCCAATTCCTCACTCAGCTGGGCACTACGTTCCAAAAGACTCGAATGGATGTAAAAAATATCCCCGGGATAAGATTCCCGCCCCGGAGACCTACGCATCAAAAGAGACAGCGCTCGGTAAGCATTGGCGTGTTTTGAGAGGTCGTCATAAACGATGAGCACGTCTTCTCCCTGATACATAAAATACTCGCCCATAGCACAGGCAGCGTAAGGGGTGAGATATACCAAAGCTGCGGGGTCTTCTGCAGAGGTAGCCACCATGATTGTGTATTTTAGCGCTCCAAAAGAACGAAGCACTTTCGCAACTTCGACGATCGTGGACAACTTCTGGCCTATAGCCGCGTAGATACAAAGCACATTCTTCCCTTTTTGGTTGAGAATAACATCCAAAGCCAGCGAAGTTTTTCCGGTCCGTCGATCGCCAATGATGAGCTCCCTCTGGCCCTTTCCCAAAGGGATCATGGAATCAAGAATCTTCACCCCGGTGAGGAGAGATCGCCGTACCGGAACACGCTTAGTAATCGGAGGAGCCGCGACAAACGCCGGTCTCCTCGTTTGACAAAGCGGAGGTTGGCCCCCATCTAAGGCATCTCCCAGAGGATTCACTACTCTCCCAATGAGCTCTTTTCCTACCGGCACAGAGAAGACTTGCTCGGTACGAAATACGGGGTCCCCGGAGCGAAGTATGGAATAATCTCCTAAAACAATACACCGTAAATATTCTTTCTCCAGGTTGAAAACCTGACCAGGAATTTTACCAGCGAAGAGAAGAAATTCTCCCAACATCGCTTTGCGCAAACCTCTTACCGAAGCAACTCCATCCTGTACCTCTAAAAGTTCGCCAATTTCTCGGACTTCAGGTTTTATCTTATAAGTTCGGACAACTTCCTTCGCCCTTTGTAAAACATTCTCCAAAACGACCCCCATGGTTTTCAATCCCTCAAAATGGCTTCCTTCATTCGTTGTAACTGGGTCTTTACACTACAATCGATAATCATGTCGCGGAAAAACACTACAATGCCTCCGATGAGGGAAGGATCCACCTCCTCCTCTATGGAAAAGAGCCCCGTTTTCACGACTCGCGATAACTTTTCACGAATTATGTCTCTTTGTTCTTCAGTGAGAGGGAGAGGTGACACGACCCTAATCGTTTCTCTGTCCATGACCCACTTCCATCACTGCTTCCAATTGTTTCATTGCCTCTTCAAACATGTTGGCAATGATCTGAGTCTGTATCTCAGGAGTAATTTGAGATTGCAGGAATTTCTTTATTACTTCTTCGGCAACGTTCACCATTTCCTCTTTCATGGTACTGAACAATTTTTCAACTTCTTTTTTCGCCCTTTTTTCATACTCCTTTCTGATTTTTTCACCTTCCTCAAAAGCCTCGCGAACAATCTCTTCTTTGATTTTAGCAGCCTCGAGCCTCGCCTGGTCAATCGTTCGTACATACTCCTCTTTAAGGTTTTTCTTCTCTTCGAGCAAGGATTGCTTCATCTTCTCAAGTGTCTCCTTCTCCTCGGCAATCTTCTGCAATTCTCCTTTAATGAGCTGAGACCGCCGATCTAAAGCCTTGACCACCGGTTTAAAGAGAAAACGGAACAACAAGAAAACCAAGGCCACAAAATTGACGACTTGAAGAACAATGCTTCGATCGACACGAATCACGTGCGAAGCACTTCCCTATTTGAAAACATATCGAAAAAGTGGATTAGCGAAAAGAAGTATCAAAGAGACAACCAAAACATAAATCGCCAGCGACTCGAGCATCGCCAAACCAACAAAGAGGGTTCTACTGATGGGTCCAGTTGCTTCCGGCTGACGAGCAATACTCTCAAGTGCTTGAGCACATGCCCGTCCCTGGCCTAAAGCAGGAAATACGACTCCAAAGGCAATAGAAAATCCGGCAGTAAAAACGGTGACACATAAAAACAGTATTTCTCCCTGCATGCTCTCATCCTCCTTCAAGCATTAGAGGGAATTATACAACTAACCCTCGTGAACTTCAACCGCAGCACTGATATACACCACCGTTAAAATGGTAAAAATATATGCTTGGATAACGCCGGTAAAGACACTAAAAAGCATCATAGGAATAGGAACAAAGAGCGGCGAAAGGAGAAAGAAAATGCCAATAATGATTTCTTCTCCCAAAATATTGCCAAAGAGACGTAAGGCTAAAGAGAAAGTACGAGTAATTTCACTGATGATATGAAAAGGCAATAAAATAGGCGAGGGGGAAACATATTCTCGAAAATACCCTCGCACCCCCCGCATGGCAATTCCGTAGAAGGGGACAGCGAAAAAGACCACCAATGCCAAGGCGAAGGCAGTGTTGAAATCCGAAGTCGGAGCCTTGAGTCCGGGCACTAAATGAGCGATACTTGCAGTACCGATGAACAGTGCTAAACTCCCCACCAGGGGCAAAAATTTTCTCCCGTTTCCCGGCGACATACCCTCGATAAGATTGATAATCGCTTCCACAAAGAGTTCCACAATGTTCTGCAAGCGAGTGGGTACAGGGTTCATTCGACGGGTGATGAACCAAGAAAGTATTACCAGAAAAGCCATAACTATCCAGGTCGAGACTACTGTCTTCGTAACCGGGAGACCAAGAAAATAGAAAAAGACTTGCGGATTAAAGAGTTCTTCCATCATTACCCTCCCTTCTCCAAAGATGGTGCTCCCAAAACCACACTAAAAGAAAGTAGCTCACCGAAAAAGAAAGGAGGAAAGAGAAAATTTGGGCATGAAAATAGTGAAGCCATACACCAATTATTCCTCCTGCCACAGAGAGACGGAATAAAATTCCTCTCCCCAAAGAAAAACGGTGATCGTTGATCACTTGCTTTACAAAATACCACAATAACCAAATATCCGATACGGCTAAAAGTATACCACCAACAGTGCTAATGAATATTTTTATCATGAGGCGTATTCTTCCTGTTGATTTTACGACTTTCTTTCATAAGAAAATCGTAGAGATTGTAAAAACCTAACATGGCACCCAAGACTAAGCAAGAAAGCGTCCAAGAAAAACCCAAGGGATACCGGCAATCGAGGTACTGACCGAGGAAAAGTCCTAAGAGTATAGGCATCACCGTAATCCAGGCAAGATCCCACAAAATACTTATCCCTCGAAAGATATCTTCTTTATCCCATTTACCCATAGATGAAGGGAACGAATTCCTCCACGTCTTCATGGTGAAGACCAAAGAAACCCTCAATCACTCGAAGAATCCGCCACGAAGCTTTCCCATCGCCAAAGAGAAGCCGTTTCATCGAGGAAACCCCCCTATCCTCCATGAACTTGAGTGCTTCGGCAACAATTCTCTCCTGATCGCATCCTACTAAAACTCCAAGACCAGCTTCCACAATTTCTGGCCTCTCCGTTGACTCTCGGGTGATCAGGGTAGGAACACCTAAGGAAACAGCCTCTTCCTGCACTCCTCCGGAGTCGGTGATGACCAGAGAAGAACGGGAGAGAAGATAGACAAAATCGGGATACTCTAAGCTCCCCAAGAGAAAAATCCGCGGCAGAGAAGCGAGTTCACTGTACACCACCTCCTTCACCACCGGATTGGGGTGGACGGGAAAGAAAATTTTCACCCGAGAATGAGCAGAAACTAAGGTCTTCAGCGCTTGGGCGATATTACGTATTCCTTCTCCCCAGTTCTCTCGGCGATGGGCGGTAACCACAATAATGAAACTTCCCTGGTCATCTCTGAGCTCTTTTTCAAGAAGTGGATGACTTGTGGCAACGTTTCTCTGCAAAATCCACAGTAGAGCGTCAACGACGGTATTCCCGGTAAGGAAAATTTTTCCCTCTTCAATGCTCTCTTTGAGAAGATTTGTTTTCGCAAGCGGAGTAGGAGCAAAATGAAGGTCTACCATACGAGCAATTAAGACACGATTCATTTCTTCGGGAAAGGGACGGTACTTCTCGCCGGTTCGTAAACCCGCCTCCACATGTCCTAAGGGGATTTGAGCATAGAAAGAAGACAAAGCACCGCAGAGAGCAGTAGTCGTATCGCCTTGGACAAACAAGAAATCGGGGTGCTCTAACTCAAAAATTTCCTCTAATTTTTGGATTATTCGAGCAGTGAGAGAACCTAAGGACTGTTTCTCTGTCATAACTTGTAAGTCATAATCTGGAATAAGTTCGAAGACTTTCAAAAACTCGTGGGACATGTCCTGATGCTGACCGGTATTGATAATTTTTACCCCAAATCGAGGGTGGGACTGAAAAGCCATAATAAGAGGGGCAAGCTTGATGACTTCAGGGCGGGTTCCCAAAACGAAGAAAACCTTAATTTTTTTCAACAGGTCTCTTTCCTTCCGGAAGCTCGGTAACTCGTAAATTTTTTCCCCAGCCGAGAAATAGCATCACGAAAGAGAGGAAGAGCAATAACGAGTAAGTGCTATTCACCAAAAAAGAATTAATCAAAATTGCCACTCCACCACATAGAGTACTAATACCATAGAAAATGACTACCACCTCTCGTTGTGAATACCCTCGTTCGAGAAGTCGATGGTGCAAATGGCCCCGGTCAGGATGGAGAATAGAAAGACCATTTTTCTTACGACGAACAATGGCGAAAAAGGTGTCAAATATTGGAATCCCCAAGATGAGAATAGGCACTGCTAAGGTAAAAGTGGCCGCACTCTTCGTTGCTCCCTGTACCGAAATAGAAGCGAGCATCGCGCCTAAGAAGATTGCCCCACCATCACCTAAGAAAATCCGCGCTGGGGGGAAATTATAATACAAGAATCCCAGGATAGAAGCGAAGAGAATGAAGGCCAGAATCGCCGGCTCCATCCGTCCCTCTTGCCAAGCAATAACTGCCAAAGTAAAGGAGGCAATAGCTCCGATACCGCCGGATAATCCATCAAGACCGTCAATCAAATTGAGAGCGTTAGAAATACCCACGATCCACAACAAGGTCAAAGGATATCCCCATATCCCCAAATAGAACATTCGATCCCAAGGAAGGGTGAAAAAACGGATGAGAACCCCACTCTGGATCAGGAGTAACCCACCGATAATCTGGCCCACGAGTTTAAGTCCGGGAGAAAGGGCAAAAAAATCGTCCAGTAATCCGGTGAGGAAAAAAACGAGAGCCCCTACGACAAAGAACCACGAAAATGGTAGCCGAAGAGACCAATGGAGCAAAAGAAAACCGCTCAAGAAGGCCAGAAAAAGCGATACTCCCCCTAAACGAGGAATTGGACGCTCGTGGGTTTTCCTCTTGCCATCAGGCCAATCGAAACAATTCCTTTTATGGCTCAGATGGACAATGAGAGGAGTAATGCTCCATCCACACATAAAAGCTAAGAGGCTAAAGAAAAAAACCTCTTTCAATCTTCTTCCTCCCCAAAGACACACATCGTCACTTGTGCCTCCTCTAACAATTGATCAGCTAAGGGATCCGGATAGGGATTCTCGTACACTACCCGTACCACACCCGCATTAATAATCATTTTAGCACAAAGAACGCATGGTTTATGAGTACAGTAAAGAGTTGAGTTTTTGGTGCTCACTCCATGGAGAGCAGCTTGGATAATCACGTTTTGTTCAGCATGAAGCCCCCGGCATAATTCTTGATTTTGTCCCGAGGGAATATTGCCTACGCTTCGTAGACAAGTTTCCAAAGTGCAGTGTGGCACACCACTCGGAGCACCATTATAACCAGTAGCCAAAATACGTTTCTCCTTGACTAAAACCGCTCCCACCTGACGCCGCAAACACGTCGAGCGTGTGGCCACAAGACGGGCAATCCCCATAAAATACTCATCCCAAGTTGGTCTTCGGTTCATTGTCCCTCGTACACCTCTATTTTCTCCAAGCGACGAGCATGTCGTTCTCCTTGGAAATCAGTTTCTAACCATACTTTGACGATTTCTCGGGCTAAACCCTTACCGATAACCCGTTCTCCCATGGCCAAGATATTGGCGTTGTTGTGAGCTCGAGAAGCTCGCGCAGAAAATACGTCATGACAGAGTGCTGCTCGAATTCCTCTAACTTTATTCGCGGCGATAGACATCCCTACTCCGGTTCCGCAAATGAGAATACCTCGTGACCCCTTCCTTTTGGCTACGTCTTCTGCCAAGCGGAGAGCAACATCAGGATAGTCAAACGGTTCCTCACTAAAAACACCATAATCTTCAACATCGTGTCCTAAGAGCATGAGATACTCTTTAATATCTTCTTTCAATTGAAAGCCAGCATGATCGCTTCCGATGAGAACTTTCATGGCCTCCTCACCCTCACCCTCACCCTTTCTTTCTTATCACACTCGCCCTTACTCTTCCTTGATAATCTTCAATATGCCGCACATATTCTAAGGCAGGTTTTCTCGCCACCATAGCCTGAATGGTCTCTTTTTGCCGTGGATCATGTTCAATGAAGAAAGTCCCTCCTTCTTTAAGGAAAGGAACTCCTTCTTCAATGATTCTCTGAATGACATCTACCCCCTCCTCGCCACCAAGAAGAGCTTCACGAGGCTCGTAATTCCTGATTTCCGCGGAAAGCGTGTCCCAATCCTCAGGTGTAACATAGGGGGGATTAGAGAGGATAACATCGAAGCGAAGATCGGCGGGAGAAAGCGCCTGAAAAAGGTCGGAGTGGATAAAAATCATCTGGTCCGCGACTCCTATTTGGCGAGCGTTTTTCTCCGCCAGGGCAAGAGCCTGGAGGGAAATATCCACGCTATATACCCTGGTTTCTCGTACCCAAAATGCACAGGAAATTCCTATCACTCCACTCCCACAACCCATGTCGCAAACGGTAAGGATCTGCTGCCGTTGAGCGAGAAAGCGCAGAAAAACGATGGCCTCTTCAACCCATGCTTCGGTATCAAAGCGAGGAATAAAAACTCCTTTTTCCATCCAAAAAGGGAGGGACAAAAATTCCCACTCACCCAACACATACTGTAACGGTACCCCGCGCAGTCGTTCTTCAAGCATATTGGTAAGAGAAGTTAAAAAGGCCTGGTTAACCTCGTGATCCCAGAAGAGGCACAATCGACTGGGAGAAACGCAGAGTAACTGGGCGAGAATAAATCGGGCCTCTCTCATAGGAGAGGTAATCCCCTTGGTGTGGAGAGTGTTCACCACATCTTTCCAGACTGCTCGCAAAAGAGGCAAGTTTAACTCACCTTTTCTAACATTCTCGCTCGTTCTTCAGCAATCAATGCTTCGATAATTTCTTCTAATTCTCCTTCAAGCACGGTCTCCAATCGATAGAGAGTAAGATTAATACGATGATCGGTCACCCGATTCTGCGGGAAATTGTAGGTACGGATACGTTCACTACGTTCTCCTGTTCCAATCTGAGTTCTTCGCTCACGATCGATTTCTTCCTTTTGCGATTTTCGCTCCAATTCCAAAAGGCGGGCCCGCAAAATACGCAGGGCTTTGGCCTTGTTTTTATGTTGTGACTTCTCATCTTGACAGGTCACCACGATACCGGTCGGTAAATGAGTCATCCGTACTGCAGAATCGGTGGTGTTAACACTCTGTCCACCATGTCCTGAAGAACGATACACATCAACTCGCAAATCTTCAGGTTTAATTTCTACTTCTACTTCGTCAGCCTCCGGCAATACTGCAACCGTGGCAGTAGAAGTATGAATACGCCCTCCTGCCTCAGTCACCGGTATCCTTTGTACTCGATGTACCCCACTCTCAAACTTCAATTTACTATACACACCCTTACCTTCAACCGCAAAAATAATCTCTTTAAATCCACCCAATTCGGTTGGATTGGCACTCATGACTTCTACTCTCCAACCCTGGCGTTCTGCATAACGACTATACATACGGAAAAGATCGGCTACAAAAAGCGCCGCTTCCTCTCCACCTGTCCCTGCCCGGATTTCCACTAAAGTGTTCTTTGTGTCTCTCGGATCTTTCGGTAAAAGAGCGATTTTCATTTCTTCTTCGTACTTCTCCAAAATCCCCTTGAGACGTGCAATATCCTCTTCAAGGAGATTGCGCAACTCCATATCCTTTTCGATCCGCAACAACGCTCGTTCTTCCTCTAATTCCCGCTCGATCCTCTGATACTCTCTATACCTATCCACTAAGGGCTCGATTTCTGCCAAAGTTTGTGCGTATTCGCGATACCGATTCATATCTCCAATAATTTGTGGATCGGCCATTTTTTGTGTTAACTCCTCGTATTGCTTCACAATGGCTTCAATTTTCTCCCGCCACACGAGTATCTTCCTCCCCTAAACTTTCTTTCAATGCCGCAAAAGCCACTTCAAGCTGAGAACGATCGGGCTCTCGGGTAGTAATACGCTGTAACAAGAGTCCCGGCAAACTCAAGAGGTAGGCGAACTTATTATGCTGATATCGGGAAAGAAACTTAATAATTTCGTAAGCTAAACCAGCAACAATGGGAATAACCAGGACGCGCGTGACAATTCGTCCGATAACGCCCGGCCTTCCGAGAAAAGAAAATACAAAAATACTCACGATCATCACGACAAGCAACCAATTGGTTCCACAACGAGGATGAAGAGTCGTAAATTTCTCTGCATTCTCCGGAGTTAATGATTCTCCATGTTCTAAAACAAAAATCGCCTTATGCTCGGCACCATGATATTCAAACACCCGACGAATCTCTCTCATGCGGGAGATAACCACCAAATAGACAAGAAAAATTCCCACTCGGATAAATCCTTCTACCAGATTATAGAATACCGTCGAAGATAAGAACCGATCGAAGAGGGAAGTCAAAAAGGTGGGCAAAGCGATGAAAAGCCCGGCAAAGAGAGCTAAAGCCATAAGAACGGCTATGCCCATATCAAAACCGCTCAATTTTTCCTCCTCCTCATCAAAAGCCACCGAAGCAGAATAAGAAAGCGCTTGCCACCCCACAAGGAGAGAGTCCACGAGGTTCACGATTCCCCGAATGATTGGCAAAGCAAAGAAACGGTTACGCTGCGCAAGTGGCTTTTGCTTCCGAACTTCTAAAACAATATCACCATTCTTTTTGCGTACCGCGTACGCTAAACGGGAGGGGGTACGCATCATCACTCCTTCGATGAGCGCTTGACCACCAACTTCCGTACACCTTCTCTCAGGCTGATTTTTTCCAAGGTCGTCCACAGCTTTTCTCTCCTTCCGGACAGATACCATCGACACAGGGTGGCCCAGCTAAGGCAAAAATAGACGGAGCGACCACTCGTACTAAGGTAAGCATTTGCCAACAGAGTTCACGAATTTCCCACTGCGCTCGATTACACAGTCGTAATCGAAAAATGTGCAGGAGTTCTCGAGCATTCGCCGAGAAAAAGAGGTTGGTAGTAACTCCCTGGGGAAGGAGATAACGCGCGTCTTCCTTCTCTATCCCCAATTGGAGGAGACGTTCATACGTCTTTTGACAATGGCCTAAAACCTCCCGATAAAGTGCGTGCGCCTCCTCATGCTTGGCAATACTGGGCGGGCAAACAAAATTCGGCTCGTGGAGAGCAACATAACGGTGACTCTGCTGCGAGTAGGAAGCTAAACGATGTCGCACCAACTGATGAGAGGCTACTCGTGAGATGCCCTCGATCTGAAAAGTAAAAGAAGCATGCTCTAAAACCGACTCATGGCCTCTTTGAATCAGTTCCTGAATGAGTATCTGTGCTTTCTCCAAGGAAATCTCGAGGGAAAGGTGGTGACTATAACAGGTTCTCGCCGCTAAAGCAACGGTAACTTCCGGATTGGGTGTATAAGCCACAAGAGAAACATTCATAAATCCTCCCCAAATAAAAGAGGAAGCGGCACAATGTACCACTTCCCCATCGACCACATTGAACGACTAATAAGCGTTCCCGTATTTATTCCGAAATTTCTCCACCCTTCCTGCCGTATCAACCAACTTTTGCTGTCCGGTAAAGAAAGGATGACAATGAGCACAAATCTCAACTTTAATTTCAGGAAACTTGGTTGACCGAGTCACAAAAGAGTGTCCACAGGCACAGATTACTCGTGTCTCTCGATAATCCGGATGTATACCTTTTTTCATCGTTTTCACCTCTCCCCAAAGTGCAAAATATTATAACACGGGCTCTGAGTAGTGTCAAAAAGCGTCTCTCCGTAGAGAATATGGAAATGCAGATTTACCGAGAAGTTTTGAGAACTTGGTCGATAATCTTCAAAAACTCCCGATTAGAACGGGTATTTTTCATCCGTTCTATAACCATCTGGACAGCTTCTTGAGATTCAACGCTGGCCAAGAGCCTTCGTAACATCCATATCCTTTCTAAATCTTCCTTCTTGAGCAATAACTCTTCCTTGCGCGTGCCAGAACGATGAATATCAATGGCAGGAAATATCCGACTCTCGGCTAAGGCTCGGCTCAGATGGAGTTCCATATTACCGGTACCCTTAAACTCTTCGTAAATGACTTCGTCCATCCGTGAACCAGTATCAATGAGCGCCGTAGCAAGGATGGTAAGACTGCCTCCCTCTTCGATATTCCGAGCCGCACCAAAAAAGCGTTTTGGCCAGTGGAGAGCGGAGGAATCGATACCACCAGAGAGGGTTTTCCCTGTCGTGGGTACTACTAAGTTATTGGACCGAGCCAAACGGGTGATACTATCAAGGAGAATGACCACATCTTTACCCTCTTCCACCAAGCGCTTTGCTCGTTCCAAGGTTAATTCGGCAACTCGTAAGTGATTCTCCGGTTTCTGATCAAAGGTGGAAGCAATTACATATCCTCTTACCGAACGCTCCATCTGGGTAACTTCTTCCGGCCTCTCATCAATGAGAAGTACAATCAGTACCGCATTGGGGTAATTGGCTGAAATTCCGTTGGCAATCTTTTCAAGAAGCACCGTTTTTCCCGCTTTCGGGGGAGCAACAATGAGACCTCGTTGTCCTTTACCAATCGGGGCAAAGATATCAATAATTCGAGTAGAAATCTCGGTAGGAGTAGTTTCTAAAATATACTGCTCGTCAGGGAAAATAGGGGTTAAATTCTCAAAAAGAGGCCTTTTCTTAGCTTGTTCTGGATCTTCGTCGTTGATCGCCTCGATGCGGAGCAAAGCATAATACCGCTCTCCTTCTTTGGGAGGACGTACCTGACCAGCGACTTTGTCACCACTACTCAACACAAAACGCTTAATCTGTGAAGGAGAAACATACACGTCATTTTCTGAAGGAGAAAAATCGTCCGCAGTACGCAAAAATCCGTATCCATCGGGCGTAATTTCTAACACTCCTTCACTGAAGATGTACCCTTTTGACTCGGTTACTTTCTTTAAGATTTCAAAAATCAAATCATTCTTCTTCTTTCGACTGTACCCAGAAATACCAAGAGATTGAGCAATCTCCGATAATTCTGCGTTCGATTTTTTCTTTAATTCGGCTAAAGAATATTGAATCGCGGGTGCTTTTTTTTCTGCCTCTTTTTGTTCCGTCTCCTCTACGATTAGATCCATCTGGTTATTCTCGGTAACCACTGTAACCTCCTCCTATCTCATTTACTCAAGAGCTCTCTTGCTTTTTCCACATGTTCTACTTTATCGACGTCAAACCCTATTTCGGGGTAAGGAGTGATAATAGCCACACCCTTCATACCTAAAACGTTCTCTACTCTTTTCTCCACATCTTCAATTCGCAACCTACCCAAGAGATACTTCACAATGATTGCCAAACCTAAGATACGAGCCATAGCAAAGGGGTTTTTGCGGTTTTCCACCATTTGCATAATCCATTCCCTTTTCTTTTGAATCACCTTAGGATCCAAAAGGAAAAAATTACCTCCTGTAAAAGACCCTTCCTTAACCTTCACAAAGGTTCTCTGTCCCTTTCCAATTCGCTCTTCATAAACTTCCTTGCGGACAATGGGGTAATAAAAATCAGCCTCTTTTTTTTCGCATCTCAAGAAAAAATCTTCAATCATCTCTCCTCGGAGAAGAGGTAAATCACCAGCCACAACCAAGATTTTCCCACTCGGTTCCAGGGCTTCCAAACCATGTAACATACTCTCGAAGGGATTCCTACCGGGTTGAACAATTTGCGTCACCTTGCTGCCAATTCTCGATTGAAAATCCTCAACCGGGCCAACAACAACAATCTTCCCAATAGAGGCAACATCTCTGAGGGCTCCTGTTACATACTCTACCATAAACTTCCCCTCGATGACAAGTAGAGCACGATTGCTCACCCCAAATTTTTTTTCTATTTCTCCCTTCCCGCTCCCCGCTAAAACAATCGCATCAACCATGTTCTCCCTCCTATTTTCAAGCTTCTAAAGCGTTGAAGCAAGTACTACTCGAAAGCCTTCTTTGCCAAGCTTTTGAGACATTTCTTCTCCCTCTTCTTTTGTTCTCACCACACCCACCAGGGTTGATCCACTTCCCGTCATGAATACGTATTGGCAGCCTAAATCCATCAATCGGTCTCGATAAGTTTGTAAAGCAGGATAATACCTTATTACCAGAAGCTCAAAATCGTTCCAGATCACTTCTTCAATCGTTTCATAATTTCCTCCGGCTAAAAATTTTTGGAAAGATTCCTTTCTCGCTTGAGTGAGTACTTGCCAACACGTTTTTTCTCTATCCCAAGCTCTATACGCCCAAGTAGTAGAAACAGAAAAGGGAGGGAAAAAGAGCACTAAATACCGCTGAGGAACGGGTTTCAAGGGAAGCACTTTCTCTCCTCTTCCCTGCACCAAAGCAAAAGAGGCATCTTCAAGGAAAAAGGGAATATCCGAACCTAAGGCAAGAGAAACACGCAAGAGATCCTCCTTGAAAACAGTCGCACCGTAAAAACGAGGAAGTTCTCGCAGGAGAGAAGCTACATTACTGCTCCCCCCTCCCAAGCCACTTCCCGGAGGGATATGCTTTTTAATGGTAATCGAGAAGTGAGTATGGGCAAGGTCCGGATAGATCTCTCTGAGTTTGCGAAGCGTCCGCCACAACAGGCTTCCCTTTCCTACCGGGATCGGGTAATCACAGGTGATAGAATCACATGAAGAAGGCACAATCTCTATTTCGTCATATAAAGAAACCTTTTGAATGAGAGACTGAATTTCATGATACCCATCTTCTCGCAAATCACCAATGCTCAAAAACCAGTTAATTTTTCCATAAGATCTGAAAATCAAGGTTTCTTGCATTTCCATTATACACAGCGTGCCTCGCTACCCAGAGCCAGCGCAGAGGGAAAAAGGGAAAGTTCAAAATCCCCTAAAACCAAAGGAAGGGTGCTCAAAACTTGTTGAAAATGGGTAAGATCGCCGCGGACAAAGATTCTGAGTCGCTGATCTCCACAAGGCGAAAGAGGGTAATCAGGAAATAGGGCTTGTACCTCTTGCGCACAGGCGCAAGCTGGGTTAACGATGACAAAACCCGCCGGAGCAAGTTCTTCAAAAAATCGGGAAATAAGGGCAAAATGGGTACAACCCATAATCGCAGTATCAATTCCCTGCTCGGCAAAAAATCTTAATTGCTCACCCACCCATTGCCTCCATCGAGGGGTATCAAAATTTCCCTGCTCAACAGCTTCAATAAACTCCGGCCACGCCTCCTCGTAAACCTCTACCGAATCATCTGCTATTTGCAATGCTTCCCGAAAAGAACCGGAACGTATCGTGGCACGAGTAGCCAAAACGACTATCTTCTTCCTTACCGTTACTTTTACCGCCTCACGACACGCGGGCTCAAGAATGCCAAGGATCGGCAATGGAAACTCGCTCCGAAGGTCAGGAAGACACAAGGAACTCACCGTACCACAGGCAGTAACAATGACATCAGCCTTACCTACCTCGACGAGAAAGCGCAAGAGAGGCCTCACAATGGGCAATAGCTCCTCTTTGCTTTTCTCGCCGTAAGGGAAATAAAAAGGGTCAGCAATATAAACAATTTCTTCTGCCAAGGAAAGCCGGTACATTGTCTCCAATACACTCAATCCTCCCACACCCGAATCAATGATTCCTATAATCTTTCTCCTTGTCAATGGAATTTTCTCCTTTTGCGAGTACCGTAGTAATGAGAAGCTTGCACAAAACCATAGAAAAGCGGGTGAGCCCTATTCGGTCGTGATTTAAATTCGGGATGAAATTGAACACCGACAAAAAATGGGTGGTTTTGTAGCTCTATGATTTCAACAACCTGATACTCAGGGTTAAAACCAACCATGCGCATCCCTTTTTGTTCTAATTTCTCCACGAACTCGTTATTCACTTCATACCGATGGCGGTGTCTCTCTTGCACTTCTCTCTCGTTATAGAGAGCGTACACCAGTGAATTTTCCTCTAAGAGACATCGATAATTTCCTAATCGCATCGTTCCCCCTAATTTGCGCGTTTCTCGTTGCGAGAGCATAAGATCAATAACCGGATAGGGAGTATGGTGATCAAACTCTGTGGAATGAGCCTCTCTCCATCCCAAAACATGACGCGCAAACTCGATAATTGCCGTCTGCATACCCAAACAAATGCCCAGAAAGGGAATTCCCTTCTCCCGGGCGTAACGTACCGCCTCGATCTTACCCTCGATACCGCGCTGGCCAAAACCCCCGGGAACCAATATTCCGTCCAATCCCGAAAGATAGGCCTCCACATTGCTCCTTGTGAGTAATTCCGCTTCGATGAACTGAACGCGTACCTTGAGTTGCAAGGTTATTCCTCCGTGCTGTAGGGCCTCACAGATACTTAAATAAGCATCCTTAGATTCTACATATTTTCCGACTAAGCCAATGATAACCTCATCCTTTGCATCCCACATCTTGGTCACCATTTGCGACCACTCTACCAAGTCTCCTTGTTTATGATTGGCAGTCAACCGTGAAACGACTAAATCCCCTACCCCCCTCTCCTCGAGGAGCAAGGGTACTTCATAAATAGACTTCACATCTTGCAACGGAATAATAGCTTCTTTCTCGATATCACAGAAAAGGGCAACTTTAGAAATGACTTCGGGAGTAATGGGACAAGAAGAACGACACACAATCATAT
Organism: uncultured bacterium; assembly: GCA_937139415.1. Taxonomy (GTDB): domain Bacteria; phylum Atribacterota; class Atribacteria; order Atribacterales; family Caldatribacteriaceae; genus CAKZPS01. The sequence goes on from CAKZPS010000022.1 coordinate 33,682, forward strand.
CCGGTTGTATTCCAATACTCCGCAATTCCTTCACACTATGTTGGGTAGGTTTAGACTTGAGTTCTCCAGCCGCACCGATATAAGGAACTAAGGTAACATGCACATAGAGACAATTGTCCTTACCGATGTCGTTCTTAATTTGTCGTATCGCTTCAAGGAAAGGGAGTCCCTCAATATCACCTACGGTACCACCGATTTCCACAACAGAAATATCGGCATCACTCCGCTCTCGTAAGGCAAAAATTTCCTCTTTGATCTGATTGGTAATATGAGGAATAACCTGCACCGTCGCACCTAAAAAATCGCCTCGTCGCTCCTTGTCAATTACCGAACTGTAGATTTTACCGGTAGTAACGTTACTGAACTTCGACAATTCTTCATCAATAAATCGTTCATAGTGCCCCAAATCTAAATCCGTTTCTCCCCCATCATAGGTTACAAAAACTTCCCCATGTTGATAGGGGTTCATGGTACCTGCGTCAACATTAATATAAGGATCAAATTTTTGCATGGTTACTCGGAAACCGCGGCTTTTTAAGATTCTCCCCAAAGACGCAGCAGTAATACCTTTCCCCAGAGAAGAAACAACTCCACCGGTGACAAAAATATATTTTCCCCGTTTACCCATGTTGTCTACCTCTTCTACATTGTCTCTGGCGCTGAAATCCCCAAAAGAGAAAGGGCGTTCCGCAAAACGATTTGCATCGCCCGGCAAAGACCTAAGCGGAAAGAAGTCAAAGAGAGATCCTCTCTATCCAAAATTCGATGTAAGTTATAAAAAGAATGGAAAGAGGAAGCTAAGTCTTGAAGATACACACAGATAAGATAAGGCTGACGTAACTGAGCGGCATTCTTCACTACATCTGGAAAATATAGTATTTTTTTCACGATTTCCCTCTCTTCCTGAACACGAAAACGCACTTCTTGGAGTTGATCAAATGGCTCTATCTTCAAACCCCGTTTTTCTGCCTCTTTAAAAAGAGAGGCAATCCGAGCATGAGCATATTGGACATAGTACACAGGATTATCCATGGACTTCTTTTTCGCCTCTTCTACATCAAACTCAAGATGTGTTGCCGGATCGCGCATCAAAAAGTAATAGCGAGCAACATCTACACCGACTTCGGCAACAAGTTCTTTGAGAGGAATAAATTCTCCTTGGCGAGTGGACATGCGCTCCGGTTGACCCCCACGAAGAAGAGTGACAAACTGGACGATAAAAATCTCTAAAAACCCCTGAGGCAACCCCAACGCAGACACCGCTGCCTGCATACGGGGAATGTATCCATGATGATCTGCTCCCCATATATCTATGACCTGGTCAAAACCCCTCTGCCATTTATTCCAATGGTAGGCAATATCAGAGGCAAAATAAGTTGGCAAGCCGTTCTCGCGAATGAGGACTCGATCCTTATCATCACCCCAAAGAGTCGTCTTTAACCATAAGGCTCCGTCCCGTTCGTAAGTGTATCCTTTCTCGGCCAAAATCTGCAAAACCGTCTTCACCGTATCGTTTTGGTACAGCAATTGTTCATGAAACCAGACATCAAAAAATACCCGAAAACGGTCTAAATCTGCTCGAATATCACGGAGGATACTCTCCACGGCGAATTGCTTGAAAATTTCCCTTTTCTCTCCTTCCGGAAGGTTGAGTAGAGCCTCCCCTTTTTCCTCGAGAAACTGACGGGCAATATCTATCAAATAATCCCCTTTATACCCTCCTTCAGGGATTTCCACATCTTCTCCCAGAAGTTGACGACAACGAGCTTCTAAAGAAGCGCCTAAAAGATCGATTTGCCTCCCAGCATCATTAACGTAATACTCCTTTTCAACTTGGAAACCGGCTTTCGCGAGAACCCGTGCTAAAGCATCACCGAACGCCGCACACTTTCCATGTCCTACATGCAGAGGCCCAGTTGGATTTACACTGACAAACTCCACCTGTATCCTCCGATTCTGACCCAAATTTACCGCACCAAAATCTTCCTCTTCGATAAAAACCCTTTTTAACCGAGAGAGCAAAAAGTGATCGGTAAGAAAGAAATTGATAAAACCAACTCCTGCTATCTCTACTCTGGCAATTTCCTGCAATTTCTCTTGAAAAATTTTCTGCAATTCTTGAGCAACTTCCCGAGGGGATTTTTTCCGACGACGCGCGAGCAAGAAAGCCACATTAGTCGCAAAATCTCCGTGTCGTGTATCCTTGGCGGGCTCTACAATGACCTCCACTCCTTCTTCAGGAAAGATTTCTCGCAAGGCCTCTTGCACATGTACTTTAATGACTTCGGTAATTAATTCATCCATGCCAAATCTCCTCATTTTTCTCAAAGTGCAAAAATTCTTCGTCCCTGCGACATTATATATTTTTTTCTTTTTCCCTTCAACAAACTCTGCCACCTGGAAAAAGAATTATCTCGCCTCACTTGCTTCCCTTTTCAAATGATCTCCTCTCGGAAGAATCATCTCCTTGTCAACTGAATGTCTTTCGTGCTACTCTTTTCAAAAAGAGGGGTGCGGTGTATGGACTTTTTCTTAGGAATCGACCTTGGAACACAGAGCGTTAAAGTCGTTTGTCTCGACGAAAGCGGAAAGACGCAGAAGATCGTTTCCCGTGATTACCCCATCTCAACCCCTCAACCTGGATTTACCGAACAAGACCCCGAAGTATGGTGGCAAAAAACCAAGGAAGCCATACAAGAAGTTGCGGCAAGCTTACCAGAGCCAATCATAAAAGCCTTGAGTTTTTCGGGACAAATGCATGGTACAGTGATGATTGACGAAAACTATTACCCTGTCTATCCAGCTATTATTTGGACCGACCAGCGAAGCCATGAAATACTCAGAGACCTCCGAGAAAAGCTCAAATCTTACCTTGAAACCGTGGTCGGGAGTGACATCGCTACCGGATTCATGATCGCTACCCTGGCCTGGGTGAAAGAAAATCTTCCCGAAGTCTATTGCCGTACACGCTGGGTCATGCTTCCCAAGGACTATCTCAAGGTAAAGATGGGACTTCCTCCCTCCACCGATGTAGCCGATGCTTCGAGCACTCTCCTCTTCGACATTCGCCGACGATGTTGGTCAGAAGAAATCATCAATCTTCTCGATTTAGATTCCCGCCTCTTCCCACCCCTCTATGAATCAAATCAAGTGATTGGACAAGTGGCAGAAAGTGTGAAAGCCGAGCTTGGCATCCGAGGAGACGCATTGATCGTCGCCGGAGCGGGAGACCAACACTGTGCCGCTCTCGGTAACGGTATCACCCAAGAAGGTGAAATGCTCATCACTATCGGTACCGGCGGACAGGTATTTGCCCCTTTGCGCTATCCTCTCATTGATAATAAACTCCGTATTCACACTTTCTGCCATGCGCTACCTGGCTATTGGCATCTCCTAGGGGCAATTCTCTGTGCCGGCCTTTCGCTCAGTTGGTTTAAAAAGTCCGTCTTGGATTCTAAAGAATACACCTTTGACTTCAAGAGCTTAGACCAAGAGGCTCAACAATCACCTCCTGGATGTAATGAGCTCATTTTTCTCCCCCACCTCATTGGAGAGAGGACTCCCTACATGGACCCCCACGCACGAGGCGCTTTTCTCAATCTCCACCTCACTCACGAACGAGCTCATTTCATTCGCGCCATCATGGAAGGAGTAGCCATGGGCATCAAAAATGCCATAGAAGTTTTCCGTGAGCTCGGTCATCATCCGCAGCGGGTCATCTTTTCTGGAGGTGGAGCAAAAAGCCCCCTGTGGAGGAAAATCATGGCTTCGATGATCAATTTGCCGCTCTTCACCACCAACGCTAAAGAAGAGGCTGCCTTGGGAGCGTGTCTTCTTGCCATGGTGGGCGTTGGCCACTTTTCCTCGTTTGAAGAGGCCATACAAACAACCATTCAATATACCCATCCTACCCTTCCCGACGCTTACTGGGTAGAAATTTACCAGAACTTGTATCCCCGATTTCAAAGCGCTTATTTCTCCCTTTCGGCAATTCACCCACGACAATGAGACGAGACGGGCGCACACAGCGTGCGCCCTTTATTACGAGCTTTTTCGAAAAGCATGGGATATGCTTTCAATGCGGGCAAAGGTTTCGGCATCGATATCGATATGGAAGACCTGGGCAATTACTTGAGTCCAACCATGGATAAAGTAGAGCCACCCATCCTCAACATGGAGTTTCCGCGACTCTCTCTGTGCCAAAGCTTGGTGCATAAAAAGCAAATCGCCTCGATAGTTCAATTCCCACACTAAACTGTGGAGAGGAAATACACATCGATCAGTTAAAGGAGAACCAGGGCGATCCTTTCCTAACCCGGTAGCATTGACCACCAACGAATACGGTTTGAGCTTACTCAAAATCTGATCATTCACGGTCGGTTCTGGTGAATGGATATACTCAGCACTGATTTCAGGATTAATGATTTCCATGATTTCCTTCATCCTCAATAATCGAGGGGTAGTCCGATTGGAGACGAAAAGTCGAGAGGGCGTATTCCCTTTTTTCTTGGGATCGAAGAGATATGCGGCAATAGCCCGCGCACTCCCTCCTGCTCCCATGATGAAAACCTCTCCACCGTGGTCTTTCCAAAATTGGGGAGGAATAAAAGCTTCCATGGCAAGGCCACTCGATATTGGATCCTTAGCATGTCCCTCTAAACGCCCGTCCACTTTAGAAATCGAAGAGAGTTCCCCAAAAAGTTGAGCATAGGGGTCAAGATAGTCGAACATATCTCGACACGCTTCGAAGAGATCAATTTTGTGGGTGGTAACGAGAGCCCCTAAGGAGAGGGGATCATTTTTGATAAAATCCACTACCTCCCGATATACCGAGTGAGGAGCATGAATCTCAATGTCAATTCCCTTCAACACAGCTTCTTTGAGATTCAAACATTGAGCCCACTGCGGGAAAAGCTTCATGATGGAAGACTGTGAAGTGGTTACCCCGATAAAATACATGGTCGGTTGAGTCGCTTTGGCCGGAAGTTCCATGACACTCTCTCCTAAACATTTTTTTTCCAGTAAGGATTAGGAATAAGCTGTACTTTACCATTTCTTTCTACCACTAACTGAGGAAAACCGTGTCTTTCAATCGTAGCATAGTCGTGCCCCGCATCTCCCGGGAAAATACAATAGAAAATGAGCGGTTCTTGACCTACGTTGACGGTACGGTGAGACCAATAGGGAGGAATGTAGGAAGAAGAACCTGGAAACATATCCAAGACTTCAAATTCCCCTTCTACTGACTCCATGAGGAGTTTTCCCGTTCCTTGCAGGCAAAAATAAATCTCCGCGGTTTCCAATTTTTCATGTCGATGGCCTTTGGTAAAAAAGAACTCCTCTCCAACTCGCCCCGGGTAGAGAATGGTAGTACAATGGCCCAAATGCCCTCCCTCTTCAGGAACATCAGCGTAAATCACTTCGTACATGAGAGGGTCATCATGGTGAATGAGTTCTTCGGCAGCTTTCTGGTTGTAAAAGAGCGGTTTTAAATCACTCACTCGGCGAAGCACTCGCTTCCCAGGAGAGAGCTCACCCGTCTTAAAGTTAATGACCACATTGAACGGCTTCATAATCTTCATGACACTCATCCTTTCTCCATGAATTAGGGGGTAAGAACAACTTTGAGAGACTTTTGGGATTCCATGAGTTGTAATCCTTCCTCAATTTTCTCCAAAGGGAGAGTATGACTCACAAGGTAAGATAAATCTATACGTCGAGTCAACAAAAGCTCCAAAGCGTAACGAAAGTGAAAATTATTCGATCTCGTCGTACCTGTCACAAGAAGCTCTTTATAATGGATGAGATTGCTGGGAAGAGGAACGTCTTTAACCTGAGGAGGTAAACCACCAAAAAAGTTAATCCGCCCGTAGGTTTCTGCTATCTCTAAGGCTTCCCTTTGCGCACTTGGAGAGGGTGCCGCTACAATAACGACATCCGCCGAACCGAGCTTTTCTTTGACACTCTCCTTTTCTACCAAGATGGTATTGGCTCCGCGACTCTGTGCCACCTGCAAACGCTCAGGACTCAAATCGGCAATCCATACTTCTTTTGCCCCAAAGTGTCGAGCAAGTTCCCAAAACATGAGACCGATAGGACCAGCCCCATAAATGAGGACCCGATCTTGAAAATCTACCTTTAAAGGGAGAAATCCGTGAACAACACAGGCAAGCGCCTCCACAAAAGCAACATCAATAAAATGAACCTCAGGAGGAAGGACTACCACATTCCCTTGAGTCACTACCCTTTTGGGTACCAGCATAAATTCTGCAAAACCACCATCCACAGTAACGCCGATAGCCCGCGTCTCCGGACAATGATGCGTCAATCCTTGAATGCAATACCTACATTGTCCACATCCGTAATTGGGCGCAACGGCGACTTTCGATCCTTCCGGGAGCCCTTCTACCCCTTTACCTTTTGCCACAATTATTCCCACAACTTCATGACCCAAAATTCGCTCTTCGTCCTGCTTAATACTTCCGTGTCCTCGACGGGCAATACGCAAATCGGTCCCACAGAGTGCTGCCGCTTTGACTTCAATAACTACTTCACCTTCACCCGGTACGGGCACGGGTTTTTCTCTTATCTCTATATGTGGAGGATAGGAAAACACTGCTGCTCTCATGATTTTTTCCGCCTTTCTAAAAGAATAACTCTCCGTGATTTTGAAAAACTTTTCCCATCTTTTCCATCACTTCGAGATAAAAAGGGAGGAGTTTTTCATAAAATCTGGAGAGTTTTTCGTCCGGATAGTGAACCTGCACTTTTCTCACCGACTGTAAGGCTTTCTCTTTCAAATCGGTAAAAACACCTACTCCAAAACCGGCTAAAAGCGCCGAACCCCAAATGGCACATTCCTTCCGATCAATCTCGGTATAAGGGATACCAAGCACGCTCGCCTTGATGCGATTCCACAGAGAACTCTTCGCACCTCCCCCAATCACTCGTACCTCGAAAAACTGTGCTTCAGGGAGTGACTCTCGAATAATTTTCAAGTAATAGGCGTATTCGAAAGCAATTCCCTCTAAAATAGCACGAAAAAGGTGTTCTCGCTTGTGTTCCCAACTAAATCCGGCAAAAACTCCCCTAAAATAGGGTTCTCCTGGGCAATTCCGGCCTCGAAGATGAGGGATAAAAACAATCGGAACAGGGGATGAAGCAACTCCTTCCACCTTTTCATTAATCAAAGTGAATGCTTGGGAAGAAGAAGCAAGTTCACTGAAGAACTCGTCCTTCGCCCACTCGAGATCCAGCCCACCTCCGTTGATATAAGCCATAGGATAGTAGTCATCTCGCATAACCGCGCGAGGGAAAAGCAAGGTTTTATACTTCACATCAGGGACGTACTGGTCAACATATAAACTGAAGCAAGAAGCCGTACCAGCTACATCAAAAGCCATTCCTCTCTCTACTACTCCAGCGCCCAAATTATTTGCTGCTTGATCTCCACATCCTGCTATGATCGGCATACCTTCCCAAAGACCCATCTCCTCTGCCCACGATTTCTGCAACTCCCCGATTACCTTCCATGGTTCTACTACGCGTGGGAATTTCTCCTCCTCCACCCCAAAAAGCGATACAAGCTCCGCATCCCAGGTTGCCTCCTTAAGATTGGCAAAACAAGAGAAGTGGAGATAGGTATAATCAATAAACGTCTCTGCGCCACCGAGACCAGCAAATTTCTGTGCCACCCAACAAGAAGGAACGGTAAATTTCGCTATCTTACGGTAAATATCAGGATGTTCATGCTTCCACCATAAAATTTTCGGGCCGTGATTAATGCTGGGAGCCATTCCCGAGCGAAGAGTGATGAGATCCTCCGCTTTTTCTCGCATCACCCGCGCGTAGGGAGCAGAACGCACATCGAGCCATGAATCATACGGAGTAGCAGGCTCTCCCTTCTCATCCACACCCATAATGCCAGCCATTTGACCATCCAAGGCCATCGCTCCAACTTCTCGAGGGGATACCCCACTTTTTTCTACTACCTCCCGTACCGTTTCTACTACTGATTCCAACATTTCGTAAGGCTCCTGAATAACACTGCCATCTTTACCATAGATAAGATGAGAATTCTTTCTGGCCAGAGCCAAGAGGTTCCCTTCTTGGTCAAAGAGGCCGGTCTTTGTGGCCGTAGTCCCCAAATCACAACCAATAAAGTAACGCACGTTCACCACTCTCCTTCAAGAGATACCGGCGTTCCCAACTCTAAGGATCGATGGGCAGCCTCTACTACCTTAACCACTCGTAAACCGTCTTGAAGAGAAGGAGAAGGTGTTTCGTCTTCCACAATACAGCGAATGAACGATCCCATTTCCTCAAGATATCCCTCGCGGAAACGATTTCTCCAACTCGCCTGCGTGTCCCGTACTGCTTTTTTATCTCCTGTGTAGACGATGGGGCCGGTTGACACGGTTTCTCCAACTTGGATCATACCTTCTGTACCTAAGATCTCTACCCGAGCATCATAAGCATAGCCGACCGGACATCCCCCATCAACCACTCCAAAAGGACCCTCATGAAAGGCAACAGTCAATACATAATGATCATAAAAATCGGGAAATTGTTCCTTTGCTTCTTGCCCTTTGAAATTTTTAGCCATCAAGAAAACACGCTCTGGCTGCTTTTCAGCAAACCATAACACCGTATCTACATCGTGAGAAGAAACTTCGGCCAACATTCCTCCGCTCTTTTGTCGGTCCCAGATCCATGCGGGGGGCAATCCGGGACCACGACCAGTAGACTTAATGAGCACTATTTCACCAATTTTACCCTCCCGAATCATCTCCCAAGCCCTCTTTATTCCCGGATCATATCGACGCATAAAACCGATTTGAAACTTCACCCCCGTCTCATCGATAATTGCTTCGATTTTCTGCGCTTCTTCCTGAGTTTGAGCAAGGGGTTTTTCACAAAAAATATGTTTTCCGGCTTTCGCAGCTACTTCTATGACCTCACGATGAGTAAAAGTCAAAGAAGCAATACACACCGCATCACATGCTTCTTTTTCCAAGGCGTCAGCGATATTCGTATAGCACCGCACGACTCCCCCGAGTTCTCGGGCGGATTTCTGTGCTTGCTCCATATTCACATCTACTAACGCAGTAAGATGGGCTTCGGGAATATAATGTACCAGGTTGTGGGCATGCACCATCCCTGCTCTACCCGCTCCCACTAAAATAAAACGAATAGCGTCCATGTGTTTCACTCCTCTCTCCAAACACTACTCCCCTAATCTTCTTCTCCATTGATCAAATACTACCACTGCAATAATGAGCACTCCATTGACTACTCTTTGCCAAAATGGCTGTACATTGAGGAGATTCAAACCGTTACTGAGAACACCCATTAAGATTGCTCCGACCAAAGTACCAAAAACCGAGCCTCGCCCTCCGAAAAGATTGGTTCCTCCGATCACTACCGCTGCAATCGTTTGTAATTCAATTCCTTCAGCCATCAAAGCATTCGCCGAATTCATTCGTCCAACTAATACCAATCCCCCAATACCACAATACAGTCCAGAGAGACCGTAAACAAGAATTTTAATCCGGTCCACATCAATCCCCGAAGCCCTGGCCGCTTCTCGATTCCCCCCTACCGCATACAATGAACGTCCAAAAACGGTACGGGAGAGAATAAACCAGGTTATGATAACCACTACTACACCGATAATTGCCGGAACTGGTATGAGCCAAATATCCCCACTCCCAAGCCAAACTAAAACCTGGGGGAGATACCCTGCAAGTTGGGTAGCGGTGAAATGAGAAGGAACGGGAAGACCACCGGTTACAAGGAGCGAAACCCCGCGCAAGGCGCCGAGCATTCCCAAAGTAGCGATAAAATCGGGAATTTTCCCTTTTGCCACCACTACCCCACTTCCCAAACCAGCCAAGCTGGCCACTGCGATACCTAAAAGAGAACCAAGCACAAATCCCCAACCCCAATAACTCATCGCCACCGCGGCAAGACATCCACCGAGAGCAAGAAGTGATCCAACCGAGAGATCAATACCACCGGTGATAATGACCATAGTCTGGGCTGAAGCTAAAATCATAACTACCGCTACTTGCCGAAGAATGTTGAGCCAATTACTCAAAGTCATAAAATGAGGGGAGAGACTGGCAAAAGCTATACTCAAGGCAATAACCCCAACTAACGATCCCCCCCGTAACACTATGCTTCGCAAAGAAGGTATCAACGCAAACGTGCTAACGACTACTTTGTCCTTAGCCATTCAAAACCACCTCTTTCGCGAGCACTCCACTTGCCGCAGCGATAAGTTCCGATTTCGTTATAGCACGAAGGTTTTCAAAGGTTGCCACAATTCTTCCTCCCCGCATGACTACTATTCGATCACCCAGTTCTAAGGCTTCAGGAGCTTCTGAAGTAATATAGACGATGACCAATCCTAAGGAAGCCAAAGTACGAGCCAACTCACGAACCTCAAACTTCGCCCCTACATCAATACCCCGGGTCGGTTCATCCATGATCAATACCTTCGGATTTCGGGCTAACCACCTCGCCAAAAGAACCTTTTGTTGATTTCCTCCACTCAAAAAGAGCACCTGACGGAAAACATGAGGAGTTCTAATCCGCAAATCATTGACGAATTTCTTCGCTATGCGATGTTCCTCCTCAAGATCTAAAATACCCCTTCGCGAAACTTTTTCTAATACTGCCAAAGTGATGTTCGCAAAGACTGGCATCTCGTATACCAATCCCTGTCTCCTATCTTCGGGAATATAACCAATTCCTCTCTCCACTGCCTCAAGCGGGGAGGAAATGTGAACTTCCCCGCCTTGCAAGAAAATTTTTCCAGTCAATTTTTTGAGACCGAATATTCCTTCTGCTAAGGTGGTACGTCCCGAACCAACTAACCCAAAAATAATTAAGATCTCACCGCGATGAATGTCTAAGTGAATATCTCGCACAAAATTTTCCACCGTAACGTCTCTCAGGCTTAACACAACTTCCCGACCTTTTTCAGACAAAGCGGCGGGAGTAGTTTGCTTCGCTTCTAAGGTTCTTCCCGTCATGTGGAAGATAATATCGTGTTCGGTGAGATTTTCTCTCAAAGCAGTGATCACCTTGACTCCATCTCGAAGTACCGTAATCCGATCAGAAATAGTAAGCGCTTCATTAATTTTATGAGAGATAAAAATAATGGCCTTACTTTCCTTCTTAATTTCTCGAAGGAGTACGAATAATCTTTCGATTTCTTTATCGCTCAAAGCCGAAGTAGGCTCGTCGAGCAAAAAGACCTGAACATGAGGTTTGGCCATCGCCTTGAGGATTTCAACCATTTGCTGTTCTGCCACACTCAATTTTTCTACGGTTGTCTGCGGAGCAATAGTAAGACCGAAGCGCTGTAAAAGTTGTTCCGCCTCTGCCTTTAAAGCCTTCCAATCGATCATCAATCCTTGTTTATGCCATCTTCCCAAAAAAAGATTCTCCGCTACGCTCAGGTAAGGAACCAAAGAGAGCTCTTGTTGAACTAAAGCTACTCCTGCTGCGATGGCGTCTTTGGGACTTCGGAAATCTACTTTCCGATCACCGAGGAAAATCTCCCCACTGTCCTTGCGAGTAATTCCCGAAAGAATTTTCATCAAGGTGGACTTCCCTGCTCCGTTTTCCCCTAAAACGGCGTGAACTTCCCCAGAAAATACTTCTAAACTTACTTTATCAAGTGCTCTTACTCCGGGAAATTCTTTGCATATATCTTTAAGAACTAAGAGCGGTTTCTTTTCATTCACCACGCGGTATACCCTCCATCAACACTCAAGATCGCGCCAGTAGCATAGGCAATAGCATCCGAGGCGAGAAAGAGAATCGCCGCAGCGATTTCCCGCGGGGTACCCAAGCGACGTAAAGGCCTGCTTTCTTCTAAAGTTCTCTTGGTAGACACTGGATCGCTTTCTTTGGTCAAAGCTTGCTCTACCAAAGGAGTGAAGGTAGTACCTGGACAGACACAATTGACCCGTATACCGTAGGGAGCAAGATCAACTGCACAGCTTTGTGTGATGGAGATAACCGCTGCCTTGGAAAGATTATAGATTACCTGCCCTTTAATACCCACCAAACCTGCTTCGGAAGCCACGTTGACAATAACCCCATAATGGTTCTTTTTCATTTCTAAAGCGGCATATTTCGTGCATAAAAGGACTCCTCTAACGTTTACCGCCACAATCTGCTGAAAATCTTCTTCCGAATAGGAGAGAACATCGCCTTTGCGATAGATTCCTGCATTGTTGACCAAGATATCAAGCCGCCCAAAGGTATCGACAATAGAACGGATACCCGTCTGTACCTCCTCTTCCATAGCAACGTTCATGGGAAGGAATTCCCCCTGTCCACCCATTTCGGTGATTCTCGTTAAAACTTCTTTACCCCGTTCACGATCCACATCCCCTAAGATTACCCGCGCGCCTTCTCGGGCAAAACACACTGCCGTCTCTGCACCAATGCCTGCCGATGCACCAGTAATGAGGACGACCTTCTCTTTCATGCCTACATCCATATTACTACCTCCAAAAAAGATGGGGGCGAAAATTGCCCCCATCTCTCACTTACTCCTTCTCTGCATAAGCTTTCTTGATAGCCTCCCAGTCGGTTGGCTCTAAGGCGGGGTTGGGATAGAACTTATCAGCGTTTCCCTGCCACTCGATTCTCGGTCGAATATCCACGAATTGGGGAACCAGGTCCTTTAACCCCAACGCTAACATGACTGCGTAACGTGTTCCATACCAACCCCACTCGGGGAATCCATGCCAAGTTTCAGCAATGAGTCTTCCTTCACGAATACGTTCTACTGATTCCGGAGTGCCATCGTTGGTAAACACTCTCACTTCTGTTCTTTCCAGTCTTTCACAGGTCAACATGGCACCCAAGCCCATTTCATTGGAAGCAGCCCAGATGAAATCGAGAGTCCCCTTGGGGTTCGCAGAGAGAATGTCCTCGGTAACTTTAATAGCTTTCTCTCGATTCCAATCAGCAGGCAGGGTGGTGACGATTTCTATCCCTGGAAATTGATCAATCACTGAGTGAAATCCTTTCAAACGTGCCGTGGAGAAGAATCCTCCTGCTACACCTTCAATGATGGCTCCCCGAAGTTTTACTTTATCTTTCAGTCCACCAATAATTTCCTGCGTGTACAAATCCTGCCAGAATTTCAAATCTAAGAAGGTATCCGGCGTAACTGGCAATGTCTCGCCCTCTCCTAAGACACCAGGACCCCCAAAGTAGTCAATGACCGCGTAAGCAGAAACGGTTCCCGCTACGGTATTATCAAACCCGATGTAACAATCAACATCTACATCGGCAATAGGCTCAAGAAGGTTGACTACGATAACCGGAATACCTGCTGCCTTAGCCTTTTGCAGAGCTGGTTTCACCACTTCTACTTCAATTGGCGAGATGGCAATAACGTTCACTTTTCTTTGAATGAAGTCTTCTATGATCGCAATCTGGTCTGCAAAAGCGGTATGTGATGCAGGCGCTCTGGTAACAATAGTGACCGGGATACCATGGTTACGCGCGTCTTCGGCACCTTTTTCAAAGAAGTCGGTGGCGGTTTTGAAAACTCCAGTAATATCAGGAGGAGTCCATCCAATGACGATTTCAGGTATTTTTTCCTGAGCCCAAGTCAAACCAACCCATCCAACACACACCAAACCGACTAATAGCCAAACGAACTTTCTCACCACGTCCATCCCCCTTTCGTCAATCATTCACTTGAGAAAACAAAAATGCCTAATGTGCTCCTTGTCCTCTTTACAGTTTGTTCATCACCTCCACCTTTACCCTCCCTTTGTCCCCTCGAAAACGAGACTGGAAGAAGTCCATGATGACTCCGCTCTCGGTAAAAGTAATATTTTCCATGAGCAAAATCGGCGCCCCAGGACTTATCTTCAAGAAAGAAGCGTCAACTTCATCGGCAATGGACACTTCCAGAGCAATTTCTGCTCGATACGGTTTCAAGCCATACTTCTCCGAGAGCAAGTGGTATAACGACTGATCCGTCAAATCTTCTTCTACGAGATGGGGACAAAGAGTATAGGGGATATGATTTTGGACACGCACCACCGGCTCGTTTTCCACGAAACGGAGTCTCTCAATATGAATAATTTGGTCATGAGGTTCAAGACCAAGAAAACGGGCCACTCTTTTACCAGCTTCCTTTACCTCCATGCTCAATACTGTGGTTTTTACCGTTAAGCCTCTTTCAGCCATGTCATCGTAAAAAGTCACAAAACGTTGGACAAAGCCGTAGTTGATTTTAGGTTTTGAGATATACGTTCCTCGTCCTTTTTCCCGAACCAAAAACCCCTCATGCACTAAGTCCTTAATAGCCTGTCGAACTGTAGGCCTACTGATGCCATACCGCTCAGAAAGCTCCCGTTCTGAGGGCAAAAGGTCACCCGGCTTAAAGATCCCCTCTTCAATTTGCTCCCGCAACATTTCTTTCAACTGATAGTAGAGGGGTATCGGTACATTTCTATTCAATCGTCGTTCTGTCAAGGTCAAGCCCCCTTATCCATTCAGGAAATACGTCATAAGGTACTATTGTATTTACCAACTTATTAAACCATATTCATCTCCTTCTGTCAATGTTAATGCAAGTATGGGTATCTCTTCCCCTATTCTCAAGAATATAATAATTGCCCATCCCCATAATGATACGATAATGGTTTCAGTGGCATCCTAAGAATTGGGCTTCAAAAACAATATGGTGACCTTCCCTAAAAGTTTCAAAGAGGGAGAAAGCTACCATGCAAGAGCAGAACACGGGAAAATTATAAGGAAAGTAGGATAGAACACCTCTTCCTATACCTTCCAATCTTTTGAGTTCCTTTCTGCTCACCGATACTGGTCTTGGGCTTCTAAAAGCTCAACCAGGATACCTTTCATCGTTCGGTTCAAGGTCCTCCACAGATTTCTTGAGGATGAGAACATCAGTATCTCCTACAAGAGTTTTAACAACAACCTTCATGACCCTCTCCAATCCTTCGAAAATATGATGTACTCTCTCCATGAGATCTCGCCTCTCTCAGAGGTTTGGTGCTTTGGATATACCATGAAGACTGGATGGTGAAACCTCTCTTTTCTTGTTGCTTGCAAATATTCCTTTTAAAACTCCTCCGATAAATTTATGCTAATACTCCCGAAAAAGCAAAGCATGAACGGAATCTTCTTCCAAAACTTCATTCTACCTGAGATTGCTCTTTCTTGCTGAAACCTCGAGAATTTGGCGGTGGATTCTTCCCGTCGCTCTCAGGTAAAGTACTTCGAGCTGAGAATCCTACCGTACTTCCTTCGTTTTTCTCCTCCACGATCGGACGCCCCGACTCACTATATTCCCTTTTCCATGCTTTAGAAAATTGGAAGGAGGGCATGGTTTTTACAAAATGCTATACCATACATTGGGCAGTGAAGTCTTTTTATTCCTTCCACAATAGATGATTCTCTAAGACCCTTCCGATAAACTTACGTTGCCACATTTTCTTCCAAGGTAAATTTACTTGATATTACATTATATGTTGAAGAGTATTTACTGAGAATACCAGCATACGATACAATGAAAACAAAATTATGGAAGGAGGATCTTCATGAAGCGACTAAAACCGGAACTCCCAAGGGCTATCTATGAGTTCCCTGATGGCCAACTGCGTTTAGTGAACTGGAAAGAAATACCTCCTATGGAGCTCGGTAACTGGGCAGGACTCCATGGAGAGATGGAAACAGAACTCATTGTCTGTCGCGAGGTAACAGGTTCCAAAATGACCGTAGTGGGGCGCTCTGTTTTTTTTCCCGGAGCATACCACGATCCCCACTTCCACCTCCACGCGGAAGAAGTCCTTTGGTGTTTGAGCGGCAAGGGCGTCACCGGAGGGGGGGATAAAGAGTATCTGCTCACCCCAGGAGACATTCAATTCGCTCCAGTAGGTGAAATCCACTGGCTACGGAATCCCTTCAACGAACCCTTAGAGTTCATCTGGATTTATAGCGGTGTCGCGATGCCCCAAGAAAGTGGATATGCCACTCCTGACCTTTTTGAGACCGCCATGGCCGTTATGAAAAGGGGCGAGATCCCAAAGTAGGAGGAAACCATGAAAGAGTTGTGGGAGAAAGCCCTTGACGTCTTTTCTCTTTTTTGTCTTGACGGGAAAGTAGCTCTGGTTACCGGGGGTGGGAAGGGCCTTGGTGAGGCCATAGCCTATGCCTTGGCGGGAGCTGGAGCTGATGTAGCGGTGGCGGGGAAAACCTTAGAGAATGTCTGTCGAGTAGCTGAAAATATTACAAAGATGGGAAGAAAATCTCTGCCCATTAAGGCCGATGTGAGAAATGAAGAAGACGTACAGAGAATGGTGGAGTCCGTTGTTCAAAAATTTGGCCGCCTTGATATTCTGGTCAATAACGCCGGGGTAGCCTCGGTACATCCCATTACTGATTTCTCTACCGAGGAATGGGAATACATCATGGATACCAATGCCAAGGGGGTCTTTCTCTGTGCTCGAGAGGCAGCAAAAGTGATGCTCAAGCAAAAAAAGGGGAAAATCATTAATATTTCTTCCTTACAAGGTTCAAGCGGAAGGGCCGGTGACCCTGCCTATGCCGCAAGCAAAGCTGCGGTAAATCTCATGACTATGGCTATGGCCTGCGAATGGGCACCATATGGAATTTGTGTAAACGCTATCGCTCCCACCTGGTGCTGGACGGACCTTACAAAACCGATTCTGTTACAGGAAATCTTTTACGAGAGGCTCAAAGAACGCATACCGGCGCAAAGAGTAGGAAATCCGGAAGACCTCTTCGGAATCGTGGTATTCTTAGCATCTGAGGCTTCCAACTTTGTTAACGGTGCCATCATCCCACTTGATGGGGGAGCCATTGCTTGCGACGGATTCCCTCCCGTTCCCTGAAAAAGTGTAAAACTAAAAAGGGGCTGGATTCTATCCCAGCCCCTTTCAACCTTTCACGAACTCAATATTTCTCTTTTTGTCACATCTGGAGAGACAAAAATCTTGAGGAGGGCTCGGTTTTCCTTCCCCATAAGGAGAGCTGTTTCAAGTTCTTCAAGGGGGACTTTGAGGGAGAAGAGTGGACGAGGTTCTATTCGGCCGTACTCGAGGAGCTTAATGGCATCGGGCCAGTCGTTGCCCACTCCGGCGCAGGAACCTACCATACTCCGTTCGCCAAGGACAAAATCGAAGGGTTTTACTCGTATGGTCGCGTCGGCTTCAGTGATTCCGAAAGCCGCCACCCGTCCTCCGGGGCGCGTCATAGCGATAGCCAACTCGTACGTCTCGGGGGTACCCACCGCCTCGATGACAAAATCCGCCCCTCGTCCCTCGGTAAGCTTCTTCACCCTTTCCACCGGATCCTCAGTAGCAATATCCACGAGGTAATCAACACCCAAGATTTTTGCTTTTTCCATACGCTCTCTGTGTTTCCCAACGAGAATAACTGGGGCCGCTCCTTGGAACTTGGCAATCTGAGTATGGAGAATACCGAGCGTTCCATCACCGATAACCGCTACCGTGCTACCCAGGGTAACCTGCATCGCCTTAGCAGCGTGAATGGCACAAGATATGGGCTCCACGAAAGCACCCACTTCAAAACTAAGGGTGGAAGGAAGTTTATGCACTTGAGCAGCAGGAGCCTTCACGTACCCAGCAAAAGCGCCATCGGTATGAATGCCCAATTGTCGGAATTCGGGACACATGAGCTTCTGCCCTCTTTTACAGTAGAAACACATACCGCAACTCATATTGATATCAGCTGTAACGTGGTCTTTGGGTTTGAGATTCTCCACCCCCTCTCCGACCTCCACGATTTCCCCGGAGAACTCGTGGCCAGGAATGAGTGGCAGGTACTCCCGGGAATACTTGCCGGTGTAAATACTGAAGTCCGTCCCACATATACCACAGGAACGAACCCTAATGAGGACTTCTCCCGGACCAATGCGGGGAATATCAACCTCACTAATTTCC
The DNA here is from genome assembly GCA_937139415.1 of uncultured bacterium. Lineage (GTDB taxonomy): Bacteria > Atribacterota > Atribacteria > Atribacterales > Caldatribacteriaceae > CAKZPS01. Next base: position 51,675 of record CAKZPS010000022.1, read on the forward strand.
AATCTTCCCGGTTCTAACACCACTGCCGCCCTCATTTTCCCCTGCATCGTATCACCTCCTACTCTCTCGGCACAATGGTAATAGCATCAAAGGGACAAATGACCGTACACATGGCACAACTTGAACAGTAACGCTCATCTACCTCGGGTTGACCATCTACCATAGAAATGGCAGGACAGTACGAAGCGGCGCATCGACCACACAAAGTGCATCTGTCACGGTCAATGCTTGCCTTGTAGTAGTAGAACTCTACTTCCGTAGAAGCCTTAAGGTACTTGAGTCCTAACCCTTTAAAATCCTCAATCTTCTGGTAACCACATTTCTTCATGTACTCCTCAAGCCACTTATTGGTCTTGGAGATAAAGTCTATGCCGTGAAGTACAATTCCGGTAAGCGTCTGACAGGCGCCGGCACCGAGCATAATCGCCTCGGCAACGTGTTCCGGTGCAGTTATGCCTCCTCCAGCAAAGGTCTCGATATGGGGAATATTCTTCGAAATCAATGCCGTTGCTTTGTACATACTGAAACGCAAAGCGGGGCCACCAATGTCAGAGAGAACATTGGCATCATCGCTTAAAGCGGGATACTTACCTCTTCCCCCGTTCCAGATATCCGGCGGGGGAACAACAAAATACTTATGGGTAGTAACCACAAAGCGAGCACCAAGATTTGCCGCTTCCTCCGTCAGATACAACATTCGCGGGTAACCAACCTCAGGGGTGAGCTTAAAACCTACCGGGATATTCGTTGCCTTCACACAAGCTTCAAGGACCGGAAGGAAAATCTCCGGTGCGGCTCCCATCATCATCCCCCACTTGGCTTCGGGAGGGAGCCTTTTAGCATCGAGATGTCCCATAGCTCCCACCGGACATCCAGTGTTCAACTCAATGATGTCAGGACCAAGATCAGCAACCCTTTTGGTCTGTTCTGCCCAAGCTTGGGGATTCATATCGTGGACAAGGACCTGAGCAATAACGGCTACGCCTTTGGGGAGTGCTGGACGGATCTCCTCAAGGAGTTCCTTTGCCCAGCTGAGGTAGTTAAAAAGATTTTTAGCGGTGTAGATGTGGGCGATGACTTCCCGGTGCTGCGAATCGAGAACAATCTTCATCCATCTGCCTACATAGTTCTGACCCTTAAAGAGGGTGGGGAAATCGAGCTCTCTCTCCGCTTTGGTGGGTTCACCAGGGACAAGAGCAGGAATGTAGATAAAGCCTGCTCCGGCTTCAACATATTTCATGAAAAGTTCCGCCGCCTTTTTTCCTGGAAACCATGGCTTGTCGAGGTTATGTGGAGAAACTCCAAAGGGCGAACGCACCTTCACTCCCGCCAGGGTAGTAGAGATATCAACGGTCTCGGCCATAGAGGTTGACCTCCTATTCTCTTACTGAAAGAGTATGTCTTTTCTACCTTCATAAGGAGCCCTGATGAGTAAGGGTTTGAGGAAATCAATGGTCTTCGTTTCCCCATCTTCTCGACTCATCGTGACATCCTCGTGCTCGTAACTCAGAACGTAGTTGTATCCCACCAAAGCGAGCTCAGCGATCACCCTCTTCCAAGGTACCGAACCCCATCCGGGGATACGGAAACGGAAACCACGGGTGATCCTATTCCAAGAACCAGTAGGAATGAGACCATCTCTGCGGACATTGTGCTCCACGATTTCCCCATCCTTGGCGTGCACGTGGTAAATCTTGGTACCTACCGCCTGGACAAAGTTGACTACATCAATTCCCAAATAAATGAGGTTAGCAGGGTCAAAGTTAAATCCCCACGCCGGCTTCTCTTTCATAAGCTCGAGACTCCGCTCTGCAGTGTAAATGTCGTACACAAGTTCATTAGGATGAGGTTCATGGGCGAACTTTACACCGTACTCTTGAAACTTATCGAGAATCTTTCCCCACCGCTCCGCAAACTTCTCTTCCATTTCACTCCACCCCTTAGCATATGGCCAGGGGAAAAACCGTCCAAAGTTTTCGCATCCAATAAATCCGCACACCACAGGAACTCCAAGCTCGTGAGCCGCTTGAGCCGTTTTCATCATTCGCTCCATTCCAAAGCGAATTTTCTCTTCTGGTGTACCCTGGTAAATTCCATCGGTATCAATGCCGTGTGGTCCAAGGACGAGCTGCCCCTCTGGATGATTGCTCAAGGCCGAGATGATAAGTCCTCTCTTTTGAACCACTTCCTTGATATGCTGGGCGTAGGATTTATCTTCAAGCACCCGATCCACATCAAGATGAGGACTTCCTTTAAAAGCAGGAATCTCCACTGCTTCATATCCAAGTTTTACGGCACGATCGAGAACCTCCTCCAAAGGTTTATCCATACGGTTAGCGGTAAAATATCCAAGTTTCACTTCCATCCCTCCTACTCAGCGATTTCTCTCACTCTTTAACTTTATAAGCAGCTACAACCACAATCACTACGATACCCTTTATAATCCACTGCCAGAAGCCCGAAACGCCCAGGAGATTCAGAATATTGTTGATGAGAGCAATGATAAGAACTCCGGCAATAGTCCCTTCAATACCTCCTTTTCCTCCGGCAAGCGATGTTCCCCCAATAAGTACGGCGGTAATGGACTCAAGTTCAAATCCCTGACCCATCAGAGGGTCTCCAATACCCAAGCGGCTGGCAAGAAAAAGTCCAGTTAGAGCAGCCATGAATCCCGAAATGACATACACCGCTACCTTGGCCACTGACACACGAATACCGCTCAAGCGAGCGATTTCTTGATTTCCTCCTATCGCGTACACATGGAGTCCTAATCCGGTCCGACGGAGAAGAAAAAGAAAAAAGGAGAGGAGAATAACCCAAAAAACAAAGGCAAACGGTATAGCTCCCAACTGTCCATTAGCAAAGAACATAAAACCTCTTGTGACTCCTCCAACGGGTTTTTTGGTATAGAGGAGCACACTCCCTTGGAGGATAGCCGACATAGCTAAAGTAGCAATGAAGGGAGGCACACGAAGATAAGCCACAAGCGTTCCATTGGTCAAACCCACGAGAACACCAATCCCCAGAACGAGAAACACGATAGGAAAAACAAGGGTAGGATTTCCGATCATGATTCCTGAGGTGAGACATGCCGCAAGGCTTATGAGAGAACCGACCGAGAGATCAATACCTCCCGAGAGGATGACAATGGTCTGACCGATACCTACAATGCCAAAAGCCACAGCCTGCCGTAAAAGATTGGAGATATTATATACCGTCCGGAACTGAGGAGCAGTAGAAGCAGCAAAGACGAAAAAGACGAAGAGAATAACATACACAAAAAAAAGTGTCGGATTACCTCGCAAAATCCTCTGTATAAGCGTCACCATATTCCTCACCTATCACCTCTCAACGTGAAGTCCCGCGGCAAAGTACATGATTCTTTCCTCGTCCACTCTTTCTCCCCAACCGAACTCCCTTACGATGGCTCCATCGTGCATGACGTAAATCCGGTCACTCATTCCGATAACCTCGGGAAGCTCAGAAGAAATCATAAGGATAGCTTTACCCTGAGAAGCCAACTGGCGCATGAGATGATAGATTTCCTGCTTTGCTCCTACATCAATGCCCCGCGTGGGTTCATCGAAAATGAGAAAATCGGGTCGTGTTGCCAACCATTTTGCCAAAACAACTTTCTGTTGATTCCCCCCACTCAAATTCTGTACCCGCTGGTAGAAGTGGGGAGTCTTGATACGCAAGTCGGCGACAAATTTCTGAACGAGTCCTGTTTCTCTCCTGCGGTTCAGGAAAAAGGTTGACCGCATCTCATCGAGTACCGCCATAACGCAGTTGTCTTTCACCGAAAGCCCGAGACACAGTCCTTCACTCTTTCGATCCTCTGGTGCAAAACCAACCCCTTCCGCAATAGCTCTTTGGGGAGAGTGTAATTTCACCGTCTTCCCTTTGACCACGATTTCTCCCGAATAATGGGGGTAAAAACCAAAAAGAGCCTTCGCTAAGTCGGTTCTCCCTGAACCTACAAGACCAAAGAAACCGACGATTTCACCGGCGCGAACGGAAAAATTTACATTTTTGAGTATCCGAGGAACAGAGAGGTTACGTACCTCCACTACCATCGGGCCTGTTTCTTTTGCTTTCTCAGGGAACGTCTCTGAGAAGGAACGACCTACCATAAGCTTCACCAGCTTATCGCGGTCAAGCTCCCCAATGGAGTAAGTACCAATACACTTTCCATCCTTGAGAACGGTCACACGGTCGGCAATACGAAAGACCTCTTCCAAGCGATGGGAGATGTACACGATGGTGACACCTTTGCTTTTAAGGTCGCGGATGATTCCAAAGAGCTTTTCCACTTCGGTTTCACTCAGCGAGGCAGTAGGCTCATCCATGACCAGGATTTTAGCGTTCAGCGAGAGCGCTTTAGCGATTTCCACCTGCTGCTGTTGGGCCACACTGAGATTTCTCACCATGGTCTGAGGGGCAATACCAACTCCTACTCGTGCTAAGAGTGACTCGGCTTCTCGTATCATGGTCGAATAGCTCAACACGCGAAGCCGGCCACGGTGCTCTCTTCCCAGAAATATGTTCTGGACAACATTGAGATCCGGTAAGAGATTGAGTTCTTGATAGATGATACTTATGCCTCTTTCCCAAGCACTTTGGGGAGTAGGAATGAATACTTTTTCACCTTCAAGGTATATTTCCCCCTCATCGGGTTGTAGTGCCCCAGCAAGGATTTTCATCAGCGTGGATTTCCCTGCACCGTTCTCTCCCACAAGAGCGTGTACTTCCCCTTGGTTCACGGTGAAGGTCACTCGATCGAGTGCCTTGACACCGGGGAAATACTTGGAAATATTGACCATTCGCAACGCTTCTTCTTGTTTCATAGTGCCTCCACAATCCTTCCCATACCCCGGGGTCTATAACCCCGGGGTTATTCCTCACCGTTTCGGTAGCCACTCTTCAGGAAGTCGGCTATCCATGAAGAATTCGTCCGGAAGGTCCATACGAACGAACTTATCAAGATTCTCTTTGGTGATAATCACTCGCGGACAGTCAACATACCGGGGTACGGCAATACCGTTGAGAATGTCGATAGCTTTCTGAACGGCAACTTGCCCCTGCCAAGTCGGGAAACTTACCGCAACACCCTCAAACCCCATTTCTTTCCACATTTTCAAGTACCGGTTCATATCCTCACCAGTAACCGGTGGAATGGGCTTTCCTGCTTCTTGTAAGGCTTCGATGGCACCGCTGCCCTGGAGCGCGCTATCTGCCCACACACCATCAATCTGAGGATACTTTTGAATGAGAGTAGCCATGACTTGCTTCCCCAACACCGGCGACCATTCACAATACTGCTGTTCAAGAACCTTGATCCCCGGGTAATTCTTCAAAGCATCCATGGCTCCCTTAAGTCGATCTTCAGCGGGACCAGCACCGGCGATACCGCTCAACATGACAATATTTCCCTTACCACCGAGCTTTTCTGCCAACCATTCCGCCATGATCTTTCCCATCTGATAGTTACTCGATTCTACGAAGGTTACGTAAGCATCTGTAGTGACTTTCCGATCCACCACTACAACAGGAACGCCTTTCTCCATGGCTTTTTCTACTGCCGGATTCAAAGCCGCCTCGGTTGCTGGAGAGATAATGAGCAGGTCAATTCCCTTTGCCAGGAGATCTTCAACGTCGGCCAACTGCTTCGTGGGATTATCCTGTGCGTCGGTCACATAGAATTCTGCAATCTCCGGATGCTTAGAAGCCTCATACTCAACATGTCGCGCAAAGAATACTCGCCAACTATTGGAAATCGAAGCATTACTGAAACCAATCTTCCAAGGCGGGGTCTTGGCGTACATCGAGGTATCGACGAGCATCTTATCCGAATCTAAGAATTTTACCCAACCCTGAGCAAGTGCCACGCCGGCAAGTACTATCCAAAATAGTAATCCAACGCAGAGAACCACAAGAACTCTCTTCATACACACCATCCCTCCCTCTTTCTTCAAGGTTTTTTAAAAGACCTACTCATTTCCCAAATCACGATCCCGTAAAACAGTATCTCTTCCCGAGTATCTTCGTTTTCACCTCCTCTCGCCCGATACTTTGACAAAGGAGTAAAAGATAACTGCCGCAGCTACAACCAGACCTTTAACAATTTGTTGGAATTGGTAGGGTAACCCGGCAAGGAGCACAATATTGGAAAGAATAGTGATGAGGAGCACACCCACGACTGTTCCCCCCATACCACCTTCTCCCCCGGCCAAGGATGTTCCTCCCACCACTACAGCAGCAATGGCGTCAAGTTCATATCCTTTACCCGCCCAGTTGTCTCCAAAACCGAGATACCCGGCAAGTACAAGTCCACCAAAGGCAGCGAAAATACCGGAGAGCGCATAGACGCTGAGAATGATGTTGGGAACGTTGATGCCGGAGTACAGGGCAGCCACTTTGTTGTCACCAACGGCATAGATTTTCCTTCCATAAGCAGAGCGTTGAAGAATGGCTTCCATAACGAGTGCCAAGAAAAGGAAAATGATCACTGAAGCGGGGACAAAACCTATCCCACCCCTTCCCAAAAACCGCAACCAAGAAGGAATGCTCCCGAAAGGAGCTCCCTTGGTGTATACAAATCGTATCCCCTGGAAAATGAGAGCTGTCCCGAGAGTAACAATAAAGGGCGGTGCATTCCTACGGGTAGTAATAATCCCATTGAGAAATCCTGCAAGAGCGCCAATAGCGAGGCAGAAAAGGGTTATCGGGATGACCATGGAGTTTTTGCCGGCCATCAAAGCGGCGGCAAAGACACAGCTTGTAGCCATGATCGAAGCAATGGAGAGATCGATACCTCCAGAGAGAATAACCAGTGTTTGCCCTACACTAACCACTCCCAAGGCAGAAGCCTGTTGAAGAACGTTAAAGATATTTTGAGGTCGGTAAAAAATTGGGGATACGATTCCTGCGACAACAAAAAGCGCTACGAGCACGATGTAAATAGTATAACGGACGAAAAAAGCTCCCAGGGCAAGAATCCATTTCGGTCTCCTCCGAAGTTCGGTTCGCTCGATCAGGGTTAGCTCACTCCTTTGAGTACTTCCTTGACCTCAACCCTTTCACCCCGCTCTGCGGAGAGCAACGCTGCGTCAAGGACAGCTTGACATTTCAGTCCATCATAGAAATTCGGCTCAGGCGTGGTATCATCTTCAATACATCTCAAGAAATCGGCAAATTCGTGAATAAAGGTGTGCTCATAACCAATGATATGACCGGGAGGCCACCACGCCGAGATGTAAGGGTGTACTCCCTCAGTAGCGAGAATAGTACGGAATCCCTGGACCTCTAAGTCTTCCTCCCGAGAAAAGAACTGGAGCTCGTTCATGCGCTCAAAGTTGAAAACGAGACTCCCTTTGCTCCCGTAAATCTCAAAGTAATTGTAATTTTTCCGCCCCGGAGCAAAACGGGTAGCTTCAAAAGCTCCCAGGACACCGTTTTCAAACTCAGCAACGACGAATGAAGCGTCCTCAACAGTGACTTCGCCCACACCTTCTCCGCTCTTTGCCGTCAACATAGTGGAAAGTTCCCTCTCTTCCGCAGGGAGCTTACGGTACTTGATAAAGTTGGTCGTCATACACATGACACTTTTCACATCCCCTACAAGGTAATGGGCAAGATCGATGAGGTGAGAATTCAGATCCCCATGAGGACCACTACCAGCAACCTCTTTGCGCAGTTTCCAGATGAGAGGGAAATCAGGATCGACAATCCAGTCTTGAAGGTAGGCTGCCCGCCAGTGAAAGATTTTTCCAATCTTCCCATCCTCGATGAGCTTTCTTGCCAGCCTCACCGCTGGAACCCTGCGATAGTTGAAACCCACCATATGTTTAATTTTTGCTTCTTCTGCTGCCTGAAGCATTTCTTTAGCTTCTCGGACATTCATGGCCAAGGGCTTCTCACAAAAAATGTGTTTCTTGTTCTGAGCAGCAGCTTTAGCAATAGCACAGTGGGTATCGGTAGAAGTGCAGATATCGATGACGTCGATATCCTCTCTCTTCACTACCTCTTCCCAAGATGTGGAAAATTCCTCCCAACCCCATCTCTCTGCCGCTTTCTTAAGAGGTTCGAGATGTCTTCCACAGATCACTTTTGGTACCGGGGAATAGGTAAGATCGAAAAAGAAGTTGACACTTTTTAAAGCATGGCTATGCGCTTTCCCCATGAATTTGTAGCCAATCATACCCACATTGAGTGGCTTCACCGTTTCCTTCCTCCTTCATTTTTTGGGAACTGCAGCCTCAATGACAATGATACGGAGGTCGGTATCACCAATATTGCGGAAGGTATGTGAACTCCCATGTTTGGTCAAACAGACATCTCCTGGCTCCATGATGGCCGTTTCCCCGTCGACCGTCATTTCGCCTCTCCCCTCTACCACAAAGTAGAGTTCCTCATTCCCCTCGTGCTTGTGAAGACCAATGGATGTACCCGGAGGAAGGGTGGTCTCATGCATGAAGCGGAGGCAACTATCAAAATCTTCAGGGAAACCGGGAACTCCAGGAAGCTTGGGTTCGAGACCAAGAAGCTGACGTACAAAGATCGTGCCTACTCCATCGTGACAATTTTCCACCGTTGTCTGGGGAACATCTTTACGCCCCCGTTTAATCATTGTGCACACCCCCCAATACATTAATATGTCAACTTGTATTGACATTATATAATGTAGCTCCAACCTTGTAAAGTAAACCAAGGAATCAAGAAAACTCCTATAGGACCTCCATTTTGATATGCTTCCACTCAAGATACTCTTCAAGGCCATGCCAGCCCAACTCCACCCCCAGTCCACTTTCCTTCCATCCTGGGTAAGGAGCATAGAGGCTGTCAGGAGTTATGTTATTGATGGCCACCGAACCCCATTCCAGATTCTCCGCTACATAAAATGCCTTTCTTGCGTCCTCAGTGTAAACGTAGGCCACAAGTCCATAGGGAACACTATTAGCCTTCGCAATGACCTCATCAATAGTCTTAAAGGTATCAATACCTACAATGGGACCAAAGGGCTCCTCTCGCATGAGCTTCAGGTCCTCTTTTACATTCACAACCACTGTAGGTTCAAAATAGAACCCCCGAGAGAGACGAGAGTCTTCCGGTTTCTTCCCCCCACAGCAAATACGCGCTCCTTTTTCTTGAGCATCTTTCACAAATTCCTCCATTCGTCGCACACCGGCCTCGTTCGCCATCGGCCCCACATCAGGAGCCGGTTCCTCAAAGGGTCCCCCGAGGCGAAGCTTTTTGGTTTCCTCCAAAAAGGCTTCCACGTATCGCTCATAGAGGGGTTCTTCCACAAAGACTCGATTGACCGAGTTACAGATCTGTCCAGCGTTCCGGAAAGCTCGGCGGACTCCATCTTTCACTGCCCGTTCAAAGTTGGCATCGGCAAAAACGATGAAGGGTGAATGCCCCCCAAGTTCAAGGATGAGTCGCTTAACCGTTTGGGCCGACGCTTCAATGAACTCCTTTCCCGTAGCCGTGGAACCAGTCAGGGCTACAAGGCGCACTAAGGGGTTAGAGAATATCTCTTCGCTTATTAAAGCATTGTCTCCACTCACAACGTTAAGTATCCCTTCTGGTAATCCCGCATCGTTGCAGGCCCGCACAAATTCAATAGTGGAAAGAGGAGTTTCCCGCGAGGGCTTAACGATGACCGTACACCCTGCTGAGAGCGCTGGAGCAATTTTCCAGGAAATGAGGCTTACCGGATAGTTCCACGCTGCTATAGCCACTACCACACCCACCGGTTGGCGCAGGGCAAAGCTCCGCAGTTTCGGAGCGCTCGAAGGAGGAATTTCTCCAAGAACATTGATACCAAGACAGGCATAGTACTCTAAACAGTCTGCCGCTCCAAGAACCTCTCTTTCGGCATCAGAAAAAGCTTTACCCTGTTCCCGGGCCAAAAGGGTAGCAATATCTTTTGACCGAGAACGAACATTTTCCGCTGCTTTCAAAAGGAGACGGGTTCGCTCCACTGGAAACTTCTTTGACCAGGATTGGAAAGCCGTATGGGCTCCCCCTATGGCCCGGCGAAGTTGTTCCAGAGTCACTTTGGAGACGGTAGCAAAAACCTCCCCGTTTGAGGGGTCCACAACTTCTACGACTCCTATCCCTTCCTCCCATTTTCCGTTGATGAACGAGTGGTATGAAAGCATGTCGTTATTCCTCCTTCCGATACTTTTCGAAAGCAGCCTGGAGAAGGTCATGAAATTCTCGGAAAAGGGTGTACTGTCTCTCATAAATCTTTTGATGCGCCGCCGTAGGGGTGTAGCGCCTTCGAATCTTTAGCCATCGTTTACCCAACGAGGACACACTCTCTCCTGTAACCCCCGAAAAAGCAAGCATTGCTGCCCCCACGATGCCTCCCTCCACCTCTTGGAGAGATATAACCTCTTTCCCATAGATATCCGCCTTTATCTGGCACCACAGTGAACTCTTTGCCCCTCCTCCAATGGCCTGCATTTCCCTAATGTTCTCTCCACTCAACTTCTCAATCTCCTCAAGGCTCATTTTGAGGTCGAAACAGACTCCTTCCATCACCGCCCGAGCAAAGTGACCCCGCCGATGGGAAGGCAAAATCCCAAAGAAAACTCCTCGAGCCCAGGGGGAACCGAAAAGTCGTTCTCCCAAAAGATAGGGAAAGAAGAGGAGGCCCTCCGCCCCCGGAGGTGTTTGGACTGCCTCCTCGTCAATCCGCATATAGGTAGTAACTCCGTCATCCCTCACGTACAACGCATCTCGCAGCCATTTCATGCCTCCTCCACCACTGTCCAGAATCCCGAAGCTGATCCACCCATCCACCGCATGGTGCAGATTCATGAGGCGAGGAGAAAGAAGGGGCTGCGAAAGATACACAGAGACATCAGCTGCTGTACCCGTTACATCGCACGATCGACCCTTTTCAACTATTCCTCCCCCTAAAAGAAGGCAGAGCATGTCCCCTGCTCCACAGATGACCGGGACACCCTGCTTAAGACCAAGGAAACGGACCAAGTCCTCCTTCAATCTTCCCACTACTTCAAGAGAAGGCACAAGGGGTGGGAGTTTTGAAGGGTCGATCTCGAAAAGAGAGAGAAGCTCCAAATCCCAGGTTCTACTCTTCCAGGAAAAGAGGAAAGTACCTGAAGCTTCGGAAAAGTCAATGTACTGTGTTCCAGTAAGAGCAAAATTCAGATAATCCTTAGCGGTGAGGAAAACAGAAGTTGCCTGGTACACCTCGGGAAGGTTTTCCCGAATCCAACGAATTTTGGGAGCAATCCAGTTAGGAATGAGGAGATTCGCCGCTTTCTCGATCTGTTCTTTTGGGGAAAGGAGAGCATTCACTTGGATACAGATCTCACTAGAGCGCTTGTCACACCAGATGGGAACCCGTGGCATGAGAAGACGTCCCTCAAAGTCGAGAGGAACGACGGCGTGCATCTGAGCGCTGACCCCAAGAGAGAGCACTTCCACTGAGGGAACTTCCTTGAGAACTTCTTTCATACACACTAAAGAAGAGGAAAGCCACTCCTCTGGATTCTGTTCTGCCCATCCTGGCTTAGGAGAGAAGAATTCGAGAGCTCTTCCTCGAATGGCAAGCACCTCTCCTGCTTCATCCACCAGTGCCGCCCGGACGCTCTCTGTACCTACATCAACCACGAGTACCGCCTTTTTAGGCATGCGTCATTCTCCCTTTTTCACCGTCACCCACACGTAGGAGAGGGGAAGGTCAAAAGGATTTTCCGCGCGGTGAAATTCTCCCCCGGGAATGTACACCACATCGCCATTTTCAACCTCAAAGCGTTCTACGCCAATTTCCATGATACCTTTCCCCGAGGTGACAAAGTATACTTCTTCTAATGGAGCGTGCTCGTGTCCCCGGGTACTGCAATGAGGATAAATGACAGTATATCCCACGTTGATGCGACCAGTTTCGGTATTCTCTGCACGAAGGAGCATCAATGTATCACGAATAACATGAGTACCAACCTCTGCGAGAACATCTCCAAAAGTATTCTTCCCCGTTTCCGGTGAACACTGAAAGAGATTCGCTTTTTTATATACCAAGTGGAAGACCTCCCTCTATTTTTTTGTATTTTTTATTTTTTTGTATTTTTGGTCTACCTTCAAGGTAGACTTTGTACTCGTACTTATCGGCACGAATGACGGAGATAACTACTTCAAAGGGAGTACCGTTCTCGAGATAGGTAATCCTTACTGTGTGAAAAAGTGGTATCTTTTCAGGTATTTGCAAGAGATCTGCCTCAAGAGGCCCACTGAGGTACGCTTCAATGGTCTCAACGGCCCGATGAAGCACAAGACCGTATTCTTCCTCCAAAAGCTGATAGAGACCAATCCTTCTCAAGGCTTCTTTTTTGTTTTCCAAACCCGGAACAACTCGAGCCAAAAGGTAATTACTCATAAAAGCAATGGGTATGCCATTAGCCAGGCGAGTCCGTTGAACGAGATACACTTTGTCTCCCTTCTCCAGGTTCAAAGTGTTAAAAACCTTAGGAGGAGCAGGAATCAGCTCAATGGTGACAATTCCGGTACTGACTTGAATACCTTTCTCGCGAAGGGTTTCGGTGAAGGAGCTGATAAAATTGAGGTTTTGAGCTGTTTTAGGTTCTTGAACGATAGTACCCTTGCCCCGTTTTCTCAGGACCAATCCTTCTCGTTCTAATTCCCCCACTGCGCTACGGACAGTTGTTCGGCTCGCTTTAAAACGCTCTTCAAGTTCATCCTCTGAAGGTAAAAGAGTGCCAACTCTATAAACGCCACTCTCGATTTCTTCCTTCAGAGTTTTATAAATCTTGAAGTAGAGAGGAATGTCCTCTACCTCACTTTGATGCTTCACAGTTCCCTCCAAGTTATTACTATCTTTAAATATAAAAGTCATGATAACTTCTGTCAAGCTACCCCACAGAAAATTTTTGAAAAGACCAGAAATGCGTTCACAGTACTTTGAAAGAGGGCCTTCTCCTGATTTGTAGAGGCATAGAAAGGAGGAAATAGTGAATTGAGGCTACAATCACGGAAAAAGAAAATAAGGAGCAAGGAAGCACCATAGGGAGTTTCAATTCGAGATACTTACCCAAAAATGACGGGAAAGGTTCATCATCAAATTCTCGAGATTCCAAAAAGGAAAAAGACCTGCTCCATGCTTTTTCAAGGTTAAGCACCTAAAGAAAGAACTCCTCTTTAAAGAAGAGCGAGATTCTTCAAAAAGTACGCGATCCCTTTCTCAAGACCAACGATAATCCTTCTACTCATGCACCAACATTGCTTTTCATGTCTCCCGGAGGATGGGCAAGGTCTTCCGTGTTTCGGGGAGCG
>CAKZPS010000023.1 GCA_937139415.1 uncultured bacterium
GCAAATGGGCAATCTATTGCTGAGCAATACAAGCTTCAACGACAAAAACAGAGTCTGCCTGTTATTACTATCGAATCACAAACACTGGAAAAGCAACGTCAAAAACTACAAAGTACCCGTGAAGTACTTAATAATATTCCGATATTACAAGGACCAAAAAGTTATCTTTGGGAAGCTTTGAAGGCGTTGGCTTTGGCTTAATCCCATAGTTTCATAGGGAATTACTTGTTCTTGTCTAAGACGGAGATCTTCTTTTTCTCGAAACTCCAACAGTGTCTTGACACTATCGGCCAAAAGCCTTATGTTGACACACTCAGGGCTTATTTATATAATAAACTCAATTTTTTCGAGAGGGAGGATCGCGAGAAGTTCATGGTTGAAGTGGATAGTATCGTGGAAGGAAAGGTCGTTGGTATCACTAAGTTCGGTGCTTTTATCGAACTTGACGACGGAAGCAAGGGATTGGTGCATATTTCGGAAATTGCCAATCATTTTGTCAAGGACGTCAATGACCACTTGAAACTGAATGACCGGGTGAAGGTGAAAGTCATTCGTATTTCTCCAGATGGGAAAATCGACTTTTCCATTAAGCGGGTGAACGAAGACAAAGAGTATGAAGCCAAACTGGAGAAGAGTCGAGCGAACTTCGAACAGAAAATGAGTCGTTTCTTAAAGCAGAGTCAGGAAAAACTCTCCGATCTCAAGCGGTGTCAGGAGGCGAAGAGGAAACGATAAGATTCCCCCGTTCATGAAGAGAGAAGACATTCACGGCGCGGCGCGATTCCTTTTTTCTTGTAAGCCCTGGTTGGTGTTAACCGGGGCAGGTATTTCTACCGAGAGTGGTATCCCCGATTTTCGTACCCCCCAAACCGGCCTTTGGGAACACTATGATCCTATGGAAATTCTCTCCCGGGGAGTACTCTTGCATCGGCCGGAAATTTTCTATGGCGTAGGTTTGCAGGTACTTCTCTCCTTTGAGAAAGCCCAACCGAACCGCGCTCACTACATTTTGGCAGAGTGGGAAAAGAGAGGCTGGGTGGAGGGGGTAGTCACGCAGAATATCGATAGTCTCCATCACCGTGCCGGGTCGCAAAGAGTAATGGAGATTCACGGACATCTCCGCTCGGGGTACTGTCTCCGCTGTGCGAAGCAGTTTCCCATGGAGGAACTCGAGAAACAGGTGATGCAGGGGCAAATTCCCCCTCGGTGTCCATGTGGAGGGGTGATCCGTCCGGAGGTAGTGCTCTTTGGTGATTTACTCCCTCCCTGTTTTGAAGAGGCAGTACAATTAGCTCACCGATATCCCCTTTTGGTGATTGGTTCCAGTTTACAGGTTTCTCCGGCAAATTTTCTTCCCTCCTATGCTCCTTCTCTCGTCATTGTCAATTTGACCGAGACTCCCTTTGATCACCGAGCCTCATGGGTGTTGCGGGGAAAAGCGAGTACCGTTCTTCAACTCTTACACGAAGAACTGGAATCTCTGTGAGAAATGCGGCCGATTTCACCTTTCCTTCTTGGGGATCACCTGCCGAAAGAACTTAAGAGGATACGCAGGCGAGTTTCTCCTCTTGGATACAAATTAGAGAGCGAATGCCTTCGGTTTTCGCTCGTTTCTTGAGGCGGGCCACTACTTCACTCAGGGTGTCGATGGTGAGAGAAGAGACTTGGGGAGGACGGTACACCATAACTGCCGTCGCGCTGAGGAGGGGCATTTTTCGAGTTTTACCGAAACGATCCTTTTCTATGAGATATCCTCGTTCCAGGTCTTCGGGAGCATAGAAGCTCGCTGCGTGGTGGGAAAATGACAAAAGCACCTCCTGCACGTGGTGCCACAGTGTCCCCAAGGAGAAAGCAGGCGGTTCTAAGCGAACTCCTAAAAAGAAATCGTCGCCCCCAACGTGTCCCAAGAAGAAGCACTGACCGAGGAAGGTTTTTTTCAAGAGGTCCGCGAGGAGGAGGATGATCCGATCTCCTTGACGGAAACCGTAGCGATCGTTAAAAGATTTGAAATAATCGATGTCGAAATAAACGTAGGCAAACGGGGTATCCTCTTCCCGAAGAGATTGATGAAGGTATTCGTAAATGCTCTGGTTCCCGGGGAGTTGGGTCAGGGGGTTGGCGTCACGGAAACCCCGGATTCTCTGTTCGTAGATCACTTTGAGTAATCCCTGAGGGTCGAGGAGTCCCAGGTACTTTCCTTCATGGGTGAAGAGAACGCAAGGCACTTCATCGAGGAGGGAGAAGGCGGAGAGAAGCATATCGATGGGGGTTTCAATGTCGAAAATAGGACAACGGAGGAGGAATTTTTCTGTGTTGTGGAGAGAGGGGTTGGACAAGAGATCCCGCCCATACGGGGCGTAGAGGATGTTACGCAAGTGATACTCCCAGATTACTCCTAAGGGTTCTTGGTGTACCCCAACGACCGGAATGAAGGTGCGTTGTGGGCTTTGACGAAAAACTCGACATACTGTTTCGAGAGGCTCGTGAACGGAAACCGGAGGAATGGCTTCTAAGTGGTTCTCGATGAGCTTTTGCGTCTTGGGGTTCTTGCGACGATTCTTCTCGTGAAGGACCTCGACAATTGGGTAAAGGGAGACGATGTGGTGGACGGTAACGTCGGGTTTTCCAAGGAGGAAACCTTGTACTCCGTCACAGCCGATTTCCGCACAGGCGTAGAACTCCTCTTCGGTTTCCACTCCTTCCCCAATGACGAGAATCCCCAAAGTATGGGACATGGCGGTGACGTTGGAGAGGAAGAGTCTCTTACGGTGATCATGGACGATGCCTTCGATGAAGAAACGAGGAATTTTAATATACTGGGGCTCACAGAGGTAGAGCGCTTGGAGTCCGGCAAAGCCGGTACCGTAGTCATCGATCGCTACTTGAAATCCTTGGGAACGGTATTGTTCCAAAATTTTACGTACCGTGTCTAAGGAAATAAGACGGTGCATTTCTGAAATCTCAAAGACTATCCGTTCGGGAGGGAGTCCGTACCGTTCGAGGATTTTTACGGTGTTGCCGGGACGGTAATTGGGCATTTCCAGAACGCGGGTGTCGACGTTGAAAAAGAGCTTGAGAGTGTGAAAAGAAGGAAGGATAGCGAATTTGCGGATAGCTTTTTCCCGTAAGTGGAGTTCCAAGGTATGGAGGTAGCCATCCTCATAGGCAGCATCGAAGAGCTCTCCTATGGAAGAAAAGCCAGCACGATCCACGTTCCGGAGGAGACTTTCTACTCCTATACATACCCCGGAATGGAGATTCACAATGGGTTGGAAGGCATAATCAAGGGTAACGATGATCTCTTCCCATGGAATGGCCATGGAGTCGCCTCCTTACTCTTTACCTCGATGAAAAACTATATTCATCTTTGTCCTTTTTTGTTGCGCGATTATGAGGTAAAGATGAAAAAATTTTTACATTTACTTACGGAGACGCAAGAAGAGGAGTCCTCCCCATTCGTGAACGTTCCAGGAAAAAGCGAGGAAGGCTTGGGGAGAAGGGAGAAAATCGGTGCTCCGCAGTGCGCGACGGTAAGAGAAAGGCGGCGCAGCAACGGGAACTACCACTGCTTGGGGATAGAAATGGGAGAGAGCGAAGAGAGCTCGGGGGAGATGGAAGGCCGAAGAGACGAGATAAAACGCAGTGATATTCCGCTCTTTGAGGAGCGAAGCAGTGAAACGGGCGTTTTCCCAAGTATTACGTGCTCTCTCTTCCAGAATAGTGCATTCATGGGGAATACCGAGGGTGGCAAGGAGTTCCCTCATGAGGGAGGCCTCGCTCGTTGCTTCATGGGGCCATACTTTTCCACCGCTTAAAAAGATCGGGAGAGGGTGTTCTTGGAAGAGGCGGTATCCCTCAAGGACACGACTCATCGAAAGGGAACTCAAGGTGAATGCTTGTCTTGCAGGGTCAAAATCGGTGCCTCCACCGAAAATGACGATCGCTTGGGGAGGGAGGTGAGAGGGAGGAGGGGTAGGGAGAGGGAGATGGGTAAGCCTTGCCCCGATACCAGAAGAGACAAAGTAGATGACGATCGCCAGAGCAAGGAAAATGTATCGTTCCTTCCTCCGAATCACCACGAAAAAGAGCGAGAGTAAGGTTACGAAAAGTCCGGGAGGTTCAAGGAAAGCGAGGAAGACTTTTCCGAACAGGAAAAGCATTGCTCCTCACCCTAAGGATAAGCATTTCCCTGGTAGAGGAGAATTTTCACCTTCTCTTCGGTAACCAGACCCTCTTTGACTGCTTCATCGATGAGAGGCTTAATTTTCTCGATTTTTTCCGGTTTGTCCACGACCTCGATGACGATGGGGAGATCGGTAGAGAGACAGAGAATGGCGGTTGATTGGAGAATGCTCTTCTTTCCAAAACCAAGAATACCCCGAAAAACCGTTGCCCCACTCAAGCCTTCTTGACGAAACACTTCAATGAGGTACTGGTACAGGGGTTTCCCCTGGTATCGGTCGTGTTCACCGATGAAAATACGGAGGAGAATCGCCTCTTCTTCTCGTTTCATGGGCATTATCTCCACAAAAGATTTGCCATTATTTTACCAGATATTACTGCTCCGAATCCCAAAACGATGTTCCCACCGAGATAGGCTATGAAAAAACTCCATTTTCCTTGCTCAAGGAGGTGAAAGGCCTCGTACTCTAAGGTAGAAAAAGTGGTGAAAGCTCCTAAGACCCCGATGGTAAAAAAGACCCGGAAATCGCGGCTCACGAAGCCTCCGTATTCGGCTGAGTACATGATGAGACTTAAAAGAAAACTGCCCACCACGTTGATGACCAAGGTATTCACGGGGAAGGTGAGAACATGACGTTGGATCCAACCACCGATGGAGAAACGGAGGAAAGCTCCAATTGCTCCTCCGATACTTACGAGTAGCGCGTCCTTCATCGTTTATGACGTTCCCGGATAAGGGTCCGGGAAGCAAAAAATTCCAAAGCTTCTTGCCAAGACCATTCTATCCCTGGGGAGAGGGGGAGATACGCGTGACGGTAATCGAATTTTTCAATGAGTTCCGTAAGTTGAGTGCGGATTTCCTGCAAGGCTTGCCGGGTGTATTGGGTAATCTCCTCCTTCAGTCTCTCATTGGTGATGGTACGGAGATGGAGTTGACAAAAGAACGTTTGTTTCCCCCAGTGTTCGTGAAGAGAACCCCACTGTTTTTCGAGCAAGCGGAAGAGATGAGATTCTTTTTCTCTCCAGTGAGCGCACAGGGGGCAGTGAGTTTCAGAAGTTGGCGAGGTTAGAGTGTGCCCCAAAAGGTCGTGGTAAATGATGGCGATACCGAGAACCGAATGACGTTCTTGAAAAATGAAGGCGGTATGCTCGGGACAGAAGCCTCCACTGTGAATCACTTTTTGGCGGGTTTCGTAATCGTTGACTAATTCATAGAAGAGAGTATCGAAATACCGCCGTTCGGTATCATAGCGGAGAAAACAGAGAGGACAACCGGGTTGTGCGAGTACCTCCTGTAACTCGTAAAACATTCTCTCCATGGTTCACTCCGTAACTTTCGCCGTTCCTCTTGTGCGTCGATGGGAACAGATGTTCCAAAATTCTTCTCACTTGAGGGTCTATTATATACCATGGTATGGTTTTTTGTCAGGAGAGGGAAGAAAAAATTTTTTCCCAGGGAGAGGAAGATTTGGCAATTAATTTTATCATTCAAAGATGGAAAACGAGTGAGGAGGTGAGACCTTGATTCGGGGAATATACACCGGAGCAGCGGCACTCAACCTGTATGAACTCAAACAGAGCGTTTTAGCCAATAACTTGGCGAACATTGATACGCCCGGATTTAAACAAGATGTTTTTTGGATCGAGGGTGGAGAGGAAGCTCCCATTTTCCGTTTCTTGGGGGGCAATACTCCCCAGTTCTTAGGGTATATGAATCCTGCTCCTCAACCGGGAGTCATGGCCACTACTGACTTTTCTCCCGGACGGATAGAGTGGACCGGCAATCCTTTGGATCTCGCCATCGAAGGTGAAGGGTTTTTTGTGGTTAATGTGCAAGGACAAGAATTATACACCCGAGCAGGAAATTTTACCCTGGATAGCGAAGGACGGTTAGTCACTCTATCGGGTGACCCGGTGCAGGGGAAAAACGGGGATATTATCCTTCCCCAAGGTAGAGAAGTGGTGATCGAGGAAGACGGAAGAATCGCGGTGGACGGACAATTCGTCGACGAGTTACGGGTGATGCAGTTTTCCGATCTTTCTTCCTTGGAGAAGCGGGGAGGAAACCTCTTTGCTCTGCGGGAAGGGGCCCTCGGTGGAGAGGAAAAAGAGGACGTGGTCCTCAAGCAGGGGTTTCTCGAGCGGTCGAATGTGGATGCCATTGAGACCATGGTGAGTATGATTGCTGCCCTGCGGGAGTATGAAATAACCCAGCGGACCGTCGTGAGTCATGATGAGGCATTGAGCCGAGCAACCACAGAAATTGCTCGTTTGGGTTAGGAAGGAGGTTTTTTCTATGATTCGCGCGCTATGGACGGCGGCGACCGGAATGCAAGCGAAACAGATGGACTTGGACGTGATTGCCAATAACTTAGCGAATGTCAATACCACCGGATTTAAGAAGAGTCGAGTCGATTTCCAAGACCTCATGTATCAAGTCATTCGGGTGAAAGGGACACCCACCTCTCCTGAGACCCAGGTACCCTCCGGAATCGAGGTGGGATTAGGTGTTCGACCAGCAGCGGTGCAAAAAATGTTCACCCAAGGTGACATTTATCAGACCGGAAACGCCTTGGATGTGGTGATTGAGGGCGATGGTTTCTTTCAGGTGCTCATGCCCGATGGAACCGTCGGCTATACTCGAGATGGCTCCTTTAAGCTTGACGCTCAAGGGAGAATGGTTACAAGCGACGGTTTCCCTTTAGAACCCCCGATCACCATTCCTCAGGAGGCGGAAGCGATCACCATTGCCCAAGATGGCACGGTTACCGTCACCCTTCCGGGAGAAACTGAACCCCAGGAAGTAGGGGTGATTGAGTTAGCTCGTTTCATTAACCCGGCCGGACTTTTGAGTATCGGTCGGAATCTGTACCTGGCCACTGCCTCTTCTGGTGAGCCCCAAGTGGGAACTCCAGGAGTAGGTGGATTGGGAACCTTGGCGCAAGGGTTTTTGGAAACCTCGAACGTCCAGATTGTGGAAGAGATGGTACGCATGATCAGCGCCCAGCGCGCTTATGAAATCAATGCCAAAGCGGTGACTACCGCCGACGAGATGATGAGTATTGCCAATAATATGAAGAGGTGAGGAAATTGAAGGGTATCGTTTGGGGGGTATTGGCTCTTTTCTCCTTCCTTGGGAGTAGTGGGAACATAGCTTGGGCTCTCACCTTAGAGGTGCATCTCAAGCCCACGGTAGAGATTCAAGGAGAGCGAATTACGCTGGGAGGAATTGCCACTATCTCTTATCCCGATACTCGGTGGGAAGAACGGATACGCCAAATCGATCTCGGGTATTTGCCGCCTTACGGAGAGACGCGCACCATTCATCCTCGGGAAATATACACTCGAGTGGTAGCGCAAAATATTCCCGATTTAGATTATATTTATTTCCAAGGAGCTCCAGTTTGTCAGGTGATGGTGGGCGGCAAAAAAGTCGATTTGGCTACTCTAAGGACGCTTCTTGTTACCGCTTTGGAGGAAAAATTTCCCCAGGCAGAGAAGATAGAAGTAGATATTGTACGTCCCCAAAAGGAACTCATTGTTCCTGAAGAAATGCCCCTTGCGGTGACTTTCCCTACCTCCCTCAAGCCTTGGGGAACCGGCAACGCTACTTTGGGGAAAGAAATTTCGGTCACTTTTACGCTACGAGTGTATCGGGGAGTTGTGCGTGCTACCCGGGATCTTTTTCCTGGAGAGACGATCGTCCCTCAAGATGTCCTCCTCCAGGTAGAGGTACTTTCCGGAGAGAATGAAAAGAGCTCCAGCACTCTGGAAGAGGTGGTGGGAAAGAAAGTTCAGAAACGAGTGAGGGCTGGAGAGGTAGTGGGGAGTTCGGCTTTGGGTAAGGAGAAACTCATCGAAAGAGGAGACCTGGTCACTATTGTCGCCCAAAAAGGTGGCATTGTGGTAGCGGCGATGGGAAAAGCGAGGGGGAGTGGTTCATTGGGTGACACCATTGTGGTGGAGAATGTAGCCTCCCGCAAGAGAATGGAGGCGGAAATTATCGATGAACGCATGGTGCAGGTGAAGGTCGAATGAAGTGGTGGAGCATAGGGGTTATTATTGTTGGAGTGTGGTTTTGGGCTTGTACCTTGGTGGGGGCTGAGTCCTTGTGGAGTGATGATGGATGGTTTGCCGATCCCTACTCCGATCGAAAGGCGAAGAAGGTAGGTGATATCGTCACCGTGGTACTTGAAGAAAGAACCAAGGGCAACAATACTGCTTCTTCTTCGGGGAGTAATACCACCGGGGTGAGTATCGGGGCGGGGCAAGGAATCTTTGATTTTATCCCCCCGGCGGAATTGAAAAGCTCGAGTTCCCAGCAGAGCCAACGTTCTTACCAACGTGGCATCTCTCTCCAAGGGGTCATTACTTGTCAGGTGATCGAAGTTTTAGAGAGCGGAAATCTCCGTATCGCTGGAAAAAAGGAAGTGTTCCTCAATAAGGAACGCGAGACTTTGTATCTTGAAGGAACCATTGACCCCCACTCTTTGTCAAGTAGTAATACTGTTTCTTCTACCCAGGTAGTGGATGCGGTCATTCGCTTGGAGGGAACCTTGAAGCCGAAGAAACGGGGAGGTCTGGTGGGGATTTTGGAAGGACTCTTTGGCTCGATTATGGACATTCTCTTTTGAGGGTGGAACGATGATGCAGAGAATGGTTCTCGTGTGGATGATCATCATTTTTGTTTTGCCTTCCTATGCCTTGGGAGAAGTTGTACGGGTGAAGGATATCACCGAGGTAGAGGGGGTACGTGGGAATCAACTTTTAGGATACGGATTGGTGATTGGTCTTTCGGGGACCGGTGATAGCCAAAATAGCCTCTTTACCAATCAAGCGTTGTCGAACATGCTCGAGAAGATGGGTATTACCGTAAATTCTCAGGCGGTGAGAGCGCGAAATGTCGCCTCGGTGATCGTTACCGCAGAATTTCCTCCTTTTGCTGCGCAGGGTGAGACGATCGATGTTTTAGTCTCTTCGTTGGGTGATGCCAAGAGTTTGCAGGGAGGAGTATTATTACTTACCCCTTTGAAGGGCGTCGATGGGAAAGTGTATGCAGTGGCACAGGGTCCGGTATCCATCGGTGGATTCGCCGCCGGTGGGGGCGGAAATCAGGTACAGCGGAATCATCCTACGGTGGGGAGAATACCCAATGGTGCAATTATCGAGAGAACGGTGGAAACGACCTTTTTTGATTCTACTCAGGGAACGGTTACCTTTTTATTGCGTGAGTCTGACTTCGTGACCGCTTCTCGCATTGCGGCAGTGATGAACGAACAATTGGGGGGCGATAAAGCTCGAGTGATTGACGCCAACCGTATTGTGGTTACCATTCCGGAGCACTACCGAGGCCGGGTTGCACAACTCGTGAGTGTATTAGGAGAGCTTCCGGTCGAACCAGATGTGCCGGCTCGAGTGGTGGTCAACGAGCGGACCGGTACGATAGTCATTGGAGGGAATGTTCGTATTCTGCCCGTGGCCCTTTCCCATGGCAATCTCACCGTAACGATTCGCACCGAGTACCAAGTTTCTCAACCTCCTCCTTTCTCCGAAGGAGAGACGGTAGTCGTACCGCAGGAAGAGGTGCAGGTGCAAGAAGAAGAAGCGCGGCTTTTCCCGGTCCGTTCCGGGAATACCATTGAGGACTTAGTGAGTGTTTTAAATAGCTTGGGCGTGAGTCCTCGGGATCTTATCGCCATCTTGCAAGCGCTCAAAAAAGCAGGAGCCTTGCAAGGTGAACTCGTTGTGGAGTGAAGGGTATGAGAATTGATGAAACTTATGGACAGGGTCGAGATACTCGAAAAACGGTGAGCGAGAACGAGAAACGTTTGCGGGAGACGTGTCAGGAATTTGAAGCCTTACTCCTTGGCTTTGTTTTTAAGAGGGCTTTTCAGCCGGTTTTTGGCTCACCCCTTTTTGGGAGTCGAGAAGAGACCTGGTTCCGCGAGATGTGGATTGATGAAGTTGCTAAGGGGCTTGCCCGGCAGGGAGGGGTGGGTATTGCCGAAATGCTTTGGAAGCAAGTGAGAGAAAAAGAGAGCGACCATGTCGAGGAAGGATGATGAGCGATGGTTTTAGTTCGATGTCGTCGGTGTGGAAAGATTTTTCAAAAGGTTATCGACAAGGATATTTGTTCCTCTTGTATGGAGGCAGAAGAAGCTGATTTTCAGAAGGTCAAGGAATTTTTCCGCAACCATCTCCGAGCACGACTTGAAGAAGCGAGTCGTGCTACCGGCGTAGAGAGAAAAGCTATTATTGCCTTTATAAAGGAGGGGAGGTTACAAGTAACCCTTCCCCAAGAAGAAGCCTTACAGGAGGGACTTGTTTGTGAGCGGTGCGGAAAACCGATTGTACAGGGGAAAATATGTGAAGAGTGCAAGAAGAAGCTGAGTTTACTCGTTGCTCAAGGGAAAGGAGAAGAGCGTAAAACCCACCCTGGTTTTTACTTTAAAGATGTTCTGGAGAAAAAATCGAGAAAACCCTAAAGGACCCCTAAAGAATAAATGAGGGAAGCCGATATATAATATAGAAAAACACAGAGTAAGGGAAGATCTCGAAAGAAGGGGTGGGTGTGAAAATCTCCAATAACCAGGTTGAGAGTATTCTCAAGCTGTATGTCCAAGGAGTGCTAAGTGAGAAGAAGAGAGAAAAAGCGGGTTTGAAGCGCAAAGAAGGAGATACCGTCACCTTTTCTTCTCAGGTTGACGAGGTGAAAGATTTATACGCTCGGTATCGCAACCTTCCCGAGGTGAGAGAAAACCTCGTCAAGGAAATCCAAGAACGTTTGCGTCAAGGGGAGTATCGAGTAAGTGGTGAAGAAGTGGCCAGGAAAATGTTGCAGAGAGAGGCGGTAGACTTCTTGATGAATCGAGAGGAAGGACTTTGAAAAGTATGGAAGAGTTCCTCAATTTTTTCTTGAGCCTTTTGGAAAAGGAGCTCCGGTTACAGAAAGAGCTTTTGGAGTTGGCTCGACAGAAGAAGAAATTTCTTTTGCAAAACCGTATGGAAGAATTGGTAGGTATTTTGGAAAAGGAAGGAGAACTGGTCTGTCAAGCACGTGAAGTGGAAACCAAGATGAAGCGGGTTTGGAAGGAAGCAGTGCATCAGTTGGGCTTGGAGCCAGAAGAGTTCAGTATTTCTCGTTTAGTAAAGTTGTCGGACCAAGGGAGGGGAAAAAAATTTTTAGACCTCCAGAGCGATTTGCAAAAAACTTTGTGGGAACTTCGGGAACTCAACGAGCAGAATGCTTTAATCATTCGGGACACCTTAAATTATATTGAAATCATGTTTTCTATTCTCTTTCGTCACTTTGATACCCAAGGGAAGAGTTATGGGCCGTTTGGACAGGTGTCAAATGGTGGTTCGTGTGGTATCATTATTAATGGAGTTGTGTAAGGAGGTCGATCATGCGGAATTCCTTTTATGGACTGGAAATTGCTAAGAAAGCTCTGCAGTCTCAGCAAGTAGCCATGCACATCACCGGCCATAATATTGCCAATGCGAACACCGTAGGATACACACGCCAGGTTCCTCAATTTACCCAGCAGACTACGTCTACGATAGGCCTTTTTCTTCCCCTGCATCTTAAGAATTTGGGGAGTGGAGTATTAGTCGAAGAAGTGAAGCGGATTCGAGATCAATACCTTGATTTACAAATTCGCCAAGAATCTCGGGCGGGGGCGTATTGGCGGGCGGTAGACCAAGGTTTAGAGCAAATCGAGATCATTTTCGGTGAGCCAGGGGAAAGTGCCTTATCGAGTATTTTTGATACTTTTTGGAATACGTGGCAGGAATTGGCAACTTCTCCAGAATCTTCTGCGGCTCGGGCCTTAGTAGTGGAAAATGGAGATCTCTTAGCCAAGGCCTTGAATGATACCTACGCTCGTTTAGAGCGACAGCAGGGTCAACTCAATGAAGAAATTTCGATCAAAGTGCAAGAAGTGAATAACATGCTCCAGCAAATTTACGATCTCAATCACCAGATTGCCCGCTTGGGAATAGGCGGTGGCAATGTGAGTGACTATAAGGATCAGCTCGACGTATTGGTTGACGATCTCTCGAAAATTCTCAGCCTTCAGGTGAAAGAAAACGATAACGGGAGTTATACCTTGGTTTTGCAGGGGCAGGTTTTAGTGAGCGATAACGAGAAAAACTCTCTCTTCGTCCAACCCGATCCGAGCACCGGATTCTTCACCGTGCACCTTTCGACCTCGGGGGAAGCGTTGAAATTATCTTATCAGAATGGAGAGCTAAAGGCTCTTTTTGATTTACGGGATCATTCTATCGAGGAGTATAAAGGGTATTTGGACCAACTGGCGAATGATCTTGCGGATGCCGTCAATACTCTCCATCGGACCGGTTATACTTTGGAAGAGCCGCCGCAGAGGGGTACTGACTTTTTTGTAGGGAGTGGTGCCGCGAGTATTGCCGTTAATTCAGTGATTGAGGCGAATATCAACCTTTTGGCTGCTTCTTCTACCGGTGCACCGGGTGATGGAGGAGTAGCTCTGGCGATTGCCCAGTTACGGGAAGAGAAGATTATCAGTGGAGGATCGGCAACACCCGATGACTATTACCGTGGATTTATATCTCGTTTGGGAGCACAGAGGGAAGAGGTAAGTCGTCTCGTTTCCAATCAGGAGGTCTTGGTGGAGCAGCTTGAAATGCGGAAAGAATCCATTTCTGGAGTTTCTTTGGATGAGGAAATGACTAACCTCATTAAGTATCAGTATGCCTATCAGGCAGCGTCTTTTTTGGTGAACACTATTAATAATATGTTAGAAGCTTTACTGAATATCGCGCAGTAGGTGTTTCTCATGAGAGTGACGCAACGCATCCTTACCGATCGGGTCATGGGGAATCTCAATAATATCACCACCCGGCTTTTACGTATTCAGGATATGCTCTCCTCGGGAAAAACTTTGCGTCGACCTTCGGATGATCCGGTGCGACTCAACCGAGTTTTAGATTTACGGGCTTCTCTCGATAAACTCGCTCGCTACCAAGCGAATATCGAGGATGGCGTCAACTGGCTGAGTTTGGTTGACGAGAGCCTCAGTCAGGTGACTTGCGTGTTGCAAGAAATACGTACCCTCGCGATTCAAGGGGCCAATGGTACCATGACCGCTACCGATCGGGAGATCCTTGCGGCTCAAGTAGAAAAACTCTTTGAAGAATTGGTCGGAGTAGCAAACGTTTCCTACTCGGGGAAGTATTTATTTGCGGGCACGCAAACTCTGACTCCTCCTTTTGAATTCGTGGGAGGGCAAATTGTTTACCGAGGGGACGGAGCATCCTTGGTGCGGGCGATTGAAGGGAAAACCACGGTAGATATCGGTTTTCCTGGAGACCAGGTTTTTTTCCGTGGTTTTGAAGTGTGGAGTAATCCTATTACCGATAGTAATATTGTTGCGCATCAAGGCGAGAGTTTTACCATTAATGGGGTTACCATTGACATTGATGCATCTATTGAAACGGTGGCAGACTTAGTGAATAGGATCAATAATGATCCTATCCTGAAAGATTCGGCATATGCCTTTTTCGATGGGTCACGTCTCTTTTTACGTTCTCGAACCGAAGATGCGCTCTCCCTTGCCGATGTAAGTGGTGGAACGGCCTTGCAAGACTGGGGTATCTTAGACGGAGGAGGAAACATTGTTCCGGGAAATTCGCAAGCAGCGGGCGGGCTTTTCAAAGTTGTGCAGGAATTGATTGCCGATTTACGGGCGAATAACGCCGGTGATATTTCCGGAGAGGATTTAGCACACCTTGATCAGGTTCTCGAGGGTATCTTAAAGATTCGTTCTCAGGTGGGAGCTCGGACCACGCGCTTAGAGAACACCTTGAGCCGCTTTGAAGACTTTGCGGTCAGCTTTAAAGAGCTCCTTTCCAAGAATGAAGATATCGACCTTGCCGAAGTGATCATGCAGCTCAAGGAACAAGAGAGTGTTTATCAAACCGCCTTGGCTGCCGCAGCTCAGGTGATTCAGCCCACTCTTTTGGACTTTCTTCGTTGAGGAGCGATTCTCCTTGCGGTTCAAAACCCGATATTTTGGAGAGCTCGAAGTAGGAGACGAAAAGGTTATTCTTTTCCCTTGGGGTATTCCTGGCTTTGAGCACTTGAAACGGTTTGTGCTCCTTGAAGAGAAAGCCTTTTTCTGGCTGCAAAGCGTGGACGAAGAGGAAGTGGTTTTCGCGGTCTGCGATCCCTTTTTGTATTTTCCGGGGTATGAAGTGGAAATTCCCTCCCACGAGTGTGAGATTCTTGGGCTCTCCGGAACGGGTGATGTCGTGGTTTTGGCGATCATGAGTTTTCGATCTTCCCAAGAGATCAGTGTTAACCTTTTAGCTCCCTTAGTGATAAACTGTAAATTGCGTTTAGGGAAGCAGATTATTCTCGAGAATACTCCCTATGGTCTCAGTCATATGCTCACTACCGGTGAGGCAACGGCGCAGTGAGGGGCGGGAAATGTTAGTCATTACGAGGAGAATCAATCAGAGTATTCGCATTGGCGATAAGATCGAAATAAAAGTGGTCGGCGTTGAAAAGGGGAAAGTGAAAATCGGCGTTTCTGCCCCCTTAGATGTTCCCGTGTACCGGGAAGAACTTTACCAGTCTCTGGTTCAGGGTAACCGTGGGTCGCTCTTTGCTTCTCAAGACATGGTCTTTTCTCTCCGTAAGGTTTTATCGTCCGATACCCCCCCTCAGGAATAAACGGAATGACAGAGTGTTTTACATTCACAAAAAAGAGGTAGGAGGAAGCCTATGAAGAAAGCCAAAATAATGTTCGTACTCATGGTTGGAATTACTATGGGGAGTTTGGTGTGGTTTGCGGAGGCTAAGGAAGCCCCGTCGTTTGTTTTGAGAGGGATTGATGGGCAGGAGTACCGTCTCGAAACTTTCCAAGGGCAACCGGTTGTGATCAACTTCTTCTCAGTGAATTGTCCTCATTGTCAAACCGAGCTCAAGGTCCTCGAGAAATTGTACCGGGAATACAAGGACAAAGCTCTCCTTACCGTTTTGGCTATCAACATGGGCGATTCCGAGGGAGCGGTGAAGCGCTTTGCCCAACGTTTAGGGCTCAGTTTGCCCGTTCTCCTTGATTCTGAGGTTACCGTGGCGAGGCAATACAACGTTTTATACGTACCCACAGTTTTTTTCATTAATCCCCGGGGAGAGGTAGTAGATGGCTTCATTGGTGCGCAAAGGGAAGACGTGACCCGTCGGAAATTAGAGGGTATCCTCTGGTTTCGAGGCTTACGCGAACCGGAAGTTCGCAATTTGGTTGCCTTAACCTCTCGGGTGGTGATATTGGATATCCGCAAAGAGGGCGTCAATCCCTTTGATGGCGAGGAGCATGTAGTGTATAGAAAGGTCCAGGAATTGGACCAAGAGATCGATCGCTTGAACCGAGAGGATGTACACCTCTTACTCGTTTCTTCCTCTGAGGAAGGAATTGCCTTAGGAAGGAAGCTCACCCAGGCCGGTTTTACCCGCGTTTACTATCAGATGGTTGATGCGTCATAACTTTGATCTCCCCCTTTTCCTTTTCGTGTCTTTGCCCATCGTTTTTTTGTCCGGGGTGGTTGTTCACTTTTGGATAGCTCCTCCGGAGCTCTCTTTCGTGGAAGAGGTGTTCCTCCCACGAGTTTCTCCTTCCTTTCAAATCCAACTCGAAAAAGCCAAGGTGAGTCGTATTGGAAAGAACGGAAGAGAATGGGAAGTTTGGGCAGATTCTATCGAACAGCGCGGTGAGGAAGTGCATTTGTATCTTCTCGCGGGCACGATTTTCCAAAGTGCGGAACCTCGGTATCGTTTCTCTGCAGAGCGCGGGACCTTCTTTCCCGGTGATGGAACGATGAAAATGTGGAAGGTGAAGTTGCGCGAAGAGGGAAAAGGGGAAAGAGCCATACACGGAGAGGCACTCTCGTGGCTGGGGAAGGCAGAAGAGTTAACCATTTATGGAGTACGTATTTTTACTCCCGGTGTAACTGCAGGCTGTCAAAAGTTGGTTTATAATGTAACGCAGGGAAAGATGCTTTGGAAAGGAAATGTGGAGATTACGGTTAAAACACCATGAAGAGAAAATGGATTTTTGTGCTCGTTATCATGAGCGTGTTTTGGGGATGTCAAGGGTGGGGGTTTGGTGAAGAAAAAACCGATGAAGCCTCGAAAGTGGTGATTCGCACTTCCTCGGCTGAATACGACGAAAAAACGGGAAAGATTGTCGCAGAGGTCTCCACCTTAGAGTGGCAAGGCATACGAATTGTTTGCCCCTTCCTCGAGGTGGATACGAAAACTCAAGAAGTGAAGAGTGAGGGAGAAATTCGCATTACTTGGGATGATTTCACCGCTCAGGCCAAATCTCTTTGGTACCGGCGTTCGGAAAATATTCTCACCTTGAGTGCCATTACCGGGGGAAACACTTCGAGTCGTTTTACCTCGCAAACGATGGACTTTGATTTCACGAGCAATGTTATTCGTTTGCACGGATCGCCCTCTTTGCAACTGAAAGACTTGACCCTTCGAGCCGATGAGGTGCAGTATCTCCTCGCGCAAAAATTGTGGCAGGCACAAGGGGTAGAGGTCACTCGAGGAGAATGGCAGGGCAAAGCCCGCCAGGCCCGCTATTCAGAAAAAGACCGCTCCGTGGTTCTCGAGGAAGAAGCACGAGTGTGGAAGGGAGAAAATGTCTTACGAGGGCAGCGTATTCTCTTAGGAGTTGATACAGGACAAGTGAAAGTAGAAGGAGATGTGGAAATTAACCTCATTCCGTAGAGAGGGTGCATAGGGTGGAGAGGAAAGCGTGGCAAGAGCTGCGGGGTGAAGCTCTCACTAAGGAATACGATAAAAGAAGAGTTGTGAATGAGGTCAGTATTACGGTACGTCGGGGAGAAATTGTGGGATTGCTCGGTCCGAATGGTGCAGGGAAAACCACCACCTTCTATATGATGGTGGGTCTTGTGAGGCCAAACGGAGGAAAAGTGTTTCTCGATAATCAGGAATTAACCCATTTTCCCATGTATCGCCGAGCCCGGATGGGTTTGGGCTACCTTCCCCAAGAACCGTCGGTATTTCGCCGCCTCTCGGTGCAGGAGAATGTGGATCTCATTCTCGAAATGCAAGGTTTGGGAAAGAGAGAAGTGGTGCAAAGACGCAAGGAACTTTTGGAAGAATTCGGTATTGCCCACTTGGCACGTTCCATAGCTACTTCGCTCTCGGGAGGGGAGAGGAGACGTCTTGAAATTGCTCGAGCCTTGGCCTCTTCGCCCACCTTTCTTTTACTCGATGAGCCCTTTACCGGAATTGACCCCATTGCGGTAGAGGATATTCAAGGGATTGTCAAGTATTTGGCCCACAAGGGAATTGGGGTGTTGATCACCGATCACGCGGTACGGGAAACCTTGGCGATTACCGATAGAGCCCACATTATCTTTGAAGGAAAGATCTTAGTTTCGGGAACACCCCAAGAGATCGTGCAATCAGAATTGAGTCGTAAATACTATTTAGGAGAGCGTTTCAATCTTTGATGATCCAGATTTTAGACCGCTACGTTCTCAGGCAGATGAGCGTTCACTTTCTTTCCGGGAACGCTCTTTTCATCGCCCTTTTGAGTGCTGGAGATCTCCTCTTTCGTTTAGCACGGATGTGGTTACAACAAGGACTCTCCGGGTGGAAGGCGATTACCATCTTCATCTATAGCCTTCCTTCCTTTTTCGTGTACGTGTTTCCCATGGCCGTTCTCTTGGCGGTGTTACTCACCGTGGGACGGATGTCGGGTGACAGTGAAATCGTGGCCTT
Organism: uncultured bacterium; assembly: GCA_937139415.1. Taxonomy (GTDB): domain Bacteria; phylum Atribacterota; class Atribacteria; order Atribacterales; family Caldatribacteriaceae; genus CAKZPS01. Next base: position 17,984 of record CAKZPS010000023.1, read on the forward strand.
ACGAGCCGGGGGAGTGAGTTTACGGAGGCTTACCCTGCCTTTCCTCGTCTTTGCTCTATGGGCTTGTGGGGGGACGATTGTGATTCAAGAATGGCTTTTACCTTATACTGCTTCGCAGCTCAAAGGGATATGGAAGGAGAGTTCAGTGGCGAATTGGCTTTTAGAAGAGAACGCCTTTTTTCGTGATACTACGGAGGAAGGAATAGAACGAATTTTTTATGTACGGAGTATCAACACTCAGCAATCGCTTCTTGAAGGGGTAGTGGTTCAAGAGTACGATGAGCGAGGGTTACGGCGGATTATCAATGCCGAGCGAGCCTTGAGCCAGGAAGGGAAATGGGTTTTTGAAGAAGGAGTGAGTTACGAGGTCAACGTGCGAGGGGAAGTTGAACGAGTCATCCACTTTGCCCGAGAAGAAGTGAGAACCGAGGAGGACATTGAGAATGTGGTGAAGATACAGAAGAAACCGCAAGAGATGAGTTTCATTGAGCTCAAAAATTACATCCTGCGCGAGAGAGCACGAGGGCAAAGGACGGAGAAACTGGAAATCATCCTCTGGCAAAAGACGGCCATTCCCTTTGCTTGTCTTGTGTTTGTCCTCTTAGGGGTTTCGTTGGGGATTGTTTCTCCACGAACCGGAAAGGCTCTGGGAATCGGCTTGAGTGTTTTAGTAGTGTTCGGTTACTATGTCTTCTTCTCCATCGCGAGCACCTTAGCTGAAGGTGGAGTGTTTTCACCCCTTTTGGGGACCTGGTTGAGTAACCTGATTGGTACAGGAGTGGGAGGAGCGATTCTTTGGTGGAGAGAGAGAAAGTGAGGAATGAACATGGAGAGAAGCGGTTGGTTGCTCATACTTTCGGTTATGTTGTTGAGCGGCGTGATTGCCTATCTCGGGGATCTTTTGGGGCGGAGGATTGGGAAGCGGAAGCTATCGCTCCTCCGTTTACGTCCTCGTTATACCGCCATTGTGGTGAGTATCGTTACCGGTATCTTGATTGCTGGGATCACCTTGGCGATTCTGAGCGGTGCCTCTCAGGACGTACGTACGGCTCTCTTTGGAATGCGGGAACTCAAGGAAAAGTTAGAAGACTTGAATCGCCAGGTCATGGAACGGAATGTCGAGTTAGAGAATACCAAAAGGTTGGTGGCCGATTTGGAGGCGCGGGAGAGGGAACTCCAAGCTTCCCGCATTGCGCTGCAGGAACAGGCCAAGGTCTTAGAGCAGAGCGTCAAGGAGTTAGAAGCCCAACGGCAGAGTTTACAGGAAGAAGTAACCGCATTACAGACGGAATTGACCCGACTGCGCGCCAATATCATGGCCATACGACAGGGAGAGATCGTTTTTCAGGATGAAGAAGAAATCTTACGAGTGGTGGTCTCTCCCGGGATGGAAGAGGAGGAGGCGAGAAACTACCTCTTATCTCTCATTGCACGTGCTAGTATCGTAGCCCAAAGTCGTGGTGCGGGGATGGATCGCGAGGGGCGAGGGCGGGTATTTGTGCTGGAAGAAAACTTTGCCGATACGGTAAAAAAAATCACCGACACTGCCTCACCCTTAGTGGTGCGATTGCTGTCTTCGCTCAATACTCTGCGGGGAGAACCGGTGATCGCCCGTTTTATCACGGTGGAAAATCGGAAAGTATTTTCTGCCGGTGAGGTTATCTTACGTAAAGAGGCCCAGTTGGAGTCGAGTCAAACCCGGGCCGAGGTAATTTTAGCAGAAATGTTGCGGGAATTGAATGTTTTGGGAATCGAACGAGGTGTCCTTCCCCAGGAAGGGAAAGTGGGTTCTATCTCTGCGCTCAATCTGAGCGAGGTATCGCAGGTTTTGGAAGAGAAGATGGGGACAGTGACTATCGAGGCGGTAGCGGAAACTGATATTTTCACCGTAGGTCCAATGCGGGTAACGTTACGATTGAAGGAATAAACCCCACAAGGGTAGACTCAAAAGGGATACGAGGGTAGTGAAGAGAATGACGCTGGCTGAAAATTCAGTGTCTAACTCATAGAGGGAAGCAAGAACGTAGGAACTCATAAGGGCAGGAGTTGCCGATTGGAGAATCATGATTTGACGGTAGAGGGTGGGCAAGGAAACAATACGTAAGAAAAGGAGAGTGGAAACTGGAAGGATGAAGAGCTTGAAAAACGAAGCCCATAAGAGGGGTTTCACGTTGTGGGAGAGGTGCTTTCCAGAGAGGGAAGCACCGATGGCAATCATGGTGAGAGGGACGGTGGCATCAGCCAAACGGCGGAGCGCCTCTTCGATAAAAGGAGGAAGCGATATTCCATTCATGGCAATGGCCAAAAAAAAGGCCAGAAAAGGCGGGAGTTTAGCCATTTCGCTCACATTCCTAAGCGAAAATCGTCCGGTTTTCCCGTAGGTACAGAAGAGAATCCCCACGGTGTACACGGCGAGGAAATTCCCCATTTGGTCAAAGAAGATGGCCGGAGGGAGCCCTCTTTCTCCGGCAAAGGCGAGAACAAAAGGATACCCTAAAAAGGCGGTATTACCAAAGGCGGCTCCCATGGCAAAGCTCACACTGGTTTTAACGGGAGACTTTAACAAGTGAGAAGCGAAAAAGTAAGAGAAGAGGAAAATACTTCCAATGCAGACATAGGCGAGCGGTGGAATGCTCCACAGCTTGACATCGAGGGGAGCGCCCTGCAAGGAACGAAAAACGAGGCAAGGAAAGGTGACGTAGAATACGAGACGATTGAGAAGAGTGGCCGAATCCCGAGAGAAGAATCTGATGAGACGTAAGAAAAACCCCAAAGCGATGAGGAGGAACATGACGATTAGGATTTGGTACATGATGTCTCTCTCTGGACGGAGTTTTGGAGAAGGCCGATACCGGTTATTTCCACGGTGACAGAGTCACCCGGATGGAGAGGACCGATGCCCGAAGGGGTTCCGGTGGCAATAACGTCTCCAGGAAGAAGGGTCATGATGGAAGAAATGAAGACGAGAAGCTCTTCAACCGAGAAGAGTAAATGGCAAGTATTCGAGTGTTGTCGCAAGGTTCCGTTGAGATAGCATTTGATTTCGGCATGGTGGGGATCAAGATCGGTTTCAATCCAGGGACCTAAGGGAGAAAAGGTATCGAATGACTTCGCTCGGGTCCACTGCCCGTCTTGAGTCTGGAGATCTCGGGCAGTCACGTCGTTGAAACAGGTATATCCCAGAATGTACTCCCGGACTTCCTCTCTCTTCAGGTGCCGTGCTCGCTTTTTCACTACCACCGCTAATTCCGCTTCGTAATCCACCCGGGCAGAGAGATCGGGAAGGAGAATGGTTTCTCCTGGACCAATAACCGAGGTCGATGGTTTCATAAAGATAATAGGATTGGGGGGGAGAGTATGCCCTAATTCGGCAATATGGTCCTGGTAGTTCAATCCTACGGCAACGATTTTGCTCGGTTTTGTGGGAGGAAGGAGTTGCACCGCCGAGAGGGGGAGAGTAATTCCGCTTTTTTCCGGGGAATCGCGAAAGGGGTTACGAATTTCGGTTACCGTGTCACCATCTAATACACCCCAAACCGGGGTTTGCTTCTCAGGGTGTCGAAAGCGAAGAATTTTCATGTTGTATCCGTCTCCTCAAGTAATATTGCTCTTTTCGATTTCTCCACCAGGGAATGCGGAGAATCAGATATTTTTTCAGGAATGACGCAACCGTAGGGAGGTATTTTTTCTGCTGATACACGGCAAGATAGGATTTCATCAACCACCGTTGGAGTTCTTGTGGTTTGATGTTTTCCAACCGGATGACCGGATGGGCCCCGTCAAAGTGGAACCAACTCTTGGGGAGAATGCGACTTTCTTCGCGGAGATCCTCGTATAGAGGGGTTCCGGGGAAGGGGGTGAGGAGAGAAAATTGGACGAAATCGAGGTTGATTTTTTGGGCGAATTCGATGGTCTTTTTGATGGTTTCTTGGGTTTCCTTGAGTCCTCCCAGGATGAAAGAACCCCAGACGCGCACACCGTATTTACGCAAGATACTTATCGCCCTGTGGGTGATTTCGGTGGTGAGGTTTTTTCGGTATTCATCAAGGAGGGTTTTTTCGGCGCTTTCTAACCCCAAGTACACCATGCGCAGACCCGCCTTGGCCATTTTTTGGATGGTAGACTCGTGACGGGCAATGGTATCAGCTCGAGAGAAGCACCACCACTTAATCTTGAGTCGGCGTTGCTCAATTTTCTCACACAAACGTTCTACACGAGGAGGAGAAAGGGTAAAATTGTCGTCGAGGAATGCTACTCCCCTATACCCCCAGTCGAAGTAAATCCGCTCTAATTCTTGGATGATGTTTTCGGGGGAGCGAGCTCGCCATTGTGATCCGGCGAAACGGGAAGAAGCGCAGAAAGTGCACTGAAAGGGACAACCTCTACTGGTAACGAGGGTCATGAGCGGTTCGCCCTCCACTTGCGTCATCCAATATTGAGAGAGAGGCAAAAGATCCCAGGTAGGAAAGGGGAGGAGGTCCAGGTTTTGGGGGGGAATACGTGAGGGAGTGCGGATAATTTGGTTCTCGCGCTGGAAAGTAATTCCCTGCACGGTATCGAGCGGCCTTTGCTCCTCTAAGGCGTCGAGGAGTTCTTTTAAGGTTTCTTCTCCCTCTCCGCGTACCACTACATCGACCCAGCTACTGAGCAGAGTCTCCTCGTCTTGGAAGGTAGGATGGTATCCACCCATAACCACCGTGCGTTTTTTCTCTTTTGCCTCCCGGGCGAGGTGGAGTGCCGCCGGAAAGGTGTTGGTGAGCGCGGTAATGGCCACGACATCGACATTTTCCAATCGTTGGGAAAACTCTCGGTGAGACATTACCTGGAGATCGACGATCTCGATTTCGTGGTGTTTTCGAGTTGCCGAAGCAAGGTAAGCCGAGCCCAAAGGAGGGAGAATAAGGCCGATGGCGTTGTAAATCCCCTGGGGAGAGGGATGGACAAGAAGAACCCTCATCCTCAGCACCCTTTTAAGAGTTTTTCGATAATTGCCTCCCCCACCTCTTTGGTAGACGCAGCGGTAGGATCATCGGGAGAAGGCTTCATATCATAGGTTACCCTTTTCCCCTCTTGAATGACCGCAGCCACCGCCCTTTCTAAACGATCTCCTCTTTCTCTCTCCCCCAGGTGGCGGAGCATCATCACCCCGGAGAGGATGGCAGCGATGGGGTTGACCTTGTACATCCCCCGGTATTTGGGAGCACTCCCATGGGTGGGTTCAAACACCGCATAGTGATCGCCAATGTTCCCCCCCGGCGCAACTCCTAATCCTCCCACAAGACCTGCTCCCAGATCGGAAACGATATCACCGTAGAGGTTGGGGAGCACTAAAACGTCATAGAGCTCAGGTTTTTGCACAAGCTGCATACACATGTTGTCTACAATGCGATCCTCAAAAGCAATGTCGGGATATTCTTGAGCCACGCGGCGAGCGACTTCCAAGAACAACCCATCCGAGTATTTCATGATATTCGCTTTATGGACGGCGGTGACTTTTTTCCTTCCCCATTTTCGGGCATACTCGAAAGCGAAGCGGACGATCCGTTCCGTTCCGAATACCGAGATTGGTTTAATGCTAATGCCGGAATCGGGGCGAATGGTTCCCTTGCCCATCTTTTCTATCACGGAAATCAGTTCCAGAGTTTCCGGTTTCTCCCGTTCGAATTCGATCCCCGCGTAGAGGTCTTCGGTATTCTCCCGGATAATCACGATATCCACCGTTTCGTATCGAGAACGGGCTCCAGGGTATATCTTGCATGGCCGTACACAGGCGTATAGGTCTAATTCTTTTCGCAAAGCAACATTCACGCTGCGAAAACCAGTACCTACTGGGGTAGTAATCGGACCCTTCAAAGCCACGCGGTTCTTTTTGATTGAGTCGATAACCTTGGGGGGAAGTGGAGTACCGTATTTTTCAATAACCTCTGCTCCTGCTTCTTCAACGTCCCATTCAATTGCTACCCCGGTTGCTTCGATGACCCTTTGAGTGACCTCCATGATTTCTGGTCCAGTTCCGTCTCCGGGAATGAGAGTTACCCGATGAGGCATGTTTTTTCCTCCTTTTATGCTACTCAATCTCTTTTAGAGAAAGAGAATTCTCTCGAGATAGTTCTGAAACTTTTCCTTCGGGATTTTTCCCGCTTCTGAATACACGATTCTCCCTCGTTTATCGAAGAGAACGACATGAGGAATGAAGAATACCCCAAAGCTTTTACTCACTTCTAAGGTGTCGTCGATCACGATGGGAAAAGAGAACCCTTCTTGTTTCACGTAATTCTCAATTTCCTGTTGGTACTTAATGCCTACCCCTACTACGGCTAAGCGGTCCTTTTGATGAGTTCGATAGAGTTCCTCGAAGTAAGGCATCTCTTCTTTACAATCGCCACAACGAGGGGAGAAGAACACCACGATAATCGGTTGTCCGGCAAACTGGTTGAGACTGAGAGGCTGGTGGTCGAGGGTAGAGAGCACAAAGGTCTTCTCTAAGAAAGGATGGAAGTGGGCAAACACGAAAGCGAAAACAACCAATCCTACCGGTAAAAGGAGAGTAAGGAATTTCTTCATCACTGATCCTCTCTTCTGGCTCACTTTACTGGATGATAGTATAGGAACTTCGGTAACGATTTGTCAACGCTCTTATATAAGTTCAATACCTGTGGGACACTTGGAGAATCTCTTCTTGAGCTCCTGTGGAGTTTCTCTCCTTGTTTCACGGTGTCGCTTTCCAAGAAGAGTTCAAAATAGTTTTGGGTTGCCCCTATCCCTGGTGATGAGAGACTTGGGAAATCATTGCAAGCTCGTTTTATCGCCTGGCGAAGTAGTCTCGTAGTTTTCCTATGAAAGGGTAGAAAAACGAGACTGCGAGGGGATTCGGTTTGTCCGAATTCCCTCGCAGTGACTCAAGAATCAAATCGTGAGACCACCACGGGCTTTCTTCGGAGACTTCGCGGTGACAAGGAGAGAGAACACCCTTCTTAGTGACTTCTTTACAGGGTCATGGAGGCAAAAGCGGGGGTTGGGAGAGGATCCTCTGAGGAAGAAGAGACAACCAAAATCCTCTTTTTGGAGAGGCTATTTATAGCGAGAAGAGGTGATGCAGTTGCTCAGTCTATTCTTCGATGATGGCAATCATGATTTGGGTAATGGTAGGATCGGACTGGGTTCCACTGCACCGCTTGAGTTCGTGAATAGCTTCTTGGAGAGAGAAACTCTTCCGATACGGTCTTTCACTGATCATGGCCTCAAAGGCGTCGACCACGGCTACAATCCGTGACTCTAAGGGAATTTCTTCTCCTTTGAGTCCATCAGGATATCCACTCCCGTCAAAGTGTTCATGGTGATGGCGGACGATTTTGGCAATCTCTTCGAGGTCCTTCACCCCCGAGAGGAGAGCTTCCCCCTTTACCGGGTGGAGTTTCACCAAGGCGTACTTTTCCAGGGTGAGCGAGGCAGGTTTGCGGAGAATTTCCTGGGGGATGAAAATTTTCCCCACATCGTGAATGAGGGCCGCCCAGTATAACCGTCTGAGGGTTTTGGTATCTAAGTTCAATCTCCTCCCAATTTCTAAGGCGTATTGGGCAGAGGTTTCTGAATGCCCCTTGGTGTATTGGTCGTAGTAGTGGAGAGCATGTACCAGAGTGAGGAGGAGTTTTTCTAACAGGGTTCCTTCTCTCTGGGCATATTTCCGTATGGCATGAAAGGCAGCACAAATGGAGGCGAAGTGACGCATGAGTTCGCAATCTCCTTCGTCAAAATGGGTGTGATCTTGGGGAGAGATGTCGAGCATGATTTGTCCAAAGGCCTCATTTTCCCATCGTAGAGGAACGATAAGGGTCTCGGTAATGGGTTGGCACAGGTCAAGGAGAGTACGATGTTGCTCGGGAGTGGAGAAGGAAGATTTATAGTGGAGAATATCCTTAATGATAACTACGTCGTTACTTGAGAGGAGGTCTTCAGGGTGAAACACAAAACCCACCAAACTTTCGCTGTGTCCTTGGACGGCGACGATTCGTCCTCCTTCGATTCCGAGGAGAATTGCGCTTCCATAACGGGCTTTAGAAATGACCTTAAGTGCGAGGTCCAAAACATCGGGGAGGAATTCTTCCTCAGTCATCTCGGTCAAGGAGAGCTTCGCCACGGTGGAAATGGTTTGTAAAAGCTTTTGTTGCATTGCTTCAAGTGCTTGGTTCGCCAGAGAGAGACTATTGGTGGCTTCGCGGACTCGTTTTTTGAGGAAGGAGGTGAAGAGGAAGAAAATGGAGAGGAGGATAGCCATTCCCGTTCCTCCGAGAAGGAGGAGCGGGAAGAGCCAGGATGGAATTCGCTCTACCTTCACCAGGTACTGGGAAAGGAGTCCTTCAAGTTCCTGCGAGGAAAATTGTGCCAACCCCTTGTTGAGGAGTGCTAAAACCTTGGTATTCCCTTTCCAAGTAGCGAGATGGAAGGCATTGGTGGTGGGGAGGGGTAATCTGCGAAAATGGTGTAGGAGTCCATGTTGGACCAAATAGTAGTTTGCTGGGGGATCATCCATGAGGAAAGCTTCGATTTCTTTTCTCTTCGCTGCTTCCACAATGTCGGCGTAATTTTTGTAGAGACGAAAGGAGAGGTTGGGGTTACTCGTCTTAGCGATGTCGATGAGGGCGTCCTTTTCTTTCGCTCCTATGAGATAGGGAGTGAAATTTTCTAAGGAGTTCATCGGTCCCAAGATCTCAGCGTAGTAAAGACTCGACGTAATGGAAAAAGTAGCCTGAGTATAATCAAGGTATTGAGCTCGTTCCTCGGTGTAGAAAACGGTGTCGATCACCTCGGCTTCTTTGTTGTGCATCATTTCGTGAGCTTTCGCCCATTCTACCGGAATGAGTTCTACTGCAATTCCCGTTCGCTCTTCCCAGAGCTTCCAAAAGTCAACTAAGATACCGCTCAAATTCCCTTCTTCGTCGAAGTAGGTAAAGGGAGGATAGTCGTGATCGAGCACAACGCGGAGAGGCTTTTCTTGGGCATAGAGAAGAATAAAACCATGGAGAAAAACAAGACTCAAAAACACGCATAGAGCGAATTCTATGGTTTTTCGCGCGGTGGGCTTCATTTTTTCCTCCTTTACTTTTGAGCATTTTTAGTATAACATAATTCCCCCCACGCTTTCCGTTCATGAAAAGAGAGATCCCGTCTGTCACTTAGGGCGGAGCAGATTTTCGAAAGTTCCTCTCATGTCTTGAAAAATCATGTTTTAGGTGTTCTATTTTCATGGAGGAAGAGTTGTTTTCTTGGATAAAATCACACTTATTGCACTCTTTCCCCCTTCTTGATTTTGAAAGGGGAAGGGATGGAAGACGGGTTGAAAAGATCCAAAAATTTCCAAGACTCACATGGATGAGCTTGGATGAAGATTTCTTCTCTTCTTCGCTTGAGCGGATCCCTTTTTACGAGGTCAAGGTGTGTCTCAATGGTTTTCCGAGGAAACCCAGGTGATGCAGAAATTTCCTGGGGCGGTGACGTGCGGTTTTTTGGACAAACGGCGTTGACGAATGGGTGGTGAGCCGGTATAATCATTATGTGATCATATGATATGATAACCAGAGAGAGTTTGGTTAGTCAGGTTAAGAAAGAAATCTTAAACCTCGTTTTTCGTCAGCGTCTTGCAAAGGGAGAGCGATTGTTCTCGATCGACGAATTGGCACGTTTCCTTTCGGTGAGTACGACCACGGTGAGAGAAGCAATACGGAGCTTAGAACAGTTGCACGTCCTTGAAGTGAAGCAAGGGAAAGGTATTTATCTCGCCATCGATCCCCGTTCCTTAGGGAAGAACATTGCCCAATTGAAAAGTGCCACCGAAATGGCCCAGGAATCGGGAATTCATTTGGAAACCTTCCGTTGGCGAGTTGAGGAAATCGAAGCCGACCAGGATTTAGCAGAGAAGTTAAAAGTTCACCCCGGTACGTCACTGGTATTCCTGGCGCGGGTACGTGGTTTTGAAGGAGAAATGGCGGTGTATTTAGAGGATATTCTCACGAAAGAATTGGTAGCAGATTTTACCCCTTCTGATTGGCAGGGGTCGCTTTTTAACGCTTTAGAAAAACGGGGCATATTCATCACCCATTCCCTCGCTCAAATCATCCCTTATTTTCCCGAGGAACATTTTGCCAAGGAGATAGGATTAACTGAATTAGTTCCGCTTTTAGTGTTGGAACATCTGCACTTCGATGCCACGGGAAGGGTAGTGGCGTTTTCTAAGGATTATTACAATTCCAAGTACTTTCGTTTCGAAGTAGTACGGAAAAGAATTTGAAGGGTGGAAAGGAGGAAGCGCGATGCGTTTAACCATGATAGAAGAAATGGAATTGTTAGATATGCCGTTTTTTCTGCCTGCGAGAATAGAGGAAATGCGAGAGGAACTTTTGCGTCTTGTGCCTCAGGTATGCACCGAACGGGCGCGGATCTATACCGAGGTATACGCCGCCCGTGAGGGAGATCCGCCCATTCTCAAACGGGCTAAGGCGTTAGCCGAGACGCTTTCTCGGATGAGCATTTACTTATATCGTGACGAGCTCATCGTGGGAAATCAGGCTTCGAAAGTACGTGGGGCGCCAATCTTTCCCGAATATTCCTGGGATTGGATTGAAAAGGAAATTGATGAATTTGCCCGTCGTCCCGGAGATATTTTTCTTGTGAGTGATGAAGATAAGCGTATTCTCCTTGAGGAAGTTCTCCCCTACTGGAAGGGGAAAACGCTTTACGATCGTGCCATGAGCATTATCCCTGAGACGGTGAAAACCGCGCAAGATATAGGGGTGATATCGGGAAGGGGAAATATCACTTCTGGTGATGGACATATTATTGTCAATATGGAAAAGGTATTGCGCTTGGGTTTGCGGGGAGTTCGGGAAGAAGCAAGATTCTTTTTGGATCATCTTTCACCTTGTGAACCACTCTATTTAAAGAAGAAAGTCTTCTATCAATCAGTTCTCATCGTTTTAGAGGGAGTCATCCAGTTTATTCATCGATATATGCACCGGGCAAAAGTAGAAGCCGAGTTTGCCTCTCCTGTCAGGAAAAAGGAGTTACTCACCATAGCCGAGAATCTTCGGGTCATCGCCGAAAATCCTCCTCAAACTTTCTGGCAAGCCTTGCAACTGGTATGGTTTGTCCATTTAGTTTCCCAGATTGAGAGTAATGGCCACTCCTTCTCGGTGGGGAGGTTGGATCAGTATCTCTATCCTTACTGGCAGAGAGACTTTGCTGAGCAAAGGATTGCCTTAGAAGAGACGGTAGAACTGTTGCAAAATATGTTTGTAAAGATGTTTACGATTAATAAAATTCGTCCTTGGTCGCATACCCAGTTTGGGATGGGATATACCACCTACCAGAACGTGACCATCGGTGGACAAGATTCTTCAGGTCATGATGCCACTAACGAGCTCACCTACTTGATTCTCAAGGCGGTAGGGGGACTCCGGCTGACCACTCCTAATCTTTCCGCTCGCTTCCATAGTGCATCTCCGCGGAGCTATCTACGAGAATGTGGTAAGGTCATTCGCTTGGGTTTTGGTATGCCGGCAATGAAAAACGACGAGATCATTATCCCTGCGCTTATGGACAAAGGGGCAACCATTGAAGATGCACGTAACTATGCTATTGTAGGGTGTGTGGAAGCGGCGGTGCCCGGAAAGTGGGGATACCGTAATACCGGCATGACCTTTTTGAACGTGCTCAAGGTTTTAGAGCTTACTCTCCATGGGGGAAAATGTCCAAGAAGCGGTGTATGTCTTCTTGAAACGCCGGCGCCGCATGTTTGTACCACTTTTGAGGAGTTTTATCAAACCTTTTTGAAGCAGCTGCAATTCTATACCCAATGTCAGGTTCTTATGGATGCCACCGCCGATCTGGCCTTAGAAGAATTGGTTCCTGACGCTTTTTGTTCTGCCTTGGTAGATGATTGTCTTCCTCGAGGGAAACACATTAAAGAAGGTGGGGCAGTATACGATGTGGTCAGTGGCCTCTTTTCCGGTTTAGCCAATGTTACCAATAGTCTGGCAAACATTCGTGAACTCATTTATCGTCGCAAAGTCTTAAGTTGGGATCAACTTCTCGATGCTCTTCACAGAGATTTTGAGCATCTTTCCGGTCAGATGGTGCGCAAGATGCTCCTTGAGGAAGTCCCAAAATATGGAAACGACGTTGACGAAGTTGACGCCTTAGCCTGTCGGGTGATGAACGATTACTTAGAGGAGATCAAGAAATACCGTAACACTCGCTATGGCCGTGGTCCAATCGGTGGTAATTACTGTGGTTCTACCTCAAACATTTCTGCGAACGTTCCTTTGGGAATGGCGGTAGATGCTACTCCTGACGGTAGAAAGGCACGAGAGCCTATTGCCGAAGGAGTATCGCCTTCCTATGGTACCGAAAAATCTGGTCCTACTGCAGTACTGAAATCGGTTGGCAAACTGCCTACGGTTAAGATGATTGCGCAACTTTTGAACCTTAAGTTTACCCCGGCCGTCTTAGGAAGTGATGAGGGTTTAGAGCGGTTGGTTCGCCTTATAGTCACTTTTTTCCGCGACTTCAAAGGGTGGCATGTTCAATTTAACGTGGTGGATGCCCAAACTCTCCGAGAGGCACAGAAGCATCCTGAAAAGTATCGCGATCTCATTGTGCGAGTGGCGGGGTACAGTGCACTTTTTACCGCCCTCGATCCTCGAACCCAGGAAGATATCATTCGTCGGACGGAACATACGCTCTGATGGGGGAGAGCGAAAGTATGTCCCACAAGGCCGTTTTTGGGGTTGACATCGGGGGTACGAAACTACGCGTCGGTTTAGTCGACGAACATTTTGAAATTGTGGATGCCCTCGTTACCCAAGATCACTGTTGGCTCAGTCCTCACGAGATGTTGGATTTTGTGGTTGCCCAGGTTACTACCCTGAGACACCGCTATCTCCATCACCGAGTTTTGGGGTGTGGAGTTGGATATCCTGGTCCTATCAACTTTTTTAAGGGGACAACCTTTTCCTACTCTAATTTGCGTGGGAGTGGGTGGGAGGGGGTTTCGTTGTCAAACCTCTTGAGTACCCAAATCAATCTTCCCGTGTGGATTGATAATGATGCTAATCTCGCCGGTCTCGCCGAGGTATACTTTGGTGCAGGTCAAGGCTTTTCCCACTGCGTTTACCTCACCATTAGTACCGGTCTTGGGGGGGCTATCTTTGTTGATGGAAAACTCTATCGCGGTTTTTTGGGGTATGCGGGGGAATTCGGCCATATGGTGGTGGACTCTCATGGGGCTTACTGTAAGTGTGGCAATCGAGGGTGTCTCATGTCTTTGCTCTCCGGTCTTGGTATCGAAAAGCTTGTTCAGGAAGACCCCGCTTGCCGATTCATTTTTACCCCCGAAGAAAACCCCACGCTCTGTGTACAAAAACTGGTAGAACTGGCTGCTCGAGGGGATCGAGTTGCCTTAGAAGTGATCCAGCCCTTGATTCAGTATCTCCAAATTGCTTTTCTCAACGTCATTGAGATCTTGAACCCAGAGGTTATCGTGGTCGGTGGGAGTTTGGGAAAAGCATTATTACGGCACTTTGTCACCCCGGTCGAAGAGTATCTTCTCGCCCATTTACCGATAGAAGTGGTAAAACACACGGTCATTCGAGAGGCACGCTTAGGGGATTACAATGGTGTCTTGGGTGGAGCTCTTTTGGCTTTTCAGGAATTGGAGAAAGGAGGTGAAAAGGACAAAAAAGAAAAACATAAATGAAGAGAGTAATCTTTAAATTCAAGCGAAAGGGGGAAATGGTGTGAGACGGTTTTTGTTTTGGGGATTGCTTATGGTATTCGTGATCGGTACGGGAATGGCCAATCTCTTTGCGCAGGAAAAAGAGGAAGAGTTCATCATTTTCCACTACTGGACTGCCGGTGGAGAGAAAGAGGCTATTGATGCTCTCTTTAAGATTTATCAAGAGAGAAATCCCGGCGTGAAAATCGTAGAGAATCCGGTGGCTGGTGGTGGAGGAGAAACCATGCTTGCAGTTTTAATGAGTAATTTAGCTGCTGGTATTCCTCCTGATTCCTTCCAAGACCATCAAGGAAATCAACAGAAAGATTACATCGATGCCGGATATCTTGATACCGTTGATGATATTTGGGCGCAGACGAATTTTGAAGCTCGTATTAACCCAATGTGGGTGAAAACCCTCAAATTTGGAGGACACGTGTATTCGGTTCCAATCAATGCCCATCGTACCAACTGGTTGTGGTATAACAAAAAACTCCTCGATGAATTGGGAATTGCTGCACCGAAGAGTTATGATGATCTGTTAGCAGCGTGCCAGAAAATTAAAGAGGCAAAACCTGACATCTCGCCTTTGGCTTTGGGTACCCGAGAGAAGGTGTGGTCTACCTATCTCTACGATATGGTACTTTTAACCACCGGTGGAGCAGATTTCTATGAACAAGCGAACACGGGGAGAATAGATTTTCGCAATGATGCCACCTTCCGTCAGGCTATGGAGAGATACGCGGCGCTCATTCCGTACATTTATCCTTGGCATGCCACGAAGAGTTGGGATGAAGCAGGAGCCTTACTCAAGACCGGTGAGGCAGCGATGTACTGGATGGGAGACTGGATTTTGGGATACTATTTGGCGATTGGTATGGAACCGGAAGTGGATTTCAGTGTAACCGCTATTCCTGGAGACATATGGATGGGGCACGCCGACACTTTCCCGCTTCCTAAGGGGGCACCACATCCGAATAATGCTCGGGATTGGATTCTCATGTGCACTACCCCGGAGGCACAAAAGGCGTTCAATTTAATCAAGGGATCGGTAACCATTGTGAATGATGTTCCTGCCGATGTTTATCCGGATCCGTACCGCAAAAAGAGCGCCCAGGATTTGGCCAGTTTGCGAGCGGTATGTGATGGTTTCCATGGAGGGATGATTACTCCGGCCTTCGGGAGTGAACTCATGGATATCCTCACGCGCTTTTTGGTGGATAAGGATGTAGATGCCGCTATCGAGAGTATTGCCGAAGCGGCGGAACGTACCAAACTTGCCGAAGCGTGTAGTTGGTTCTGGGAATAAAGGAAGAACGAGGGAGGAGCGAAGCTCCTCCCTCGTCAAGGGTAGTGGGGGAAGATAATGCGATACTATCGAACTCAAGGTTTACTCTTTTTGATTCCCATTGTGATCATTATCGGTATCTTCTATGGCATGATTGTGTGGGATTTTGTGGTTGCCTTTACCGGTTGGCAAGGATTGCAAGCGACTTGGAAATTTGTGGGGGGGTATCATTTCATACGCCTCTTCAGTTCAACGCGGTTTTGGGTGAACATTGGCAACAATCTTCGATGGTTAGTGTTTTTTATTGTGCCCACAGTTTTGGTGGGATTTATTCTCGCCTATTTTTTGCATAATTTAGGTCGAGGAGAGAAAATTCTCTGGCAGATTTTTCTCTTCCCCATGGCTCTTTCGTTTATCATTACCGGTGTTTTGTGGGCTTGGATGTATGATCCCAGTTCTGGACTGATTAATTCGCTACTCCGGGCGATTGGTGTCAATACCTCTCAATTGGGATGGATTGCTCTGCCAAGTAGTGCAATTTACTGTATGATTATCGCCGGTTTCTGGCAGTATTTAGGCTTTGCTTTGGTGATCTATTTGGGAGCGATCAAAGGTATTCCCTATGAGATGGTGGAAGCGGCAAAGGTGGATGGTGCTTCTCATTTCACGGTGCTTTTCCGTGTCATTTTCCCCAACGTGGGTCATGCCACTTTGATTTGTACCACCATGTTGGCGATTACCACAGTGAAAGTGTTTGACCTCGTTTGGGTAATGACCCGGGGTGGTCCGGGGGTAAGTACCGAAGTTTTGCCCTATTTGATGTATCGTCTCACTTTCGATTCTCGGGATATCGGTATGGGGGCGGCAACGAGCATCGTCATTCTTGCTCTCTCGGCCATCATGGTGATTCCTTACTCCCTATGGGCGCTTAAGAAATGGGTGAGAGTATGAAAGAGAGGAACTTTGTCTTGATATCGGGGTTAGTGGTGGTTCTTTTGGCGGTAGTGTGGATGATTCCCATCTACGCTTTGGTAACAACCTCTTTAAAAACCCAACAGGAAGTGGCACTGCAAAAATATCTTGTTCCTCCCGAAAGACCACAGTTTTCCAATTTTATCAAGGCTTTCCAAGCTCTTAAGATCGGTTTACGGAATAGTGTGGTCATTACTCTCACCGCGACCTTCGTTTCCGTGGTCGTCGGTTCCTTGGCTGGGTACGCTCTAACCAGTTTTCAGTTTCGTTTTGCTACCCTCCTTTTCTTTTTTATCGTGGTGGTTACTTTTCTTCCCTATCACGTGGTTTTAATTCCTATCACCCACATTTTGAAATTCTTGAATTTACTCAATACCTACGCAGGGTTAGTGCTCATTTACACAATTTTGAATGCACCGATGGCTACTCTGATCACTGGTACCTTTTTTATGAAAGTTCCTCCAGAGTTAGAAGAGGCAGCAATGTTAGATGGATGTAAACCATTTTTATTCTATCTTCGGGTGTTACTCCCCGTGTCCCTTCCAGGAATTGTTTCGGCTACTATTCTCGTGTTCGTGCAAATTTACAATGAGTTTCTCTTAGGTATTGCTCTGACGCGTGGCCCTGATGTGAAACCGGTGATGCCCTTTTTAGCTGAACTCAAGGGTACTCAGATTGCTCAATGGCATATTCAAATGGCTGGTGCAGTCATCACCTCAATCATTCCAGTAATCGTTTTTGTGTTTCTGGGAAAATTTTTCATTTCCGGTTTAATGGCTGGCTATGGAAAAGGATAGAAAGGAGATGGACAAAAATGGAGAGTAACGGGAAAATTCGGGCACTTTTGGTGGGCGAGACCTGGGTTGTTTCTAAATTTCACATTAAGGGTTTCGATGTCGTTCCTTTAGGAGGGTACGAAGATTTTTCGGTCTGGTTCAGGGAGGCTTTGAAGAACTACGCCGATGTGGAAATTGTCCATATGCCTAATCATATTGCCTTAACCCTGTTTCCCGAGAGTTTGAGTGCGTTGCAAGAGTATCAGGTACTCATTTTGAGCGATGTGGGAAGAAATACCCTTACCTTTTATCCTGATATGTTCAGGGTTCCCATGGGACCGGGTAAATTGACCTTGATTCAGGAATTTGTCAACCGAGGTGGAGGATTGGTTATGGCCGGTGGTTGGATGTCCTTCCAAGGATTCCGTGCCATGGCCAACTACCATGGGAGCCCCATCGAAGAAGTCCTTCCGGTAATGATCTGCGATGGCGATGACCGAGTAGAAACGACCGAGGGGATAAAACCGGAGATTGTTCGTAGTGGCCATCCCATCTTAGAGGGAATTCCGCAAGATTGGCCGTCTTTTTTGGGTTATAATCGTTTGAGAGCAAAGCCCCATGCCGAGCTTCTGGCCAAAGTCGGTGAAGACGCTTTTCTGGCCGTGGGTGAATATGGTCGGGGGAGAACTATGGCTTTTGCTTCTGACCTTGCTCCTCATTGGGGGTGCGACTTTGTCCGCTGGGCGGGTTACCCTCTCTTTTGGCACCAGAGTATTCAGTGGGTGGCTCGACGTCGCTAAAAAATGAGAGGAGAGGAGAACTTTGCATAGGAGCGCCAAAGGACGGTATAAAATGACGACCAAAGGTATTATCTTCGACATTCAGCGCTTTTCGCTCCATGATGGCCCGGGAATTCGGACCACCATATTTCTGAAGGGATGTCCTTTGCGATGTTTCTGGTGCCATAATCCGGAGTCGCAGGAAATTCATGGCGAAATTGCTTTCTACGCCACAAAGTGTGTTCGATGTGGAGAGTGTGAGAGGATATGTCCGGAACACGCCATTATCCTCGGTTCCCCGTTCCATGTGGATCGGGAGCGATGCACCGTGTGTGGATTATGCATACCTTTTTGTCCCGTGGGTGCTCTGGAAATCGTTGGTCGGGAGATAACCGTAGAAGAGGTGATTCGAGAAGTTGAAAAGGACGCTCTTTTTTATGAGGAATCGGGAGGAGGGGTCACGATTTCGGGTGGAGAACCTTTGGCTCAGTTCTCCTTTACCATGGCGCTTGTCGATGCGCTCAAAAGGAAAGGTTTCCATGTCGCTATTGATACCGCAGGTTATTCGGGGGAGAATAACGATGATTATGAGAAGCTTGAGGTTTTCGCAAGCCGCGTTGACCTCATTCTCTACGATGTGAAACTCATTGATCAAGCGAAACACAAATACTACGTCGGAGTGGATAACGTAACCATTCTCTCCAATCTATGCAGATTATGGTCATCCTTTCCTCATCGCCTTCTCATCCGTTACCCTTTGGTTCCCGGAATTAACGATACTCCTCGGGATATTGAGCTCCTCATCGATTTTCTCCGCGATTTTCCTGGTGCCACGATCGAGTTACTCCCTTATCATCGGTTGGGGGTGAATAAATATCTCCGTTTAGGGAAACCATACCATTTGGAGGGTGTTTTACCTACCCCTGAGGAGCGGAAGAGGAGGATAGAGCAAACGGTGAGAGAAGCCTTGCCTTCTCTCGTAGTCCGCTGATCGAGAGTTTGGGGGAGATGGAGAGATGCGGAGTTATCGGAAAGAGCTCTGGTTTCAAACCGAAACGCGACGGGCTTTTCTCAACATTACTCCACTCCTTGAAGTATGTGTCCGAGAGAGTGGGGTGCAAGAAGGGCTTTTACTGTGTAATGCCATGCACATTACCGCCAGTGTGTTTGTGAATGACGATGAGGAAGGGTTACACCGGGATTTCGAACGGTGGTTGGAGAAATTGGCTCCTGAGAAGCCTTACGAGCAGTATGAGCATAACCTGGGTGAAGATAATGCCGATGCCCATCTCAAGCGGACCATTATGGGGAGAGAGGTGGTGATAGCGATTACTGCTGGGAAGTTAGACCTTGGTCCATGGGAACAAGTGTTTTATGGAGAGTTTGATGGCCAACGCAGGAAACGGGTCTTAGTGAAGATCATCGGGGAGTAGAGGGGGGAGAAGCGTGACTTCGCGTGAACGAGTGCAAAAAGCTTTGGCTCATGAGAAACCGGATAAAATTCCCATCGATTTCGGTGGACACCATTCTTCGGGGATTATGGCTTTGGCGTACCGCGATTTACGGAAGAAATTGGGTTTAGCGGAGAAACCTATTTTAGTCTACGATTTCATCCAACAGTTAGCCCTCATTGAGATAGATGTTTTAGACTTCGTCCAAGGGGATGTGGTGGGGTTAGAACACCTCTTTGCAGAGGAGGATTGGTACTGGAAGGATTGGGAACTCCCTGACGGGACTCCTTGTAAGATCCCTGCCTTCATCGAGGTGAAACGGAGCGAGGAAGGATGGGTGGTTTTGGGAGATGAAGGGCAGCCTATTTGTGTCCAGCGTCCGGGATGTTTGTACTTTGAACAGTGTTATTTCCCTCTCCTCGATAATCCAGATGAGGAATTTACCCGGTTAGGGTATTACCTCAACCAGATTACGTGGTTCCGTTTGGGTTCGCCTCCCTTTCCTCTCTCGGTAGAGGAACAGAAGGAATACGCTCGGAAACTCCGTGCTTCAACCGATCGAGCCATCTACGCTACCTTCGGGGGAAACTTACTCGAGACGGCGCAGTTTGCCTTTCGCATGGACCAATTTTTCACCGAGATTGCTTTGCATCCTCTCCGCATGCATCGTTTCTTGGATCGGTTGGTGGAACACCACCTGGCCAACTTAGAGGCGTTCTTGGACATCTACGGTCCTTACGTGGATATCATTGGTTTCGGTGACGACTTAGGGATGCAAACCGGCCCGCAGATTTCTCCGGCCATGTACCGTGAGTTCTTTCAGCCCCGTCACGCCCTCCTCTGGCAAACGGTGAAGAAAAAGTATCCGCATCTTAAGGTGGCCCTGCACACCTGTGGAAGTATCACACGCCTCTTGCCTCTCCTCATCGAAGCGGGGTTAGACATCGTCCAGCCGGTGCAGATTGCCGCTAAGGAAATGGAACCCGAGGTGCTGAAAAGAGATTTCGGCAAGGATATTGTGTTTTGGGGAGGGGGCTGTGACACCCAGAATGTACTTCCTTTTGGGACTCCCCAAGAAGTGCGCGAACACACCCGACGCAACGTAGCAGTCTTTGCTCCGGGAGGGGGGTACGTATTCCAACAAGTGCATAACATTATGGCGGGAGTGCCTCCTGAAAACATCATCGCCATGTTCGAGGAAGTGAACGCCTTTTCTTATCGTTGAGAAAGGGTGTGACTATCGAAGAGGTAAGATTTGATACTGGAATTGGTACCCGGCTTGTTGTGCCATTTCTTCGAATCGTTTGCGAATGGTGCTATATTCGAGCTGGTACTGGTATTTTTTCCCGAAGAGCAGCGATTGCTCCTCGATGGTTCCACTCCTTTCCCCTTTTTGGATCTTGTAGGTCTCCTTTTGAAAACCAAAGCCGCTTTCGGATGGTAAGCCTTTTCCCGATTCGCGGAGCATTTCACTAAAGGAGAGGGTTTTGCGCGCTTCATCGATGCGGAAGCGGGCAACATACTCTAACTTTTGGGTGGAGAGAAAGGCCTTTCTCTCTGCGACGACTAGGGTGAGTTCGTACATACCTCCTTTTTCTTGTACTCGGGCCTTGAGTTCCTGGGCAAGACTCTGCAAAGCTTCGTGGAGAGACATGGTTTCCACATCCTTTCGTTACCCCATTATAGCGAAATTTTTCTTGGAAAGGAATGGCGTGGTGCTTTTTGCCCTTCGGTTTGTGATATAAAAGAGTTATGATAGTCAAACTATGGGACAAACTGAGAGTGCTTTTTACTCTTGAGATGGGAGAAGAAGTAGTTTTTGGGGCAACCCTCAAGCGGAGTCTGGAACTTGTGGCATGGGCGGTCGCCTTTGGAATCATCTTCTTCAATATTACCACCGGTTTCCCCTTAGCTGGTTTAGCTCGAGAGCTCGGTTTTGGAGAGCTCCTCTACGCAGTGATGTTGGCCATGCCGGTTTTAGGGGGTACAGCACAGATAGTGGCCTCTTTAGTCCTAGAAAAAACCAGGCACAGAAAGGCCATGTTCCTGTGGAGTGGTCTCCTCAATCGTCTCCCCTGGCTTTTTATCGCTTTCCTTCCCTTCTTGATACCTTCTCGGAGTCTCCTCTTTGTCCTTTTAGTGAGTTTGTTGACCTTGGGTTCTTTGGGGGGTGCTTTCCTCAACGTCAGTTTCATGTCCTGGGTGGGGGATTTAGTTCCCTTGGAGATTCGGGGTCGGTTCTTCGGTCATCGTACCATGATTGCCACTGCTTCCTCGCTCATAAGTGGCTTAATCGTGGGAAAACTTTTAGACGCCATCCCGGGGGTATCGGGTTTTGGGTGGGTTTTTGCCTTGGCTTCGGGAGCCGGAATCTTTGAATTATGGTTTTTCTGGCATACCTATGACCCGCCCATGACTACCGGTGGTATCAACGGGAGTCCCTTGTTCATGTTGAAACAGGTATTATGTTGTCGCCCTTTTGTGAAATTTCTCTTCTTTATTGTTTTTTGGAATTTTTCCGTTAACGTTGCCTCCCCCTTTTTTAACCTCTATATGTTGAAACACCTCCACATGGATTTCTTCGACATTGCTCTCTATGTACAGGTGATTTCCAACATCGCTACGGTTTTCTTTGTCCGCGTTTGGGGAAAGATGACCGATCGTTTTGGCAATAAGCCCATCACTACTTTGAGTACCTTCGTGGCGGTTTTTTTACCCGTTATCTGGTGTTTGACCACTCCGCGTAACTGGATCATGGTTATTCCCGTGATTCAAACCTTAGCAGGCATTTTTTGGCCGGGAATTGATCTCACCACCAACAACCTTCTCCTCAAACTCTCGCCCGTGGAAAATCGTTCCCTGTATGTGGCTACCTTTAATCTCTTCTTAGGTGTCTTTGGTACCGCCCTGGCCTATCTTACCGGAGGATATCTCTTAGAGAAGGTGGTGCCCGTGTTATATACCTTTTGTGGGTGGCCAGAGATTAACTACTTTTTTGTTTTTCTTCTCTCTTCGGTTCTTCGTTTGGTGGCTTGTCTTTTCCTTTTGCCTCGCATTGAAGAGAGAGGGGCACAGAGTTTACGGGAAGTTCAGAAAATCATGTTGCAGAAGAAGGGGGATAGGCCAGCGAACGTTGAAACTCGACAATTCGGTCAAACGGACCGAGAAGAATGAGAATGTCCTCGGCATGAAGGACTTTTTGTGCTCCCGGATGGACTTCAAAGATGGGTGAGTGTTTCGGTTTTATGGCAATAACAAAAATCCCCATGTTGTCAGTGAGTTTGAGTTCTCCTAAGCTTTGACCCACCAGGGGAGAGTGGGGAGCAACTTCGACTTCCTCCATGGAGAGCCCAAATGCTTCACTGCGGAGCACGAGATCGAGAAAAGAGGAAACATGAGGTCGTAATACTGCGGCAGCTAAGCGTATTCCTCCAATCTTTTGGGGACAGATAGCGTAGTGCGCTCCTGCCTTTTTCATGATTTCAATGGATTCGGGAATCATGACCCGCGCGACAATCCGAAGATGGGGATTCAGATACCGTGCCGTGACCACGATGTACACATTATCAGGGTCGCTGCCGACTAAAGCAAGAAGGCTTTTCGCGTTTTCGATTTGTGCTTCACGGAGAATTTCTTCGCGAGTGGCATCGCCAAGGAGGTAAAGAAAATGGGGAACACTCTGTTCCGCCTCCCGGATTTTGCCTTCCTCTTTTTCAATCACCACAAATGGTTCGCGAACTTTAGTGAAGTGTTCGATCACTTCTCTTCCTACCACTCCACATCCACAGATAATATGGTGATTTTTGAGACGACGAATCTCCATGTTCATTTCCCTCCTCCGTAAGTATTCTTGCCACTTTCCCCCCGAGAGGGCGCTTGCCAAGTACGAGACGGCGTAACTTACGATGAGGAGACTCGAACCGATTAAAAAAATGGTGAATATTCTCCCGGAAGAGGAAAGAGGCTGTACTTCTTGGAAACCCACCGTGGTAATGGTGATGATGGTCATGTAAAGGGCGTCTAAAATTTTCCAACCCTCTAAAAAGGCGTATCCCAAGGTACCGATCGTGGCGAGAGCGATGACCGCAAGCAGTACGGCGAGAATTCTTCTGGAAAGCATGGTTTTCATTTTTCGTAGAGATGACAAGCCACGAAGTGACCGGGACGAATCTCTTGCCATACCGGAGGGATTTCCGGGCAAGTAGCCGATTGTTGGGGGCAACGGGTGTGAAAACGGCAGCCAGAGATCGGTTTGAAGGGACTGGGGAGGTCTCCTTCTAAGAGGGTGCGTTGACGAGGAACGGTGGGATCAGGAATGGGAATGGCAGAGAGGAGTGCTTGCGTGTAAGGATGGAGGGGAGCGTGAAAGAGCTCCTCTTTTTCGGCCATTTCTACCATTTTACCCATGTACATGACCGCGATGCGGGTGGAAATGTGTCGGATGACGCTTAAGTCGTGGGAAATGAAGAGATAGGTGAGGTGCATGGTTTCTTGAAGGTCGGCAAGGAGGTTGAGAATTTGCGCCTGAATGGAAACATCCAGTGCCGAAACCGGCTCATCACACACCACGAACTCAGGATGCAAAATAAGGGCGCGGGCGATACCAATGCGTTGTCTTTGTCCTCCGGAAAACTCGTGGGGGTAATTCTTGAGCGAATGAACATCTAATCCCACTTTTTCCGCTATGACTTTCACTCTTTCGCGCCGCAGTCTGGCGTTTTTCTCCCCGTGAATGATGAGGGGTTCTTCCAAAATGGCATAGGCGGTTTTACGTGGGTTGAGTGAGGAGAAGGGGTCTTGGAAGACGATTTGGAGCTTTCGTCGGTACGGTTTGAATGCCTTCGCCGACAAATGGAGAATATTCTCTCCGTTCATGAAGATTTCCCCTGCCGTTGGTTCCACGAGCCGCAAGATACACCGTCCCAAGGTACTCTTTCCGCAGCCGGTTTCTCCTACCAATCCCAGAGTTTCACCGCGAAAGATGGAAAAATTCACCCCGCTCACTGCTTCTAAGGCGAGTTTCTCTCCCCATTCTTCGATGAAAAAGGTTTTACTGAGGTTACGAACTTCTATGAGTACAGATGACATGCTATCCAATGTTTTCCTTCTCTCATTTCGAGATTTGGCTCCACTTGGTCGCATTGCGGGAGACGAAAGAGACAGCGGGGATGGAAACGACACCCTGGAGGGGGATGGACAAGGTCGGGTACATTTCCGGGAATAGGCTCAAGGCGATTTTTCCCCTCAAGACGAGGGAGGGAAGCAAAAAGCGCCCGGGTATACGGGTGGAGGGGTTTGAGGAAAAGGTCCTTGACCGGTGCCTTTTCGACGATTTTTCCGGCATACATCACCGCCACTTTCTGACACGTTTCTGCTACCACACCGAGATCATGGGTGATGAAGAGTACCGCGGTTTTCATTTCTTTCTTAAGCTCCTCCATGAGATGGAGAATTTGGGCTTGGATGGTTACATCTAAAGCCGTAGTTGGTTCATCGGCGATGAGGAGGCGTGGTTTACAGGCTAAAGCTTGGGCGATCATCACCCGTTGACGCATGCCGCCCGAAAGTTGGTGGGGATAATATTTCATCCGTCTCTCAGGTTCGGGTATTTTCACTTTTTGCAAGAGTTCCACCGCTTTCGCATACGCCTCGTGGCGGTTCATTTTTTGGTGCAAGGTCAGCACTTCTATGATACCCTCTCCGATGGGAAAGACAGGATCGAGAGAGGTCATCGGTTCTTGAAAAACCATGGAGATTTTGCTCCCTCTTATACCGTACATTTCTTCCTCTGATTTCGGTACTAAATCTTCTCCGTGGAAATAAATGTGACCGGCTACAATTTGTCCTTGTGGTTTGGGATAGAGTTTCAGAATGGAGAGAGCAGTCATGCTCTTCCCGCATCCTGATTCTCCCACTAACCCCAAAGTTTCCCCCTCCTCTATCGCAAAATCCACCCCATCTACAGCTTTTACCACCCCGCGAGGAGTTCGCAAATAAGTTTTCAGGTGTTCCACTTGCAAAACCATTTCTCCCATGTTATACCCGCAGACGAGGATCTAAAAGATCGCGCATTCCGTCTCCCAGGAGATTCAATCCCAGTACAGCACACATAATGGCAATTCCCGGAAAAGTCGCCGCCCACCATGCCCCGGCGGTCAAAGCTTGTCTACTCCCGGAGAGCATGGCTCCCCACTCTGGAGTGGGAGGGAGGGCACCTAACCCCAAAAATCCTAATGCCGCCGCGTCGAGGATGGCTCCTGCGGTGTTGAGCGTGGCGTAAACAATAACTGGCGCCAAGATATTGGGGAGAACGTGGTGCGAGATAATACGAGCGTGGCTCGCTCCCAAGGCTTTTTCTGCCTCAATATATTCCATTTCCCGGATGACTAATACCGCACTTCTTGCCACCCGGGCCATCTGGGGTGTGTAGACGATGCCGATGGCAATCATGGCCTTTTCTAATCCCGGACCTAAGGCAGCCATAATGGTGATGGCGAGGAGGATACTGGGAAAAGCGAACATAATGTCCACGAGGCGCATGAGTAAGGTATCGAGCCAACCGCCGAAATACCCTGAGAGGACCCCTAAGAGGAGACCGAGAAGGGTGGAAATGGCCACGGCAATGAATCCCACCGAGAGAGAAGTTCTCGTTCCCCAAATGATTCGGGAGAGAATGCATCGACCGAGATAATCGGTTCCCAGAGGGAAAGGAGCGAATTCTTTCCCCGCCCAAAAACCGGGTTGCAACCGTTGGGCAAGATTCCTCTTCACCGGGTCGTGGGGAGCAAGATAGTGGGGAAAAATGGCTACCATGATCATGATGACGAGGATGATAAAACCAATAAAAGCAGACCTATTTTTGGTAAGGGTTCTTAGGGTTTCTCGCGCTTCTTTGGGGGCGAACACGGGAACTCACCTATACCGGATACGGGGGTTAATGGCTGCATACAAAAGATCCGTCACCAAGTTCACCATCACAAATACGAAAGCAATGAAGAGGACCGCCCCTTGGATGGCAGGATAATCACGGGCGTACACGGCATCCACCGTGTATCGTCCTAATCCTGGCCAAGCGAACACCGTCTCGGTGAGGATGGCTCCTCCTAAGAGGAGTCCGAATTCCATACCGATCACGGTAACGATGGGAATGAGTGCATTACGCAAGGCGTGTTTGTAGATCACCATCCGTTCCGGTAAACCCTTGGCCCGCTCGGTGCGGATGAAGTCCTGGCGGATGATTTCAAGCATTGAGGAGCGGGTCATCCGAGCGATGAGGGCGGTGGGAATGGTGGCTAAGGCAATACCGGGGAGAATCAAGTGGGCGAGGGCGTCCACAAAAGCCCGACCGTTCAAGGTGAGGAGAGCATCAAGGAGGTAGAGACCGGTTACGGTTCTCAAGGTCACGTCAGGACTCAAGCGACCAGAAATGGGGAGGAGGTTAAGGTGCAACCCAAAGATGAGCATGAGCATGAGCCCCAACCAGAAGACCGGCATGGAAATACCGAAGAGTGCCCCGGTCATAGAGAGGTAATCGAAAATGGAATACTGCTTCACTGCGGAGATAATCCCTGCGGTTACCCCCACGAGGATGGCGATCACCATAGCCACTAAGGAGAGCTCAAAAGTGGCTGGAAAGCGACCGAGGATTTCTTTGAGGACCGGATCATGGGTAGCGATGGAAGTCCCCAAATCTCCTGAGAGGGCATTACGGAGCCAGATCAAGTATTGTACATAGAGAGGGCGATCCAATCCCCATTTGGTGCGAGTAGCCTGAATGTACTCTAAGGAAGCGTGTTCCCCGGCTAAAATCTTGGCCGGATCTCCCGGTGCCAAGCGGACCAAGAAGAAGACCACCACGGAGACGCCAAAGAGAACCGGAAAAATGAGTAAGAGCCTTTTCAAAAGGTACCTCTTCATCTTGGAGATATTATATGTTTCCGGGGGATTTTTTTCCACTCCAAGGTTCCTTGGAGGAAAGGGAGTGCTTCCCAAGAAATCCCCCCAGACGAAAACCTTGGACTGCATGATTAATTCTCTTCCGCGGATAACTTTTCTCAAGAATCGTTGAGGGTATTCTCAGGGATTGTGCTTCTAACATTAATTAGAGATCGTCGGAAAAGGAAGATCTCAGTTTTTGAGGAAAGTCGATGAGCCCTAACCCAGGAAGATTTTTGCACAACATTTACTCTATTAAAACATTTTCACAATTATTTTATACCCCTTTAACTGGTGGTGGGGAAAATGGGTCTAAAAGCTCAGAAAGAGGAGGTCTAATATGGAGTATCGGAGAAAAACGCAACTTCTCTTCGCCCTCGCGATGTTGGTGAACATTGTCCTCGGGGGATGGAGTTTACTATTCTCCCAGGAACCCGTGACGATCGAGTTTTGGCATGTACATGCGGAGACCTTTGGTGGTCCGGCCATTAATGAACTTGTCGAGCGCTTCAATGCCCAGAACCCCGATATCCGAGTAGTGGAAAAGTTCAATCCCAACATGTACTTGGGGCTCACCCAGAACTTGCAAGCCGCCATCGCCGCTAAGAACCCTCCTGCTATCACCCAGCTGGGCAATAACTGGGTAGAGTACGGTGCGACCAACTTCCCCCATGTACCCATAGAAGAGTTCTTGAAAAATGACTCGGAAGGGCAAGCAATTGTAGCTAAGATTCCCGAAGGAGTTCTCAACATTGGCCGCCGTGAGGGGAAATTGGTAGCTATGATTTGGTCGTTGAGTAATCCGGTTCTCTACTACAACGTGGACATGTTCAAAGAAGCAGGTCTCGATCCTCAAAATCCTCCCAAAACTTGGAAAGAATTACGGGAAGTAGCCCGCCAAATTAAAGAGAAAACTGGAAACTACGGTTTGTACCTCCAGGAACCGGGAGACTTCTGGGGGCAACAAGCACTCATCGAATCGAACGGTGCCGAGCTCCTCAAGAAAGATGGTGGGAAATGGGTCACCGGTTTAGATAGTGAGGAAGCGATCGAAGCTTTTGAACTCTATGCCGATATGGCACTCAAGGATCAGACCGCCCTCCATGCTCCTTGGGATCAGGGTATGAACGCCTTTGTGGGTGGGAAAGTAGGGATGGCTATTACCACCATTGCCCGTCGGAACTACGTGGAATCGAATGCCAACTTCACCGTGCAAGCGGCACCTTTCCCTCTCTTCGAAGGGAAACCGCGGCGGGTTCCGGGAGGAGGGAATGTGCTCATGATCACCGCCCAAAAGAAAAAAGAACAAGAAGCAGCATGGCGTTTCATCAAGTATCTCCTCTCTCCGGAAGCAATGACCATCTGGACAAAGGGAACCGGGTACGTGCCTATTCGCTTGGATGTAGCGGAAGATCCCAATTACCTCAAGCCCTTCTTAGATGCCAATCCCATGATGCGGGTAGCCTTGAAGCAACTCAACGATGTCGTTCCCTGGGTGAACTTCCCTGGAAAGAATGCGACTCAAATTGAACAAATTCTCCTTGACGTGCGGAGTGCCATCCTCACCGGGCAAAAGGCTCCTCGGGAGGCACTCAAGGAAGCCGCGGCTAAAATTAACGCTCTTCTCCCATAGAGGAGGCGAAACGGTGCTTCGGAAGTACGCCTTTGTCTTTTTCATCCTCCCAGCAGGTTTCCTGCTGGGAGTGTTTGCTTTCGGTGCCGTGGCCCACTCGGTGTTTCTGAGTACCCTGGATTGGAATCTCATTTCTCCGGAGATTACCAGAGTAGGATGGAAGAACTACGGAGAGGTGTTCCGGAGCGAAGAGTTTCGTCTCTCTCTGTGGAATACCCTCCTCTACTCCCTCCTCTTTGTGGGAGCGATTTTCGTCGCCCCTTATGGGAGTGCTTTCCTGGTGACCAGGGTGGCACGACGCTGGCAAGGGGTTTATAAATCGTTACTCTTTTTTCCCAGTATTCTCTCTTTGGCGGTGCTCTCCGTGATCTTTCTCTGGCTCTACAACCCCTTGGTAGGACCTCTGGATCGGGTGTTCACCTCTTTAGGCTTGAGGCGTCTCTTTTGGCTTACCGACCGACGCTTAGTGGTCGTAGCTTTGACCATCGTGACTGCACTCAAGCTCTTCGGTTACAACTTTATCGTTTCTTTGGCAGGGTTTCTGTCGGTACCCGCACAAATCGAAGAGGCCGCTCTCCTTGACCGTGCTTCGGGATGGGACCTCTTCTTCTGGATTTACTGTCCCTTGACCTCAGCCAACGCCGTGTTCGTTCTTGCTACGGCAGTGGTAGTAGGGGCGCAATACCTCTTTGTTCCTATTCACATGCTCACCGGAGGAGGGCCGAACTACGCGAGCAGTAATCTCATTTTCCTCATCTATCAGTATGGTTTTCAGTTCTTCCAAAGTGGCAAGGCAGCGGCAGTAGCAGTGTTGACCCTCCTTTTCTTTTCCGGCTTCATCGTGGTCCAGGCTTTTTTGGTCGAGCGGAGGGTCTACTATGAGAGCTAAACTCTTCTTCATTCATGCGATACTTCTCTCTCTTCTTATCTTTTCCCTCCTCCCTTTGACCTGGATGGTAGGAGTTTCATTTAAGACCGCCAAGGAAATTTTTACCGGTTCGGTGAATCCTCTGCCTCACCGACCCACCGTGGAGAACTATGCTCTGGTTATGGAGCGGAGTCCCTTAATCCTCTACTTCCTCAACACCCTCAAGGCAGCCTCTTTAGTGACCGGAATTCTCTTTGTGGTGAGTATCTTTGCCGCCTACGGGTTCAGCTTTTTTCGTTTCATGGGGAGAGATTTCCTCTTCTACCTTTTCCTCCTGAGTCTATTTGTTCCTTTCCATGTGCGGATGATTCCTAACTATCTCTTAGTGAGTGAACTCGACTGGGTCAATACCCCGTGGGGAATAGCAATTCCCCAGGCGGCCAATGCCTTAGGAGTTTTCCTCTTGCGTCAAGGAATGAAAACTATCCCCCGCTCTCTCGTTGAGGCTGCTCTCGTGGATCGGGCTGGACATTTCGAGATTCTCTTCCGAGTGATCCTCCCCCTTCTGAAACCCGCCCTGGCGGCACTGTGTATCACCTTTTTTGTAAATGCATGGAACGAATACTACTGGCCTCTCCTTGTGGTGAGCGATAAAGCCAAGTATACCCTGCCCCTTTTCCTGCGCATGTACGTGAGTGAGGAAGGGGGAACTGCCTGGGGAGCGATGATGGCTGCTTCCACATTAGTGAGTCTGCCGCTTATGGTGCTTTACCTCTTTACTCAGCGTTTCATCATTGAGACCTATCTCAAGTCGGGAATCAAGGGGTGAGGGAAATGAGTGCACTGGGGATCCGTTTTGTGAAGGTAATGAAAAGGTATGCCACCTATGTTGCCCTCCAGGGGTTGGATTTAGAAATCGAACCGGGGACTCGTTTTGTGCTCCTTGGACATTCTGGCTCAGGAAAGACCACTACCCTGCGTTTGATCGCCGGTTTGGAAGAACCGACCTCAGGAGAGATCTTCCTCGGTGAACAAAAGGTTAACCAACTCCCTCCCGGAGAGCGAGAAATTGCCATGGTCTTTCAAGATTACGCTCTCTACCCCCACATGACGGTGGAGGAGAACCTCCGCTTCGGCCTCAAACGGAGGGGAGTCCCTCGTGAAGAAGCAGAACAGCGGATCGGAAAAGTCCTACGGATGTTAGAGATCGAGGAATTACGTCGTCGCCGTCCCCGTGAGCTCTCGGGGGGACAACGACAGAGGGTAGCTCTGGCGCGGGCTTTGGTGAAGGAAGCACCTATTCTCCTCCTTGATGAGCCCCTCTCCAACTTGGATGCCCGCTTGCGGTTGCAGGCGCGTCGTGAACTCATTGAACTCCACGAACGTTTAGGGTTTACCATGGTTTACGTCACCCATGACCAGGTGGAGGCGATGGCCATCGGAGAGAAGATGGCCATCTTAGAGCGAGGAGTTCTGGAGCAGGTTGGTACCCCGCAGGAACTCTACCATGCTCCCCGAAACCTTACGGTGGCAAAATTCTTAGGGAGCCCCCCCATGAACTGTATCACCGTACAGTGGGATGGAAGAGGAAACATTTTCTTCTCCGAGGCGCAGTTTTTGGTTGCCCTTCCCGAAGATTGGACGAGAGTCCTCGAACATTTCCCTCCCTCTCCTCTCATTTTGGGGGTGCGTCCTGAGGACTGTTTCCTCCATCACCTCCCCAGAGAGGGGAATCCTGCTCTCCCCGTCCGGGTGAAAGGAATAGAAGACTTGGGAGCAGAGTTTCTCGTGCACCTTGACCAATTCACAGCGCGGGTTAAAGATCTTCCCTATCCCTTTGGAGAAGAGCTTTTCCTCTCTTTCGCTTGGCCGAAGGTACACTTCTTTGACCCTCGCACTGAGCGTACTTTGAGGGAGGAAAAAGGTGAATCTTCTATTCATTCTCTTCTCTCTCAAGCAGGTTGGGCTTTTCCCCTTGGTTAGTCTCTTTTCCCATGGCAAGGGTGTCCTGAGAGAAGACAAGCAAAAGGAATATTCTCCTCCCTTTGAGTGGATGACCATGCCCTCCCCGGGTTCTCGATCGATCCCGCCATCCACTCAATGAACCGTAACCCCAAGGGGTGACCCTTGGGGTTACGGTTCATCCGGAGAGGAGTTTCCAGGCTAATTCGGCGATCCGCCGACCGAACGCGCGACAAATGTGAGCTTCGTGGAGATCAAGATCCCTGGTGTTATCAGTACCGGCGAGGTGTCCCGGGCCGTAAGGAGAACCCCCTCCTTGGGTAGTGAAGAGTTCTTGCACCGAATAAGGGACACCCACCACGATGCAACCCAAGTGGAAGAGTACCGGGAGCACCGAAAAGATGGTGGCTTCCTGTCCTCCATGGAGGGTGGAGGTAGAGGTGAAGACCCCGGCTGGTTTCCCTTCCATCACCCGTTCTGTCCAGAGAGGACCGAGTTGATCGAGTACGTTTTTGAGTTGAGCTGCAACACTTCCGAAGCGGGTGGGGGTCCCGAAGATGTAACCCTGCGCCTCACGGAAGTCGTCGAGGGTAACGGTGGGGATGTGTCGCTGCAACTCCATACCTCTTTGCATGTCGGGACGAGAGTGGAGGATTGATTCAGGAATGAGTTCAGGACAACGGCGTAGAAGAGCTTCGGCGTTGACTTCTTCCACCCCCTTGCATACTTCCTGGGCCATCTTATAGGTATTCCCGAAAGTGCTGTAGTAGACGACGAGGATACGCATATTCACCCTCACCTCATTACTCTATCCACACCCGCTCAAAGGATTTCCGGTCCAAAGGATGGAGTGCGAACCCTTGCACGTTTTTCTTGAAAGCCATCTGTAATTTAGCATGGGCGAGAGGAACCCAAGGAGCATCACGGTGGATGATTTCTTGGGCTTGGAGGTAGAGTTTGGTCCTTTCCTCTTGATCGTAGATTTGTTGCGCTTTGATGAGAATATCGTGGAGTTCGTCATTGCGGTAGAAGGCAACATTTCCAGCGCTTCCCACGATGGCGTTGTCTTTATCCAAGAGAACGTACAAGAAATTGTCCGGGTCACCGTTATCCCCGATCCAACCCAAAAGACACATGGGGTGTTTTCCGGCTTCGGTCTCTTGGAGGTAGGTACCCCATTCTACGGTGTAGATTTTGGCTTTAATGCCTACCGCTTCGAGGTCGGCTTGAATGGCTTCGGCGATTTTGGGGGGATCGAACATGTAGGGTCGAGATACCGGCATGACGTAAAGGGTGGTTTCAAAGCCATTGGGATATCCTGCTTCTTTGAGGAGTTCACGAGCTTTTTCGGGATCGTATTCGTAGTCTTCAATGGCGTCGTTATGTCCCCACATACTGGGTGGAATGGGGTTTTTGGCCACCACGGCAGTCCCTTTGTACAAGTATTCTAAAATGTCCTTTTTGTTGATAGCGTAGTTGATAGCTCGCCGGACGCGAACGTCTCCGAAAGGCTTCTCGAAACCGGGAGTATCCTCACCCATGTTCATGGCCAAATACCCCACGTTAATACCGGCGGTCTCAAGGAGCACTAAGTCGGGATTGTTCTTGATGCGTTCCAGGTCGTCGGGGTTGGGGTATTCCATACAATCGATGGCTCCTTTTTCAAGCTCTAAGAGCCGTACCGAAGGGTCGGGGATGACGCGGAAGATAATACGGTCTAAGTAAGGCCTCCCTCCCCAGTAGTCGGGAAAGGCTTCCACGGTCAGATGGTCGTCTTTCACCCATTCCACAAACCGGAAGGCCCCGGTCCCTACTGGGTTTTTGAAAAAGTCTGCTCCGTACTTTTCACATGCCGTGGGGCTCACCACCGCTACCGTGAACATGGCAAGACTGGTCAAGAAAGAAGCGTTGGGCTGGGAAAGGGTGATTTTGACCGTATAATCATCCAATTTTTCTACGTCTTTCACATAGTTGAACATCCATTTCCAGTAAGCCCATTCTCCGTATTGGTAGAAGGGGTGGTTGGGGTCGAATTGACGCTTAAAAGAATAGACGACTGCATCGGCATTCATCTCGGTTCCATCATGGAATTTTACTCCTTTACGCAGGTGGAAAGTAAAGGTGAGGCCGTCCTCTCCCACTTTCCAGGATTCGGCAAGGCAGGGCTCGATTTCGGTGCTCCCTTGTTTGTAGCGGACCAGACCTTCAAACATAGCGTCGGTACGAGTGATGGAAATACCATCGGTGACATCGGCAGGGTCCAATCGAGATGCATCGCCGGCGCTCCCAAAGATGAGTGTTCCTCCATACTTGGAGGTTTGAGAGAAAACGGAAGGTGCAAGGAACACGATCCCTAAAACGATAACTCCGCAGAGAAAGAACGCCTTTCTCATCTTTTTACCCTCCTTTTCTCAGTGGGGAATTTTTGAGAAAGTAAAAACGGTGAAAAGAGAAGCATCCTCCTTTCTTTTTGAGATTACAAACATTATAGCATACAGCTTTTCAATCTCTTCCTTGCGGGAGGGAAAAGTCGTGGAGGAATGCCGTGCAAGGGTCGGGTCTCACCGGTTTTCCTCTTCGAGGCGATAGAGGGAAGAAGGTTTTTTCGCTATAGCCGTGGGAGGATGAGAAGGCACAAAACAGGAAGCTTTACGCAAGAGGTCAAGATTATAGAGCGTCCAAAGGTACAAGTCGGTAGGAGTACGATTTTTGAATCTGGAAACAATCTTACTCTTCTCAATCACTTCGATCGCCGGTTGGTAGCAATGAGTATACCATTTCTCGACCGCTTCCTGCCAGGGAAGGCAAGCGGGATTCCCGATTGCCTCTCTCTTCTTCGAGCAATCGGAGCACTGGAAACAGGAAATGAGATAGAGGAGTTCGAAGTATCCCCCCAGGATGGTCACTTGAATATCCTTGAGTCTGGTTTTTTCCCGGAATATTTGTTCCTCGAGGTGGTGAAAGAACTCCTCCGGAGAACGAAAATTGCCTGACATTGAGGGAAGCGGAATTTCCACCACTTCGGCATCGATGTACTCCACTTTTTCTGCTTTGGCCACCGAGATACGGTGGTGTCCATCACGGACGAAATAGAAATCACCGATTTTAATGAGCGATACCGGAGGCAGAGATTGGTCGCGATACAAATTGTGGATACGCGCCCAGCGGTAACGGTCTTGGCGACGTAAGGGAAGGAACTCACGATCGAAGTCGTAGAAACGGTTTTCTGTACCCACGATTTTCGCTACCGGTACTGCTTGAATGCCCCGGTACACCTCTTCTTTGGTACTCACCAATTCTCGGAATACCCGGAGAGGCAAGAGCCGGTGACGATGGTGTTTGAGAGCACCGGTCAATCGTTTCCAAAAGGCCTTACGATATAACCGATCGAAGGTGTTGACACTTTCGTAGATGTTCACTCCTTTTACCCCCCTTTTATTATACCCGGTTTTTGGGATACGAGTGCTCTTTTTGCCCGCTTGCGGTGTAAAATAAAAAAGAGGGGGTGGAAGCGATGCAACGCCTTTTGCTCAATCCTGAAAGGGTGAGGTGGTATTTGAATCTTTGGGTGGTTCGAGGCCTCTTGCGTTGGGTTACCGCTCCGCTTGGGGAAAGAGGAGAGGTGAGGTTAGAGTGGGTGCTTGCGTATTACGGTCGGAAGAGAGAAGGCTTATCTCTTTTTGAGCGTATGTCTTTTTTCCCTATCTTTGTCCTGATCGAGCTTTTGCGTTTAGTTTTTCGCTGGCGGAGAGAATACCTGGTCAAGGAAGTCTTTAGTTCACGGAATATGCGCCGGGTGGTGGTCAATTTAGCAAAAAGTGTGGCCGAATTCGGTGTTACCAAACCGCAGGTTTTTTCTGCACCACTCTTAGTGGTGTGGAATTTTACCAATCTTTGCAATCTCAAATGCCGTCACTGTTACCAAGATGCCGGCAAGCTCTCGCCGCAACTCACCCTCAGAGAGCGTCTTGCGGTTATCGAAGAGCTGGAGTGGAATTTTGTGCCGGTGTTAGCCTTTGCGGGAGGAGAGCCTTTGGTCGATCCCGATTTTTTCCCCGTCGCGCAAAAAGCAGCCTCGCGGGAGATTTACCTCTCCGTAGCTACCAATGGGGTGCTGCTGAGTCGGGATATGTGTAAGCGGCTCAAAGAGAGCGGAGTAAGTTATGTAGAGGTGAGTTTAGATAGTTCTTTTCCCGAGTATCATGACCGGTTTCGGGGGATTCCAGATTTGTGGAAAAAGACGGTACAGGGTATCGAAAACGCCATTGAGGTGGGGCTTTTGGTCGGTATCGCTCCCACCATTACTCGAGAGAATCTGCATGATTTAGCTGATCTCTATCGATTGGCTTGTGCCCTGGGAGCCCATCGTTTCTACGCTTTCAATTTCATTCCTACCGGAAGGGGAAAGGATATAGGAGAAAGCGATCTTTCCCCCGAGGAACGGGAAGTCATGCTCGAAGTACTCTACCAGTGTCTTTTGGAGAAGAGGATAACCGTCTTCAGCACCAGTCCCCAGTTCGGCCGAAAATGTATGGAGAAAAACCCCCAAAGTGTGGTGATCACCGGGCACTATTCTCTTGCAGAAGGAACCTTGGCAGGGGTTGCCGCTCAGTACATAGGGGGATGTGGTGCGGGACGAGCGTATTGTGCTCTGCAGCCAGATGGAACGGTAACTCCTTGCGTCTTTCTCCCCATTCCGGTGGGGCACATTCTCAGGGACGGCTTAGGATCGATTTGGCACAACTCGGTGGTCATGCAAGAGTTACGGAAGCGAGAGAAGTATAAGCCTCACTGTGGGATATGTGCATATCGTGAGGTTTGTGGGGGTTGTCGAGCCAGAGCCTATGCTTATAGCGGGGATTACTTAGCTGCCGATCCAGGGTGTCGATGGAATCGTGATGTTTGGGAAGGTTATCGGAAGGGAGCTCATTCCCCTTCTCCGAAAGAAATTGCTGTGTAATGTTTCCGCGCGAAACGATTTTATGTGATAATGAAAAATGAGGAGGTAAATTATGGCAAAGAGCTTTTATATTACTACACCAATTTATTACGTGAATGATGTGCCCCACATTGGTCATGCATACACCACTTGTGCTGCCGATATCTTAGCCCGTTTCCATCGTCTCCAGGGGGAAAAGGTTCTCTTTTCTACCGGGACCGATGAACATGGGCAGAAAATCGAAAAAGCGGCTTCAGAGGCTGGACTCTCTCCGCAAGAATTGGTCGATCGGGTAGTGGTACGTTTTCAAGAGCTTTGGAAAGTGATGGACATCGCCTACGATGTATTCATCCGCACCACCGACCCCGTCCATGTTCAAGTGGTACAAGATTTCTATCGCCTCCTCAAAGAGAAGGGATATATCTACAAAGGGGAATACGAGGGGTGGTATTGTATTCCCTGTGAAACTTTTTGGCCCGAAAGCCAACTCGACCAAAGACTCGTGTGTCCTGATTGTGGTCGACCCTTAGAGTGGCTCAAGGAGGAGAGTTACTTCTTTGCCCTCTCGCGTTTTGCCGAACCCCTCCTCCAGTATCTCCGCGAGAATCCTGAGTGCGTCATGCCGGAGAGCCGCTATAACGAGATTTATAGTTTTATCCAAGGTGGTCTTCGCGACCAGAGTATTTCGCGCACCGATTTGCGTTGGGGCATTCCCCTTCCCGATGATCCCCACCATACTTTTTACGTGTGGTTTGATGCTTTAGTCAATTACCTTACCGTGGCAGGTTTTGGTAGGGACGAAGAAAAGTTCGAGATCTTTTGGCCTCATGCTTACCACTTGGTAGGAAAGGATATCCTGCGTTTCCATGCCGTACTCTGGCCGGGAATGCTCCTTGGAGCAGGGTTACCTCTCCCACAGAGGGTTTTTGCCCATGGATGGTGGACCGTGGAGGGAGAGAAGATGTCCAAGTCGCGGGGCAATGTGGTTGATCCTTATGAGATGATTCGCCGTTACGGTGTGGATCGGTTCCGCTACTTCTTGATGCGAGAGGTGAGTTTCGGCTTAGACGGTGACTTTTCGGAGCGAGCCTTGCGAGAGCGTTCTAATGCCGATTTATCGGATAACTTTGGCAACATGATTCACCGTACCCTCAACATGGTTTGGAAATACTGCCATGGGGTGATTGAGAAGCCGGGGGATTACCGCGATCCGGAATGGGAGAGTTTGCTCGAGGATGTGAAGGAGAAATTTTTCTTGGCTATGGAGCAGTTTGCCTTTGCCCAAGCCTTAGAGAGCGTGTGGCGTTTGGTGCATTTTGGCAATCGCTACATCGATCGCCAAGCCCCTTGGAGGATGGCAAAGGAGGGGCGAGAGAGAGAATTAAAGCAAGTCTTATATCGCTTGGTTGATTGTAGTCGGATGGTGGGTCTTTTCCTCTATCCCTTTATGCCCTCTACGGTTGTGAAGCTGTGGAAACTTTTAGGTATGGAGGATGGGTGTAAGCCGGTGCAAGAAAAAGACTGGAGATGGGGTGGAGGGCCAGAATGTTACCGGGTTCGTGAGCCTGAGCCCCTCTTTCCACGCTTAGAGTAGAGAGGAGTGAGACGATTGAGTTCCTCAGAAATTAACTTGGCCGAATTTCAGAAAATTGAGTTACGAGTCGGGGAAATCATGCAGGTAGAAAGATTAGAGGGGACCAAGGCTCTTTTGGTTCTCCGCGTGAATTTAGGAGAGGAAGAGCGAACCTTGGTCGCCGGTTTGGCTCCTTACTATCGCCCGGAGGAAATGCTGGGGAAAAAGGTGGTCGTTCTCACCAATCTGGAACCGGCGGTGATTCGAGGAGTCAAATCCGAAGGAATGCTTCTTGCCGCAGACGACGGGCAGGGAAAGGTCAGCTTACTCACGGTGGATCGAGATATTGCGCCGGGAAGCAAGGTGAGATGAGCTTTTGGATTGATATTCACGCTCATCTCGATGATCTGGCTTTTCAAAACGATCTCTCTCTCGTTTTAGAACGGGCTTCTTGCGCCGGTGTGAGCTGGATTCTCAGCGCCGGCGTTTCTTATCAGTCTTCCTTAAAGACCCTGGAGATTGCCAAAAATTACGCTTCGGTGTATGCGGCTTTGGGGATCCATCCGCAAGAGGTAAGAGGGAGGATCAAGGATCTCGCCCCCTTAGAGCTCTTACTGAAGGAGGAAAAGGTGGTGGCGATCGGAGAAGTGGGTCTTGATTACTATTGGGACAGGACTTATGTGGTTGAGCAGAGGGAGGTTTTTCGTGCGCAGATAGCACTCGCCGAGCGCTACGGTCTTCCTCTTCTTGTACATTCGCGTCAGGCAGAGAGTGAGGTATTGCGTATCTTAGATGAGGAAGCAGTGCAGACCCCGGTAATCTGGCACTGTTTTTCCGGGGATCATCTCCTCCTCCAAAAATTGGTGAGGCGGGGTTTTTATCTCTCGGTCAACGGTATTTTGACCTACCCTAAGGCTCAGCTCTTGCGGGAGGTGATCGCTTGTGCACCTCGGGAGCAGGTGTTCATTGAAACCGATGCTCCCTATTTATCTCCTCAGGAAAGAAGAGGCAAAAGAAACGAGCCGGCTTTCCTCCTGGGAGTTGCCCGATTGTTGGCCGAACTGTGGGGGGTGGGAATTGCTACCGTGCAGGAACAAATCATTCTGAATTGGGAGAGAGTGTTTGGAAGAGAACCGAGTAAAATTGACGGCCAGGAATTGCGATAGGACTCTTGGGGTTATACAATATAAGTGGGTACAGGCGGTTTTGCCGGAAAAGAGGGATTGAGAAAATCCATGACGAAAATGAAGGTTCAAGGATTAATGTTCGATCAGAAGAACGCCATGGCAGTGGTAGTTCTGGTCGACGAAGAAGAGAAGAGGAGTCTCCCCATTTGGATTGGTATCTTTGAAGCTCAGTCAATCCTCTTGGGTTTACAGGGAGTGCAGACACCTCGTCCCTTGACTCATGATCTCATGGCTTCGGTTATTCGGAACATGGGGGGGGAGCTGGAGAGGGTGGTTATTACCAAAATTGTTGACAATACCTTCTATGCGCTCCTTCACCTCAAGATGGGCGAAAAACAAGTGACTGTTGATGCTCGTCCCAGCGATGGAATTGCCCTTTCTTTGCGCATGGGCGCACCCATATATATTTCGGAAGAAATCCGCAGTTCTACTACGGTGGCGATGGGAGAAATCGATGATAAAGAAATTGAAGAATTTGGGCAGTTCCTGGAAAAATTGAAACCAGAAGATTTGAAGAAGTACTTAGGTTATGAAAAGTAAGTGCTATATCGGTGTTATCGGACAGAGTAGCTGTGACGAAAAGCTCTACCAAATGGCCTACGAAGTGGGAAAGGAGATCGCCCGACGGGGTGCGGTTCTCGTCTGTGGAGGCTTGGGAGGGGTGATGGAAGCGGCTTGTCGGGGAGCAAAGGATGCAAATGGGGTAACGGTGGGGATTCTCCCCGGTTTTTCCGTGGTTGATGCCAATCCCTTTGTAGATATCGCCGTTGCTACTGGCCTCGGAGAGGCCAGGAACCTGATTATCGTTCATACTGCCTCTGCTTTAGTAGCTTGTGGAGGGCAAGCAGGCACTCTCAGTGAAATTGCCTTTGCCCTGCGGGCAGGCAAAATTCTTGCTGGATTAGCGACTTGGCGCATTCAAGACAACTCTGGTCGCGAAGATTTTTTCCCTCATTTTGAAAATCCGCGCGAGGCGGTTCACTTTGTCTTTCAAAACCTCCGAGGATGTGGCGATGAGTGATATCCAGGCAGGGCAAATCCGGGTCAATGTTTCCACTCTCACCGAGATCGCCGGTAAAGCCGCTTCGCAGGTGACGGGAGTAGAAAGTAGCTTTGAGGCGCTCCTCCGTCAGGCAAGGGTTATGGTGGGAGGAGAGCTCAAGCAGGCTCAGGATCGGATTGCCT
The DNA here is from genome assembly GCA_937139415.1 of uncultured bacterium. Classification (GTDB taxonomy): domain Bacteria; phylum Atribacterota; class Atribacteria; order Atribacterales; family Caldatribacteriaceae; genus CAKZPS01. Next base: position 58,300 of record CAKZPS010000023.1, read on the forward strand.
TGGAGGAAAAAGGCGTCATCCTCTTTTTGACTTTGAAGCTTGCCGGCGACTCTTGCTTTGTAGAGGTAGCTCGTGAAGTACAAAGGAGAGTTCGAAAAGCGATACAAGAAGAGTTAGGGCTTCTTTTGCACCGGATCAACGTGGAGATTCATGAAATTGAGTGGTTATAAAAGGGGGAATTCGTTTGTACAATCCTGAGGGGTTGTGTCAGGTTTGTCGTCACTGCGATCCTGAATTGAAGAAGCAGGGTATTTACCGTTGTCTTTTAGGGGAGAAGAAAGAACGGACTCAACCGGTAGATCGCTGTGACTATTTCTTTCCGGATCACCTTCACTCCGCAGAGAACGTTTCCGATCCTACAAAGTAGTGCGCAGGAAATTCGGCCAGCATTTTTTGCACGATGCCAACCTCGTCGAACGCATTGTCCAGAGTGCGTTCCTCTCCGAGGAAGACTTAGTTATTGAAGTCGGTGTGGGAAGGGGAGCGTTGACTCGGTGTTTGGCGCTGAGGGCAGGTCAGGTCATAGGCTTCGAGATTGACCCATTTCTCTACAAGGAAGCACGAAAGAAATTGGCAGATTATGCCAATGTTTCTCTGGTGTGCGAAGATTTTCTCCGCGTGAAGCTCGAAGAATTCCTTCGTCCTTATCGCTCCATGCGGGTGAAATGTGTTTCCAGCATTCCCTATGCTATCTCTACCCCTCTCCTCTTCCATCTCGTGGGAAGCAATGTCCCGTGGCAGACGCTCGTTCTCTTAGTACAAAGGGAATTCGGGGAGAAAATGTACCGTTTCCCTCCCCAAGGACGGGGGAGTTTACTCGCCTTAGCGGTTCATCTCCTCTTTCGGGTGGAAAAGCTCTTTGTAATTCCCTCCTGGTCTTTTACTCCTCCACCACGGGTTGTGTCTCTTCTCGTCCGTCTCATACCTCGAGAGGACCGCATCGGGCAAGAGCAGTATGTGACGCTCATGCAGTGGGGGCGCTTTTTCTTTTCCACCCCGCGGAAATCAATGGGAACCCTCTTGGCTCGAAAACTCGCTTCGAGGAGCGAAGCCGAGGAATTACTCACCGGTTTAGGTATCTCTCCTTTACTCCGGCCAGAAGAACTCGATCGCAACGAATGGTTAACTCTCGGTGCTGCTCTTTCTCTATATCCACCGCAGGCGAGGTCGAGGGAGGATGCGACCTTTCCAAGTAGAACGTCCGGTGATGGTGAAAATGAGGGATCGAAAAGCCACGTAAGAGAAGACGCTCAAGTTGAGAGGGTAGAGAATGGCGAAGTACCAGGGAAAACGGAGGCGTGCCATTCCCAAAAACCAGAGGAGGAGCATCTCTCCCACCGCCCAAAGGGCGAGCCGATCCGAGGGAAAGAGGGAAAAGGAAGTGATCCGTGTCACTAAAATAACAATTGGTTCCCCGACCAAAAATCCCATCCATACCCATACGAGGAAGTAGGGGAGGAGACGGTAGTCGAACACCGCGAAGAGATTTTTGGTGAATTCTTCCATTGCCTCTCGGAAGTTCAGGTACATCCGACAGGACACATAGGCTCCTGCGTCTACGATCCCCAAGCGCAAACGAGCTCTCTTTGCTCGCCTGGCGATGGCTATATCGTCCACCGGTTCGCTGGCAATCGCCCTGTGTCCTCCAATTTTCTCGTAGGCACTGCGACGTAAAAGGAGGAACTGACCGTGAGCAAGAGCAAAGAAAGGAACACGGGGACTCTGCGCTAAAGGAATGGAGAAGAAAGAGAAAAGGCACCAAAAGGCCGAAGTGACAATAATACCTTCTCGCCAGCTGGAAATTTCTTCCTTTACGAAAGCGGTGAGGAGGTCGAGTTTTCTTGTGAGGAGTTCTGCTACTGCTACCCGCAGAGCAGAAGGTTGGTGAAGAGTGTCAGCATCGGTAAAGAGGAAAAGCTCGCCTTGAGCTTGCTGTGCCAATTGATGGCACGCCCAGTGTTTTCCTATCCATCCCCCAGGGAGGGGTTTTCCTCGCAGGAGGCGTAGGTGGGGATAAGAAGCGGCCAGGGCTTTGAGTTTTTCTCTGCTTCCATCGGTCGAATGGTCGTCGAGCACGAGAATTTCGAAATGTGGGTAGTCCTGATTGAGGAGAGAATGGACTACTGAAACAATATTTCTTGCTTCGTTCCGCATCGGGAGGAGGATAGATACCAAGGGAATCTCGGGGAGCGGAGTCTGATCCCGTAATCGCCGTAAGGAGAGGGAATTGGTGATGGCGATGAGGAGGAGAATTCCCAGGAATACGTTGAGACTCACTTGATGGGCGAGGAAAAACTCTTTCATCGGGAGCTCCCTCCTTTGCGAGAGTAGAAAGGACGGAGACGCGGAGGGGTACGGAGTTCCTGGTAGTGTTTAGCAAGGATAAGGGTAACATTTCCTCCCCACACGAGGAAGAGAGGCAAAGGAGCACCAGAATGAAGGAGGGCCAAGAAGAGAATCGCAAAACCCAAAATTGCCGACCAGGCATCGGTAGTATTCACGAGGAGAGCGATGCTCAATGAACTCCCGAGGATCACCGGGCCGAACCACAGAGTAAGGGCGGTCCAAATTCCGAAACTCGAGGCAATACCTTTGCCGCCCCGCCAGCGGAGGAGTGGGGAAAAAACATGACCTATCACCGGCGCCAAAGCCGCCGGAATTATCCCCCACTCGCTCGTCTCGATGCTTCGAGAGGCGAGGTAGGCCGGTATAGCTGCTTTCAGATAATCAGAAAGGAGGGAGGGAAAACCCACTCGCCATCCCCCTGCACGCCAAGCATTGGCTGCACCGGGATTACCGTCACCGTAACGGCGAATGTCTATCCGGGCCAAGAGACGTCCCAGCCATACCGCGAAGGGACAAGAACCAGAGAAGAAACCAACGAGTGACCAGAAGAGAATCACCTGCAAATTGGGTGAGGAAGTCTCGGGTGGAGTGAAGAAGCGCTTAATTTTGGAGCAAAACTGCGGGTCTCCTCCGGGGATTTCCCGCTCTCCATAGGCAAGGAGGTAACGCCCCACTCGTCCTTGAGGATGCCAGATTACTAAGCGGTAGGTCCCCGAAGTAGGAAGGGTAACGCGGATCCTTTGACGCCGCCAATAAGAAGTTCGGCTCCAAGACTCGTAAAAGGGGGAAGGGGTCTCTTCCGGAGGAGTAAAGAGGAGTATCCCTTCTCCCTCTACAAGGGGGAGGTAAGGAGGTAAATCTCTTCTCTTTGCAGGGAGTCCCGGCCCAAGGAGCACCATGAGAGGAGTAAAATCCTCGTGTCCCTGAATCTGGGGGATGAGGATGGAGAAGAGCACTTCTCCCTGTGCGGGGAAAGAGAAAACGAATGCATCGACATCTCCCGGGAATTCCAACGTCCCATAGAAAGCAGTAGCGATATGGGGGTTTTCTATGAGCCATGGTGCTTTTGGGGAGATATCTTGTTCTTCGAAGAAAGGTTGATGGGCGAGGAGGGAAGGAACAGAGAAACCCAAGGAAAATATCGCAACCCCTATGACTATCAACTGCTTACCTTTCATAGGGAAAACCTACCTTGATACTCCCCAGGAAGGATCCTGGAGCAGGACCGATACGAGTTCATACTCATCCACCACCTCGTTTTCTCTCAAACCCAAAAAGACCTCTCTTTCTTTCCTTCTCCTCTCCAGAGCGAGAAAAAACTTCTTCTTTCCTTTGGGAAAAGGTTATGGCTCATCTTTTTGGGGTACAATAGTGGAGAAGACGAGAAACGAGGTGGCTCTCCATGAAATTTCTTCTCCTTGTGGATTTAGAAGGTGTTTCGGGAGTGGTGAGTAATAGTGAACAGGCAAAACCTGGTAGTACCCTTTACCGGGAGGTACGAGAGTATCTTGCCGAGGAAGTAGAGAGTGTTCTTGCGGGAGCACGGGAAGCGGGGGCAGAACTCGTGTACATTTTCGACATGCACTACTATGGACTGAATCTCTTTTTGGACCGTTTACCCAACTTTGCCCGGCCGATCATGGGAAAACCTCGCAAAATCTACCCCTTTTTCCGTGCTGTCTACCAGGAAGTGGAAGGACTCATGATGGTAGGGTTCCACTCTATGATGGAAACCCTGGGAGGGCTTCTCACCCATACCTACGATCACTCGATCAAGAAGCTTTTCCTCAATGATCTCCTCGTGGGTGAGATTGGGATGGAAGCAGCAATCGCTGGCTTTTACGGTGTACCGATCATTTTCTTAAGCGGTGACTCCAAAGGAGTAGAGGAAACCAAAAATCTCTTAGGAGAGGTAACGACCGTGGTGGTGAAGGAAGCGATTAATGAACACAGCGCTCTGTGTTTCCCTCTTGCCTTAGTCAAAGACGAGTTGCGTCGGAAAGCTTTCGAAGCGGTCGCACATCGTTCTATGCGTAGACCTTTCACTCTCCAACCTCCCTATCGTATTCGCGTAGAGTTTTTCGCTCATGAGAAGGCGGAGAAAATGACCGCTTTAGCGGGGATACGCCGACTGGATGATAAAACGGTAGAAACCGAGGGGGAAGATTTACCCCTCCTGTGGGAAAATTTCATCGGTTTCTGTCAAGATTATGATTAAGGTATCCCATGAAAGCCTTAGTAAAGGTAACACCACAAGAAGGATTGGCACTTATGGACCTCCCTCTCCCTGCTCCTCAGAGAGGAGAACTTTTGGTCCGGATCCGAGCGGCAGCTATCTGTGGTTCGGACCTCAAAATCTATAAGTGGGATGCTTTCGCACGGTCGATCATCCCGCGGTTGCCTTTCGTCCCCGGACACGAGTGTTGTGGAGAAGTGGTAGAAGTGGGAGAAGGAGTGGAAAATTTCGCGATCGGGGATAAGGTCGCTTCCGAAACCCACATTCCCTGTGGTTCTTGCTTCCAGTGTCGCCATGAGAGGGCGCACACTTGTGAGCGTATGGGGCTCTTCGGACACACGCAAGATGGTTGCTTTGCTGAATATGCGATCATTCCCGCCGTTTCGGCGCGGAAACTTCCTCAAGAGCTCTCTTTTGAAGAAGGATGTATGTTAGAACCCATGGGTATTCCCTATCGGGCCATAGAGCGGGGAGAAGTGGCGGGGGACTTGGTAGTCGTTTTAGGATGTGGTCCCATAGGTCAGTTCGCAATTGCCTTTGCTCGTCTTTTTGAGGCGTGTTGGATTATCGCCGTTGATCCCAACGAGAAACGTCTCGCCCTTGCTTCGATCATGGGAGCGCATCGGGTGGTCAACCCCGAGCGGGAGAACCTGGTCGAGGTGGTGCGTAGAGAGGCACAACCCTTTGGTGGTGGTGCAGGTGTCATCGTTGAAGCCTCAGGGCAGGCTTCCGTCTTGCAAGAGGCCTTTCAATATCTCCGGGTGGGTGGGAAGGTTATGGTGTTGGGCCAAACTTCTGCGCCTCTTGAATTACCTGTTTCGCAAAACATTGTGTTGAAGGAGGCGGAAATTTACGGTTTCTTCGGAAGAAGAATTTGGGATACTTGGGAAAAGACGGAGACAATTTTGCTCCATCGGGAGATTGATATTCGCCCGGTCATTACCCATCGTTTTTCTCTCGAGCAGTACGAAGAAGCCTTTCACGTCGCCCTGAGAGGAGAGGGGTGTAAGGTGATGTTTACGGTGTGACCAACTTCTCATGGGGAAGATATCTCTGTACCGGTTCAATCGCGGGTAATACTTCGAATTGCATGGTGCCGGGTGCGAGATTTGAACTCGCACGGGTGAATACCCACTACCCCCTCAAGATAGCGTGTCTGCCTATTCCACCAACCCGGCACTTGCGAAAAGCATTATAGCAAGGAAAATATGCTTCGTCAACTCACTCATTTTCCCCGAGTTTGTCAATAGACCTGAGTTTCGTTCACCGTACTTCAAGAAGTGAGAAGAGGTATTGCCAAGGATGGGATATTGATAGCTGTTACCTTGTTCCTATGTGAAGTTTTCTTACTGAAAACGACGCAAAAAGTTGCTAAGGAAACCCCCTCTCTTTGTCCCTTGGTCTTCACTCCCCCATCTTGGAGTTCGAGCATCCTTCAAAACTGTTATCGTTAAACCTTGTCTATTTGCAGGCTCTCCCTGCTCTTTCTAACTGACGATTGCCGCTATAGCAAAAATCTTGTGCCATCTTTGCATAGCCATATTTGTCTAAAGCCTCAATGAGGATAGCTTCTGTTCTCGTTTCACCTCTTCTAATAAAGTAGGCATATGCTCCGGCTACAACCTCTAAATTTCTATCCTTTACGGCAGCATTCAATATTTCAACGGCACGGCCATCCTTTATTTCCCCCAGGACTCTTGCCGTTCTCATTCGGACGCGCAGGTCTTTATCATTCAAAGCACTAATGAGGGGCTCTACTGCTGGTTCACCGATTTTCACCAGTGCTGCTACTCCTTCCTCTTGAATATTTGGATCCCTATCTTTCAACTTCTGGATCAATTTAGTTACTCCATCTTCTTGAAGATATCCAGAAGAAGGCAATATAACTCACCACCATCGATTTGAGGATAAGAGCTGATCTTAATTAAGTCTTGCTTACACATTCCCTCAAGGCTTCATTTCCAATGATCTTCATGGTTTCTAATGAAACTGGGATCTTTTCTAGTTTCGATACCCCACCCCTGCCAAGAGCGCCTTTGTCTTTTCCGTCATATCCACCTCATATCACCTGAGTTCCTCCACTTACCAGTAAACCACTACAATACCCCTCTTTTTCATCTTTGGATCTTCCAATTCCTCTTGTCCTTTACTCACTTTTCTTCTGCATCGGTTATTTTTACTTTCTTCCAATGCCAATAATTACTTTTTTCTAACCCTTCGTAAATGTATCTATCGCCTCTTATGAAAATTATACTCAGAATACCACCGCCGTTGTATAATTGATCCACCCCTGATCATGCCAACTTTCCGTAGGAGTATTCCTTACGATCCCCTTCTTTTCTCATTCTGTTGAGCATAGTTTTCTCTCTCCTCGCCATCCAGGGGTGTCACCCCACAGGAACC
>CAKZPS010000024.1 GCA_937139415.1 uncultured bacterium
AGTTCCGTGAGGAAAGAAGAACCGTGTTTACGAACAAAAATTGTTATCTACCCAATGACAATTTCACGGACATATAGCTTTTATCTAACACGGATTGTTCTACAAAGACCGTTCAAGAAATTCCATGACTGATTTGGGCGACTTACCCCGTGCAAGAGGAGAATCCACAAGATTCTGCCCATTTCTCCCAAGACTTCTCTCCACTCCATTCCCGATTTGCTACAATACCGGAGGGGAGGCGGTTTCTCTGGAAGGATTCGATTGGTATACCATGGTGTTTCTCCCTTTACTCATTTTTGCTTCCCGGGTCGGTGACGTGAGTCTGGGAACCATGCGGATTATCCTCACCTCGCGGGGCAAGAGGAAGATTGCTCCTCTCCTCGGATTTGCCGAAGTGCTCCTGTGGATTGTGGTGGTCAGTAGGCTGGTCACTCGGCTCCAGAGTCCTCTTGCCTTTTTAGGATACGCTGCCGGCTTTGCCTTGGGCAATTTCGTCGGCATGTACATCGAGGAATGGTTTGCCCTGGGGCACGTCATCGTAAGGGTAATCCTCCAAAAGGGTGGCGAAGAACTCTTCCATGCTCTCCAAAAGGCCAAATGTGGGGTTACCGCCTTTGACGGGATGGGCAGTCGGGGACCGGTGAAACTCCTCTTCACCGTGGTTCGCCGGAGAAACCTCAAAGAGGTGATAAAAATCATCCAAAACGTTTGCCCTCATGCCTTTTTCTCGGTAGAAGACGTACGCACCGCCCACGCGGGGATCTTCCCTTCGGTAATCCCTGGAGAACGGAAGGGAAAGTAGCAAGAAGTACGGTAGTCTCTCGGAGAAAACTCTCGTATAATGGAAAAAAGGATTCTGCGAGGAGGTAGCCATGTGCGGCATTATCGGATATGTGGGACAAAGAGAGGCCATTCCCATTCTCTTACAGGGACTGAGGAAGCTTGAGTATCGGGGATATGATTCTGCCGGCATCGCCATCATCGAAGATGAAAAACTGCACATCTTCCGCAAAAAAGGGAAGATTCAGGATTTACAGCAAGAAATAGGAGCAAAAACCTTCCATGCCCGCTACGGCATCGGTCACACCCGCTGGGCGACCCATGGGGTTCCCTCGGACTGCAATGCCCACCCCCACTGTGACTGTGGCGGGACCATTGCCTTGGTGCACAACGGAATCATTGAAAATTACCGGGCTCTCAAAGAGCGCCTGCTTGAGGAGGGACATCACTTTTCCTCCGACACCGATACCGAAGTGATTGCCCATCTCCTTGAAGGAGAGGGAGAACCCCTCTCCAGGTTGCTCAAGCTCGTTTCTCTCTTAGAGGGCTCTTTTGCCCTGTGTGTCCTCTTCCAAGAGGAACCAGGAGTTCTCTACGGCGTACGTCAATCGAGCCCTCTTCTCCTTGGGGTTGGGGAGAGAGAATACTTCTTGGCCTCCGATATCCCTGCTTTCCTCGAACATACCCGGAATGCCGTACTCTTAGACGATGGAGAAATTGTGCGTCTCAGCGAGACGGGTTTTACCGTTTTCGATTTCACGGGAAAAGAAAAGGAGAAAACCTCCTTCACCATTCCTTGGGACCCAGTCAGTGCGGAAAAAGGTGGTTTTAAGCACTTCATGCTCAAAGAAATTCACGAAGAGCCCCGGGTTTTCGAAGATACCCTGGCGGGGAGACTCCACCCCGAAGCGGGAGAAATCATCCTCGACGATCTTTGCGTGCCCTTCTTCTCTTTTGAGCGAGTGGTTATGGTGGCCTGCGGAACCGCCTGCCACGCCGGAATGCTGGGGAAGATATACTTGGAGAAACTTGCCCGTCTCCCCGTCGGTGCGGAATACGCCTCCGAGTTTCGCTATCAAGACCCCTTCCTCGAGAAAACCCTGGTGATTGCCATCTCCCAATCGGGTGAGACCGCCGATACCCTTAAGGCGGTTGAGCTGGCCAAAGAGCGTGGCGCCCGAGTGCTATCGATTTGTAACGTTCTCGGGGGTTCTCTGACCCGAATTTCGGATTGGGTTCTCTACACCCGGGCGGGGATCGAAATTAGCGTTGCCTCAACTAAAGCCTTCTTAGCCCAGGTTACTGTCCTCCTCCTCCTTGCCCTCTCCTGGGGGAAGAAGAGAGGAGTTCTCGCCTCAAAAGAGGTGGAAACCTTCATCGCGGAGCTTCTTGGGCTGCCCCGCAAAATGCACACTCTCCTTGAGAAAGGTGATACCCTCCACCACATCGCCCGGCAGTTCTACCTCCACCAGAACTTCTTCTACTTGGGGAGGGGAGTTTTCTATCCTTTGGCTCTCGAGGGAGCGCTGAAGCTCAAGGAAATTTCCTATGCCTACGCCGAAGGACTGAGTGGAGGGGAGATGAAACACGGGCCTATTGCTCTGGTGGGACCGGACCTCGTGAGCGTGGTTTTGGTGGGAGAAGGGGAGAGGCGGGTCAAAATGCTCGGTAACATCGAAGAGATTAAAGCCCGTCAAGGCAAGGTCATCGCCATTGCCGAAGAGGGTGACGAGGAAGTAAGCGAAAAAGCCGAGGTCACCGTTTTCATTCCTCAAACCCTGGAATTTTTGAGTCCGCTCCTTGCCATCATCCCCTTGCAACTCTTCGCCTACTATATGGCCTTAGAGCGAGGGTGCGATGTTGACCAACCGAGAAATTTAGCGAAAAGCGTTACCGTAGAGTGAAAAGATTGATCTTTACCTTGCACTTACCGGTTTCAAAATCTGTTTCCCGGGTGAAAAAAGCGGTTCGCTTGAGAGAGATAAAGAAGGGATAAGTGGCAAACCCCCGAAAAGTGAGAGGAGAGTTTACGCAGGTTTACGGGGTTAGGAAGAGCAAGGGTTTTTCAATGGAGAGCGTTTAAGCTCTTGGGGGAAGAATACCGGTCAGCGAAGAGAAAGAAAAGCAAGAAATTTACGCTCGACTCAAGTGGCTTTCGTGCGAAGCAAAAATCGTGGTGGCATTTCTTATCGCCGGAATTGTGGGGTTATTCGTACCTAAAGTATTAGGTGGAGGACACGAACTCATAAGTTCCTTCGTGACCACCCCATTTTCGCTCCCGTTCCTCCTTTTCATTCTCCTCATCAAGTTTTCTTTCACTATGGTCAGCTATGGTTCATCGGCAACGGGTGGAATATTCTTGCCCCTTTTAGCGATCGGGGCACTCATCGGCATCATTTACGGGAAAACCGTGCATCACTTGGCCGGTCTCAGCGAGGAGCATGTGGTCACTTTCCTTACCCTTGCCATGGCCGGATACTTTACCGCCATCGTGAAGGCACCCATCACCGGGTGTATCTTAATAACCGAAATCACCGGTTCCTTTGCCCATTTTCTCTCGATGGGCTTGGTTTGCCTCACGGCATACCTTGTCGTTGATATTCTGCATGGAAAGGCCATTTACGAGGCGCTACTCGAAAGGATTCTCCATAACCGAGTTTTCCAAAAGAGTGGGAGGAAAGATACTAAGGTCGTTGTTGAAGCTGCAGTTTGCATGGGCTCAAGGTTAGAAGGCAAGAAAATGAAGGAGATAGAGTGGCCTCTCCATTGTTTGGTGATGGGAATCAAAAGAGGGGAGACGGAAATCATCTCCCATGGAGATACACAAATAGGAGCGGGAGATTACCTCATCGTACTCACTCGCGAAGACAACGCCGCCGCAGTAAGAGCATTCTTATCCCAAGCAGGAGAGAGCGTATACCTCTTTCCGAAGAAAGAAGAGAGAACGAGCGAAGGCTGAGGTATATAACCGCTCTATAGAAACCCCAAAACTCCGCAAGTGTGCTCCGAGAAAAGATCACAAGGCAAGGGAGATTGGAGCTCGCCGACCCAGAGGAATGAGGGAGGACACCCTTTCTTTTCCTTTTGGAACAGAATACTTGTTGACGGAGATGTGTAAAGAAGAGTATTATTCTTATGTACTCATATGAGTATATAAGAATAAATTTGGGCGAGGGAAGAATTGCATGCATGAGTTAACCGATTTTTTCAAGGTTTTGTCTGATGAAACACGTTTAAGGATACTCATTCTTCTCTATCATAGAAAACTCTGCGTATGTGAGATATGTGGAATAACCGGGGAGCCACAGCCCAAAGTATCGAAACATCTCGCTAAACTCAGGGATATGGGTCTTGTCAAAGATGAGAGGCAGGAACAATTCATATTCTACGATTTACACGTGGGTGAGCGAGTGCACAAAGAAATACTGGAGAGAATAGTGAGGAGTATCGACGATTATCCCCTGCTTAAAAGCGATATCGAAAGGTGTAAACACGCTGAAAAATATATTGAAGCGTGCAGAAAGTGAAAAGAAGAGTTCCGTATGCACATTGTGGCTCTGATAGGCGGTCTATTCAATGACCACATGTTGAAAATGACGTGGCTCGCAGAACTGGTGAGACTTCTCGTAGAAAAGGTATTCCACTTACCCGTGAGCGATCGGCTGGGTGGAGGCATCCACTTCTTCATTTACGATACCATAAAGATTTTTACCCTCTTATCGTCCTTGATACTCATGGTATCCTACATCCGGAGTTATTTCCCACCAGAGAGGACCAAGCAAATTCTTAAGGGGATAAGAGGCATCCCAGGGAACATCCTGGGGGCGTTGCTCGGAACGGTAACGCCTTTTTGCAGTTGCTCCAGTATACCGATTTTCATAGGTTTTACTTCCGCCGGATTGCCCTCGGGGGTTACCTTTTCGTTTCTCATTTCCTCCCCTCTTGTCGATTTGGCTTCATTGCTCCTCTTAATCTCCTTCTTCGGCGCCAAAATCGCCATAGCCTATGTCACGGTGGGCTTGATTATCGCAGTGATCGGAGGAACTTTGATAGAGAAATTAGGACTCGAAAAATACGTCGAAGGATACGTGAGAGAAGCGGACAGTGTGGATCGCGAAGCCCCCGAGATGACCCGTAGCGAAAGACTCTCCTATGCGAAGGAACAAGTTAGGGATATTCTCGAGAGAGTGTGGCGCTATGTACTCCTCGGAGTCGGCATAGGGGCAATCATTCATAATTGAATCCCTCAGTCGACCATAGAAAATGTGGTGGGAGGCAAAAACCCATTAGCAGTATTGCTTGCTACCGCGGTGGGCATTCCAATGTATGCTGATATATTCGGTACCCTGCCTATAGCCGAAGCGTTATTCGCCAAAGGGGTAGGCATGGGGACGGTACTGTCATTGATGATGGCAGTAACAGCCCTGTCGTTGCCTTCCATGATTATGCTCAGTAAGGTAGTCAAACCCAAACTCTTGGCTATTTTTGTATTCATAGTATCAGTGGGGATTATATTCATTGGATATTTATTCAATGCTTTCCCTTCCATTTTGCAATGAAAACCATGCGACCCAGAGTATGGATAGAGGAGTTGAACTCGATGTCAAAAACTTTTATCCGGTCATTCACTATGAAAAGTGTTTGAGTGCGGAGCGTGTTTCAACAAGTGCCCACACGGGGTTTGCAAGAGAGAGGACAAAAGGCTGGTGGTAGTGTATCTCCAAGGTTGTATTGAGGGTTGCCGAGGAGGCCAAAATTTATGTCCTTGAGGTGCAATCGAGTACCTTGGCGATACAGGGGAAAGGAAGAATTGCCATTGCAGATGCTACAGCTCTGAATTTTGGATGAGACGATCCGTCCCGCACAGGCAAATATCTCCATAGCGATACTTCCATTATCGACGGACGAGACCTAAGGAAAGAGCATGATACCTGTGTAAGAGACACCGTGGAGTGATAGGGTTAGAGGTGTGCAAAACATCAATTGATAAGGAGTGATGCTTTCATGGTCATTAAAGTTTTAGGTCCTGGATGTGCCAATTGTAAGAAATTAGAAGCTCATGTCAGAGAGGCGGTAAAGGAACTGGGAATTGAAGCTAAGATTGAAAAAGTGGATGATTTCAAGGAAATTATGGTCTATGGCGTCATGAAACTCCCTGCGCTTGTGGTGGATGAACAGGTAAAGGTGATGGGAAGAGTTCCCTCGCCAGAAGAGATCAAAAAATACTTGTGAAGCTCCAACCTGAAAACTTCTCTCTACACGGTGAATATATGGGCGGGGTGCTGAAAGAGAGAAATGTTTTACTTTCGCCGACCTTTCTTTTACTATACTGCTATAGGAATTTCTTAAACCACGGGGGGAAGAGTATGGACTTAGGACTCACCGGAAAGGTAGCGGTCATTACCGGAGGGAGTATCGGTATCGGGAAAGCAGTGGCGGAAGCTTTTGCCCAAGAAGGCGTGCATCTTGTCCTCTGTGCCCGTGACGGAGAGCGGGTGAAACAGGTGGCAGAAGCAATCGGGAGCACCTATTCGGTTCGGGCCACCGGTGTCCGCTGTGATGTCACGAAACCCCAAGACATCGCGGAACTGGTAAGAACGGTAGAGCAAAACTTCGGTGGAGCCGATATCCTCATCAATAACGCCGGTACAGGAAGCGCCGAGAAAATCATGGACGCACCGGATGAAAAGTGGCAATACTACTGGGATCTCCACGTCATGGCGGCGGTGCGGATATCGAGAGCCTTGGTTCCCTTCATGCAGAAAAGGGGCGGAGGGGTCATTCTCAACAATGCTTCTATCTGCGCCCGCCAGCCTCTTGACTACGAACCGATCTATAACGTCACCAAAGCGGCCTTAGTTATGTTCTCCAAGTGCTTGGCGAACGAACTAATCCCTTACAATATCCGGGTGAACTGTATCAACCCCGGTCTCATCCTCACTCCCGATTGGTACAAAACTGCCGGCATCTTGAGTAAAGACTTGGGGATCACTCCCGACGAGTACCTCAAACAGATCGCCGAAAAGAATACCCCCATCGGCCGCTTCGCTACTCCCCAAGAGCTGGCCCAATTCTTCGTCTTTTTGGCTTCGCCGCGAGCGAGCTACTGTGTGGGTTCCACCTATTACGTGGACGGTGGATGGTTAAAGGTGGTCATCTGAGAGTGAAGAAAGGAGAGGGAAAATGTCTGCGGAGAGAGAACTTTACGAAAAACGCCTCAAGCGGTACCTCACCGCCATGCGTAACGAAAAACCGGATATGGTACCGATTCGCCCCTTTGTGGCCGAATTCACTGCCAAATACGCCGGTTTCACCTGTCAAGAGGTCACCCAAGACTATCGCAAAGCCTTCGCGGCGGTATTACGGTGCGTGGAAGACTTCGACTGGGATGCCGTGGTGGGAAACATGGTCTACGTATTTGCCGGAATCCCGCAAGCTTTGAATCTCTCTTACTATGCCTTTCCGGGGGTAGAACTCTCGCCTCAGGTGGGTTTTCAGTACCTGGAACCTCCTGAAGAAAAGGCTTTTATGCTCCCGGAAGAGTACGATCTCCTCATCAAGGATCCCACCGGTTACCTCTTCAACGTCTGGCTCCCTCGGGTTTCCCACGATATTGTCCCTCCTGGTGAGCCGGTCACCTTCCGGCACAATCTTGCCCTCCTCAAAGGGGGCATGGCTATGCTCGATTACTTCACCGCTTTGGGGGGACAAAACCAAGCCCTCAAGGAAAGAGGGGTTGTCCCGGCAATCTGCGGAATCTTGAAGGCGCCCCTTGATATCTTGGCTGATAAACTCCGCGGATATTACGGCTTAGCCCGTGACCTCATGGAAAGGCCAGAGAAAGTACAAAAAGCGTGTGAGGCCCTGATGCCTCACCTCTTCAAAGTGGCTCTCCTCAGTGCCGACCCGGAGAAGCAACTCCCGGTGACCATGTGGATGCACCGCAGTTGCGTGCCGCTCATTTCCATGAACCATTTCCAAAATATTTACTGGCCCACTACGAAACCCATCTTAGAAGCCCTGTGGAAGGAAGGCCATCAGGTGCTCATGTACGCCGAGGGGAACTGGGATGCCCACCTTGAGACCTTCCGTGAACTCCCTGCGGGGAGTATCATTTACCACGTCGACCGAGGAGATATTTTTAAGGCCCGCGGGCTTTTGAAAGACCGCTTCGCCTTGAGTGGAGGAATCCCCAATGACCTCCTCGCCTTTGGCACCCCTCAAGAGGTACGAGAGTATTGCAAGAAGGTGATCGAAGGGGTGGCACGTGAAGGAGGATACATCATGGATGCCGGCGCCATCATCCAAAACGATGCCCAAATCGAAAACGTGCAGGCCATGACCGAAGCCACCCGTGAGTATGGACAATACTGAAAAAGGAGGGTCACCATGGAGAGCCAAACCCGAAGAGCTCCCGGAGTGTGTATTCCCTGGGAAGGGAAAGAGCGAGAACTCCCCCCTTTGACCGGGGACCTGGAGTTAGTGCGGAAAATTTGGGAAGAGATTGACCTTTTCGCCTACATTTTCATTTGGCATTGTCTCGTATCGTTTTGAGAGGGTTTCTCGAGGTTTCGGCTCAAAGGAGTGTCACTCCTTTGAGCCGAAACCTCGAGATTATGCCAAAACCCCTCGCAGGAGGAGTAGCGCCAGCACCACAAATAACCCTGCCAAAGCGATCTTGGAGACGAAAACGTTCTTCCGCCCAAAGCTTACCAAGGCTTTGGATTGACTGCCAAAGAATATCCCCAAGAAAACGATGAGGAGAGGAATGATGAAAAAGGCGTTATAGAAGAGGAGATACCCAAAAGCACGCAGACGATATTCTTCCACTTCTTTGGCAATGTACATAATGGTGGGAAGATACACCTGCCCCGTGCATCCTGCCTCGACAATGGAAATGACAAATCCGCTCAAAATGGCAGCGAGGAAGAAACTCTTATTGGTGAAACAGCACTTCAGGTACTGGTTGATTTTCACCCGCCATCCCTTGGGAAGACCTAAGGTCATCTCGGTCTCTCTTCCCTCCCGGCGGTAAAAGAGAGCGTCTTTGAGGCTGAGGGCGGCCAAGAGGAAGAGAATCCCGGCCATAACCCCGTACACCACTCGGGAAACTATCTGATACACGGCGAGGGTCCGCCAAATTTCAAAGATACCCACTCCGAGGAGGAAATAGGTCACAAAGACCGCTGCCGCATAGGTAACGCCGATTTCAAAAATCCGCCTGCGGGTATTCCCCAAGACGAGGAGGAGGTTCACCATGAACACGATGGTCGCAAAGGCACAAGGATTCAAACCATCTAAGAGCCCCGCACCGATGACTACCCAGGGCGTGAATTTCCGAAAGCGCTCGGTGACGATCGCCTTCGCTCCCTTAGGAGAGACGACTACTTTTTTTTTATCCTCTTCGAGTTGGAGGGTTTTCTCGATGAGTTCCTCGAGCTTCTCGTTTACCGTGGCTTCATCCTCTGCCACGACGTACCCGGCCGGAGAGAAGATTTCCACCGAAGCGGTTTCGGTAATTTTCCACTCTTCTTCCAAACGAATTAATTCCTCGTAGTGAGCGGTAATGGTGTAATCGAGGTACACCACCTTGATACGGTCTTTGTAGCGCTCGAAGACGGAAGGCGTGACCTCGTTTTTCAGCTTGCGGCAGGAAGGGCAACGGGAGGAATAGAAGAAGAGGAGAACCGGCTTCTCGGGCAGAGAAACGATCTCGCTATAATTCTGCGGCAAGGTATCGCGTTCTATGAATTGAGTAGCGATGGAGAGAGAGGCAAACTTTTCTCGAAGAAGGGGCATATACGGCGAGGTTCCCACCACAAAGAGAAAATCAGGATTCTGATCGCGAATTGCCTGTAGCAAATCTTCCCACGGGATGGACCGACTCTCATCGAGGAAATTGAAGAAGAGAACAGTATGGTAATTCTCCGTCCAAGTGAAAAAAGGGAGGTAAGGGGGTTCTTCCATCCCGTAGAAATCAGAGACTACCACCTCTCTTTTCCGCTTGTGGAGGAAGGGAGTATTTTGCTCGACATCGTTTTTCGCAGGGAGGAGAAGGTTTTCCCCTGAACTCAAATACTCTTCCCATTCCTCAAGAGAGAGACTATGTCCTCCCAAATCGACGCGCAAAAGAACCGCTTCAAAGGTCGGTAAAGCAGTGGGAGAACAGTTCCCGTATACCCCGATTTCTAAAGCAAAAAGAGGGAAACCACCAAAAAAGAGTATCCCCAACCCGATGAGAACACTGAGCGCGCGGCTTCGTTTCATGAGTTTCCTCCTTTCCTGGTATATGATATTATACAAAAGAGGAGGAGAGAAAAGAATACGAAACCTCCTTCATAGAGGAGAAAAGGAAGGGAGCAACATGGCGGACGTTTTAGTCACCGGAGGAGCGGGGTTCATCGGCTCGTGGGTGGTGGACCGGTATGTGAAGGAAGGATTGAGCGTGGCAGTGGTCGATAACCTTTCCACCGGGAGCCCCGAAAACCTCAACCCCCAGGCAAAGTTCTACGAGGTAGATATTACCTCCTTCCGGGATTTAGAAGCGGTGTTTGCCCAAGAAAAACCGCACTACGTCAACCATCATGCCGCTCAGATCAATCTCCGTCGCTCGGTGGAGGACCCTATTTTTGATGCCTCGGTGAACATCTTGGGAACCTTGCATCTCCTCGAACTGAGTGTTCGTTTCGGAGTGAAACGGTTCATTTTCGCTTCTACCGGAGGAGCGATCTACGGAGAGCCGGAAAAACTCCCCGTTGACGAAACCGCGGTCCCCGCGCCCCTCTCTCCATATGGGGTGGCGAAATACGCCGTGGAGACGTATCTTGCCTACTACGAAAAGGTGTGGAGTCTTGAGTACGTGGCCCTCCGCTACGGGAATGTCTACGGTCCGCGACAAAATCCCGAGGGAGAGGCGGGAGTAATCGCCATTTTCTCTTCTCGTCTCCTGCAAGGAAAGCCGTGCATCATCTTCGGTGACGGAAAGAAAACCCGCGACTACGTCTACGTGGAAGATATCGCCCAGGCGAATTTCCTTGCCCTCTCTTCCCCCGGGGGGGTGTACAATCTGGGAACCGGTCAAGAGACCAGTGTCTTAGAGCTCATTGAGCTCTTACAGAAAATTGCCCAACAGGAAGCGCGCTTTGTCTTCGGTGAAGAGCGGAAAGGGGAAGTGAACCGTATCGCCCTCTCTTTCGCCAAAGCTCGCTCTACCCTTCCTTGGTCGCCAAAGGTGTCCCTGGAAGAAGGCATGAGCAAAACCATGGAATGGTTCAAAAATCGCCTCCTTTAGCCGGAAAAAGCTCCCCTACTTTCCACACCGGTTTAGGAAGAGGAGGGAGTTTACCTCCGCAGGGAAAGAGGAATACCGTTGCCGGACCGCAACTTGCAAAGAGCGAAAAAGGGTGCGAAGGCAAGAGAACGAGTTTGGCACAGAGCTCACAAGCTAAGGTCAGAGCTTCACAGAAAATACCCCGTGAGCCAACCGGAAGCACTACCGGCGAGAGAGCATCGCGCACGAAGAGGAGGTCCGGTAAGGTGGCAATACTCTCTTCGTTCTCGATCACCATTTCCCCACAAGAAGGTACTCCCAAGGCATAGAGGGTGGAGGGAAGAGGTGGAGGAGGGGGAGTGGGTTTCTTTTTTCCTATTACAGTGATCCCCAAGGCGGTTTGAGTGGTAGGAATATTCTTTTCACTCGACACAAGGAAAGGAAGTTCCTCCTTTCCGATGGTACGAAGCTCCCGGCGAATGGCTTCTTCGGCCTCCAAGAGGAAAGGGTAAGGTTCAACACTGAGGGTAAGAATGAGTAAAAGTGGGTCTGCGCCGCAACTCAACACCTCCGCCAATGCGACCCGTGCGGTAAATTGCGCACTCACCCCGAGGGGGACACGGACGCGGTCCCCCTCTTTGGGACCAATCGCCCCGAGCGAATCACAAGCCACCACAAGATCGCCGGGAAAAGCATGAGAAAGAATGAACACATCTCTCATCTCTTCAAGAGCACCCGGTGCACCAAAGAAGCGATCACCAAGTTCGCCGCCGAGGTTACAAGGAGAGAAACCACTATCCCGGTGAAAAACCCCCATCCGAAAAAGGGAACTAAGCTCAAAGGAGCAATAACTCCGTTGAGTGCGGTGGTCACTCCTATTGCCAAAGGATATCCCCATCGCAAGAAAAGGAAACGGAAAGCCAGGGCAATGAGCGCCATCTCACCGGCAATCACGAGGTGGAAGAGCACCCCCAAGGGGAAACCGACGTTGAGGGAGGTGAGCATGTGACCTAAGAAGGCGATGAGCGCCCCTTCTTGGTATCCCAGGCTCAGTGCGCCCACAAAACCGGGGAGAGAATCCAAGGCTACCGTTCCGGTAGGGCTGGGAATTTTGATGTACGACCCAACTACCGACAGAGCCACTAAAGAAGAAACCAAAGTGAGTTTAAAGAGAGGAAGAGAAAGAGTTTTTTGATTCACCGCAAAAAACCTCCTTTCAAAATAAAAAGTCCTCAAAACATACGCTTTGAGGACTTTACCATCATCCTCCAAGCTCTCTCTGTGGCAGGTCTTCTGGCTCGGGTTCATCGTTTGTGGAACCTTCCCGGCTTCCGCCAGTGGTTGACCCACTCTCCCCCTCACAGCGGCGGGTCCGCGCCGGATTTGCACCGGACTTCCCTATTCTCTCCCAAGGAGCACCACAGAGAAAGAGAGGCTCTTCATCTTTTGGGGAATACTATACCAAAGCCTCCTCAAAAAAACAACTCTCCTCCTCAAGAAAGTCTTTTCCCCTCTCTCTCCCTCAAATGAAGTCCACAAAAAGCCCCCAAGGAGAGTTCTTCTTTTTCTCTCTCGGCCTACTGAGAATTTGCCCGATTTCGCTTCCTCAGGTCAATTTGTAACGTTGGCGGATTTCTCTCGCCACTCTATAATTTCTCAAAACACACTCTCTGTTCCACGATCGGCACCACCTCGGAGACTTCTTGAGAAGGCGGTCCCCTTCAGAAGACATTGTTTCTCGTCCTTTGCTCTTCTCTCCTGTCCACACTTTGGAGAGAGACGTCCTTCACTGTGACAAGAAGCCGAAGAGGAAAACACCGTAGAGTGCAAAAGTCCCTGGGGAAGGAAAGAAAATGACGAGTACTAGGTTTTTCGTGGTGGCTGTGATGGATTTTCTCCCCCTTTCACTACCTCTCCTTCCTCCTATCCCTCTATCCTCGCCGGGATGTACCATCACGGTGCGGGTGGGTGAACGCATCCAGGGTACTATTGACGGCGCTCCGGTGGGTGCACCCTCTGCCTCACCGAGGGAGAGTGGACCGATTACCGGGCCGAGCCCTAAAGACGCGCTCGTTGCTCCGTTGAAGAGAATCCACGATAGCGCATCGAGATCGTCACCGTAGACACTTACATCGGCGATGGTGATTACTTAAAAACCCAGTGAATACTCTTTCCCTCCCACTCTTATCGGCACGGATAATTTCCAAGGCGGTGTGGAAGTAGCACACCGTTGAGCAGAAATGATTGGAAAGAAAGGAAAGGTATTTGTTTCCACCACTAACCCCGATGCATCGAGCGTGGTAGAGAGAGTAGAGGGATTCAAGAAGGGGATATCGGAATATCCTGACATCGAAATCGTAGGAATAGAGTACAATTTAGACATCCATGAGAAACCCAACAACAAACCGCTCTGCCTTACAAGCCCCATCCTGACATTGTGGGCATTTTTGGTACCAACCTCTACAGTGCGCAGGGTGCGTATCAAGCAGTGGTGAACGCCGAGATCACCGGAGCGGTGAAAATTGCTTCCTGGGATGCTACCGAAGACCTCATCAAAGCCTTACGAGAGGGGAAGGTAGATCTCGTTTTGGCGCAAAAACCCCATGAAATCGGAACCTTAGCCGTGGAAGCTGCCTATCAACACTTCGTGGAAGGGAATCATGTTGAGAGGGGGAATTCCCCCTCTCCTCACCGCATGAACACTCCATGAGAGATATACGTCCGAGCCCAGGACAAAGAATTTTTATCCAAGTCGGCCGCAATTGGGTCACCCTTTTCCTCTTCGCTTTGGTAGTGTTATTCAGTTTCACCGGTAAAGGATTTTTCTTCCCTAAAACGCTCAATAATATCCTCCTCACTTCTTCTTCCGCGCTCCTCTTTGCTGCCGGAGAAATATTTGTGATCATCACCGGGGGATCGACCTCTCGGTGGGGTTTGTGCGGGGACTCGTCTCGGTGATTTCGGCAATTATCATGCGCGATTTATACGCACAAGGGTATGCCCCCTCTTTGTGCATCTTCTTGGGCATTGTGGTGGGACTCCTTCTCAGGCTCCTTCCCGGATGGATCAACGGGGTACTGGTCGCCAAATTTCGTGTCCCTCCCTTCATTGCCACCTTAGGAATGTACGGGCGCCAATGGATTTGCCCTTTGTTTCTCCAAGAGTTTTTCCCATTACCTTTTTACCTCCTGAGGTAGGACAAATCGGTAACGGCTTTTTCCTCTACTATTTTCCTGGGAAAGGACTGAGTTTCTTCACTTGACACCGGACATCGCCGAGGTGGAAATGCGCTATCTCCTTGGCATTTTTCCTTTCTCCATCGCCATCGTGGCCATCCTCCTCATCTTCCATTTCCTCCTCTCCCGTACCCAGTTCGGACAACACATCCATGCTCTCGGAGGAAATATCGATGCTGCCCGCCGGGCAGGGGTTCCCGGAGATCGGGGCCTTATCCGCGTGTACATGATTTCCTCTTTCTTTGCCGCCCTCTCGGGGATTATGTACACCCTCCGTTTCGTCACCGGCAGAGCCGATGCCGGTTCGGCACGGATGCTCGATTCGGTGGTGGCGGTAGTGATCGGGGAGCCAGTCTCCATGGAGGTACAGGGAGCATCATCGATCCCATCATCGGAACCCTGGTTATTGGGGTCTTGGAAACCGGGATGGTCAACTCGGAACTGCCGACTCATAACAAATAGGTGTACGTGGGGATTATTTTTGATTCTCGCGGTATTGATCAACCAGTTCTTCCCGGAATTGGCGAAAAAGGGAGAATAGAGGATGAACGATCGTAAACCACTCTTAGAAGTACGCGATATCGTGAAGCGGTTCGGGGGTTTAGTAGCTCTCAACCGAGTGAGTATGGAGGTCTACCCCGGCGAAGTGGTGGGGCTCTTGGGAGATAACGGTGCAGGAAAATCAACCTTGATCAAAATCGTCTCCGGTGTGTATCGCGCCGAGGAAAGGGAATTTTTTCGAGGGGAAGGAAGTGAAAATCAACAGCCCCATGGAGGCGCTCAAGTTGGGCATTGAAACCATTTACCAAGACCTGGCCTTGGCCGAAAACCTCAACGTGTACGCAAATATTTTCTTAGGACGAGAAAAACTGAGGAAAGCCTTGGCCTCATTCCGGTCTTAGACCACGACTATATGCTGGAAGAATCGAAAAAGGTCCTCAACCGCTTAGGTATTGAAATCCCTTCCTTACGCAACAAAATCAAAAATTTCTCCGGAGGACAGAGGCAATCGGTGGCCATTTCTCGTTCCATCTACTGGAATGCCAAACTCCCCATCACGGACGAACCGACCGCCGCCTTAGGAGTGGCCGATCAGCGGAAAGTCCTTAATCTGGTTCGCACCTTGAGTGAACAGGGAGTCTATTATTATCATCAGCCACGAGCTCACGATGTGTTCCAAGTGGCCCACCGTTTGATGGTCTTGCGGTGGGGAGAAAAGGTAGGGGAACACTTGACCCACGAGACCAATCCCAATGAAATCGTGAGCCTCATGGTGGGTGCGGAACTGGTCCAAGGGGTGAGTCGCGAAAAGGAAGAAAACCTGGGCCGAGTGGCCCAGGTTTTCACTCTTTCTCGAATTGGTCTTTTCCTGCTCCGCACACTGGACAGATCCAGTCGGGAGGCAGGGCTTCGAAAGGAGTACCCGGTTCTATCCCGGCGTCGGGGTCACCCTTTGCCGGGTCGTACACATACCCACAGACAAGACACACGTATCGGTCCACACTATCCCTCCTTCTCGCAAAATTTCTCTAAAATACAAAAACCCAGGGGAGGACTGAAATCCTCCCCTGGGAAAAACTACTTTACTCACACTTCTTGAGAAGCGATTCCCACTCTCGATCCACGTAGGCTTGGATCGCTTCAATGAGGTGACGATTCTCGGGAGCGAAAAGGTGCTTAAACCTCCCTTGCACTCTCAGCCACTCTTCCACTGGCTTTTTCTCCTTCGGCTTATAGGTGAGACGATATTTCCCGTTTTCCACTTCATAGAGGGGCCAGATACAGCAATCGGCCGCGAGTTGCATAATCTTCAGGGTATCACCGGTGGCGTGGCGCCATCCTCGGTTACAGGAAGCAAGAACATTCAAGAACGAAGGCCCATCGGTATGGAAAGCCTTTTCGGCTTTGTTCACTAAATCACGCCAGTTCCACGGTGCCGATTGGGCAACGTAGGGGATACCATGGGCCACCACGATTTCGGTGAGGTTTTTACGCCACTGGAGTTTTCCGGGTTGAGCCTTGCCTTCAGGACTGGTCGTGGTCCAAGCCCCAAGAGGGGTGGCACTGGAACGCTGAATACCAGTGTTCATGTAAGCCTCATTGTTGTAACAAACATACAAGAAACGGTGCCCACGCTCGAGCGCCCCCGAGAGAGCCTGCAAACCGATATCATAGGTTCCCCCGTCTCCACCGAAAGCGACAAAATAGATATCCTCGGTGATTTCTCCTTTTCTCTTCTTCGCCTGATACATACTCTCTACCCCGGCAATGGTCGCGGCTACATTTTCAAAGGCGCTATGGATCCAAGGGATATCCCAAGCAGTATAGGGGAAGATCGAGGTAGATACCTCAAGACACCCTGTGGCACTGGCGGCGATAACCGGTTTGTCAGCAGCCATGAGAATCAAACGTACCGCGATCGGCGCTCCACAACCGGCACAAAGCCTGTGTCCGGGAGTGAGCATTTCTTTCCTTTTAGCTAATTCTTTCAAGCTGGGCATGATTTCGCCTCCCTTATTCGCGTAAACCCAAATAGCCGATGTATTGGTCAACCTGACCCTTCTGTACGACGTCCTCAATCTGGAGCAAGGCTT
The DNA here is from genome assembly GCA_937139415.1 of uncultured bacterium. Classification (GTDB taxonomy): domain Bacteria; phylum Atribacterota; class Atribacteria; order Atribacterales; family Caldatribacteriaceae; genus CAKZPS01. The sequence goes on from CAKZPS010000024.1 coordinate 16,881, forward strand.
TTTCAATATCTTCAACGTAAATATCCCGTCCACCAAGACCGTAGAAAAAGTCGATGATGAAAGGACGGGCGGGAGCATCGCACAAGGCAGAACGAATTTCCGTGAACACCGGACCACCAAAACCACCAAACGAGACGGAGCGATCCAGTACTGCTACACCACGACGGGGCACCAAGGCTTTAATGATTTCTTCCTTGGGGAAGGGTCGGAAACAACGGATTTTGAGCAGTCCCACCTTTTTTCCTTTCTCCCGCAAAAGGTTCACCGCCTCTTTGGCGGTACCACAGGTGGAACCAAGGGCAACCACTACATATTCGGCGTCTTCGAGCTTATAGGTTTCAAGAAGGTCGTACTTCCTCCCCGAAATCTTCCCAAACTCTTCTCCTACTCTGCGAATCACGGGGAAACAATTATCAATCGCCTCAATCTGGGAACGTTTGTGTTCAAAGTAGTAATCGAAGAGATCCAGTGGACCATAGGTCACCGGATGAGTTACGTCTAAGAGGGGGTACGCCGGTTTATAGGCGCCTACAAACTCTTGAACCAAATCATCATCCAAAACTTTCACCTGCTCAACGGCATGGCTAATGATAAACCCATCCTGGGTGACCATGACCGGAAGCCGTACCTCTAAGTCCTCGGCAATTTTCACCGCCTGAATGATATTATCATAAGCTTCCTGGGCGTTTTCCGAGAAGAGCTGAATCCATCCTGCATCCCGTGCTCCCATAGTATCAGAGTGATCGCAGTGAATGTTGATGTTCCCCGAGAGAGCCCGATTCGTCACCATCATAACGATGGGCAAACGCATACTGGAAGCGATGTAGAGCATCTCCCACATGAGGGCTAAGCCATTCGCCGCGGTGGCAGTCATGACCCGTCCCCCTGCAGCCGCTGCCCCGATGCAAGCACTCATCGCACTGTGTTCACTCTCTACCGTAACAAATTGGGTATTGACTAACCCTTCGCTGACATATTCGGCGAAACGTTCTACGCAATCGGTCTGGGGAGTGATGGGGTATGCCGCAATGACATCAGGATTAATCTGTTTCATGGCGTAGGCTACCGCCGCATTGCCGTTGAGACCCATTACTTTGCCTGTGAGACCCATTACTTTGGCCATGTTTTTTTCCTTCCTTTCCCTTACCGCTCTGGAATCATGTCAATTGCCTTGGCCGGGCAGGTACTCGCACAAATACCACAACCCTTACAATGGTCATAGTCAAAACCCACCATGACCCCTTTGTCGGCATCGACGATGACCGAAGCATCCGGACAGTAGGCCCAACAGAAAAGGCAATTGATGCATTTTTCTTTGTTTACCTGAGGCCTTTCTGTTCTCCAATCACCGGTTTTATATTCCCGAGCATTGCCCGCTTCGGTGATAATACCACCAGGAGTGAGCTCTTTCCAACCCTTGAGTTTACTCATCCGACTTGCGCCTCCTCGTGTGCTCTTTTGAGACAGGTCAAATTCTTTTCGATTACTTCCGGTCGCAGTTTCTCGCCAAATTGCGAGCGTACTGCCTCAAGTACCGTATCGATACGGACTTCCTGGAAAACCCGGCATAAGGTTCCCAGCATAGGTGTATTCACAACCACCCGTCCTAAAATCTCGCGAGAAATGGAGGAAGCATCCACCGTCACTACGGTGCCGGTGGTGAATCCCAACAGTTCACGGAGTTTTGCCGGAGGCTCAGGAAAATTGGCGACGATAATCCCGTCATTCCCTAACCCTTCCAAAACGTTTACCGCTCCAAAAAGGGTGGGATCGACCACCACCACAATTTCAGGATTGGTTACCCCGGAATGAATGTTAATCGGAGTACTACTCACCCGATTGTACGCTTTGACCGGGGCTCCCATTCGTTCCGGACCATACTCAGGAAAAGCCTGGAAGTACTTTCCTTCCCTGAGCAGCGCCTCCGCCAAAATTCTTGACGCTGTCACTACACCTTGTCCACCACGACCGTGCCAGCGAATTTCTAATGGTTTTGTCAAGATCAAAAGACCTCCTTCCTGGAACGAAAATCTACTTCTCTTCTTCCCTGAAGAGCCTGCGAGAGGGTAATCTCGTCAGCGAACTCTAAGTCTCCACCTGATGGTAATCCCCGAGCAAGGAGAGTTACTTTCACCGGAAAGTTCTGGAGCTTTTCGGCGATAAACAGTGCCGTTGCTTCACCGTCGATAGATGGATTAATAGCCAAAATCACCTCCCTTACACCACCACGAGATACTCGCTCGAGTAATTCTTTCACTCTCAGGTCATCCGGTCCGATCCCAAGGAGTGGGGAGAGTACACCTTGCAGCACGTGATATAAACCTCTGAAATGAGCTTTCTCCAAAGCAATCACATCTTGCGGCCTCTCCACAACACAAATGATTCCTTGATCTCTTGCCTTATCCTCACAAATTTGACACCATTCTCCTTCACTATAAAACCCACAACGAGAACAAAAACGGATTTGTTTTATTCCCGCCAAGGCCAAAAGGAGCTCCTCTAAGTCTTCACCCTTCTCTTTAACGAGGTAGAAGGCCAAACGTTGAGCGGTTTTGGGGCCAATACCGGGCAAGCGGGAAAACGCTCCGATGAGACGCCTCAGTGATTCAGGATATACCTCCGACAACGGTGAACCACCTTTCTAAAAGAGACCCGGCATGTTGAAGCCACCAGTAACTTTGGCCAGCTCTTCTTGAGCCATTTCCCGTGACCGATTCAAGACTTCATTGACCGCAGCAAGCACGAGATCCTGGAGCATTTCCACATCTTGGTCTTCGAGGAGCTCAGGGTCGATGGTAATGGAAAGAAGCTCCTGTTGACCATTACACACTACCCGTACCATCCCTCCACCACTCGACGCTTCTACGGTCTTCGCTTTCAATTCCTCCTGAATTTTAGCCATTTTCGCCTGCATCTTCTGTGCTTCCTTCATCAGATTTTTCCAGTTCTGCACTGTCCCACTCACCTCTTATCTCTTCGCTCACCGAGTAGTTTACCACTATTCCCGAAAAGAGGTCAGTCACTTCTACAAGGAGCGGTTTATTCTCTCTTCTCTCCTCCCGAGGGCGAGGAATGGATGGAGGAGATGATGACCCGGAAGGAGCAACCACCGATTCCTCGATCATACCACATTCAATGTGACAGCGTGTTCCTAACATCCTGGACATGATTTCTTCCAATACCACCAAATTTTCTCTCCGCTCCACGCTCTCCTTGTGAAACTGGCAGTGGGGAGAAAAGAGGAGTTTCAACTTAGAGGCATTCTCTCTTTGGACCTGGGCAGCTTGTAAAAAGGCATAGAGAGAAATCTTCGCCTTTTTGACCTCCTCTAAGACTTGCGACCAGAAATCCCTCTCCCCCTCTCCATTATCTCCCCCCCATGCCGTCTTTTGACCTTCCTCCCCTTGAGGAGGTCTGTCCACCGTTTTCTCTTCGTGCGGTACGCTCAAAGAAGAGGATGGAGAAGGAGGAACGACCATAGTGGCAATTTTGAAGAGCCCTACCTCAAGGAGAATGCGAGGCTGTAGGGTGCGCCGCACCTTGAGCTCAAGACGATGGAGTTCCTCAAGAATCTCCCTAAAGAGCGACGGCTCTACCGAAGAAGCGGCGCGCTGCAAATTCCGTTTCCGTTCATGAGAAAGGTCACCGAGAGGAAGAGTATCGGTGAGCGAAGCGACGAAGAGATCGTGGAAATAGTGTAAAAGCCCGCGGAGGATATCCTCAGGAGCTAACCCTTTTTGTATCCACTCCTCAAGCCAAAGGAAGATACCTTTGTGATCCCCTTGGCGTATCATTTCCCAGAGGCGCTCCAAGTCTCCTTCGTCGATTTCCCGTAAGATGGAAGAAGCTAAACCGACGTCGATTTTCTTCTCTCCCCAAGCGAAGAGTTGTTCCAAAAACACCTCGGCATCCCGTAGCGACCCCTCGGCCTTGCGGGCAATGAGGTGAAATACTTCTTCTTCGATCTCACACCCCTCCGCGAGAGCCATCTTGCGCAGTTGTGCGATGATATCATGAGTGGAAATCGGGTTGAACACGAACCGCGCACAGCGGGAGAGAATAGTTTCCGGAAGACGATGGACATCGGTGGTGGCCAAAATGAAGACCACATGTTGCGGAGGTTCTTCCAAGGTCTTCAAGAGGGCGTTAAACGCTTCGTGGGTGAGCATGTGTACTTCGTCCACGATATACACCTTAAAACGCGATTCAAGCGGGGCGTACTTGGCTTTTTCCCGTAACTCGCGAATTTCATCGATGCCCCGATGGGAGGCGGCATCGATTTCCATCACATCCAGAGAGCTTCCTTGGCGGATACGGAAACAACTCCCACACTGCCCACAGGGAGAAGGAGTAATTCCCTTATGACAATTCAAGGCCATGGCCAAAATTCGCGCGGTAGTGGTTTTACCGACTCCTCGTGGACCACAAAAGAGATACGCGTGGACAATCTTTTTTTCTCGCAAGGAGTTGGAGAGAATTTTGACCACTACTTCTTGTCCAACTACATCCTCAAAACGGGATGGTCTCCACTTCCGGTATAATGAGAGGTACGACAAAAAATTCACCTCGAGTAATCATGAATCTGCCTCTAACCGTGCACCGGTGCTCGATAACTTTCTCCCAGCTGTATTAAAAGAGCAGAGCTCCGGTCAGGCACCCTCACGGCGCCCGAAGAGCCCCGCGTACCGTTGCTCCCTTCCGGGCCTGGCGGGGTTGGCAGGGATTCGTCGCGCAAGACCCAACCTTCAGCGCTCCCTCTTTTAACCACCACTGAGAGAAAAAACCTCACACCAGCTGTCAGCCCTGCTATAGCGGATTGCAGGTTCAGGGCACCGCTAACTCCCCGCCTCAGCACGATTAGAGGCAAATCTGGCGGAGAGGGTGGGATTCGAACCCACGAGACAGGCTCAACACCTGTCTACCCGCTCTCCAGGCGGGCGCCTTCGTCCAGCTCAGCCACCTCTCCGGATTTTTTCTCTTGAGACATTTCCAAGTAAATTATAAGAAGGAGTGTTCGCTTTTACAAGTTTACTTTGGAGAAACTCCCAAGGGGAGAAAAGCAAAATCCTCTTGATAAGCTCAAGAAACAGGTTAAAATATTTTTCAAAAAGGGGGAAAGCCATGAGAACCGTTCCTCCCAAAAGCGCGCAGAGGCTGATCCGTTGTTACTATCTCGCCCAAGAGGCTCAGGCCAACGGGGAGCTTTACCTCACCAGTCGTCATATTGCTTCCCTCCTCGGAGTGGATGAAACTCAGGTGCGAAAAGACATGGCCACCATTCACGTCGAAGGTGTTCCCAAAAGAGGGTATCCCATCGATCTCCTCATCGAGCGGTTGGAGCACCTCTTTGGCATTCACAAGGAGAGAATAGCCGTTCTTGTGGGGGTGGGAAACTTGGGGAAAGCCCTCATGAATTACCCTCGCTTCTTTCGCTATGGAGTTCGCATCGCCTGCGCTTTTGAAAGAGACCCGCAAAAATGTTTCACCTCTATAGGTGGGGTCACCATTTATCCGGTGGAAGTCATGAAAGAGATGGTCGCCGTAGTCAAAGCCGAAATCGGCATTTTAGCGATTCCCCCGCACGACGCGCAGGAAATTGCCACTCTGCTTCTTGAAGCAGGAGTGAAAGGGATTTGGAATTTTTCCCCGGTGCTTTTGCGTGTTCCTGCCGGCGTTGTCCTCCGCAATGAATGTTTAGAGACAGGCCTGGTCACGCTTCTTTACGATTTACAGAAGGAGGAGGTCACGTGCAACTTTTCCGTCGAGGCGATGTCTTCTCTCTCATAGCTATCGGAGTGGTTTTGGGCATGCTCCTTGTATTCAAATATTTTCCCTTTCCGGAGACCACTTCGTCCCTGTACCGTATCGTCATCGAGAGCGAGGAAGGAGAGAGGGAAATAGCCGTTACCCCCCAATCTCGCGAAAACCTGACGGTTCGTGGCCCCTTGGGAGAAACCACCATAGCCATCCAAGGGGGGAAAGTGTGGGTGGTATTCTCTCCCTGTCCGGACAAAACTTGCATCAAGATGGGAAAGATTCCCGATAACGGTGGTTTCATTGCCTGCGTCCCTAATCGGGTGACCATCCGGGTGGTCAAAGAGGAGCCTAAAACCTCCCCAGTTCCCCGGCAATGAAGTGGTCTAAAACGATGGTGGCCGCACCAAGCAGGGTGACATCATCACCCCACTGTGAGTAATGAATGCGGGGATGCACGTATTCCCGGTAGAGCAAGCGCTCCTCTACCACTTGTTTCACCGACCTCTCGATGAACTCTTGAGCTAACGCTGCCTGTCCTCCGATGACAATCATCTCGGGATCGTAGAGGTTGATCAGATTGACCACTCCAATACCCATATACTGCCCCAAGAGCTGCAAGAGCTGCAAAGCGGTAGAGTCATTCTCTCGCGCCCCCTCTAAGAGGTGGTGAAACTCGAGTCTCCCTTCCTGCTCCAAAACTTCCTTCAAATATCCACTATTTCCGAACCAAGCAATCTCGCGTGCCTTTTCCACAAGGTTATAGGTACTACAGTATATTTCTAAACACCCATAATTTCCACACACACAACGAGGGCCGAAAATGTTGACGCTGGTGTGTCCCACTTCTCCTGACTTGCGATTGGCCCCCTGGTAGATTTTCCCCCCGATGAGTACTCCCGCTCCCACTTCATCGCCAACCATGAAATACACCATATTCTCGACTTCCTTGGCCTGTCCACTCCAGGTCTCATGGAGACAGGCTGCATCAGCGTCATTCATCATGAAGATGGGGAGGTCATATTCCCGGAGGTATTTACGCAAGTCAAGGGCGCGATAGCGCAAAAAGGTGGGATGGGCCAAAATGGTACACGCGTCACTGTCCACCGGACCGGGAACACTCACTCCAATCCCCAGAATGAGACCCAAGGATTGGGTGGCATATTCAAGAACGTGAATGAATTCCTTTTGTAACTCGAGCAGGGCGAGATCGGTATTCTCGAGGAGACTATATCGAGAATCCCGTCGAAAGAGGATATTCGGACCGAGATCGGTGAGAGCAACCGAAAACCCGCGACGGGTGAACCGAATGGCGATGATGTAGAAAGCCTGATCATTCATAGCGAGGAGGATGGGTTTGCGCCCTGCTTTGGTATCCGAAACCCCCATTTCCCGCAAGAGATTGGCGGCGAGGAGATCGTTGACAATGTTGGTGATGGTGGGTTGAGTGAGACCGGTGATCCGGGCGAGATCGATCCGCGAGAGCAAGCCCTTTTTCTTCAAAAGCCGCAAAACGAGCGAACGGTTTTTGACCTTGACATCATAGAGATTATCCCCAACCCATTGATTCCCCATGTCTTTACCTCCCCGAGTATTATAACGGCTTATGGGCTGAAGAACAACGTTACCATACCGCGTGTCTTCCTCAAGACAAACTTGACTTTTCGAGGTAAAATAGAGAATAGTTTTGAGGTGTTCTATGGATATACATGCCCAAACGAGGAAAAAACAATCTTGGCGCTGGCTTTACCCGGGAATGCGGGTAAAGCGATGGTTGTTTTTGGCCATTTTAGGGGTGCTGTGTATCTCCTTAGGAATGAGTCTCTTCCTCTCCAGTCCCTATTTTCGATTAATTTACCAGTCCTGGCGCCAGCTCGTTTTTGCAACCTTGAGAGGTTACTGGATGGCGGTTCTCTTTGGTATCCTTTGGCTTGCGGGAGGAGTTGCTCTGATCGTATACGGATTGCAGCAGATGAACCGCTCTATTTTCCGGGCAGTCACCTCGGTTTCGGAAACGGAAATCGTGGAAAAGGTTTTCCAGAAGAGGAGACTGGAACGTGGCCCTCATATCGTGGCTATCGGAGGAGGCCATGGGCTCCATACCCTCCTCCATGGCATGAAGAACTACACCGCCAACATCACCGCCATCGTCACCGTTTTCGATGACGGCGGAAGCTCGGGGCGACTCCGACGGGAAATGGGGGTCCTCCCTCCTGGGGACATTCGCAATTGTCTCATTGCCTTGGCCGACGTCGAACCGCTCATGCGCGACCTTTTTCAATACCGTTTCCCAGACAACGAGGAATTGAAAGGGCACAACGTGGGCAATCTCTTCATTACTGCTCTTACCCAAATCACCGGAGATTTCCAAAAAGCGATCTTAGAATCGAGCAAGGTCCTCGCGGTGCGAGGTCGAGTACTCCCCACCACCTTAGAAAACGTGCTCCTCAAGGCGGAATGCGAAGACGGTTCCATCGTGAGTGGCGAATCGAACGTAGGGCAATGCAAAAAGCGGATCACCCGAATCTTTTTAGAACCGGCGAATGTCTCGAGCACTCCAGAAGTCACCAAAGCACTGGAAGAAGCGGATCTCATTGTACTGGGACCGGGAAGTCTCTACACCAGTGTCCTCTGCAACTTAGCGGTAAAAGATGTGCGCGAGGCCATCCTCCGTTCATCGGCACCGCTTGTCTTCGTGTGCAACATCACCACCCAGCCGGGGGAAACCGATGGATATACCTTCCTCGACCACGTAAAAGCCCTCTTCCATTTCCTCCCCCCGGAACGCATTAACTACATCTTGGTCAACGATGAAAGACCGCCTGCTTCCGCCCGAGAGGAAATGGCTCACGCCGATATTGAACCCATCTTTATCGAGGAGGAGAGCTTCGCTTTCCCGGGGAAAATCCTTGAAGCACCGCTCCTCTCCCCCCAGTGCCCAACGCGCCACGACGCAGAAAAACTCGCCCAGGCGCTCGTAGAGATTCTCCTCGAAGAGAAGCCTTCTCTGAGCTTCTACTTTGCCCTCCAAGGGAAACAGGGCTTTAAGAGAGTGAAAATCGTCCGTCTGGTGAAGGGGTGGCGCAAGAAAAAAAACGGAGGCACCCCTCAACTGCTCAAAGAATCTGCTCGAAAGTGAGTACCGCAGGAGACCGGGTTACGGAGAGCGCTCTCGGTGACGAGTAACGCGCTTTCAATCATGTTCTCTAATTCTACCATCTCCGCCGAGACTCCGTATTTCTCCCGTAAAGCCACCGTCTCTTTCTTGAGCTGGAGGAAGATCTCGCGAGCATGGGCGAGTCCTTCATGACGGCGAATGAGACCACTGTACTTCCACATATTCATGCGCACCATCTCTTTCAAGCCCTCAAGAACACTGGGAGGAGGAGGGTTGCCCACTTTTTCTTCCCACGGTAAGACCAAAGGATAGGAAAAATCATCCCTCTCTCTCCAAAGAGTTTTCGCCACCCGATAACCGAAAGTTAACCCTTCCAAGAGACTGGTCGAAGCCAAACGATTCGCTCCGTGTAATCCGGTACAGGCAACCTCCCCCACCGCATAGAGCCGGCGGATATTGGTCCACCCCCAGGTATCGGTGAGAATACCCCCACACAAAAAGTGCGCTCCAGGAACTACGGGAATCGGCTCTTTGGTGATGTCCAAATTATAGCGCAGGAGCTCTTCATAAATCCCGGGGAAAACGGTGACGATTCTCTCCGGAGCAACACGACGGTAGAGGTCTAAGTAGACGCAGCGAGATTGGGTGTTCTCGAGGTGCTCGAAAATTGCCCGCGCCACCACATCTCGTGGTGCCAAGCTCCCTAAGGGATGATATCGATACATGAACGGTTTCCCCTGGCTATCCACCAGCTCTCCGCCTTCCCCCCGAACCGCTTCCGAGACGAGAAAGGAATTGGACGGATGGGAGGAATAAAAGAGAGTAGGGTGAAATTGGACATATTCCATGTTCACAAGATGAGCCATGGCCCGCGAAGCCATGGCAATTCCGTCTCCGGTGTTCCAGGGACCACCGCTCGCATATTCATAGATTTGGTTGAGCCCTCCGGTAGCCACAATCGTAGCGCGGGCAATCATGGGAATAACTTCTCGTTTCTTCTTATCCAAAACGTATGCTCCCAAACACTCCCGAGGCGCGTAACGAAAACGGAATTCCTGAGCATGAAAAGAAGAGATGATCAAATCCAAGGCAAAGAATCCCGTTTTCACCTCGATGAGAGGATGATGAGCAATTCTCTGATTCAGGGCTTGTTGGATAACTCGACCGGTGTAATCTTTCACGTGCAGAATACGACGACGGGAATGGGCTCCTTCTCGAAAAAGGTCCCAACTTCCGTCCGGACGTCGATCGAAGGGGATCCCTAAGAAATCGATGAAGAGGCGCTTCACCAACAAAGGTCCCACATAGGCCAAGAGGCGCGCGCTTCTCACCGAAGAAGAACCCGAGGAAGCACACATGATATCTTCAAAGAGGGCCTGCGGGATGTCATCAGCTCCCCGGAATACGATTCCCCCTTGAGCATAGGCGGTATTAGTCTCTAAAAGAGTGTCTCCTTTGGTAACCAGAGTAACCCGCTGCCCTCTCTCGGCGAGATGCAAAGCAGCCACGCTACCGGCGATCCCGTTTCCAATGACAAGGACGTCACAATACATGCATATCCTCTATTTCTAAGCTCATGTCAATCCAAGGAGCGTGATGGGTGATGTAACCGGTAGAAATGATATCGACCCCTTGCTCGGCCAGTATGCGGACGTTGTGGGGTTCGACGTTCCCGGAAACCTCGATAATCGCCTTCCCTTTGGCCATTTTCACCGCCTGACGAAGATCTTCGAGAGGCATGTGATCCAAAAGAATCCCGTCCACCTTCTCTTCCAAAGCTTCTTTCACCTGGAGGAGAGTCGCACACTCGACGATGATTTTGGCCGTAAAGGGAACGCGTTGGCGAATGGCTTGTACACAGGCTTTGATTGACCCCACCAAAGCCAGGTGATTATCTTTGAGGAGCACACAATCATAGAGACCCAGACGATGATTGATCCCTCCACCACAGCGGACCGCATACTTTTCAAAGAACCGCAGTCCGGGAGTGGTTTTACGGGTATCGGCAATCTTCACTCCTAAATCTCCGACCAAATTCACCATTTCCCGGGTCTTCGTGGCCACCCCACAGAGACGCTGCAAGAGATTGAGAGCGGTGCGTTCCCCGGTGAGAATCGCTTTGGCTCTCCCTTGAAGACGTAAGAGCACCTCTCCAGAGTGGAAGAGATGCCCGTCCGAAACCCCGATTTTCCCTTCCACTTGGGAATCAAGAAGGGTAAAGAGGCGTAACGCGAACCCCCCCCCGGCCATGACTCCCTCTTTTTTTGCCACCACTTGTGCCTTAATTTTCTTTTCTCCCCATTCCCCTAATCCATAGGTAGTCAAATCGCCAAAGCCGACATCTTCGAGGAGAAAGTTTTCTAAGTATCGGTCAACATGGGGCGAGAGTCCCATGTCCACTTGAATCACACTCCTTTCAGAGAAAACCTTTGGTCTTCCACTACTCCCCAGAGGAGAAAGACCACCATTCGCTGTATACCGCCTTTCTCTCCAAAGCGGTGCGAGAGACCCAGGTTGTACTCAAAGAGATAGGTGGGGTTGGCAAGCAATAAGGCCACCTCCCGCGGGGAGGAAGAAATAAGGGGAATAACTTTCTTCCCTAACCCTGCCGCTTGGACAATTCTCACAAAATCAAAGCTCACGATGAAATCCCCTTGCTTGAGGGCCTCGGCATAGAAAGGAGTAACATTCATATAAACCCGATTCTTACATAAATACCCTTCCACGATTTCCCCTTCCAAGCTCCGCCGCCAGCGCCACCCGTTCTTCTCTGCCTCCTCCTGCACGGTCTGAACGGCAATACCCTTGGGAATAACCAGAAGAAAATACCCAGCGTACCTCGCGTTGATTTCTTCTGCTACCGCCAAAAGAAAACTCAAGTCTTCTCCCAGGGAGAGAAAGCGAGGGAAGAAGGAGAAAATCGATTTCCCCCCACAGGAGAAAGTGAAGTCGCCCGGAGTGAGTACGTCAACCAACACGTTTCCCGCAAAATATACCGGAAGGTTACGCCGGCGTAGTTTTTTCACCACTTCAGAATCGTTGGAAAAAACCACTTGTGCGCAGTACCGCAAAAGGAGGAGAGGAAAGAGAGAAAGAGGAGTCTGCCATGCCCGGACCAGGTGGACGAAAATAGTCTTTTTCCCGGTGAGGAGGAAAAGGGGCAATAACCATAGAGGAGAATGGCTCACGAGGATACACTCTTCTCTCCATCTCCTCCGCCGCCACAAGGTTTTGAAGAGCGAGAGCCAAAAAGAGAGAAAGGAGAAGTGGGTCTCCCTCCATCGTATTTCGGGAAGCCCCTGTTTTCTCAATTCACCCGGCATATCCAAACTCAAAAGCGAAACCGTGCTCCGCGGCGAAAGACGCTTGAGCTCTCGATACAAAGCCAGGGTCACTTTCTTTTCCATCTCGCCACTTGCTATAATGAGATAACGAGACAAGATTCACCACCATGTACGGGGATAGGCATTGGGTCACTCAGAAACTTGCCAGTATTATAATACAAGAAGTGTCAAAGGAGGTTGAGGATGGAAAATTTGCTTCGGGTGGGAATGGTCCAACTCCGGGTAGAGAGAGAAAAACAAACCAATTTAGAAAAAACGGTCCACTTCGTGGCCAATGCCGCACATGGAGGAGCGGAGATGGTGGTGCTCCCGGAAATGTTCGTCTGTCCTTATGAGAGCGATGTTTTTCCTTGGTACGCCGAAAGCTTCACCTCCGGACCCACTCTCCGGCTCTTGGCTCACCTGGCTCGAGAACACCACCTCTACCTGGTGGGAGGGTCTCTCCCGGAGAAAACCCCTCACGCGCTCTACAATTCTTGTCCGGTTTTTGACCCCCAAGGAGAACTTGTAGCCGTTCACCGCAAAATACATCTTTTCGACGTCTGTCTCCCCACTATGCGTTTTGAGGAGTCTCTCGTCTTCTCCCCCGGTTCTTCCTTCACTCTCTTCGATACTCCTTGGGGGAGAGTAGGAGCGATGATTTGTTACGATGTGCGTTTCCCTGAGCTCGCCCGTCTCTACGCTTTACACGGAGCGACCATCATCGTCGCTCCGGCTGCCTTCAATCATGTCACCGGTCCATTGCACTGGGAGCTCACCTTCCGGGCCCGAGCATTGGACAACCAAGTGTTTATGGTTGGAGTATCTCCCGCCCCCCATCCCCATAGTCAATACCGCGCCTACGGGCACAGTATGGTCACCAATCCTTGGGGTCAAATCGTGCAGGAAATGGGGGAAGAAGAAGGGGTGACGGTAGTCGAGCTCCACCTTGAGGAGATAAGGAGAGTGAGAGAAAATCTCCCTCTTCTCAAACACCGTCGGAATGACCTCTATGCGATTTTTCGCCGGCAAGACTTTCCCCTTTACCCGTCATGTGATACACTCATAGACGAACTTGAAAAAGAATGAGGGATAGTGATGCGTCGAGACATTAATTACTTCTTTGGTATCGGGAATCTCACCCGGGATCCGGACCTGCGATACACCCCTCAAGGGACACCGGTCTGCCGTTTCAACATCGCCATGGGGCGCCGCTACCAAGGAAAAAACGGCGTCGTGGAAGAGGTGACCTACATCAATGTGACCGCATGGTCAAAATTGGGAGAAATTTGCAGTCGTTACCTGCGAAAAGGGAGTCGGGTAGCAGTTATTGGTGCGCTCCGCTCGAGCTCTTGGGAAGACAAAAACGGTGAACGACGCATCTCCTATGAAATTCGAGCCGAAAATATCCAATTCTTGAGTTCCCCACAGAGCCCCAAGGGAAACACCCAAGAAATGAACGAGTTTACCATACCCTCCGATTTCGAGGATGCCGAACTCTCTATCTCAAGAGACCTCGAATCGATTCACCCTGAGAAAAACGAACCTTTCACCCATGAAGGAGGAGAACCATTAGGAGATTTGGAGGCTATCCCCTTTGAGGAAAACGAAGACAGTACTCACCAATCCCCATTTTAAAGTTCTGTGCTTTTTTGTTTTTGTTTCCATCACCATATTGCTCTTTTCCATAGCTGGGGCGGAAGTACGCGTAGAATTCGACCATCAGTCTTTCGCTTCCCACGCAGAGACCAAAACCGTAAACGGCAAATTCTACGTGAATGCGGAAGAACTCTTCCAAGAATTAGGAGGCACTGCTTACTACACTCCTATTCTGAAAAAGATCAATCTCTACCTCCGAGGCAAAATTTGGATTCTCTCTTTGGATAAAAAAACCATGGTATCCGGAGAAACAGAACTACCGCTCCCGGAAAAAGAAGTACTCCTCGAAAGAAATGTTGCTTATCTCTCTTTTGCCTTGCTTGAGAGACTCTTCGGTATCACCGTGGCCGGAACTACTCCTTCCCCCGTTGCTTCTCCTTCCCCAACAGCATCGCTTCTCCCCCCAGGAACCAAAGCACCCTCCTCCACCACACTTTTGGGCATACGCTTTGCCTCCTACCCAGAGGAGGTGCGTACCCGGATTACCTTCGACTTCCGGGGGAATCTCCCTCCCTATTCGCAGAACATAGATCGTGCCACAAAGAAACTGGAGATCGTTTTTACCAATTGCACCCCGGAAAATATCCCTGCGGTCCTTTTCGTCAACGACGGAAGAATCAATCGCATCGAAACCAAGGCCGAAACCAATCGGGTAGTGGTTTCGGTATTCCTCAAAGAGGTACCGAAGGTGAATAGCGGCAAACTCCCCGAAGGAGAAAGACCCCGTATATACTTCGACGTGGTTTCACTGATCGAAGCAGCAACAAAACCAATCACTCCCTCACCAGTACCGCAAGAGACACCGAAAGAAACCATTGCTCCTGAAAAGAGCACCGCTCCTACTCCGACGGTGTTGAAGATGGACCGTCTCAATCCTCAAATCGTGGTTATTGACCCCGGACACGGCGGTCGAGACCCCGGATGCGTGCATAACGGCTATGCGGAAAAAGATATCGTTCTTAAAGTAGCCCTCCTCCTCAGGGACCTCTTGGAAAAGGAGGGATTCCAGGTCTTCTTAACCCGTTCCGATGATAGCTATCCTTCGCTCACCGATCGGTATAACTTGGTCAACGAGAAGCTTCCCCTCGTCTTGGTGAGCATTCATTGTAACGCCTCGCCCAACCCGGCGGCAACCGGAGTGGAAATTTTTGTGGGAAGCTCGAGACCAAAAGGGGAAGGAGCTCAAGAGGTGGCCGATCGAGAGAACGAGCTCTTCTTGGCCGAAACAACGACAGAACAACAAGGGAAACTCGCCAATCTCCTCTCCTCTGCCTACTACCTCACCAGTCGAGAGGCGAGTTCTGACTTGGGGGTGACCATGTTACGGAAAATCACCGCCCTCACTGGGCAGAATAACCGAGGCCTCAAAGAGGCGCCCTTAGTGATCCTTCGTAACATCTACTCCCCGGCTTGTCTTGTGGAAATCGGCTTTTTGAGTAATGCCAAAGAGGCGAAAAATCTTGCCTCGGCAAAGTTCCAAGCTAAAATTGCCCAGGGAATGGCAGAAGCCATCAAAGCGTTTTCACAGAGTGAAAAAGCGCGTCAACTTTTGAAAGAGTGACCTATATGGAGAAAAGAGTACGGAGATACAAAAAGAAAAAACGGAATATTTGGCCGCCTCTCTCTTATGTTATCTTGGGAATAGCACTCTTCTTTGGTCTCGTCTATGGAGGGGAGATGATCGTCCGCCTCATCACCCGACCACCTGCTACCCTCGTTCCTTCTCCCTCTGCCACTCCCCCCTTGGGTGAGGTACCCAAAGGAACACCCCCCTCAGAAACCATGGAAGTAACCCTCTACTTCGTTGACCCGGATTTTACCACCTTGGTAGGAGAAAAGAGAACTATTCCCAAAACGGGAAATTGGTTAGAAAGTGTGCTGCAAGAGCTCTTGCGCGGACCAAAGAACTCTGCGCTCTTCAATCCTATTCCTTCTGCAACTCGTTTGAATGCCGTTTTCCAAGAGAAGGATACGGTGTACGTAGACTTGAGCGAAGAGATGATGAAAAATCAATCCGGAGGAACTTCCCAAGAACTCCTCAGTGTCTACGCCATCGTAGATACTCTGACCGCCTTCCCTGAGGTGAAACGTGTTCAGATCCTCATTAACGGGAAAGAAGAGACTACCCTCTGCGGACACGTGGACGTTTCAAAACCTTTAGAAAGGGATGAAAAACTCATTGCCCAAATTCGATAGCTTTCAAGAACTGGGAAATTATCTCAAGAAAGGGATGGAAACGAGATCTGTGCGTAGCGATGGGAGAAAGGCCGATGAGTTGCGACCGATTACCATCCAGCGGAATTATCTCAAATATGCCGAAGGATCGGTGTTCATCGAAGCCGGCAATAACCGTATCGTGTGTTCGGCTTCGATCGAGGACAAAGTACCGCCCTTTCTGCGGAACAGTGGTCAGGGGTGGATCACCGCCGAATATGCCATGCTCCCCCGGGCGACGACCACAAGAAATGTCCGTGATGTAGTCAAGGGACAAGTAGGAGGAAGAACCCATGAAATCCAACGCCTGATCGGGCGTTCCCTGCGGGCGGTCACCAATCTCGAGCGCCTGGGAGAGAAGAGTATTCTCATCGACTGCGATGTCATCCAAGCCGATGGAGGAACCCGAACCTTGGCCATTACCGGTTCTTTCATCGCCTTAGTTGATGCTCTGTGGAACTGTATCGACCGGGGCATTTT
Organism: uncultured bacterium; assembly: GCA_937139415.1. GTDB lineage: Bacteria > Atribacterota > Atribacteria > Atribacterales > Caldatribacteriaceae > CAKZPS01. The sequence goes on from CAKZPS010000024.1 coordinate 33,429, forward strand.
GATCCGGGGAGGATTGGTGAGAGATTTCTTAGGCGCGGTCAGCGTGGGGGTAGTGGGAGAACAGGTGTTCCTCGATCTCACCTTTGAAGAGGATTCCAACGCTCAAGTGGACATGAACATGGTCATGACCGGAAGCGGAAAATTCGTCGAGATTCAAGGGACGGCGGAGAAAGAACCTTTCGGAAGGGAAACCCTCCACGAACTCTTGGAAGTGGCCCAAAAGGGGATCCAAGAAATCATTCACCTCGAAAGGAAACTCCTCGACCGAGGTCTTCCGTGAAACCAAGGCTATACCTGGTCAGTCGTAATGCTGGAAAGCTCCGTGAAATCGAGCAAATCCTCGCCCCTTACGCCATCGAGGTAGAAAGTATTTATGACCGGTACCCCTTAGGAGAGATCGAGGAAAGCGGAGGGAGTTACGCCGAAAATGCACTCCTCAAGGCTCGCCGAGGATTTGCCGTTACCCGGCACCCATGTGTGGGAGAAGATTCGGGATTGGAAATCGACGCCTTAGGGGGTGCTCCGGGCATCTATTCGGCGCGGTTCGGTGGGGCACACCTTCCCTTTCCCGCTAAGATGGAGGAAATTCTCAAGCGCCTTGAACACGTTCCTTTGCGCGAGCGTTCTGCTCGTTTCCGCTGTGTGGTAGCCCTGGTGTGGGAGGGGGGCGAGAAACTCTTCGAAGGAGTGTGCGAGGGATTCATCGCCGAAACGCCCCAGGGTGAGGAAGGATTCGGTTACGACCCTATCTTCGTTTACCCTCCCTTCCAAAAAACCTTCGCCCAGCTCGGACCAGCGATAAAAAATCGTTACAGCCACCGCGCCCAGGCTTTCCGCCAATGCGCCAAATTCATCCGCGAGACCTTTTAAGTTTCTATACCCCGTTCTTTGAGTACTTGGGTAAGGCTCTCTTCGTATACCGCCAAATCGGGTGAGGTGAAGAGCACCAAAACTACTTCTCGGAGAGATGTCCCAGGATGCTCACTGAGGAAATCGATAATCGTCCGCAAGGCTACGAGTGAAGCCTCTTTCAGGGGATACCCGTAAGCACCGGTGCTCAGAGAAGGAAAAGAAATGGAAGTAAGGCGGTGTTCCTCCGCTAACTGTAAGCTCGAGAGATAGGCACTCCGCAAGAGTTCCGCTTCTTTTTTCTTCCCTCCCTGGTATATTGGTCCTACCGCATGAATCACGTAACGCGCCTTCAAGTTTCCCCCTCTGGTGATCACCGCCTTTCCGGTAGGACAACCTCCGATTTTGCGACACTCTTCGGCGATGGCCGGTCCTCCAGCTCGGTGAATAGCTCCGTCTACCCCTCCTCCTCCCGCTAAGCGAGAATTGGCGGCATTCACAATTGCCTCGGTCGCTTGCTCGGTAATATCACCCTGGATGAGGGAGAGCACACAAGACCCAATTTTCACCTGTTTCATGATCGCCACTCCACCATTTTTTTCTCTTATTGTATCGCGAAGGAAGGAAAATCGATCTCGCCGGAGAGCATTCACCATACCAAAATATCCCCTCAGGATACGCTTACCGTGCATTTGTGTTACAATGGAAGGGGAGGCGATACCATGAAGGAAACTATCCCGGAAAGAATCAAGAACATAGCCCACGAATATTCCCACAAGACGGCTATATCCCAAGGCAATGTTTCTCTGACCTACGAAGAGCTGCTCAAGGAGATCGAAAAAGAAGCCCTACGCATGGAAAAGGCGGGATTGAAACCAGGAATGCGAGTCGTGACGGTATTTCCGAACAGTTTTTTTGCCCTCCGCTTCTTTTTAGCGTGCTTTTTCACCCAAGTGGTACCCTTGCCCTTATCAACTCGTTATCCTCAGGAATTGGTGCACAGAATCTTCCACCTTGCGGATGCGCAGATGCTCCTTGCCGACACCTCCCTTACCCCCATCGCCAATCTCCCTTGGGGGGTGATGGAGGAAAACGGTCTCATCCACTACCCTCCATCTCTCCTCCCTCCAAGTGAATCCTTCCCCCAGTTTGAAAGCCCGGTAGCGTGCCTTTTCAGCACCTCTGGTACCACCGGACTCCCCAAATTGGTCATGCTCACCCATGGGAATCTCCTCTCCGACATTGACAGCTGCTTCGATTTGGTGGACATTTCTCCTCAGGATCGGATGCTCGGAGTCTTGCCCATGTTCCATGTGTTCGGTTTCTCCATTGCCTATCTCCCTCCTCTCGTCAAGGGCATGACTCTCACCATCGTCCCCTCGCTCTTCCCCTTCCAGCAATTCATCGAAGCACTCAAAAAAGACCAATCTACCGTTTTCCTCGGGTTCCCGCCCTTTTCTCCATCCTCACCGGAGCACGGGCAAAGGCACACTTTGACCTCTCTCCCTTGCGTCTTCTCATCTGTGGAGGTGACGCATTGCCGGAGAGAGTTCGGGAGAATTTCGAACAAATTTTCGGATGTCGAATCATGGAAGGCTACGGCATCACCGAAGCCTCCCCGGTGGTTTCGGTGAATCCCTCCCCAGAGGTCCGAGTGCCCGGTTCAGCCGGTCCGGTTATTGAAGCTATCCACCTCCGAATTATCAACGAAAAGGGGGAAGATGTTCCCTCAGGTGAAACCGGGGAAATCATTCTATCCGGCGATCCTATCTCCCCGGGATATTTCCGTAATCCGGAGGAAAACGCAAAAAGCTTTCAAGAAGGCTGGTTTTACACTGGAGACTTAGGCAAACTCGATGCTCAAGGAATTCTATACATCGAGGGGCGCAAAAAGGAGCTCATCATCGTTTCTGGATTTAACGTCCACCCTCAAGAAGTGGAAGAGGTGCTCCTCGAAATAGAGGGAATCGCCAAGGCGGCGGTGGTGGGAGAAAAGAGAGCCTTGCGAGGAGAAATGGTGAAAGCGTATGTAGTTCCCGAGGAGGGAGTCAACCTCGATCCAGGAGAAATAGCGAAGTTTTGCCGTAAAAAACTCCCTCCCCACAAAGTTCCCCGGCTTATCGAAATCGTAAACGACCTCCCGCAAACTCCCACGGGTAAAATCATGAAATATCTCCTCTCTTCCCAGGGGAGAGAAGTTGAGGTGGGAGAATGAAACTTCTCCTCCTCTTGAGTCTCTTCTTTTTTACGAATATAGCCATACCCTCTCTCGAGCCCCGGGAGAGGGTGCTCACCCAAGCTATCGAAATTCTCGAGGAGCTCGAAGAAGCGCCTGATTCCTTCCTCTTCACCTCCCTCCTCAAAAAGGCAGAGGGGATTGCCATTTTTCCCGAAGTCAAGCGGGTGGGAGTGGTAGTCGGTGCCTCTTTTGGAGAGGGGTTCATGCTGCGAGAAGACGAAAACGGGCGCTTCTTTGGACCTGCTTTCTTGAAAATGGAGGGGCTCAGTATCGGACCACAACTCGGGGTACAGTCTCAAGGGTTAGTGCTTCTCCTCATGAACCGTGCCGGGATCGAGGCTTTCTATCAAGACGGAGTCACTCTGGGAGGAAATGTTTCTGTCACCGCTGGACCAATAGGGAGGAGTTTCTCCGCAGGGATCGATACTGATTTCTCTTCTTCCATTTACTCCTATGCCATTAGTCGGGGTCTTTTCGTAGGATTATCCTTAGAGGGTGTACACGTGAAGGCCGACCGCCGTGCCAATGAACGGTTTTTCGGCAAGAAACTCTCCCTGCAGGAAATTTTAACTTCCCACCCGGCGCAAGACGCATTAACCCAAAAACTGGTCCGTCTCATCAAAAAGCTGCAGGAAAAAGGAGAGGAGCTATGAGAGTTATCGGCCTTATCGTCCTTTTTGTCCTTCTCGCTCTTCTTGTGTCTCTTTCCTTTCTTCCTTTGGTAGCGGTCTTTTTCATCGGTATGGGAGTGATTATGCTCTTCGTATTTCTGTTGAGGTTGGCCTTACTCTTTTTGCCTCTTTTTGCCAGTCTCTTTGTGATGATCGTGTTGTGGCGGTGGCTCTTTTAACCATGCACGAGAATCAAGTAGGCTATTTCTGTCATTACGTCCCTTGGGAACTTTTCGAAGCCTGTGGTCTCAGAGGAACACTCGTTACCCCTGCTCCACCTTTTCCCCGGGAGAGAGAGGCGTTCTTTCCCGTCCCTTTTTGCCCCTTCTCGAAGCTCATCGCAGAAGAAATTCACCGTGCTCCTTTCTCTCTTTACGTCCTCGGTTTTGCCTGCGATGCTTCTCGTCGAACCAAAGAAATTCTCGAATATCTCCACACCAAGAAAAACCTTCCGAAAACCATCCTTTCTCTGCCTATTCCCTTTCTTGGTTCCTCCTGGGGAATACAACGCTTGGCAGAAAACCTCCGTCAACTCTCGCTGCAGCTTGCCCTTCTTGCGGGTATTCACCCTTGGGAGGTAGAAACGAGACTGGGAGAAGTGATCCTCTCTTCCTATGAGGAACGGAAGGAAATAAGCACCCTCTTTTTCGCCGGACGCTTACCCACCCAAGCTCTCCTCACCCATAAAAGAGGGGAGAGCCTTCCTTCTCAAGAAGCTCGGCCCTCAGTACTCCTCATCGGTTCACACCTCTTCCTCTCCGAAGTGGTGCAGATCGCGGAAGAATGTGGTCTTTCCGTGATTGAAGAGAGCCCCCGGGGAACCGGACCCTGGCTCATCCTGCCCGAGCAGGATTTCGTTCCCTCCTCGGATCCCTTTTTGGATTTAGCCCGTCTCTACACCCTCCATAAGTTTCCCTGTCCCCGGGTGAATCAAAGACGCGCCCAAACCATTCACAAGATGGTCGATCATTTGTCTCTCACCGGGGTTATTTTCCTCTATCCGCAATTCTGCGACGCCTTCCTCTACCAACTGGGACTCTTGCGTCGCTTCTTGGCCGTACCTCTCCTCCCCTTAGCCCATGACACCGAGCCCAACCTCGCCCAATGGACAACGCGTATCGAAGCTTTCCGAGAGGTGGTCCGCTGTGCACCGTCCTCCCCAATGGCTCCTCAAAAGCTTTAGCTTCCTCCTCAATCGCAAAATGCCTTTTCGCCTTCTCAAAGCCTACACCCGGTGGCTTGAATGGCGTAAACCTCCTACCGATTTAGCCCAATTCTCCTACCAAGTCACCCTGCGCTCTATCGCCAAGCTCTATGGAAGAGAAGGAAAGGTAGTGTGGGCGAGTCTCTTTTTTCCTTCCGAATTCATCTACGCTTTCCGTGGCCTTCCCTTCTACCCAGAAATCGCCGCCGGACTCTTCGCCGCCCTGGGTTTCGCGGAAATCCCCCTCCACCGGGCGGAAAAGGCGTGGTTTTCTCAGGATTTGTGTAGCTACCACCGCTTAGGGCTGGGAGCGAGTCTGTGGCGCTTTTTCCCCCGACCTTCCTTCCTCCTCGCCACCACGAGCATTTGTTGGGGGACGGTTTCTTTCTTTCAGGTGCTCGAAGAAATTTTTCGTGTTCCCTGCTACATCCTCGATGTTCCTGAGGAGTACTCTTCCGAAGCAATCCGTTACTTAGCTGCCCAGCTCGAAGACCTTGCCCACACCCTCAAGGAAAAAGAGGGAGTCACCTTCCAATGGGAAGAGGTTTTCCACCACGCGCAAAAAGCTCTCTCCATGGTGCAGGAAATCGAGTCTTTACGCAAGAGAAAGGACCTCCTCCTCCTTCCCCCGACCAAGAACTTGGACTACCTCCCTTACTACTACCAATTCATGGGTGATGAGGTTGCCGTTACCTTCTTTGAGCAATTGCGTGCTTTCCTTCTCTCTTCTACCCAAACCCTTCCGCACCGTTTGCTCTGGCTGCACCTCAAGCCTTTCTATCCTTCACCACTTCCTTCCCTCCTTGAAGAGTATGGACTTGGAGTTGTTTGCGAGGAATTCACCTCGCTCTTCCCCCACGAGCTCAATCCCCTTGAACCGTTTCTCTCTCTGGGGGAAAAAATTGCCTCCTTGAGTTTCCATTTCACCCATCCCAAAGCCCGCACCAAGCGAATTCTCCAGTGGTTCAAAGAGTATCAAGCAGAAGGCGCCATTCAATTCAACCAATGGGGATGTCGGCAGAGTCAGGGAATGAACGCTCTCCTCCGCCAATCCCTCCGTCGGGAGGGTTTTCCCATTCTCTTTCTCGACGGTGACCATCTTGACCGGCGACACAACACCCAGGAACAGTGGCGCACGCGCCTTGAGGCTTTTGCCGAAATACTGAGGGGGTGAAAAACGTGTACATTGCTGGGCTCGACATCGGTTCTCAATCGACCTGCGCGGTCATCTGGGGAAGCGGTCGGATATGGGCTTTTTCGGTGCTCCCGAGTGGGGTTAATCCCCAAAAAAGGGGTGAAGAAGCCCTCGCCGAAGCGCTCACGAAAAGCGGACTCACCCTGAAGGATTTGGACGCCATCATTGCTACTGGTTACGGACGCTACCAAGTAGAAGCGCACCGGCAGGTGAGTGAAATTTCCTGTCAAGCCAAAGGAGTGCATTTCTTCTTTCCTCAGGTCCGCACGGTTATTGACCTCGGGGGACAAGATAGTAAGGTCATTTTAGTCGATCCCCGCACGGGGAGAGTCCTCGACTTCCTCATGAACGACAAGTGTGCCGCAGGAACCGGGCGTTTCTTAGAACTCATGGCGCGGGTCCTCGAAATCGAATTAGAAGACTACGGGAAACTCATTACCCAAGGGAAGGAAGATTTGGTCCTGGCTAACACCTGTGCGGTTTTTGCTGAATCAGAAGTGGTCGGCCTCATCGCCCAAGGGAAAGAGAGGGCCGATATTGCTCGCGCGGTGTGTAAAGCAGTGGCCCAGAGAGTGGTGCAATTAGCCGAGCGAATGGGCTTGGCCGAGCCCATCGCTATCACCGGGGGAGTAGCGCGGAATCGAGGTGTTCTCCATTTCCTGGAACGGGAAATAGGAGCATCTCTCCTCGTCCCCGAAGAACCCCTCCTCACCGCCGCACTCGGCGCTTGTCTCCTTGAGGGTTAACGATGGGCTTCCATTTGTTTTTTCTCGATATACATGCTGGAAAGGACCGAAAAGAGCACCACCAAACCGAAGAAGACATAGGTCCAAAAGTAGGGAATACGTAAGACCACCAACCCATTCTCAATGACCGAGATAACTATGGCGCCCAAGAAAATGCCCATCATGCTCCCGATCCCACCCCGGAGAGAGGTCCCCCCTACTACGCTCGCTGCCACCGCTTTGAGTTCCCAACCCTCTCCGGTCCGTGAGGTGAAGCAGGCTAAACGACCGATCTGAGCACACGCCACCACCCCACACAAAACTCCCACGATGATGAAACAAGCCGTTTTCACCCAATCGGTGTTGATTCCCATGGCTCGGGCAGCATCTCGATTGTCCCCGGTAGCATAAACCCAGTTTCCGAAGCGATGGTAGTGGAGGAGAATACCCAAGAGGATCGCAAATAGGGTGAACCACAGGAATTGGGCGGGCAAGAATCCCCCCGCCCTCCCGGTGAAGAGAGCAAGAAACCGAGAGGCGGCTTTCGTTCCCAAGGCAGAAACATCGCAAGCAGTCTGTTCTCCTCCTGAGAGAAGGAGAGTCAAACCTCGCCAAAACATCATGGTCCCCAAGGTAGTCACGAAGGAGGGGATTTGTCCTCTTACCGTGATGAGACCGTTGACCAATCCCAAGGCCCCTCCTACGAAAACCGTTACCACGGCAATGATGAAGGGGTTCACCTCAAGTTCAAAGAGTTTGAGGAACACGAAGGAACAGAAAACGAGAATCGAACCAATAGATAAATCGAACTCCCCGCAAATCATGAGCATCCCCACGCCCAGGGCGATAATGCTAAATTCCGCACCGAGGGAGAGCAACACCTTGAGGTTATCGGGGTCCACAAAACGGTGCTCAGGAGAGAAAAGCGAAAATAAAAGCAGAATGAGAACCAAAACGACAAGAACACTCGTCGCGCGAGATAGTAAAAATCGTCTCCCCAGAGTGAGTTTCTTTTCCATCTTCGGTTAAACTCCTTTCTACTCGGCTACAAAAGCACTCTTTAGAACCAAGTCAGAAAGCCCTTGGGGAGAAGTGTCTTCTTTCTTCACGTCAGCCATTTTCTTTCCCCGGGCCATAACCACAAAACGCTCGGCAATATCAAAGGCATGGTACAAATTGTGGGTGATGAAAATCACCGAGACCTTCTCCCTCTGCAGTTGACGAATGAACTCTAACACTTCTTCCACTTCCTTCACCGAGAGAGCTACCGTCGGCTCATCGAGAATCACTAACTTAGCTTTGAAGTGGAGTGCCCGGGCAATTGCCACCCCCTGGCGCTCTCCTCCAGAAAGGGTGACTACTGGGACATCGGGAGAACGGAGCTTGAGACCCAAGTTAGCCAAAGCCTGCATGCTCTCTTCATCCATCACTTTTTTGTCGATGAGTCCTAACCGACGGAGGGGCTCTCTCCCCATGAAAATATTGCGCGAAATACTCAAGTTAGGGGCTAAGGCTTGTTCTTGGTACACAGTCTCTATCCCCAAACCCCGGGCATCACGAGGAGAACGAATGCTCACCCTCTGCCCCTCAAAGTAGATTTCTCCTTGGTCGGCGTGATGATACCCGGAGAGAATCTTGATGAGCGTTGACTTCCCCGCTCCATTGTCTCCGATGAGCCCCACGGTTTCACCTCGTCTCACTTCAAAATCGACCCCCCGCAGGGCGTACACCCGACCGAACCACTTGTGGATATTCACCATTCGGACTAAGAAATCATTATTCTCTCTCTCCATATTGCTAACCTCTCTCTCCCGAATTCTAACGAAACCTTCTCTCCACATAGGTATTGAGGAGGACGAAGAGAATGGTGGCCAATCCGATGAAGGCACTAATCCCCATCACCGGAACCCGCAAGAGCACTAAACCATTATCGAGAATGGGAATGGTCAAAGCTCCCAGGACCACCCCTGACATACTCCCTATTTCGCCACGGAGAGAAGTTCCTCCTACCACACACGCGGCGATAGCGCGAAGTTCAAAGTTAATCCCCTGAGTAGCGGCAAAAGAACCGATACGCACCGATTGCATACAGGCAGAGAAACCACACAAAACTCCCACGATGATGAAACAAGCCGTTTTCACCCAATCGGTGTTGATTCCCATGGCTCGGGCAGCATCTCGATTGTCCCCGGTAGCATAAACCCAGTTTCCGAAGCGATGGTAGTGGAGGAGAATACCCAAGAGGATCGCAAATAGGGTGAACCACAAGGATTGCACCGGGAAAAACCCGAACACCGTTCCGGTGAGGACTTTCTCAAACAACGACCCACTGGGAATATACTGGCGAATCCCAAGAGGCATGAGCTTTGACCAGATATAGAGGACCCCCCGCCAAAACATGAGGGTTCCCAAGGTGGTGATAAAAGAGGGCATACGCGTTTTTACGGTCAAAAATCCGTTGAACCACCCCAAGGCCGCACCAACGAGGAGAGCGAAGAAGAGTCCCCAAGAAGGCGCAAGACCAGCGTAGAGGGTGCGGGCGAAAATATAGGCACAGAAGGGGAGCACCGAGGCAACGGAGAGGTCAAACTCTCCACAGATCATGAGCATTCCAATTCCCAAAGTCACGATGCCCAAATCGGGGAACAGTTTCCCCAGGGCGGCAATGTTTCGCGAATGGACGAACACGTAACGCGGGCTTAAAAAGGCGAAAATGAGCACTAATCCCACAAAAACCAAAAAGGTACTCGCTGCCCTTCGGCGTAAAAACTGAATCAAACGCTCCATGAAGTTATCTCCTCCATCTCTCCTCTTGGGGGAGTAACCTCGAGGTTACTCCCCCTACGCCTCTCTAACGAATGTGTAACGGTGAGAGCTTTTCGATGAGTGAGATCTTATCCGGAGAGTCGATCAAATACCCACCCGTGTCAATGTTGGGAGTGAAACCGTACTTATTGTAGAGATAGAGCACGTATACGGCAAAATATCCCTGCAAGTACTGTTGCTGGTCAATGGTGGCAGTGACATACCCCTCACGAATTCCATTGAGGGTATCGGCGGTGGTATCAAAGCCACCCGCGATAACCTCCCCGGGATTCCTCCCCGCCGCTTTCAGCGAAGCGGTGAGACGGTCGGTACAGATACCACCCAAACCGATGAGGAAAGTGGTTTCGGGGTGAGCCAAAAGGTAAGCGGTCTCGCGAGACTCTACCGTGGTCATCTCGAGACCACCGGCATCGATGATCTCGTAAGAGGTGATTCCATATTCTTGCATCGCCTCTAAGACACCACTTGAGCGGATTTTTGCGTAGTTTGCTCCGGGCACTTCTGCAGCCATGGCTACATGGGCTTTGGAGAAATCAATTCCTTTTAATTTCGCTTCCTCGAATAATCTCCTCGCCAAACGATAGGCCGCCGCCTTTTCGCTCTGTCCAATGTAGCACAACCGCTTATTCCCGTTGGCGCCCTCGGAATCATCGTTATTCATCCCGATCACGGGAATTCCCTGGGCCAGAGCCTCCTCAACCGGTTTATCCCAGGCGGTATCATCGTTGATGACCAGGGCAATACCTTGAGGCTTGAGAGCCACGGCTTCTTGGAAACGCTTCTGTTGCAGGGCCAGGTCTCCACCGCAGAGATCAATATCTACTTTGCAACCCAGTTCCTTGGCCGCATCGGTAGCCCCTTTCTGCACTACTGCCCAGAAGGGATCATCTCCACCGTGGGTAACCAAGCGGAAGTACATCCCCTCTGCCGGCTTTGCCTCTTGAGCCATTGCCCAAGACAGAGAGAACACTAAAACCACCACTACCAATCCAATGAGATAACCTCGCTTCACTGACATCCCTCCTTTTCGGTGTTATTTCCGAACCGAATACTCATAGAAAACTCAATATCTGCTCACTCTCACCCCCTTTGCTTCTCCCATAGGAGAGGGCTTCTTCGTACATGGCGACGATATTCTCGGCAGGCACATCGGCTTGCAGGTTGTGCACCGCGCAGAGGACATACCCTCCACCCGGTGCCAAATCGTCAATCCGCCGCCGCACCTCCTCTCGCACTTCCTTCTCGCTCCCAAAGGGGAGCACCCGTTGGGTGTCGATCCCTCCCCAGAAGGAGAGTACCGCACCAAACTCTTTCTTGAGTCGGCGGGTATCCATCCCCTCGGCACTCACCTGCACGGGATTGATAATCTCGACCCCAATGTCCACAAGATCAGACAAGAAGGGAGTAATGGCCCCACAGGAGTGGTAGAAGAGGAAAGCCCGCGTCTTTTTCTTGATCGCTTCATAGAGCTTTTTCTGCCGGGGCTTCACGTACTTGCGGTAGAGTTCTAAGGAGAGAATCGGTCCCCGTTGGGTAGCCAAATCATCGCCGCAGAGCACCACATCAACCCACTCTCCCACCCGGGAGAGGAGAGCATCGAATTGGGCGATCTGAAACTCAAGGAACATATCCATGATGCCACAAGCCAAAGGAGGGTTGAGTACTAAATCCTCCATGAAGCGGGCAAACCCCCGGAGGTACCAAGCGAATTCAAAACAGGAAGCGATGAGATTAACGATCGCCGCATGACCGCGGCGGCGAATGTCTTGGAGTTCTCTCCGTACCCCTTGGTAGTACTCTTGCGGAGGGAGGGGAGGGGGAGAGAAACGTCGTAAATCTTCCCGCGTCTCCACCGAAGCGAGGGGGTGTCTCACCATATCCGAGTAGAGTCCGGTAAATTGTCGCTCCACCCCCCCATGCATCTTGCCATACCCTTCCCGGGGCATCCTCGCTCCACACTTCTCTGGGAATTTCCTCATACACGTAGCGGATATCGATGTGAAAACGGTGGAGAATTTCTTCCTGAGGACGAACCAAATACTGTGAGCGATCCACCAAGCACTCTTCCGCCTCTACGCCTAAATACTGGCACAGACGACGATAGGCAAAGAGAGAGATGCCGGAGGCGATACTCCCCAAATCGAGAGGTACACGATCGGGTTCTTGATGCTTTAAAGCGCACAGTAACCGTTCTCGAGAAGTCACCGCTTCAATCCCATCCTCGTTATTAGTATAACACGAATCTCCCTCCCGTCAAAGAACTCTCTCCAAGAAGGATAGTGTCAAGACACTGTTGGAGTTTCGAGAAAAAGAAGATCTCCGTCTTAGACAAGAACAAGTAATTCCCTATGA
>CAKZPS010000025.1 GCA_937139415.1 uncultured bacterium
CGTCCCATGGGATGGAGTAAAAAAGGAGCCGATCGGATGAGTTATCTCCGGGCCATGAAGTTCAATGGGCAGTCAATATGACCCTTCTTTCTTGAGAGTTACCCAAAGATTGGGTTCCTGTGGGGTGACACTCCTGAATGGCGAGGAGAGAGGAAACTATGCTCAACAGAATGAGAAAAGAAGGGAATCTTAAGGAATGCTCCTACGGAAAGCTGACATGATCGTAAGAAATTCTGTGTTTGACTTTTTTCTCTTCTTCCCGTAAAATCGCAAAAAAACACCACAAGGAGGATTGTGGCTTTGGAGATGCACAGAGCAGAAAAAAGAATCATGCTGGGCAATGAGGCCTTCGCCCGCGGTGCCTACGAAGGGGGAGTAGAAGTCGCTGCGGGGTATCCAGGAACCCCAAGCACCGAAATACTCCAATTCTTGAGCCACTATAGAGAGGTGCACTCACGTTGGTCTCCCAATGAAAAGGTAGCCTTTGAGGTAGCGAGTGGAGCCGCCATTGGAGGGAAGAGAGCCTTAGCCACCATGAAACACGTGGGGCTCAACGTGGCGAGCGACGCTCTCATGACTTTGGTGTATACCGGAATCAACGCGGGATTCGTGTTCATCGTAGCCGATGACCCCAGTATGCACTCCTCCCAAAACGAACAAGACTCCCGGAATTACGCCTTTTTCGCTAAGGTTCCAGCACTCGAACCAGCCAATAGTGCGGAAGCACTCCTCTTCACTCGTCTCGCTTTCCAGCTCTCTGAAGAGTTCGACCTCCCGGTTATGGTTCGCTCTACCACCCGCGTTTCCCACAGTAGAGGAGTAGTAATTCCTGGGGTGAGAGAAACGCATCCGGTGCGTCCCTATCGGAAAGCAGCAGAAAAATACGTGATGATCCCCGCCTTTGCACGGAAAAGTCGGGTAGTGTTACAGGAGAAACTCAAGATGCTCCAAGAATGGGTAGAAGAGACTCCTCTCAACCGGATAGAAATCCGCGATACCTCTCTCGGAGTCATTACCGGAGGAGTCCTCTATGACTACTTACGGGAAGTACTTCCTTCCCTCTCTGTCCTCAAGTTGGGAGTAGGATATCCCTTACCTCGCAAGAAAATCGAGGCTTTTGCTGAGAAGGTGGAAAAACTCGTGGTGCTCGAGGAAATTGACCCCGTTTGGGAACGGGAGATAAAATCGTGGGGTATTCCCGTGCGAGGAAAAGAAATTTTCCCCGAGATCGGCGAAATTACCCCCGATACCATTGTCGAACGTCTTTCTCCAGAAAAAAAACGAGAATACATCGACCTGAGCACCTACCTCCCTCCCCGACCGCCAGTGCTCTGTGCCGGGTGCCCCCATCGTGGGATCTTTACCATTTTGCGGGAACTTGAAGCTACGGTGTGTGGGGACATCGGTTGTTACACCTTGGGTACTCTCCCACCGCTCTCGGCGATGGACACCTGTCTCTGTATGGGTGCTTCGATTTCTTTAGCCGAAGGGATCAAACTCGCCCATCAGGAATTGCCGGTAGTGGCGGTCTTGGGAGATTCCACTTTCGTCCACGCCGGTATTCCTCCTCTCATTGATGCGGTGTACAATAAAACTCCTATTGTCGTCTTGGTCCTCGATAACGGTACTACCGCGATGACCGGAGGACAAGACCATCCCGGTACGGGGAAAACGCTTCTCGGTGAAGAGACGGTAAGACTCGATTTTGTGGCTTTGGCACAGGCTATAGGTGTTCCCTTCGTAGCACGCCTCGATGCTTACCATCTCGCCCACATTCGTGAAACTCTCCAAAAAGCACTCGCCGCACGTATCCCCGCTTTTCTCATCGTCGAAGGCTTGTGCCAACTCAAAAAGAAAGAACGCGCCGTTCCCCTCACCGTGGAAGATCAATGGTGTCTCTTGTGCGGTCTGTGCAACACCTTAGGATGTCCGGCACTCCTTAAAGAAGAGGAAATGGTCCACATTACTCCTGAGCGTTGCGCCGGATGTGGTGTGTGCGCGCAAGTCTGTCCCTTTTGTGCCATGAGGGAGGTAGAAGTACGATGAAAGGAAGCATGGTTCTCTGCGGCGTAGGAGGTATGGGCATCCTTAAGGCCAGCGAAGTCATCGCCGAGATGCTCATTGCTCAAGGACTTTTTGTCCGTCAATCCGAAGTACACGGAATGGCCCAGCGGGGAGGAACGGTAATCACGCACCTTCGCTTTGGCGAAGAAGCTTACTCACCTCTCCTCATGCGGGGTGAGGCAGAATACATGATTGCTTTTGAATCGATGGAAGCCCTGCGCTACACGCCGTATTTAAAACTTGGGGCAACGGTGGTGGTCAATTCTTTTTGTCTCCATCCACCGGGGGTAAATTCCCATCGTTATCCCACGAACATCCCTGAAACCCTGCAACAAGCGGGGTTCCAAGTGACCGTGATCCCTGCCACCGAAAAGAGTCTCAAACTGGGGGATGTCCGGGTAGCGAATATGGTGCTCTTAGGCGCCTTTAGTCGTATCTTCCCCATCGGAAACAAAGAAGATTGGGAAAACGCCATCCACAAAACCTTCTCTGGCGAGGTCCTGGAACTCAATCTCAGCGCTTTCCGAGAGGGACGAGCATGAAGAAGGCGTTGTTTCTCGTCGTTGGTATTGCGTTTCTCCTCTGTTTAGGCACCGTTTATTCCTATAGCGTTTTCCGCGTCCCCTTAGAGAAAACTTTGGGAATCAAGGCCACCCAAAGTGGCCTCCCTTATATGTTAGCACTCTTCTTTTATGCTCTTTTCATGCCCCTCACCGGGCGGTACCTCAGACGAATCGAACCTCGTTTCGTAGCCATGACGGGAGGCACACTCATGGGAATAGGATGGATTCTGGCCAGTTTCTTCCCTTCTTTCCCGCTTGTAGCTTTCTTCTACGGTGTCTTGGGGGGAATAGGAGTAGGTATCGGATATGGAGTGCCACTCGCCGTTTCGGCAACCTGGTACCCGGAGAATCCCGGTTTTGCCTTAGGAACTACAGTAATCGGTTTTGGCCTCTCTCCTCTTGTCACTGCTCCTATACTGCGCCGACTCATTGACCAATTCGGTCCCTTCCTCGCTCTGCGAGTTATGGGAGTGGTGTTTCTCCTTGTCACCGTAGCTCTATCCCTCTTCCTCCGCTTTCCTCAAGGCGTTACTCCTACTCACCACACCCCTCCTCCTTCGCAAAATTCCCCTACCCTCCTCAGGCACAAAAACTTTTGGCTTCTGTGGTTTTCTTTTTTCGTAGGAACTTTCGTGGGACTCACTGCCATCAGTATCACCGCCCCAGTAGCGCAGGAAATGATAGGCATCTCTTACGCCCGTTCTGCTACTTTTGTGTCCCTCTTTGCCCTCTTTAACGGCTTAGGAAGACCCCTCTTCGGGCACTTGGTAGACCGGCGCGGTTTCTCCACCACGGCCATTCTCTCTTTCTCGCTCCTTTTGGGAGCACTCCTCCTCTTCATCATAGGACGAGGGAGTGTCATAAGCTATACCGTGAGTTTCCTCCTCCTCTGGATGAACTTGGGAGCTTGGCTCGCTATCGCTCCTTCTTCCACGGTGAAGTTCTTCGGTCGGGAAACGTATGCCCAAAACTATGGCCTTGTCTTCACTGCCTACGGGGTCTCTGCTCTCAGTGGAACCTTCGTTGCCAGCCTCCTGCGTGATCTCACCGGAAGTTACTTGAGTATCTTCTTTCTCAGTCTCTTCTTAGTCGCAGGATCCCTGGCCATAGTCTTGCATGCCCGGCGACGATCTACCCTCGAGGGAGGAATGGGCACATGAGCGAAACCCGTAAAGCATGGCGGGTGGTCTTTGCTGGCCTGGGGGTCAACCTGGTCTTAGGGTTCTTTTACTCTTGGGGGGTCATCTCTTCCACTCTCATCGACCGACACGGATGGAGCGCCACCCAAACCCAAATCCCTTACATGGTAGCCTCCATTCTCTTTGCCCTCTCCATGATTCCAGGGGGACGTATTCAAGATAAAAAAGGACCACGTTTTCCTCTCTGGTTAGCTACGTTTTTGGCCGGCGGAGGTTTTTTCCTCGCCTCACGCTTTCTCACCCTGTGGGGACTCATCCTCTTCTTTGGAGTGTGTTTCGGTCTGGCGATGGGATTTGGTTATGCCGCTCCTACCCCAGCAGCGGTGAAGTGGTTTCATCCTCAACATCGAGGACTGATCTCTGGCATGGTAGTGAGTGGATATGGTTTGGCACCGGTGTATATTGCCCCCCTCTCTCACTTCCTTCTCGCCCACTATGGGATTGAGGAAACCTTCCTTTTCTTCAGTTTTATCTTCCTCATCGCTCTCTTCTCGCTCTCCCTCCTCATCGCTACTCCTTCCCCCTCTTTCACTCCGGTGACGCTTCCTTTTGGCAAACGCCTGATTGTCTCCCAAGCCGACCACGAATACACCCCTCGTGAGGTTCTCCATACCCGTCGTTTTGCCTTTTTGTGGCTACTCTTTTTCTTAGGGACTTTTTCCGGGCTTTTAGTGATCGGTCAAATGTCTAAAATCGCCCAAGAAGTAGCTGGCCTTGAAGAGGGATTCCTCCCGGTTATGCTCTACGCCTTAGCAAACTTTTCGGGAAGGATGGTTTGGGGATTGTACTCCGACCGCTTGGGACGGAGAAAAACCCTTTTTGCAACCTTTGCCGTCCAGAGCGTGGTATTTTTCGCTTTTGAACAACTCACTCATCCCATAGCCCTCCTCACTGCCAAAGCAGCCATTGGTTTTACCTTCGGAGGAATGTTAGCACTTTTCCCCGCCATCTGTGCCGATTATTTTGGCCTGAAAAACCTGGGGGTAAACTATGGATTCCTCTTCACTGCCTGGGGAGTAGGAGGGATTCTGGGTCCCCTCCTTGGAGGCTTGAGCCGGGACCTCACCGGAGGACATACCTTGAGCTTTTTAGTCTCAGGAATAGCAAGCACCTTAGGAGTCATTTTGAGCGTCCTCTTACGAGAGAGAAGGACAAATACCTAAGGAGCCTTTTTGGCTGTCTACTTAGTGCTTAGATTTTGCTTCCCCCTTTCGTTACACCCTTGAGGAAATTTCCTCCATAGAGTATCCTCGGAGAAAAAAATAGACCCGAGAGAGGTGGAGTTATGCATCCCCAAGACTTTCTTCAAATCATCAAAAATAGGCGAAGCATTCGTAAGTACGAAGAGCGAGAAATACCACAAGAAATCTTAATCGACCTTATCGATTGTGGACGCCTCGCGCCCACAGGCTACAATGCCCAACCGTGGGTCTTTGTGGTGGTCATCGATAAAAACCTCAAGGCCCGAATTGCTCAACTCGCTACCTACGGAAGATTTATCAAAGAGGCTGGGGCGTGTATTGCCGTTTTCTGCCGAAAAGATGCCGTCACTCCTCTTGAAGATGCCTGTGCTGCCACCGAAAACATCATCATTGCCGCTTGCGCTTATGGTCTTGGAACTTGCTGGGTGAACTCTTACCGCAAGGCCCATTCTCGGAAAGTGGAGGCTCTTCTCGGTTGTCCGGAAAACATGGAGCTTATGACCCTTCTTGCGGTGGGACACCCTGCAGAACACCCCAGTCGTTCCAAAAAGGCCTTGAATGAAGTCCTATACTGGGAGAGATTTGAGAGAGGACTACCTTCTTGAGGAAAGGAGCTGACATCTGAAAAACCACCTCTTCAAAGCCTTTCCTTGGGGGGAGTCTCACCCATCCAAAGAGCGCTTATTCACTCTGCGTGGCCCGAACAGGGAGTTGACTTTTTCTCGCTACTGGACAATCATACCTATCGATGAGGTTTCATAACTAAAAAGGAGGAGAGTTCGATGTTCGTCGAAAGGAGTTTTTTGGGTCTCAACTGGCTCCTCACCACCAAAGAGGCAGCACGGTTATACCACGAGGTCGCCCTG
This sequence comes from uncultured bacterium, assembly GCA_937139415.1. Taxonomy (GTDB): domain Bacteria; phylum Atribacterota; class Atribacteria; order Atribacterales; family Caldatribacteriaceae; genus CAKZPS01. Next base: position 5,895 of record CAKZPS010000025.1, read on the forward strand.
CCCTTGCGGAAAAAATTGCGGCATCGTTGACGTGCATACCCACTTGAGTCTCAAGCAAAGCTGTGAGAACCAGTCATTCGGTAACATTTGGAAAGTAGAGGTAGTAGACGAACGATACGGTAACCGTGACCACTATTTACTCCAACTCTCCGCCAAGTTTCCACCCTTTTCCCACGCCTTAGCGTATGATGTTTTCCGTTCTGACCATGAAAAGTGGATGGCTTTGAGTCAAGTCTTTCCTCAACTTGAGGGAAATCACGTGCATTAGTGGTTGCACCTCGACCTCCGGAGAGTCTTCGGTATTCACGAATTCCTTGGTCCGGAAACGGGAGAAAAAATCTGGGAGCTTACCGAAAGGACTCTGGCAAGAGAGGACATGTTTCCTCAAGCTCTTCTCCGCCGAATGGGTGGAAGGCTTTTCTTCACAACCGATGACCCTCTCGACGATCTCTCTCACCACAAGGTAGCGCGAGCAACCATCTCCGACATCATTTTTCTCCCTACCTTTCGCCCTGATGCTTACGTAAACATTTTCGACCCAAGGTGGAAGGAAAACGTAGAACGACTCTGTAGCTTTACTGGAGAAGATGCAACCTTACAGGGTCTTGTGGAAGCTTTGCGTAAACGACATACCTACTTCGCCACCATGGGAGCTCGAGCAAGTGATCATGGACTCCTCGAACCCTGGGGTCTTGAGGTGAGCCAAACCCGGGCTGAGGAAATATTCATGCGAGCATACCAAAGAGGTGAGCGTTTCGCACCCCGTTCTCCAGAGACACGGGATTTCATCTCCTACATGATGCATTGTTTCTGTGAAATGAATCGAGATCACCACATGGCGACCCAAATTCACTACGGTACTCTTCGGAATGCGAATGACTACCTCTACGAAAACTGGAGGAACGACGTGGGAGGAGACACAATCCTTGACGATGTGAAGGTAGTGGAATACTTGAGACCCCTCCTTGTGCGTTTTTTCAGCGGCAAAAGCAAAGAGGAATCACATCTTGTGCTCTATGCTATGAACCATTCCTTCATCCATGTTCACATTGCCCTGGAGCGGGTGTTTCCCAGAGTCCACACCGGTTTCCCCTGGTGGTATAATGACGCGCCTTACCTCATCGAACAGGCACTCCTCGAAATGGCAAATTCTTCTCTTTTCACCTCCATGAGTGGACCGGTAGCCGATGGAAGAAAAATTCTCTCCGAGGGGAGTAGGTTCGAGGTGTTTGACCGGATGATCTGTCAAGTGGTAGGGAAACTCCTCTCCGAAGGTCAGATCTCCCCTCAGGGCGCGACAAGAATGGTAGAGGCCTTAATGTACCATAACGGAGTATATATTTTCGGTCTTGAAAAAATCCTCTCCCAAACGTGTCCCTAAGAGGGATAGAAATTCCCAACCTTCAAGACCTTGACAAGCTAAGAGTTGGACATCTGCTAAACACGACACCATGCACGCTCCAAAAGTCATACCAAGCATCGATGAGTGTTTCACAATTTCGGGCTTGTTCGAATTCAGCTTCTCAAGTCCTCCCGCATCCTCTCGTACTCCTCTCGCGTTATCTCTCCTCGGGCATACCAGCACTTGAGGACCTCCAAGGGGTCTTCTTCGCAAGAGAACTTCCCGTAGTACCAATACTTTTTCGTTAGAGAGGGCCAGGAAAAGGACTACAAAAAAGAGAACAGCGAAGACTACCATAAAAACGCCCCCTCCCCATACCAACCATCCGTGAGGCACAATGTACAGGTGACGACCCCAAAGAGGTGTCCAGACCAGTCCATGCCCAAACATGATTCCCATCTTGGGAAGACATTATATACCCTCTTCTTAGAAAAGTTGTGAAGAGAGTGTGATACTCCTGTGAAGAAAAAGTAAAATGGTACTCAGCAAACTATTCCTTGCCAATAACAATCATCCACGGACCGAAAAGCGAATTCTTCTCTATGCAATTCTCTTGCAGGAGTTCCGCTCCACAAAGAGCACGGGGAAAATCGCCTGAACCGGCACAAAGTACGGTTCCCGTATCCGGTGGAGAACTCGCTGGATAGCAAACCTCCCCATTTCCCGCTTGTAAACCCGTACCGTGGTAAGAGCAGCAAAGGCGTTTGAGGAAATGGAGGCATCATCAAAACCGACCACGCTCAAATCTTCTGGAATCCGGAGACCATGGTCCTTTGCTGCCTTCATGGCACCGATAGCCATTTCATCATTCGCGGCAAAGATAGCTGTCACGTTCCTGCCTCGCTTCAGAAGTCCTTCCATAGCAGCGTATCCACTCTCCATGCTCCAGTCTCCATACTCCACAAGTTTTTCATCATAGGCGATTCCAGCACTCCGGAGGGCGGCTCGATAGCCTTGGAAGCGTTCCCGAGCTGAGCGGTTATGTTGCGTGGGGTGATTAATGAAGCCTATCGCTCTGTGACCAAGCCTCGTAAGGTAACTTACCGCCTGATATGCCCCATGGAAATTGTCAATGAGAAGAACATCTGCTTTGAGGGAAGGGAGAGAAACAGAGGAATTCACAAGAACTACCGGTATCGGTGATGTTTCAAGAAGCTCAGCAAAGGAGGAAGAAGCAAGCTCGCATACAATGAGTCCATCGACCCTCTTCAAAAAATCTTTAAATTTGGCCTTCTCAGTCGAAGTATCTTGGTACACTGCAAAAAAGAGCAAGTGTACATCATTTTTCTGGAGTTCCTGATTGGCTCCTTCAAAAACTTCTGAGTAGAAGGGCATCCAGGAAACTCTGCCGTTTTCGGCCACATGAGTCCGGATATCGGAACGGGCTCTATCGAGCGAGGATAAAAAAACCACAAAACCAATGTTTCCGGTACGAGCCGCAGAAGCTCCAGGCGTATCACGTTTCTCAGCTACAAAAGTTCCCTTCCCAGGAACCCGGACGAGAATTCCCTCTTGAATCAGAGAAAAAATGGCTTTTCTAACGCTACTCCGGCTGGCCTGGCACCTCATGGTGAGTTCCCGCTCTGAAGGAATTTTCTCTCCTGGTTGTATACCTTGAGTTTCGATCATGGATCTGATTGTTTTTCGTAACACTACATGCAGCGGTTGCGCTTCTCTTCTTCGACCCACGCCCCTGACCACTCCTATCTACTCCAACGCTTTCCCTTACATTGTATACCTGTCTCAGAAAGGTTGTCCACATCCCGAGATCATCAATATCAGATGAACTACGTCCCCAAGGAAAATACCCCATGAGAATGGATAGAAAGATGTGGGAGAAACCAAAATAAATTACTCCTCACGAACCCAGACGGTCATCTCTCCAGCTCCTCGGTTGTTCCAAGCATAGTAGGGAATAGCCTTGATAAAAGTTTTTCTTCTCTCCGATCTTGCAAAGCTATAGAGCTCTTGAGATTGCCTACTTTCCCGCACAGCTTCTCCCGAGATAACCACCATACCCTCGAGAAGATCAGGCTCAAAGGTGGTGGAAAACTTGACATCTTTGGGGAGGATAAGACTTGCAAGATTCGGACCGTTGTCCACCTCTTCAAGGCAAAAAACCACTGGTCCTCGTTGTAAAGCAACTTTGCCAGCTACATCACGAACGGCGGGATGCGCTCGAACCCGCTCTACCGGCATGGGGAGCCAAAGTTCAAGAACGTCTCCTTTCTTCCAAAACCGTTTCACCTTTGCATACCCTTGGGAAAGGTGTAAAGGAAGATCAAGTCTTCCTCCATTCACAGAAAGCCTTGGATCTCGACACCATTCAGGAATCCGTATTGCCAGAGTGAACTCAAAGGGCTCCTCTGGGAAAACCCGAAAAAGAACTTTCTCTCCCCAGGGATAATCAGTCTCTTGGGTGAGGGAAACTCCCTTCCCCTGCAAGGAGGTTTGAAGAGTACTCGCAACAAAAAGGTGGACAGAAAGAGAATTCCCGCTCTGCGAATAGATGTAGTCTGGAAGTGAGGCCAAAAGTCGGGCGATGTTGGGAGGACAACAAGCACAAGGAAACCACGGTTGACGCATGGAAACTATGTGGCGAAGGTCATAGCGTTTCTGAACCGCTTCGGGGAAAACGGTAAGAGGATTCACGTAAAAGTAGCGGGTACCATCAAGAGACACTCCACCTAAGACACCATTGTACAGTGCTCGTTCGAGGACGTCTCCATATGCTCGGTTTTCTTCAAGACGAAGCATCCGGTTTGCCCAAAAGACAAGCCCGATACTTGCACACGTTTCCGTGTAGGCTCGATCCGGAGGAAGATCGTAGTCAAAGGTGAAAGCTTCTCCTTCGGCAGAAGATCCAAGACCTCCGGTCACATACATGCGTTGCTCTGTAACGTTTTCCCAAAGTGTCCGACACGCTGCAAAAAGCGTTTCATCCTCAAGCTCAAAAGCAAGGTCTGCCATAGCGCTATAAAGGTAAATGGCCCGGACGGCGTGACCCACCGCCTCTCTTTGTTCCCGCACCGGGAGATGTGCTTGACAGTATTCGGGTGTCCAGAATGACCAAGGTACTCTCTCTTCTCCTCGTTCTTTTGCTTCGAGTTCAAAGTAGAGAGGTCTTCTCCCCCGCTCATTGACAAAAAAGGCTGCCAGATCGAGATACTTTCGTTCCTTCATCGCTCGATAGAGTTTCACCAGAGCGAGCTCGATTTCTGGATGTCCCGGATATCCCCGACGTTTTCCCAATCCATCGCCAAAGCGAGCCTCAATGTGGTCAGCGAGGCGGACCACCATCTCAAGGAGTTTCCCTTTTCCCGTGGCCTGGAAATGGGCAACTCCTGCCTCAATGAAGTGCCCAGCACTGTAAAGCTCATGGTTATCCCTGAGATTCGTCCATCGCCCTCTCGGATTCTTGATGGTGAAATAGGTATTCAGGTATCCATCTGGCTGCTGTGCCTGAGCAACATGGTCAATGACTGCGTCGACGAGGCTTTCGAGGTCCGGATCAGGGTAGTATCGGAGGCAGTGACTTGCAGCCTCAATCCACTTGGCAACATCACTATCTTGGAACACAAATCCATAGAATTCCCCTTCTTCCAGTCCTGCTGCGATACGAAAGTTCGCAAGGGCATGGCTCTTTGGTACCCCAGGAACTGCATCGTTTAGAATTTTCCACTGATATGGAATGATCACTTCTCTCACATTCTGGACTCGTTTCCCCCAAAAGCCCTCGCTGGCAATCTGGACTTTTCCAAAGTGTTCCTGGTTCATACCTCCTCCTCCCTTGCTTCACTTCAATCCGGTAGTCTTTATTCCTTCGGTAATATACCGCCGGGCCACGAGAAACAGGATCATTGGTGGAATAAGCATCACGGTAGCCATGGCCATGATGAGATTCCAGCGGACAACAAAAGTCGTGCGAGAAAAGCTGTAAATACCAACACTGAGGGGCTTCAGATCCTCAGAATTAATGAAAACCATGGGGACGAAGAACTCGTTCCACCAGAAAATAGAAGATAATATGCCAATCGTTATGAACACCGGTTTTGACAAAGGAGCAATGATTCTCAAGAAAACTCCCCATTCATTGCAACCATCCATTTTCGCAGCTTCGTCAAGTTCTTTGGGAATCGTTCTATAAAACTGCCTAAAGAGGAATACATTGTATGGATAGACAAAAAAGGCCGGCACGATGATCGGTAGAAACGTATCAAGCCATCCCAACTGCTTAAAGAGGATATACTGGGGAATGATGGTTACGTAACTCGGAACCATCATAGTCATAAGGATCAGGTTGAAAATCAACTCTCTCCCCCTAAATTGCATTCGTGCCAGGGGATATGCAACGATGGAGCTTGAAAGCAGTGTTCCAACGGTATTCCCCACGATCAAAATCAAGGTGTTTCTCAAATATACGAGGAGCTTGCTGTGAGCAAAAACCTCGGTGTAATTTTGCCAGTAGAGACGAGAGGGTAAAATTTTCGGCGGAAAGGTACTGAACTCAATCATTGGTTTAAAGGAGGACATAATAATCCAGAGGATAGGGAAGAACATTACGATAGCAACAACAACCATAAGAGCGTACTGGAACATATTGTCCACCCTAAACTTTCGCGCCATCGAATTCCTCCTTTTCATACCTCGTAGTATACCCACTTCTTGGAGGTAGTAAACATGAAAAAGGACGCCACTGCAGCGATGGAAAAGAGTATTACTGATTCCGCACAAGCATGCCCCACCCTGAAGGTCTTGAATGCATTGTGATAGATATCAAGGCTTATGGCCTGAGTTACTTTCCCAGGTCCACCGGCCGTTAAAGGATAGAGGAGGGTGAATGAGGTACTCAATGAACTTATCGTTGCCGTAACCATATTGAAAAATACGATTGGCGATATCGCCGGTAAGGTGATCCTCAAAAACTGTGTGACTCGACTCGCTCCATCAATTTCCGCCGCTTCGTAGAGTTCTCGGGGGACTTCCTTGAGAGCACTGTCAAATATGAGCACCATTTGCCCTGCATAGAAAGTGTATATGTTGAGTACCACCACAATCCAAACTACAACACTTGGATCCACCAACCAGTTCGGGCCTTCCCTCACTCCAAGAAGCGTCAAGAAGTAGTTCAAAATCCCCAGTTCCTTGTGCAGAATGAGTTGGAATGCAAAGGTTAAAGCCACCATGGGTACAACTGCAGGAACGAAATAGAAAAAGCTAAAAAGTCCCATACCTCGGGCTTTCCTTGCGTTCAAAAGCGCTGCTTCGAAGAGAGCCCAACCCACCGAACAAATTACCGAGAAAATGGTGTAAAAAGCCGTAAATCGTAAAACTGTCCAAAACTCTGATCCCTGGCGAAAAAGTCGTACGTAGTTTGCAGCTTTCACCCAAAGAGGAGGTCCGATTAAATCCCACCGTGTGAAACTCAATACGATGGTAGCAAGTATTGGCCCACCTGTGAAGAGCACAAAACCTATAATCCACGGAAGAACAAAAAAGTATGGTCGCTCACTTCTCACCCAATATTCCCCCCACTTGTGTACCGAACATGAAAATGAAAAAGGGGGCGATACCGCCCCCTCACTCACTCTTGTGCCACCTTTTCTTCCCCAAGGATGTCCACCGCCTTGGCAACAGCTCCTTCGAGGACGTCATCAATACTCAACTGTCCAAGGATGGCTGCATTGAAGTCTTTCACGATATCAAAGGTTAATCCCGGTGGCAAAAGCACATAACCCCATTCGGCAAACTCAGCGGTTCGTTCAATGGCATCCCAGTTCCTCGGCCCCTTAGGACCTTCCACTTTGTAGTAACCTTTTTTGAGGATCGAAAGACGGGCAGAAGGATTGCTATAAGCCGTGTTGATAAGCTTTTGTCCCTCGTCACTCATGCAAAATTCGATGAACTTCCATACCGCATCTTTTACCTCGCTCCGTGCATTGATCGCAAAGAAACCGGTATGAAGAGTAGAGTATGATCTTTTACTCTGGGGAAGAAGCATGATATCCCACGTAAAATCGGTTATATCCTTATACACAGATGCCATCCAACTCCCGTTGAAAGCCATGGCTGCTTTTCCAGCCATAAAGAGATCCGCAGAAACGACTCCCGAAGTTGTCACCTGAGGAGAGGCTACCACCTTGGAAACATTGGTTAAATCGAACCACCGTTGCAAGAACTCTCTGGTACCGGATCCCATGGAGAACCGGCCCTGCTCGTCAACTATTTTATCACCAAAGGTCCCCGCAAGAGAATACCAAAGACCCTGAAAACCGATGGCGTCACAACCCCATTGAGTGACTTTTCCCTCACTCTGGAGAGTGAGCTTCTCCGCCGCATCTTCAAAGTCTTCAAAAGTCCAGTCTATCTCTGGATATGCAACCCCTGCCTTGTCAAAAAGATCCTTGTTGTAGTAGGCGATTTCGGTTGCAAAACACCACGGAAAGCCATAGAGACTCCCCTGAAGTTCCATGAGTTGGGTAACTGCGGGAATGAAGTCATCCAAACTTAGCTCTTTGCTCTGCTTTATGTACGCATCAAGACTCGTTACCCATCCTGCTCGAACAAAATCAGCCAAATCAGCCTCCCAAAGGCACAAAACATCCGGAGCAGTTCCCGTCATCGCCATGGAGCGCAACTTTTGAGAGTATTCGGCCTCTGGAATCTGGATGAACTCTACCTTAATATCGGGATTCTTTTCCTCAAAGGCTTTAACGTAGTTATAAGGATCTGATGGAAGGGCATTCCAATGGGCATACCGTATCACCGCCGCGCTACTCGCACAGGTACCCAACAAAACAAACATTCCAAGAAGCATCCCCACAATCACTATTCTCTGCATTCTTGTCCACCTCCCGTTTCTTGATTCCACAAACTCCCGTAAACTTAGAGGCATACAAACTTGAGCCGGCCTTTCATCCCCTCTGGTTTAGCCAGTGTTACACCAATTTCGTACCAGTATGAGTCTTACAGTTATTTTTATAACCGGTTTTATAATAAGGGAAATCTATTTCCTTGTCAAGAATCCAGCAGGAAAAGCGGAATATCAACAGAAACGAGAGAAAAACCGATTTGAGGAGGTGAAAGGGTCTTTTCCAATTTTTCAATCCCTTATCAACAGCGGGAAATGAAAGACATCTCAGGCCTTTTTAGTGTCTCCGAAAAATAATCCATACCGGTTTGATAAATTACAAATTATGCGAGCCCAGAACAAGTGGTAATCTGCTCTGGGCTCTTTGCCTTACAGAATCTTTCTCTCGAGAGGAATTTCTATAATCCCAAGAGTATGAGGAGGAAGAGAAAAAGAGGGAGACAATGGAATTCGTGAAGATGCCGGGACGACTCGATCCGGACTGGCAAAATCATTTTCAGCATAAACATCACCAGTGAGAGAAAAAAGAGTTGCTTCTTTTCCTGCGGGAAGATCGGAAAGGTCAAGAGCAACCTTACAGGATTCTTCCTTATGGAAGTTCACCATGGCTACGGCAAGAGTATTTCGATCTGAATCATACGTTGCCGAGGCATCAAAGTATGGCACACGATCGAGCTCGAAATGGAGCCGTCCATCGACGAAACTCTTTGCTTTAATACTATAGTAATCGGTGACGGTTTCAAGACCGAGACGTGCCCTTCCCGTGTGGTTGACAAAGAGGTCAAATACGTGATAAATAGGGGTTAAGACCATACCTTGCGGGTTCGTTTTAATCATCCCCAAAGCGTTGACCATTTGGGCAAGATTGGCCATCCCCACCATATCGCTCATGCGATGGAGAACGCAGAAGATTCCGGTGGCAAAGAGAGCATCTTTCAGAGCATAGGGCTCTTCAAGGAGAACCACCCCCTTTTCCTCAACTTCCTTTTCTGCCCCCACCTGATACCACACATTCCATTCATCGAAAGCAATCTTCACCTGAGGAAGGTTGACACTCTTAATGAGATGGGCAAGGAGTCGCAAACGTTCTTCGACGTAGTAAACTGCAGATACTGTTTCGTAGTAATCTTCCGAACCATGGTACTGGTGAATGGAAATGTAGTCTATGAGCTTTCCGGCGTGCTTCAGAACGGTTAAATCCCATTCGGGATTATCAGCACCTACGGCAATGATTTTGATCGAAGGATCCATAGCTTTCATAAACATGGCGAACTGACGGAGTTTTTCAGCATATTCACTGGCGCTACAGTGCCCCACTTGCCACTGGCCATAGACCTCATTCCCCACTCCCCAGTACTTAACCCGGTAAGGCTCAGGGTGACCGTATCGCTTCCGTAAAGTGGCATATTGCGTGGAAGTATCCAAATTACAATATTCAAGCCAGTGGAGTGCCTCATCCAAGGTTCCAGTTCCCAAACTTACCGCAAGATACGGCTCGGTGCCGAGAAGACGACAGTACTCGATGAATTCATCAGTACCAAACTGGTTACTCTCTATTCCTCCCCATACGTAGTTAATGCGCTGGGGGCGTTGCTCTTTTGGTCCAATACCGTCTTTCCAATGATAGGCCGAGGCGAAATTTCCACCCGGCCAGCGCAAGATAGGGCACTTGATTTTCTTTATCGCCTCCAGGACGTCCTTGCGAAAGCCCCGCTCATCGGCGAGAGGAGAACCAGGATCAAAAATTCCTCCATAAACACAACGGCCCAAATGTTCAACAAAATGACCATAGATCAAAGGATGAATCTCGCCCGTCTTCACACCCCATACTTTGCAATACACGTCCATCCACACTGCCTCCTTCCATGAGTTCTCTATAGTTAAAAACTTGAAAAGTGTCTTCACAGGACAAGAAATTCTCCTCAAACACCCCTAAGAACTACAAAGATCCATCTCTTCACTCTTGAACAGCAATCAATAATTCTACCCTTCTTAGGGTAGCTCAGAGGAGAATCTCTTTTTCTCGAAAAATTTCACTTCAACGATACAGCCAACATGCCACTCTACATTCCCAAGAATTAGCCTTGTTCTCAACGAGACCAGGCCTCTGTTCAGCACATATTTTCTCACCATAGGGACATCGGGGGTGAAAACGGCAGCCTGGAGGTGGATCGATAAGGTTCACAGGACTCCCTGGAATAGGCTGCTTTTCAGTTTTATCTCCGATGGTTGGCACCGTGGAGAGGAGAAACTTGGTATAAGGATGGAGGGGGCGAGAAAAAATAGCCTCGGTGGGACCATATTCCACGATACATCCACCATACATGATGGCCATAAAATCTGCAAGGTCGGGAACCAAGGAAATATCGTGGGTGATAAAAATAAAGGTACTTTTCGCGTCCACCTGAATGCTTTTCAAAAGTCGCAAAATATCGCGCTGTGTGACTACGTCAAGGGCAGAAGTCGGCTCGTCGGCGATGATAACACTGGGATGGAGGAGAGTAGCCAAGGCGATGACCACTCTTTGCCTCATTCCCCCGGAAAGTTCAAAAGGGTACATACGCAAGATATAAGGGGGTAATTTCACCATCTTCAGATGATTCTTAACCTTCTCCTCTTGAAACGGCACCCCATGAGAGTTGGCAAGATCAAGAAATATGTCCTTCAACTTTCGTACCGGATTCAAGGCACTGAGAGATCCTTGGGGGACGTAAGAAATCTTTTTCCACCAAGCATCCTTCAAGGTGTTCGCCGTTGGAGAAACCTCATATTGTGCGTCACCGAAGGAATAACAAATTCTACCCCCGATAATCGACAGGTTGGAATTGACAAAACCGTACAAAACTTTGGCCAGAGTAGTTTTACCACACCCCGATTCTCCGACGATGGCTAAGAATTTACTCCCCTCGATATCGAAAGAAACGTCTTCAACCGCCTTCACTTCTTTCATTACTCCCTGCTGCTCGGTAAGGTAATAGGCTTTGAGGTTGCTCGCCTCTACATGAACCGTGGTCTGCAGGTCGAGGGAAGTTTTGCTCATCTTGTTAACACCCTTTCTCGGGGATTAATGAAATCGGTTATACTCACAAAAAGGAGGTAAAGCGAAGTGAAAAGCAGAATGATGAAAATCACTGGGAAGAGTATCCACCACCATATGCCCATCACCATAGCCTGTTGCTGTATAGCCCAATAAGTCACCGTTCCCATGGTGGGAATGTCGAGAGGAGTAAGGCCAAGAACCGAGAGCGTAATTTCAAAACCAAGAGACCAGAGCATGTTGTTGATCGTGGTAGCGAAAACAATGGGAAGAATGTGAAGCAAGTACTCCCGGAAAATCAAATCCCAAGTGTTCTCTCCAGAGAATATTGCCGTAATGGTAAACTTCCGTTCTCGCAGGCTGAGCACCTGAGTTCGGATCAACCGGGCATCCCAAGGCCAGCCAAAGAAAGCTAAAACCACGGCAAGAGTGGCGAGATCCATCTCTCGGGTCAGGAGTCGAAGAAATATCAATATGGGGAAAATAGGGAGAACGATGAAGGAGTCACAGAGAAAAATGAGGATTTGATCAGTTACGCCTCCCTTGTATCCTGCAATAACTCCTACAATCATAGCAATCACCCGAGAGAGAAGGGCGACTTGCAAACCGAAAACCAACGAATTTTTCAAGGCAAAGCTCATTAACCAAAAAAGGTCCTGTCCTCTCCCATTGGTACCAAAAGGATGACTCAACGAGGGAGGACGATTAATAGGAGCATAGTAAGATGAACGAGCATCGTAAGGGGAAAAAAGAGCAATGACAGCAAAGATAATCAAAGGGATAAGGATAATGAGCGAAACCCGAAATCGTACATCACGTCTAAATAATCTCGTGGTTACCGTTAAAATGGCAGTTGACACGCCGACTCACTCCCCATTACATTTTTAACCTGCTCCGCCTGTATACTGAATTCTGGGATCAACGAAGGGCAACAAAAGATCGACCAAAAGGGTGGCAAAAGCTACCGCGACAATCGAACATAGGGTGATCCCCATGATCAAATTGTAATCTGATTGCATGATGGCAGTAAAAGCCAAAGTCCCCAAACCTGGATAATTAAAAACGATTTCGGTAATGATGGTGCCACTAAAGACTGTTCCGAGTTGGAGAGCAAGGCCGGTAAGCTGAGCAGGCATAGCCGTTTTCATGACATAGTTCTTGAGAATGGTGGATTCCTTAATCTTCATTTGATGCGCAAAAATGACAAAATCTTCGTGGGTAACACCTGAAGCGAGGTTTCTCATGTTGAGAAACCAAGCACCCATACCGATGATAATCAGCGAAAGAGCCGGTAAAAATCCATGTTTGATAACGCTCTTCACAAAAGTACTACTGAAAGAAGGTACAATCCCCACCTGAAAGGCTCCACCGGCGGGGAACCACCGCAGAACATAAGCAAAAATAATGAGCAGGGTGAGAGCAAAAATGTAATAGGGAATAGGTCGTACCGCGTTAGAAAACATCTCAAAAACCCTAACCCATAAACGTTTCCCTCGGTAACTTGCCACCCCCCCAAGGAGCGTTCCAATTACCCACGACACGACTGCAGTTAAGGCCAAGAGTCCCACTGTCCAAGGGAGTGACCGCGAGATAAGAACAACAACCGGTGTCGGGAAGGATGCAAAAGAAGGTCCCAAATTCCCCTTGAGGAGCTCTCTCCAGTATCGAAAGTATTGCTCTATCATTGAACCTTCTAAACCATAAAGTTTGAGAAGCGCTTCCCGCATTGGTTCAACGCTTTCAGGTGGTAGGTATGCTCCGGCCATTTGCAATCTCCGCACGGCGATTTCTGCAGGATTACTCCCAGGAATCAATCTGGGAATGAGAAAGGTAATGGTAACTCCTACAAAAATGACCAAAAAACACACAATGAGTCTCGCACCCAAATAACGGATGAAAAATTTGAGAAACCCGCCCACAACTTTTCCCCCTATGAGTTACTTTTCATACAAAGCTGTTTTGACCCCCATCCAGAGGATGGGGGTCAAAACACACTCCATTTCCCGATTACGGGTTACTTTTTCTCCGCAGGCTGCAACTTGATGAACATGAATCTCGTGTTCCCCCAGTTCGGCACAGGGTTCGTATACGGATCTTCGGCAGTCGGGTAGCCAGTCCAATAATACCCATCGCAAACAGTGAAAACGTTGTAAGAAAATACCGGGATGATGGGCATGTCTTCTACACATATCTTGATATATTCAAGTCCGAGTTCGATCATCTTTTCTTGGTCTTTGAAGAAGTCAGTCTGTCGAAGTTGCTCGATGATCTTATCCATCGCTTCGCTCTTATACCGCATGGGGTTCTTCGCTACTACAGTTTGTCCCGTGGGTCGGTAATATTCGGAATGCCAGGACTCCAAGAACCAGAAGAGGTCCGGATGTCCTCCCCAAGTCTCGATACACCACGCCCAGTAAACCGTATTGGGGTCTTCTCCGTAGTTCATCCTGGTCCATAACATGGAAGGTTCTACGGCTTCAATTTGTGCATCGATACCGAACTTACGCCACTGCTCGGCAATGGCAGCTGCCGCTCGGGTCATGACCGATCTCGTTGCCGCTTCACACAGTATGGAGATCTTCCAAGGCTTGCCGTCCGGCAACAACCATTTACCGCCCTTATCTTTCTTAAATCCTGCGCTTTCCAACAACTTCGCTGCTACATCGGGAGCGTATTTCCACCAGCCATAACCGACCAACTTCTTGATCTCTTGCGGGTCGTCCGGGATCTTATAACCGAAAGCGTATTTCACCGCTTCGGCAATCTTCACCGGAATTTCAGGATCGTAAGGCTTAAGCTCTTCAGTACCCACTTTCAGGGTGAATTCTTTGAGCCACGGTTCAATCTTGTCAAAGTACCATCCGGGGTAAAGACCTGTGGGCGGTACATGAATGGGAGAAATAGTGGCACAACCATTGTAAGCCTGTAAAGCCACCTGTACCATGTCAATGGCCAGAGCCAGTGCCCATCGCACTTCCTTGAGATTATAGGGGAAATGCTCGTGGTTCATGATCACCGCAGGCAGAGTAGGATCAGGGTGCGCCCAAGGCCAACCATCAAACCAAGTGACACAGTAAGGATTGTTCTGAGAAAGAGTGATTGCTCCCTCGGGAGGTAAGTCATGGATAATATCAAGCTCATGAGCCATCTGATCCATGACCTTCTTTTCAGGAGAAGCAATTCCTTTATAGAGAATGTATTTTGGTGCCGGTTTCTTACCGTAGGCCACACCGAGGTCCGATTTGTCCCAATCTTCCCGCAGTTCCCACAGGAACCAATAACCGTTGGTGTCGTAAGTCTTGAGAACATAGGGTCCAGTTCCAATGGGAGGATTGAAAGCGAAAGCCACCGGGTCTTCCACTTTTTCGAAGATGTGCTTCGGCATGATGTAACAGGCCGACCACCGCACCGTAAAAATGGTGTGGAACCGACCGTTGGGTTTCTTGAGTTTGAAGAGTACCGTATAGTCATCTACCTTCTGTACTTCTTCCACGTTGACCTGCATGTAGGCACCCCAGGTCATCTCCGGATGCGCTTTGAGAGTCTCTACGGTGAAAATAACATCATCTGCAGTAAATGCTACCCCATCGCTCCAGGTAATTCCTTGTCTCAATTTGACGGTCATTTCGGTGTAATTCTCGTTATATATCGGGGGTTCAGCTGCGAGCAGATTAATCCAGGGATCGCCTTCAATGCCTTCATCGGGGTCAATGTACCAGAGGGTTCCTAAACATACTTGCTGTACTCCGGTTGACCAACTTGTCACACCGCCACCCCAGAGATTAAATCTTCCTGGATCCAGCGAACGTCCCGAAGGGTCTTCGATGATGATTACTTCACTTCTTGGAACACCGGGTAAAACTTCCTGGGCCAAAGCGATCGATCCGACTAAACCTACCACCGAGAAAACCACTACCAACCACCACAAACTTCTCCGTACCACAATTCATCCCTCCTCTAAAAGAGTTGTTTTGAATCTCTCACAGAATATCATCCGTCACCTCAAAACCCATCATACATAAATACTTCACTACGCTTTACCATTACACCCCCTTTCTTGAAGAAATTCACTTATTCACTTATAAAGCCAACACTTCACCAGCACATCGTCTAAAAAAACATCTGCCGGTATTTCTCGCCTACAAATCTCCTTGGCATGAGGGCATCGGAGAGCAAATTTGCACCCTTCTCCCGCATACTCTTCGATTTCCAAAATCTGCTCTTCTCGCTCCTCGAATCTTGACTCTCCTTGCTTTTTGTAAGGATTGGGAACAGATTCCTTGAGCAATGCCGTATACGGATGTAAGGGATTCAGTAAAACCTTTTCCGCAGGTCCCATCTCCACTACCGACCCCCGCAACATCACCGCAATACGATCGCTAATATAGTAGGCGGTGGCAAGATCATGAGTAATATAGACGACATATAACTGCTTTTCCTCCTTAAGTTTTCTAAAGAGATTGAGCACAAATACTCGCAGCGAAGCATCTAACATAGAGACGGGCTCATCAGCCACAAGAAGGGTGGGATTTACCATGAGCGCTCTTGCGATTGATAATCTCTGCAATTGTCCCCCGGAGAATTCGTGGAGATATTTGCCCCGCACCTCTTCCCAGGTTAAAGCCACAGAACTCAGAGCTTGATCAATAATCTTCTCAGCAGCATGACCATTATGATTGACGATGCTGAGCTTGTTGATTACTGACCGGAAATACAACTCTACCTTCTTTAAGGGATTGAAAGTTTCATAAGGATTCTGGAAAACAGGTTGAACTAAGCGGATGAATTCCGACTTTTTATAACTTTCTATTTTCCTCCCCAGAAAAGAGACCGAACCTTCAGTAGGCGCCACGACTCTCAGGAGAACATTCGCTAATGTGGTTTTTCCACTTCCACTTTCTCCCACCAAGGTGAATACCATCGGTTTTTTTTCAATCGTGAGGGTGACATCTCGGACCGCGTATATCTTCACTTTGGAAAGAAAGGTCCCAATTTGGAAAATCTTGGTTACCCTATTCAGGGTCAGTAGGGAATCATCCACATCTTTCACCCCTCGAGGAGATATTCCTGCACGCTACAGGCAATAGCCAAAAATCTCTCCGAATAACGCTCGCCCTCCTCTCTTAGGTTTGTGCTCCACTCCCTCTGTACCTCCTCAAAAACACAGCCGCATCACGATATCCATATCATAATTGCCGAAACCACGGCCGAAAATGTTGATACCACCGACGTTTTCGGCATCTTCTTTGATTCCAATACGAATCTTGATGGAAGAGTGCTCATAGACTTTGAGGTCACTCAAGGTAACGGATGACACCTTCCCTCCGTCAACGAAAGAGCCCTCTTCGGTGACACTCCACTTCTTGAGGAGTCCATACTGTGACCCTTCCAATTTCCACCAGAGGGGCGTGAATAATCCTCTGCGATCACCAAAATCCCCCGGAGAAGTCCAGGTACCGATCTCTACTTCGTTAATCCACACGGTGATGTCGGACAACCAGTTTTTGTTCGTGCCGGGCACTTCCGAAGAGAGTTCTACGAGGACTTCAATCTTTTTGAGAGGTTCTTTCTTGTAAAGGGCATTGTTAGGGAACTTATATTCTACAAATCCCCGTTCAAACCAGAGTAACCCTGCTTTTACTCGCTCCGGACTCCAGAAAGAATCGGGGGCATCTAAAAAGCCGATGATTTTCTCTACAGAACAGAGACCACAGGGAGGACTCACGTTAAACTTCGTGTAGAGACCGACCGGCATCTCTACTTCGATGACCTCTCCTTCCTCCTTTTTGGGAGTGGCGGAGGGAAAACTCACGATGATCTCACTGTATTGAGCACTACAAAGCTTTTGTGACCCTTTTTTACCCTTTTTCGTCTCCACTTTCACCAATCCCACGTCTTCTAAAGCTTTGATGTTGACTGCCGCAGTAGATTGGGGAATATTGAGCGCCTTAGCGATTTCGTTGACATTCATCTTGTTACCGTTTAGAAGCTCAAGAATATGAATACGTATTTCGGAAGATAGAGCCTGTAAAACATGTGCTTCCTTGGCGGTATTAATAACTAAAATATTTCCTGTTTTGGGCATGCAATTCCCTTGCTTTCTTTTACTCTATTATTAGTTCATTTTTGATGATACAAAACAAAACATTTAATTATTTTTTAAAAGAATAAAGGTCTTTTCAATTTTTGTCAATACTATTTGTAATTTTCCTGATGCTTCGAGGGGCTTCATATCGGAATCAAAAATATCATCAAGATTGATAATTACTGTTAAATTTGTATTGTTTAAAAATCCCCGTCATAAAAGCTCTGCGATTTATTACCGAACAATTATCGTGATAGAGTAACAATAAAAATTTACCACCACGAACAATAATACGTTCGAAAAAGATCAAACCAAACGTTAGCTATATCGTGTTTATCAAAGGAGAGAACTACTCTATCCAAGAAAGTGTTTCTGATGCCAAAAATGTCTTCGCCTTCCTTTTGATTTCTTCATCTCCAGCGAAATTTTCTTGCGTCCTCCAAGTGAAGAGGTACTTCCGAATCCGAGGATTGTGTATCACCTTTTATGATTTCCCCAAAAACCATGGGACGCACTCGAGTAAAAGGTAAGAGAAAGGTCTCGCCAAAACTCCTACTCACTATCAAAATCTTTTCCCCAAATCGAGAAAGGAAAGAGAAGAAGAAAATCGGACTTTTTGAGAGGAATAGAGACGGAAAAAAACCTCCATCCACGAGAAAAGTTTCCAGTGAATGGAGCTCCTTAAAATGAAAAACCTAAGAACAATCACTCATCTCCTTGTAGAGAACGGTAGCTTCTTCCTGACTCATAATCGGGAAAAGGAGATAGAGACCTTGTGGACCATAGCGTTCGACCAACTTTTTTGCTTTTACAAACCACTCATCGAGTGTTCCTTCTTCGATATTTATCCACAATGCCTTGCCTGCTGCTCTAACCTTATCATAGATAGGATACCACTCTTCACTCCCCCCATCGGGTTTACCGAAACCGGGGGTCCACTGCAAAGCATCAAGTTCCTTAATCTCCATCAGAGCATCGAGATGCTTGATGGCATCAACACCGTCCAAGTGGTACAAGGTGTAGTCAAGGAAACGGCACTGTCGCGCGAGTGAAGGAAGAGCGAATTCCCGAAATTGTCGAGGTGACATCAGAGCCGAAAAGTCGCACTGGATTTTGGCCACTCTTCCCGGTCCCCAAATGGCAAAAACCGTATAACTGCTTCCCTCTTCTTGGGTAACGAGATCGTAAAAAGCTTGGTAGTAACAGGGGTAGAACTGATCTAAACGTTCGATGAGCACGCGAACCGTCTCGGGATGATCGATAAAATCATAAACCAGTTCTTGTGCCCCTCGCAAAGAAGCTAAAACATCAACGCTCTCCATAATATCAGGAATATTGATCAAGAAGTCATCATGAGCCAACATTCGTGCCGCCTTCACTAAACCTAGATGTCGCTGCAACCAAAAACTCTCCTCCCGGTAGACAAGGTCAACGTACTGGGTAAGGTCACCCAAGAAACAAGGTGTATACCATACCGTATCCCAGGTAAACACAGGTTCTGCACCAAGATAAGTAGCCATCGACCCCGGTCCCAAATCCACATCTAAGGAAGGGAAAGCCTCGGCGAGGAAAAGATGAGTGCGGCAGAAATTGCGCATTTCGCTCACCTTCCGCTCCACATCGAGATGGTAACTTTCGGGATCCTGAGGGGGAATGACTGGCTCCAAAGGCTCAAGCGGTTCTTTCCGCTTGGCAATGATTCTCATGAGTGGCCTATCGGTCGGCTTTCCACTCCACCAGGCGACAAAACGAGCTTTGGTTTCTTCCCAATTTTCCTTATGTCGCATCAATGATCCCTCCTATTGTTTGACCGCTCCGGCAATCATCCCCGAAACAATGTATCGTTGACTGAAGAGGTAAATCACAAAAATAGGTAAGCAGGTGAGGACAATGTCGGCGAAAACCAAATGCCATTCCTGCTGATAGAGACCGAAGAAGTTGTACACCGCTAAGGTCATAGGCCATAAACTCGCTCGATTGAGAATGTAGAGAGGAACCATAAAGTCATTCCATATCCCCATAAAGGTGAGGACTGCTACGGTGGTCAAAGCTGGCCGCAACAGGGGGAGAATAATCCGAAAGAAGAGATGCCAAGGACTCGCACCATCGATGATGGCAGCCTCATCCAGTTCTCGGGGAATCGTCCCCACAAATCCGTAGAGAATAAATACCGCAAAAGAGACATTCATTCCCCCGTATACCAAGATGATGCCGAGACGGGTATTGACCAAATGGAGTACTTGCATAACGCGAATGAGGGCAATCAAGTTAATGGGGAGAGTGATGCCCAAAACCAGAAAGAAGTAACACATTTGACTGAAACGGGTCTTTCTGCGTGCCAGGACAAAAGCGGTCATAGCGCCTACCAGTGTGGCAATGGCGGTAGCGAAAGCACTGTACAGGGTACTATTGAAGAAGGAAATACCCAGTTTCCCCCGCTCGATGGCTACCCGGTAGTTTTCCCATTGGAGCTTTGAGGGAAGAGCGAGGTTCATCCGATTGGCCTCTTCCCGAGTCTTCAAAGAGTTATTGACGATGACCACAAACGGTATGACCACCACCAAACTGATAAGACAAGCAACGAGGTATTGGATAATCCGATAGACTTGCCTTCGAGTTCTATTCATTGTTCCACCTCTCCCCTATTCATGAGCCGAATAACCAAAACGCTCACCACTCCCATGACCACGAAGAGCACAGTAGACAATGCCACACCCACTCCATAAGTCCCTAAGGCAAACTCTCGAAATACCGCAGTATTCATTACCTCGGTGACCCTTCCGGGACCTCCATTGGTCAACACAAAAATGATGTCGAAGACCCGCAAACTATAAGTGATGCCGAAGACTAAGTTCACGGTAATGGCAGGTTTCAACATAGGAATGGTAATGGAAAACAATTTGTGGAAAAACCCGGCTCCGTCAATCGAAGCCGCTTCGTAGTAGGTGCGGGGAATGGATTGCAGTCCGGCAATGAAAATGGTCATCACATAGCCTAATCCCCTCCAGGCATCGACCGCATAAATCGAAAACCAAGCCCATCGAGGGTGAATCAACCACCCTTTCGCCGCAAAACCCAAGCCCAGGTTGCGCAAGGTCTGATTGAGAAAACCCATCTCGGGATGCAGAATCGAACGAAAGACAAGACCAATAACGATAAAAGAGAGTGTTGCCGGGAAAAAGAGGATGGTACGATGAACATGTTCACCGCGAAGATTATCGGTAAAGAGCAAGGCCAAGAATAAAGCCGGTATGATTTTCACCAGGTTAGAGATAAGGGTAAATTTTAAGGTATTCCCAATATATTGATAATAGACACTCTTTGCGGCAAAAATGGCCCGATAATTTTCAAGACCCACAAATCGAACCTGGTCACTGTAACGATTCCAATCGGTAAAGGAATAGTAAATTCCCATGAGGCTGGGAACGATGAAAAAAAGGAGATAGAGGAAGAGTGCTCCAACGATAAAATGGTACGGGTACGCGTGTCGGTAATTCACGGATCAATGCCCCCTTGAGGCTCTCCCGACCCCCCCAGCGGGGGGTCGGGAGAGTTATTCACTGTTTTACCGCCAAGCCGGATCACCCTGTGCTTTCGCCATCTTTTCACGTCGTTCGTCGATATTCTGCAAAATCTGCTCGGGAGTGAGAGCACCAATGTACATCGCTTCGATGTCTTTGCCCACTTCCATCCACTGCTCGTTGAAGTATTTGACACCACTCTGTAAAACCAGCTTGAATTTCTCAGGAGGAATCTTGCTGATCAGCTCTTCTTCCATGGGGAGCCACCCTTGTTTGATATCTACGGTGACATCGATGTTCGTCCATTCCGGAGTATGGTCTAACTTATACTGCAAATTCTCTTTCCTGGTGAGGAATTCAAAGTATTTCTTCACCGCATCGATGTTTTTCCCCATCTTGTAAGCAAAACGTGCTGGGCCGTTGGGATTAAAGGGGTAGGTCTGGTTGTCGGCATAGGGAATGAGGAAGATGCCAAACTCATCCTTACAATCAGGGTACGCCTGACGAATTTGCTTCTCTAAACCGGGATTTTCCAAGGTCATTGCCACCTTTCGGGTAGCCAACGCTTCCACGGTTTGGGGTCGGTCATTTGCCAAGAAATTCGGTCCGTAAAACCCCAAATCAGCAGTTTCCTTCAATTGTTGCAAGACGAGGAGCATAGTGGGAATCTCGGCAAACTTTATCTGGTTGTTATTGAGTTGCTCATACAAACCGGGGTGGAGTTCTTCATAGCGTCCACCGATTTGGGCAAAGGGGAGCACCTGATGCCACCCTTGGGAAGTGAATTCAAAGATGGGGATAATACCCGCGTTGAGAATGACGGTACACACTTTCTTAAATTCCTCGTAAGTGGTCGGAGGAGTCAATCCCAATTCGTTAAAGAGAGTCTTATTGTAGAAGAAGGTGAATTCGGGGGAGTTAATCCATAACATGAGTCCGTAGACTCTACCGTTGTAGGACACCGCTGGCAATCTCTGAGGGTTCATCACTCCTACCCAAGGCTCATCGGTGAAGTCGACACAATTCTTCTCCGGGTCGAGCTCAGTCTTAATAGCAAAAGGATTAGTCTGGCTCCAGAAAATGTCGGGGGCTTCTCCGGCGTTAAGTTTGGCTTTGAGGAGGTCGTGGTACTGAGCAGCAGGAACAATTTGTCGATCCACTTTGATGCCCGTCTCTTCGGTAAACACGCGCGCCAAATCTTCATCAGCTTGCGTCGTCCAACCCTGGGAAATCATCTCGGTGATCACCATGTCCTTCGCGCCAACCACCACACTCGCTGTCAACACGAAAACTGCACAAACCACAAGTATCACACTCAATCTTTTCATAGGCTTTCCTCCTTGAAACCGATTTCTAAGACCAGTGTAGACTTCTTGGCAAAAGAAGGGTAGAGAAATATTTTACTTCCTTTTGTCTTTTTTTTACTTGGAACTCTCGCGGTACTCTGCGGGGTTCTGACCGGTGATCTTCTTAAAAATGCGACTGAAGTGGCTCTGCTCGGGATACCCTACCTCCATGGCCACCTGCTTTATCGAGAGTTCAGGATGGTTTCGTAGGAGGTATTTAGCGCGATTGATGCGTAAATCGAGTAAATACCTGGAGAGATTCACCCCCGCATACTGGGCGAAGAGTCGACTTAAGTAGGCACTGTTATAGTGGAATTTTTGAGCCACGAGACTTAGGCTAATGTTCTCGTGAAAGTGCTTTTTCAGGTACTCCTTAATGAGCATGACCACCTCTTCCGGTTTATAGAAGTGGGAAGATAAGGAGAACTTTTCCTGGAGTGCTCTTTTCTCTTCCTCTAAGGCGAGGTGCAATTCGTTCAATACTTTCCAGAGGGCTTCTTTTTCAATCGGTTTCAGTAAGTAATCCCGGACTCCATACCCCATCGCGCGACGGGCGTACTCAAACTCCGCGTATCCACTGATAATTACCGCTTTCACATAGGGGTGGTGAAAATAGAGATACTCAAGGAGCTCCAAGCCATCCATCACCGGCATCCTAATGTCGGTGAATACCACTTCGGGTTTGAGTTCTTCTATAAGCATGAGAGCCTGTTTTCCCGTATACGCCTCCCCAACTACTTGAAAACCCATCTTAGCCTGATGAATGCTCTTCACCAAATGTCGTAAAACCCGCTCTTCATCCTCTGCGACTACCACCCTATATTCGGGAGCCAATCGGTCATCCTCCGGCCGTAACTCATCCATGCTCGATTTTTCCCCCTACAGAAATCTTAGCCCCACCGTGGGGATCGTTGGCGACTAAAAAAACGGCTTTCTCTCCATAAACGACTCGAAGACGAGTCAAAACGTTGAGGAGTCCCATTCCCTTTCCTTTCTCCTCCGGCTGAGCATCACCGTTTATCGTCTCTTCCATCCATCGCCGCAAACGTTCCACCACCTCCTCACTCCAACCGGGACCGTTGTCTTTTACCGTGATCCGCCATACATCCTCGGCGATCACTTCCCCCTTTATCTCGATGAACCAAGGAGGTTCCTGAGTCAATCCGTACTTGACGGCATTCTCAACCAACGGTTGGACAATGAGCTTAGGAACGCGAATTTTCCTCATCTTTTCGGGTATATCTATGGTGTAACGGAGATTCTCCCCGTAACGGAGTTTCATAACCTCGAGGTAACGAGCGGTGTACTCTACTTCCGTCCCCAGTTCTACCCACGAGGTATCAGAGAGGATATAGCCCAACATAGAGGAAATGTTCTGACACATGATGCCAATCGAGGCAACTTCTCCTTCCTCCGCCATAACACTGATGTTCGCCAAACAATTGCGCAAAAAGTGAGGGTTAATCTGGGATTGGAGGGCTATCATCTTCGCTTCATTCTCCCGTTGCTTGGCAATCACTAAGCCATGGATTGCCTTTTTCACATTCACGCTCATACGGCGAAAGGCCTGATTGAGTTCTTCGAGTTCATCGACCCCACCATCTAATTTCGGCAAGTACTTTTCTCCCAGGTTATCTAAGCTCGTATCCCGAATGAGTTCATGAATTCTCTTGATCGGCCGAGAGAACCTTCGCGCAATGAGGAAAGAAAAGAGAAAAGAGAGACCCAAAGCAACCAAGGTAATGATTAAGGTGAATCTCGTAAACTGGGTGGCGGAAAGCATGATGCTCTCCGTCCCCTGCACAAGGAGAATCAGCCACCCGGTGTATTCAGAACGTCCAAAGACGAGTAATTCTCTCTCTTTGGTTATGGGGTTGCGCAGGAAGGAAA
This sequence comes from uncultured bacterium, assembly GCA_937139415.1. Taxonomy (GTDB): domain Bacteria; phylum Atribacterota; class Atribacteria; order Atribacterales; family Caldatribacteriaceae; genus CAKZPS01. The sequence goes on from CAKZPS010000025.1 coordinate 30,047, forward strand.
AGCTTTCTCCTTCTCCTTCCAAGGCACCCATCGCATGTTGAAGATAGGGAAGGTATTCCTCTCGCGCTAAGGCAAGGGGGTAAATGGGCTCTTTTTCTCCGTTGAGAATGATAACTTTTACGCCCCCTCGGAGGGTCGGATCGATAACCTTCTCCACCCCAGCAAAGATAGCGTTACAATCCTGCACCACTTCTATGACCCCCATTCTCTCTCGAAAATTATTGAAATACACGCGATAGAGGGAAAGGAAATACTTGTCCTTATAGGTTTCCCCAAGGAAGAAAGCCTCACGATAGGGAACGGAAATATACTTTTTCCCATCCAGTTCGAGTACCTTAGGATACCAGGGAAAATTATCGAGCTTCACCGGGATGGAGGCATTCATAAACCCTGCACCAATCATGTGGCCATCCAAACCATAGAGATTAATTTGTCGTACCGGCAGAAGGGGACCATTAATGGCCATGAAAATATCAACGAGAGTTCGGGCATATTTATGCTTGAGGAAGGGATTACTGGCTTCGCTTAAGTACTGGGCGAAGTTGTCGCGCACCAAATTGGAATACCCGATGTTGAGCGAGACGATATCCATCTTGCGAATCTCAAGATCGAGCTGTTGGGTAATGGCTGCCGCCAGCCTACGGATGGAATCGATGGCTCGCTCACTCAAAATGTGCACCGTATAGTAGTGAAAGACGAAGACCGCGATAACGACTACCGTAGCAATGAGAACCGAATAGGAACGAAAGAGTACCGTCTGGATGGTATTTCTCTTGGCTTGCCTCACCATCGGAAACTTTGGAGCTCGCTCAGGGTTTCTCCTCCTCTTGCAAGAATATCATCTCCCTACCGTTTTTTCAATTGCATCCTTAAAGACGGAGAACCTCCCATCCGCTTCCTCCGCCGAGGTCGATGACAATCCTCCAATAATCAAACGAGGAAGGGACTCAACTTTCCCCTTGCACGAGGAGGAAATCCCAGAGGAATTTTGTAGAGGTCTCTTCCCGTGGTCTCGAACTGCGGAACGCACGCTCGTGTTTACAGATATCCCCCCTTTCCTCTATACTTAAAAATAGGTTAGGAAAAAGGAGGAGCAGAGATGAAGTGGGGAAGGGAATGGACCTACAAGATTCTCATGGGAAGTTAGGGAAAGAAAAAAGAAGCTCCTTTGTTCCCCGAAACGAAGGGAAATTCTTGGCCTCTTTTGTGGCGATCCTCATCCCCGGTAAGGTTGCCTCAGAGTGGTAAGTGAATGGCGCGTAGGAGTCAGGTCATTTCCCCCTCCTCGGAAGAGAGGCTTACCCTGGTACAAGTAGGGAGCGAGTGGATTTCTCTTTCTCTCCTTTTCCAAGGCCGGCTTATCGTCGGTCTTTTAGACAAGCGCCCAAATAGAGAGATAAAGGAGGAAAGTGCCATGTCTTGGAAACTCCATTTTATCAGCCATACCCACTGGGATAGAGAGTGGTACGAGACCTTTGAGGGCTTCCGTTTTCGCTTAGTGCGACTCATCGATCACCTCTTAGAAATCCTCACCCAAAACCCACGCTATCAGTCTTTTCTCCTCGATGGACAAACAGTAGTGCTCGAAGACTACCTTGCCATCCGACCAGAAAAAGAGAGAGAGCTACGCCACTTCATCGAAAACGGACGCATCCTCATTGGTCCTTGGTACGTGCTCCCCGATGAATTTCTGGTAAGTGCTGAAACCCACGTGCGGAATCTCCTCTTCGGAAAGAGAGGAGCACAACGTCTCGGGGGTAGACCCATGATGGCAGGATATCTCCCTGACTCCTTCGGACACATCGCTCAGATGCCCCAGATTCTCAAAAAGGCAGGGATCGATTACGCCACTTTCTGGCGTGGAGTCCCTCAGGCGGTGACCCAGAGTGAATTTTTCTGGGAAGCTCCCGACGGTTCACGGGTGCTCGTTCTCTATATGCCTTTTGGTTACGGCATCGCTACCGATCTCCCCAAAGAAGAAAACAAGTTGATCGGGCGAGTCACCAAACTCATCGAAAACCTCACACCTTTTGCCACCACTTCACACCTCCTCCTCATGAACGGAAGTGATCACGTAGAACCAGACCCCGAACTTTCGGAAAAACTGGCCATCCTGCAAAAGGCCTTCCCCCAACACGACATCATCCATTCCAACTTTCCCTATCTCTTCGAGCAGCTTACCAAAGAAATCCCGCAACTCCCCGTTTACCGCGGAGCATGGCGTGCCAATGATCGCACCTACCTTTTGAGTGGCACCCTTTCCACCCGGGTCTATCTCAAACAGAAACACACCACCCTCTCTCATCAATTAGAGGGACACATAGAACCACTATTTACCCTTCTCTCTCTTTTCGATCACCCTTATCCTCCGGAAATTTCTTACCTCTGGCAAATTCTCCTCCACAATTCTCCCCACGACTCCATCTGTGGATGTGGTATCGATCCACTGCATGAAGAGATGATGCAACGATACGCTCGCATGGAAACGGTAATCGAGAAACTTCTCAAGGAAGCCAACCAATTAATGGACCATTGGGGAGAGGAAAAAGGAGAATGCCTCGTACTCTTCAATCCCCATCCTTACCCGGTTACGGCCTTTCTCGAAGGAGAAATCATCTTAGGAAAACAAAAAATCAAGGAGGTCAATTTCGAGATCGGTAAACTCGTTTCTCATCCCATAGAAGAACAAAGATGGTACGCTGCTCTCAAACTGGAAAGTGAGGAGGAAACCGTCATTCCCACCATCCTCGCCCGCGAGAGAACCACGGTGGTGGAATTCCCACCCCATACCCTCCCTGAGGTGTTTTCCGCCTATCGGTATCGGGTAGCTTTCCTTGCCCAGCATCTCCCTCCTTGTGGTTTTCGGGTGTATAGTGTTACCGAAGGGAACGAAACCCCTCCCTCGGAAAAGCGAGACCCCCACCTCCTCGAAAACGAATTCTACCTCCTTACCCTGGACGAAGAAGGGCATTTTTGCCTCACCGGGAAAGAGAGTGGAAAAACTCTTTCCTTTCAGCTGTTTCTTGAAGATGGGGGAGATGCCGGTGACGAATACGACTATTCCCCTCCCGTGAATGACTTAGTGATCACTACCCAGGGGAAAAAGGGGAGACTGGAAGCACTTCCTTCCCATCCCTTTTCCCAGGGGACACGGATGGTTTATCACCTCTCTATACCTCGCTCGCTCAACGAAGATCGCCGGAGTCGTAGTGAAGAGACCGCTGCCCTTCCCGTAACCATTGATGCAGAGCTCCACCGAGGGATAAAGCGGATCGATCTCACGGTAACTGTAGAAAACAGCGCAAAAGACCATCGTCTGCGCCTCATTTTGGCTACACCCCTATCGAAAACTCGCTCTTTCGCCGGAGCACACTTTGGAGTTCTCGAGGAAGAAAAAGCCACTGAATGCACTGTTCCCCAAAAGGATTTTGTCCTTCTCCAAAACGATGAATGGGCTCTTGCAGTTTTTAATCAGGGTCTCCATGAGTACACCATTCTCCCTACCGCCGAAGGTGACGAGCTCGCTATCACTCTCCTGCGGTGTGTGGGGTGGCTCTCTCGGGAGGATCTCCTCACCCGCCCGGGGGAAGCTGGTTGGCCTCTTGCCACTCCTCAAGCCCAATGTTTGGGGAAGCACGTTTTCCATCTGGCACTGTGCGTTACTCCTCTCTCTTTCCCCACGTATCCTTTCGCCCATGAGGCACGACTCTTTAACCGTCCTCCGATCCTTTTTCAAACCTCCGTCCTCCCTCGACCGCTTTTCCCCGAGCAATCCTTCCTGAGAATCGACAATCCTCACATCATCCTCAGCGCCCTCAAAAAACATGAAACCAGGGAAGAGCTCGTCCTCCGCCTCTACAACTCTACACCCCTCCCTCAAACGTGTACCCTCACCGTGAACATGCCCATCTCTTCATGGAAGGAGCTCACTCTGCTTGAAGAAGAAAAGGAAATCATTCCTCTCCCCCCACTCAAAACCCAAACCGTTGCACTCACCTTTCTCCCCTACGAGATTAAGACTCTGGGGATGGTGAGATGATGAGTGAGAGAGAAATTCTAGCCTCTCTTCTACGGAAAGGATGGAGACGCTTTAATCCCCATTCCGAGACGGTGAAAAAATATCGCCAGGAAGAGGGGTTCTCCGATTTCGAGGAGATCTGCCTCTTCCTCCACGATCGCGTCTACTCAGAGTGACTATCCCCGCTTGAATAAATCATTCTCCGTACTCATCGATATCGGCATCGAGGTCTTCCACCCCCCTTTAAAGAGAGTATCGAAGCTCTCACTTTTCTGAACTCTCCCCATAGAGAAAGCCGAACAGTCAAGACTCCTCCTCTATCCCACTTGCAAGGAGCAAGAAGAAATACGGGCCCAAACCGCTCTGAAATAGGGAAAGTTTGCTTCAAGGGGAAGAGGGTTTTCGGTATTCATTCGCTCCCTCAAGCGATACCCCTAAGGCTTACCCTTTCGAAGCGAAGAAAACCTATTGTCCCCCCGTTCATTTTCTGGCATAATGATGGCATGAAGCAAGTGGCCACTCTTTTTTTGAGTTTCCTATGCATGGTTTGCTTCTCCATTCCTCTTGAAGCACAAACCTTACGCGGGGTATGGATCGATACAAGGAGTATCCCTCCAACCCGAGAAGAAGTGAAGAACCTCCTTGGACGTTTGCACCGCTTTGGGGTGAACGCCGTTTTCGTAGAATCCTTCTACCAGGGGGAAACCATTTATCCTTCTCCTTTCCTGGCTTCCTTAGGCCTTCATAAGCAAAGGGAAACCTTCGCTCAGGCAGGAATTGACCCTCTCCAGGTTTTCGTCGAAGAAGCCCATCGCTTGTCCATGGAAGTACACGCTTGGATCCACATGTTCTACATTAGTTTGAATAACCCCGGCGGACTCCTTTCCCTCTACCCTCACTGGGCGGTAGTGAATCGAGAGGGGAAACCGGGTTACCAAAGTGGGAACAACTTTTTTTTCTGGCTCTGCCCTATGGAAGAGGAGGTAGAAAACTTTTACCTCCAACTCCTCACCGAACTTGCCGAAAGATACCCAGTGGATGGCATTCAGCTCGATTACTTTCGCTTCCCCGAATTCACCCTTGCCGATACCTGTTACGCCGAAAGTCATCGGAAAATGTTCACGGAACAATACGGAATCGATCCCCTTACCCTCTCACCCACCGAAAATCCCCAAATGTACACCGAGTGGACGGAGTTCCGTTCCCAACAACTCACCAATTTTGCCCGCCACATCACTAAGGCTCTCAAAGAAAAGTTTCCCAAGCTCACCCTTTCTTGCGCCGTGAAACCAATGGGTTTCCCCTTGGGGCTCTATCCCGGAACCATCCAAGACTGGCCTATCTGGGGGAAAGAGGGTCTCTTTGATTTTCTTGTCCCCATGACCTATAGCTCAAGACCGGCAGAGTTTGAAGGATTACTCCGCTGGGCAGGGATCTTTCTCGAAGGGACACCGTTTGCCCCAGGAATATGGACCGTTAACATGAACCCGGAAAGTGTCCTCGAAGAAGTGAAGAGAGCCTACCATTACCCTATACGGGGGGTTATTCTTTTCGCCTATCCTTACCTCAATGATGATACGTTCACCCTCCTTGCCCAAGGACCGTTTCGCAGAGCACCCACCGAGGACAAAACTTTCCCTCCCATCTCCTTTTACCAAGAAAAAAGGCGCATGGTACGTGCCCGTTCTGTGACGCAAACGATCCTCATTGATGGTGCCCTCGATGAAGCAGTCTGGCAAGAGGCTGACTGGCAGAAAAGTTTTACCACCATAACCGGAGAGAAAGCCTCCCGGGATACTTCCGTTGCTGTCCTCTACGATACCGAGAATCTCTACTGCGCTTTTCGCCTGACGGACGTCTCCTCTTCGTCTTTCGAGGTACAGAAACGAGATGGTCCGGTATTCTACGAACCTTCGATAGAGGTGTTCCTTGACCCTTACGGGGGCAAGGGGATTTGGTACCAAATCGCCACCAATTACGGTGGAGTTATCTACGACTCCTTCTCTCTCCGGGGACCGAGTTTCAACGGTTCGTGGAAAGTAGCCACTTCCTTTGACTCCTCTTCTCTCACTCTCGCCATCGAAATGGCTCTGCCCTTCCAAGATTTGGGGAAAACCCCAAAGAGAGGGGAAATCTGGGGAGCAAATTTCTATCGCAACGAGCCCCAAGCAGGAGAATTGAGTGGACTTTCACCTATACCTGGGATTTACGCCGCACCAACTCTTTTAGGACAACTCCTCTTTGAAGAGTGACTCCCTTCCGAGGTAAAAACTCCCACACAGCCCTAAAAAACACCTATGGGGAGCTACCTTAGCGGGAAGGTAACTCCCCATAGATGCAAGGAGGGGATTTTCGTTATTCAGGTGTACTTCAAACTTCCGAAAAACATTATATAAGGGATTTTCTTTTTGTCAATACCTATGAGAAAAAATTTTTAAAAATTTTTCCCCCCGAGTAATCACCCCGCTACTCCTACAAAACGTTTCTGTGCCGCAGAGAGATATGCTGCCTCCACTACTTTTAAATTTCGTAATCCTACTCCATAATGAATGAGGGGCTTCTCTCCGCCTTGAATCCACGCGCTCATCGCGTCAAATTCCTGCGCATAGAGAGGCTTTGGCTCAAGAGTTACTCTCTGATACCCATCGACGGTACGTACCTGAGCCGCATCGTAACCTCGTTCTCCTTCTCTGAGGAATACTTCCATCTCTCCACCACCATCCTGGCCAATGGTCCGCCGACAGAGCGTCGCACCATTAGTTCCGTAAATCTCAAGCACGTTGCGCGATGCTTCATCGGGTATGTTGAAAAAAGCCTCCACTATCCCGTGCGCTCCATTTTGGAAACGCAAAAGGACGGTAGCGCTATCTTCTACTTCATAGTCATGGACGAGGGAATGGGTAAAAGCTACTACCTCTTTTACTTCTCCCAAGAACCACTCCAAAAGGTCAATGCAGTGACAACCCATGTCGGCGAGAGCCCCTCCTCCCCCCAGTTCTCGCTTCTGCCGCCACGCCCCAGGTAAGGGAGGGTAAAAGCAAGTGAGCTGAGCCCTTGCGCTCACCAAGGTTCCAAAACTTCCTCTCTCAATCATATTCTTAATTGCTTGGTGGTAGACGTTATAACGCATCATAAAGGCTACCCCTAACTTGAGTCCCCTTTGCTCTGCTAAAGCGACAATTTCTTCCGCTTCCTCAACTTTCATCGCCATCGGTTTTTCTACCAACACGTGTTTACCCGCCTGAAGAGCTGCCCTACATTGCTCGTAGTGAGCAAAAACCGGTGAGGCAATATACACCGCTTCACAATAGGTTGCTAAAAGTTCGGTAACCGAAGTGGTAAAATGGGGGATGGCGAAAGACTGGGCTACTTCTTGTGCCGTCTTTCCGTCGGTATCCATCACCGAAACAATGGTACTCTCCTCAGCATGCTGTACTACTTCAGGGATACTCCTCCGTCGTGCAATCCCCCCTGCCCCAATCACTCCCCAGCGAATTTTCAACGCTTTCACCTCCTCATCTCATAAACCTAACGCTCAAGAAAAATAGCTCTGCAAGGAGCACCAGATGTCCCCCTCAGGGGAAGCGGTAAACAAATTAATTCACCACGATCAGAGCAAATTTTCTCTAATCCTACCAAAGGAGCCAAAAGTAAGATGTCATGAACAAAAAGTTCACCTAACATAGTTCCTTTAGCTTCTTCCTCGCTCTCCGACCACGCAGACTCAATACAAGGTACGTCTACGCCAAGAAGACTTATGTTCTGGTCAATAATCCAATGAAGCGCATCGTTGTCAAAATTAGGACACGATAATACATACCCTGGTGTATTCCAACGTACCCCCCACCCAGTATCAATGAGGAGCGCGTCGCCTGGAACAATCAACGGCGCGTTCTCTTCTAAAAGGTGACGGCTAATTCTACTCCTTTCTCTTTGACGGGGAAGCCTCAGAATTTTAGCAGGAAGAAAAAAACGTTCGATGGGATATTGATCCAGGGTTTTCCCTTCCTGAAGAATATGAGAACCAGCTTCGAGATAAGTACCGGAAATAGTTGATAATACCATCTTTGAAGCGAAAAAACCCTCTCGCTCTATGGAAGCAATAGGAGTTATTTCAACTTGTGGAACGATACGTTCCAAACTGGGAAGCTCGTGATAACCCCACAATCCATTTTCAAGAAGACCACTCAAATCAAACATTCTGGTCATAAAAATCTCCTCCCCAACCTCATTTCGCTGTATACCCACCATCAACTGGAAATGCGACTCCAGTAATGAAAGAAGCATCTTCAGAAGCTAAAAAACAAATGACCTCGGCGATTTCTTCGGGTCTCGCAAATCTTCCTAAGGGATGCATTTCCGCAATCCTCCGCATGGCTTCTTCAGGATATTGCTCGAAACCAAAAAGTCTATCAATCATAGGCGTACGAGTTGTTCCCGGACAAACACAGTTGACACGAACACCGTATGGCGCATAATCAACTGCCATTTGACGAGTTAATTGAATGACCCCACCTTTTGAAGCACAGTAAGCCGCTGAGTTTGGCCATCCCAGAAGACCAGAAATAGAAGCAACGTTAACAACCACTCCACTACGTCGATGGATCATAAAAGGCAAAATCACTTTAGAAACTATAAAACAACCCTTTAGATTAACTGCCATAATCTTATCCCATTCTTCTTCACTGGTATGACAAACATCAGCGACAAACTCCAAAGCAGCATTATTGACCAATATGTCGATTCCGCCAAAGCGCTCTAACACTTTATCAACCGCTATGGTAACCTTCTCTAAATGAGAAACATCGGCTTCAAGAGGTAATCCTAAGCCACCTTCCTGCTCTATCATGGTCACGGTTTCTTGTGCGCGAAGAAAGTTCCAGTCAAGAACGCCCACCTTCGCCTTATAACGTGCGAACAAAATAGCCGATGCCCTGCCAATACCCGACCCTGCACCGGTAATCAAAACAACTCTATTTTCAAAGGACATTCTTACATCTCCCTTACGCCGTTTGCGACATAACCACCGTCAACTGGTAAGGCAATACCAGTTACAAACGAAGCGGCATCAGAGGCGAGAAAGGCACAAACTGAGGCAATCTCTTCGGGAAACCCAATCCGACCAAGCAGAGCCATCTTAGCAAATTTATTGCGAGCAAGATTTGCATTTTCTTGACGATTCAAGTAACGAGAGAACATCTCTGTTTCAATAAAGCCTGGACAAATACAATTAACTCTTATGCCGTAGCATGCATAATCAAGAGCCATTTCCTTTGTCAAGAGAACAACCCCTCCTTTTGAGGCACAGTAGGAAGCCAGCGCTGGGGCACCTGACAATCCACGGATGGAAGAGATATTAATGATCGATCCTTTTCCCTTATCGATAAGATACGGGAGTACTGCTTTTGCAGTCAACATGTAACCTTTCAGATTTACCTCAATCACTCGATCCCAATCTTGTCCATCAATCTCATGAACCCTGTCAGGAGAATAAGCACTTCCTATTCCACTATTGTTTACGAGTACATCTATTGTTCCATACCGTTCTACAAGAGTAGCAATCATTTCATCCACCTCGCGAGCGACACTGACATCTGCTTGTAACATTATCCCTTCGCCCCCTGCTGCAAACACTGTTTCCAAAGTTTCCTCTGCTCCATCTTTGTTTTGATAGTAATGAATACCAACGATTGCGCCTTCCTTGGCAAAGCGCACAGCAATGGCTCGGCCAATACCAGAACCTGCACCGGTCACTAAGCCAATTTTACCGATAAGTCGTTTTTCCATGCTTCCTACCCCTCCCTACCCAGTCAACTGCGAACCTTTCGATGAAGCAAAGCAATAAAGGGCACCATGATTCCTTCTTGACCTACTACAACAATTAAAACAGTCCCTAATATGATGACAGACCAAAATGGATTGAGTCCCAGGAGGCTAAAACCATTAATTAAGAGAAACATGGCAAATACACCCAAAAGTGAACCAAGAAGAGAACCCTTACCACCTTTAATAGAGGTACCACCGATGACGACTGCCGTTATGACCTCGAGAGGAGCGTTTAAACCGGCATCAGGAATGGCAGCTCGAATTCTAATAACTAAGAGAAGACCTGCTAAAGCTGATAATAGTCCACTTAAAACATAAACGAAGTACTTCATAGTGCGTACCGGAACTCCGGAAAGGAATGCAGTACGTTCATTCCCACCCAAAGCAAAGATATATCTCCCCAAAATCGTCTTTTTTAAGAGCATAAAAGCAAGTATGGCACAGAGAACTAAAATAATAAAGAGAAGGGGAATACCTAAGACATACTTATCTCCCAAACTAAGCAAAGAATCGGGAAAGGCTGTAATAGTCTTGCCCCGCATAAAACCATACACGATGCTTCGTACCATAGTCATAGTAGCTAAAGTAACCACGAATGGCTGCAAACGAAGTTCAACCACTAGTAAAGCATTTGCCAATCCGATGACCGCTCCTCCGAGGAGTGCAAAAAGAATCGAGAAAAAAAGAGGTAAGCCCAGGAGCGTCGAGTATCCAGCGATCATACCGCTGAAAGCCATAACCGCCCCAATTGATAAATCAAATCCACCACTAATGAACGTTAGCGTTACTGCTACCGCCAAAACCCCAAGCTCGCTCATTCGAGTGAGCAAGGAGACAATATTCCCATAGGTCAAAAAGGTTGGCGAAAGAAGAGTCAAAAACACCATAATGACAGCATCTATCACGATAAGAGCGATAATAATTTTTGTTTGACTGGTCAATATGTTTTTCACCAAATTTCCTCCCCTATCTCTTTGAAATCAGCTGACCGCGACCGCGTATCTGTCGCAGTGAATCAAGAGAAATCGCCAACACTACAAGAATACCCGTTACCAAGCCTTGCCAGTATGGGTCAACTGCTTGCATAGTTAGACCAGTCAAAATGAGACCCATTAAAGTCGCACCAAAAAAGGTTCCCAACACACTACCAGAACCTCCAAATATACTGGTTCCACCAATCACTACTGCGGCTATAGCGTTCATTTCGTAACCAACTCCGGCTTGAGGTTGAATAAAACCACTTCGGCCAACTAAGATAAGGCCTGAGAAGGCAGAAAGAAACCCAGAGAGCGTATAGACGACAACTTTGTATTTCACCACTGGTACGCCGGAATACAAACTTGCTTGCTCTCCGCCTCCAATCGCGTATATATTCCTTCCCAAACGAGTTCGCAGGGTAACAAACATAAACAGTAAAATAACTATCAAGAGGAAAAAGAAAGGGAGATACCCTCTTCCAATGAGAGTGTATTCTGGGGGAATAGGAGTGATGTAAATTCCTCGAGTAATGACCATAGTTATGCCCCGGAAGATATTCATTGTACCAAGCGTGATAATGAGAGCCGGAACGGCAATTCTAGTAATCAAAACACCATTAATGAAGCCCAATAACGTTCCCAGCAAAAGAATAACAGGATAGATTATCCACATTGGTCTTCCAAGAGGAATGCCTCTTCCGCCGATACTGATTGAAAAGGCTAATATAGAGCCTACGGAGAGGTCAATTCCACCTGTAAGTACCACAAGAGTCATGCCAGTAGAAACAATCCCTACTACGGCAATTTGTCTCGAAAGATTTTCAAAATTTCTAACCGCCCAAAAACCAGGTGTAGTGAAAGAAAAAAATAAAACCATAATTAGAATGTAGAGCAGTATAGGAAATTCGCGGAATTTAACCCCGTTGAAGAGATACCAAGAGATTGTTTTCTTGCCATTCATCTCATTTCCCCCCGGTAAGAACGTACATAATACTTTCCGGAGTTGCTTCCTCACAGTAAAACTCCTTAACGAGACGCCCACCTTTCATGCAATATATGCGATCTGAGATTCCCAATATTTCAGGAAGTTCCGAAGAAATGAAAATCAACCCTTTACCCTCTTGAGTCAGATCGTTCATGATCTTATAGATCTCATATTTAGCCCCTACATCGACACCACGAGTGGGTTCATCAAAAATGAAAATTTCAGATTGTGTTGCCAAAAGCTTTGATATAACCACTTTCTGTTGATTACCTCCAGAAAGAGTTTCTACGACCTGGTCCGGATGGTAAATTTTAATTTGCAAATTCTTAACAAATCGATCCACTATTTTCGACTCAGCTCGATTATTAAGCCATAGGTGCGAAGAAATCTCACGTAAAATTGCAAGAACAAGATTTTCTCGTACGGTAAGACAAGATACTAAACCTTCTCCCTTTCGGTCTTCAGGGAGGTAAGAAATTCCAGCCTGAAGGGCTTCTCGAGGATGTGAAAATCCACAGAATATCTTCTGTCCCACCTGAATTTCTCCAGTATGCGGACAAGTCGCTCCGCAAAGAGCCCGAGCTAATTCAGTTCTTCCTGCCCCGATCAAACCCGCAAAACCAACAATTTCTCCCCGATAGAGGGAAAAACTAACATCTTCAAGCTCACCTTTCCTCGAAAGACCACGCACCTCTAAAAGTTTTTCACCTTGCTTTCTCTCGCGGGGAGGAAAACGTTCATTCATCGAACGGCCCACCATCATTCGAATAATCTCACCAGGATGGGAGGTTTCTCTCTTGACTGACCCAATACATTTGCCGTCCCTGAGCACCGTAATCGTGTCACAAATCCGGAATATTTCTTCTAACTTATGAGAAACATAAATGACAGTTATCTCGGCATCCTTAAGACGTTGAATAAGGGAGAATAATCTCTCTATTTCGTGTTCTGTCAAAGAGGAAGTCGGTTCATCCATAACAATAACCTTGGCATTTAAAACCAGAGCCTTACAAATTTCCACTATCTGCTGATTAGCGATCGAGAGTCTTCCAACGAGGGTATCTGGATCAACATTGGAATCTAAATAGCGTAAAACTTTCTGACTCTTCTCACGCATAGAATTCCGGTCGACTATTCCTCCCCATAGCACTGGTTCTCGTCCCAAAAAAACATTCTCAAAAACTGGCAGTTCGGAAATCATGGTCAGCTCTTGGAAAATCGTAGCTATACCTAAACTCTGAGCGTGATGGGGTGAGCGAAAGGAAACCGCCTGTCCATCTATAAATATCCGTCCCTCATAATCAGTAATTATCCCCGATAATATCTTAATCAAGGTGCTTTTACCTGCCCCGTTTTCACCAACTAAACCGTGGACCTCGCCTCTCTCAACCGAGAATGAGACGTTGTCGAGAGCTCTTACCCCAGGGAAATTTTTCGAGATATGGTCAAATGTAATCATCGTTTTTCACGAGAATTCTAAGGTGTAGAGAGAAATTATGTTCTCTCCACACCTTAGCGTTACCCCGCTTAGAAATCAAATATATCTACGTTCTCTGGAGTTAACAAAGTATCAGGAACGTATGAGAAACGTTCCTCAGGTATCGTAACCGGAATGCCTGCCCAATCAAAATTCTGTCCCGGTTCGGGAAGAGATCCGTTGACCAGATAATTGTAGGCAATTTTGACACCAAGATAAGTCATTTGTGCCGGATCAAGTGCCAGCGCTCCTTTTACCCAACCCTTTTTAACCGCTTCCGCATTTTGCTTCGGGAGGGCAACACCCCAAACAGCTACCTTGCCAGCTAAGCCAGCATTCACCAACGCCTGTACGGCAGCAGGGACACCAGTAGTGACGGTACTCGCAAAACCGGCGAGATCGGGATGAGCTTGGAGAATTGATTCACACTGACTCAAAGCCTTTTCATAATCATTATCATTGGCAAAAACCCCGACAATAGTGATGTCAGGATATTCGCTCAATACTCTCTCTATGGCCTGTTGCCTTTTTGCCAAAAATGGCGAGCCTAAACCACCCGTTAGAATCGCTACCTTACCCTTATACCCTATTTCTTCCGCAAGACCTTTACCAATATTGACGCCGCTTTGAGTCGGTTCCCAACCAGAAGCAGTCCAAATAACTTCTGTTCCAGGGGCACCTATGTCGAAGCCGAAAATGGGAATATCCTTTTTAATAGCATCCGCTATCGGTTTAGCCATTGCCTCAGCATCCACTGCAGCCAAAACAATCGCATCAACGCCCCTATTAATCTGATCATTAAAAAAGTCTAATTGACGAGCTGCGTCCTCACGTTCTGGCGCGGTAAAAACCACTTTGATACCAAGATCTTGAGCCGCCTTTTTTGCTCCCTCTTCACATCGGACCCACCAAGGATGTCCTAATGAGAGAGGAATCACCGCAATTTCGATATCCTTTGCCCCCACCACGCAAACAAGACCCAGACAGAAAAACATGAACATCAAGGTACACCAAAGCTTCTTCATAAAAAACCCCCCTTTAATTCCCGACTCTATCGTCGGTAAAATAACCAACGCCTTATATGTCCTGTTGCATTTCACAAACAGCCTCAATGACTCCATCAGCCATGTACTTCATTTGTTCCTCATTAAGACCGTATAGTGGAAGATGGGTAAAACGATGATTAAAAACCTCTTCTGTGTGCGGACAACTCGCTTCAATTTCCCCTACCAAATACCCCATCCTTTTTAAGAGTTCAAATTTATAGAGAGGTGCAAAGTGGGGAATATTGGTAATCCCCCTATCGGTAAGTTTTTGCTTCAAGACTTGGATATCTCCCTTAGCTTTTTTCGGATCAATTTGCAAAAGAAACAAGTGATGCGCGGAACGAATTTCATGATCATCCATGGGAGGGAGAATAATAGCGTCATTCTCCTTAAATCTTCCCACTAAATACTCAGCATTTCGTCTCCTTTTCTCGATTATCGAATCCAAACGTTTCATTTGTTGTAAAAGTCCAATTGCTTGTATTTCTGTCGATGAACTATTGCCAGCTACGAAAGGTCCATATTTACCCTCCAAAGCAACTACATCGTACAACCAATTCTTAATTTTCCGACTTAAATCGAGCCCTAAGAACCGGCACTTCCCAAAATCTTCACCAATAGGGAGATCAGTACAAATAATCCCTCCTTCCCCGAACGAAGTAATGTTTTTCACTTCATGAAAACTAAACACACCAAAATGGCCAATAGTACCGACCTTTTTCCCTTTATACTCCGCACCAAAGGCATGTGCGGCATCCTCGATGACCACGAGATCGTGTTTTTCTGCTAATCGCATAATCGGATCCATATCTACTGGCCAACCACCAATGTGAACGGGTATAATCACCTTAGTTTTCTCGGTAATTTTCCGTTCAACATCGGTAGGGTCCATATTTATGGAACGCGGATCCACATCGGCGAAAACTACTTTAGCACCGATTGAAAGAGGATAGGAAATCGTCGCAATAAAAGTGATAGAAGGAGCTATAACTTCATCTCCTGGTCTCAAATTGGCATATTTGTAAGCTATTTCAAAACCAGCTGTCGCATTGGTAAGAAAAGCACAGTGTTTTACACCTAAGTAATCCCTTACTGTTTCCTCAAGTTCAAGAACTTTCGTCCCTAAGGAAAGTTTGCCAGGAGGCCTACTGACGTTACTTAATCGACGAATTGCTGCTTCAACCTCTTTGAGAACATTGTCGTAATCATTAGCGTTCTTTTGAAAAAGAAATTGAATGAGCTCAATAACATCATCTGCATTATAACTCTCCCCCACCGCGGCCCAAGGAACTCTTGCCGGGCCAGTATCGTATCGAAAATCAGAAGGTTTCTCTCCCATCTTTTCCACCCCCTTCTCATCAAATCCCACAACTTTATAGGTTTTTATAAACTCACCCCTCACCTCTTTAAACAACTTCCTCCAGCGGTTGATAAGGTAATTGATGTGCCTCAGCCACTGCACGATTGGTCAAAATTCCTTTGTAAACGTTAACCCCCTTAGTCAAAGCTCGGTCAAGCTTCAAAATTCCTTCACCACACGTTGCAATTTTCACCACGTAGGGAAGCGTAGATTGGGACAAGGCAAGGGTTGAAGTACGAGGATAAATTCCAGGAATGTTCGTAACACAGTAATGAATCACACCATTTATTTCGTAGGTTGGTTTTTCATGAGTAGTCGGAAAAGAGGTTTCTGAACAACCACCCTGGTCAATGGAAACATCTATCACGACCGAACCCTTTTTCATAGAAGAGATCATTTCCTGCGTCACTAATTTGGGTGTTTTCGCACCAGGCAAAAGGACTGCACCAATTAAAAGATCACAGTCAACTAATTCTTCTGCAAGATCGTATTCAGATGTTCTACGGTAACAAACGTTAGGAGGTAAAATACTCTCGAGGTATCGCATTCTTTCTCCGTCGATTTCAAACATTACCACCCGCGAACGCAGGCCGGCTGCCAATTTTGCTGCATTGAATCCCACTGTCCCACCACCGAGGATCACTACTTTTGCCGGTGATACCCCTGGGACACCACTCATTAATATGCCTTCCCCACAATAAACCTTGGAAAGAAGCAGAGCACCAATCAACACAGAAGCCCTACCAGCCACTTCACTCATGGGTTCTAATAACACAAGACGACCGTTTTCTTCCACCGTTTCATAGGCAATCCCGATGACCTTACGAGCCAAAAGAGATTCGGTAAGAGTCCTATTAGATGCTAAATGCAAATAGGTAAAAAGAATCTGAGCGGGGCGAAAGAAATCGAGTTCTTCCTGTAAGGGTTCTTTTACTTTCAAAATCATCTCGGCATTTTCAAAGAGATTCTTTTTGTCAACAATTGAGGCTCCTGAAGCTATGAAATCTTGATCGGGAAAACCACTACTTAAGCCCGCTCCTTCTTCAATCATCACTTGGTGTCCTCCTTTTACAAGAGTCATCACCCCTGCCGGCGTAATAGCCACACGATACTCATGATCTTTAATTTCCTTAGGAACCCCGATAATCATGAGTTGCCCCTCCTGCTTAAAATCACGATAAATTTGAGTCTTTCGAGATGTTCTTAACAACAAAGTGGGAAACTCTTTTCTCCTATCATAGGAGAAAGAAGAGAGGAAAAAACGAGGTTATTTTTTGATATCGTCAGGAATTTTTTGTTTTTTTTCAGAAGTAATTTTCCTCTTACGAAACTGTTGTGGGGTAACACCCTCAAACTTACGGAATACCTCACTAAAGTAACGTACATTTTCATACCCGACTCGATTTGCTACTTCAGACACGTTTAAATTCCCTTGATTAAGAAGATCTCGCGCCTTCACCATCCTTCGTTCAACAAGATGTTCAGAAAAACTTTTCCCCGTTTCTTTTTTAATCAAAAAACTTAAATACGCAGGATTCAAATCCACCAAACGAGCAAGGTGGTTTAAACCAATATTATCACCATAATGTTCGTCAAGAAATTCGAGACACCTGCGGACTGCTAAAGAAAAACCAGCGCTATTTCCTTGAAACATCTGAGCAATAATCTCAAGGTATTTTTTAAGCCAAACAAAAAAATCATCCCGAGTATGCAATTGCCCTATTTCTTTCCCCTGCATAAAGGGGTTGAGAGTATTCGGTACAGACAATCTCTCCTCAAGAGCACACTGAAATGCCATTTCAGCCACATAAAAAGCCAACTGAGCATACTGTGAGGACTCGGCCCGATTCCTATCTAAATGGTAAAACAAACCCTCCAATTTCTGCTCCACCATGTTTTTGCTCCCAAAACGAACACGGTTAATCAAGTTCCGCACTTCCTCACGAAGAGATGGCTCTATAGGCGAGAATGATTCTTCTTGAGCTTTTGAAGCAAAGAAAATCTTTTGCCCTAAGAGAGATATCACCTGCTGATAAGCGCCATCTAATTCAAGGAGGGTCACTGGACGACTACAAGCCACTAAAAATTTTCGAGTAAATTTCTTACGCAATGCATTCTCTATTTCGAGAGCAAGGAGAGAATCAGAAAAAGAAAGGGGTGATGAAGAAACCACCACTAATAATACATCAGTGTCATCGTCTTGAAGAATCAATAAGATTTCGCGTTTCATCTGTTTGAGTATTTCCTCGACATTCCTTTCTACTTTGAAACGAAAATCCTTGTATTGATGGTCATCCATCGATAGGCGTACTTGATAGGCACTACAAGCAGCTATAGCAATAACGACAACTTCCCGGTTTTGTATACCGAGAACTCCAATTTTTTCACGCAAATCGTGAAGCGATAGTTCATGTCTAAGGAGCTGCCAAAAAGTTTTTTCTAAGAAGGCCAATGAGCAACTTTTAAGCCTGTTCTCTAATCTTTCTTTCTCCCCTCGAGCGTCCTCTTCTTGTAAAATTGTTCGTCGTATCCTCTCAAGCACTTCACGAAGTTCTTTGAGGCTACACGGTTTCAAGAGGTAATCAATTGCCCCTAACTGAATGGCTTTTTTCAGCAAGGGAAAATCGTTGTAGCCACTGAGGATAATCACCTTGAGTTCAGGGAAGAGAGATCGAATCCTCTCCAAAGCTGTTAACCCATCCATAACTGGCATTCTCACATCTAAAATGACAATTTGGGGGTGAAACAGTGTTATCTTATTCAACAACTCGTAACCGTTTTCTGCTTCGGCCACTACCTGATAGCCCATTTCATTCGCTAGGAGACTCTTCATGCCTTCCCGCACTAATTCTTCGTCATCAGCTATGACAATAGATATCAGTTCATCCTCCAATTAATCCACCTCGCCTAAGCGCAAAAGGAATCCGCAATTGGATTGTTGTACCCCAACCCTTACGGCTTCTTATAACAAGTTGATAATCATCACCATAATAATAATTCATCCGTTTTTGAATGTTCACCAGCCCAATACGACGGCGCTGCGTAGCATAGTTTCTATAATTTATCTCTCCATCGTCGAACTTTTTATTTACCATTAATGACTTTTGCAGAGTTTCCGACATACCTACACCATCGTCAGATATTTCAAGAACAGCTTTCTGTCCATCCTCTTGCCATCCACAAACTTTAACAGTACCAGGAACCCCTTTTGGCTCGATTCCATGTTCAATAGCATTCTCAACAAGAGGTTGCAAAACAAATTTGGGGATGGGAAAATTGAGTATTTCTGGTGCGACCTCAATGAGGTAAGAAATTCTATTACCATAACGAATCTTTTGAATAAAAAGATAGTTTTCTACGTGTTCGAGCTCTTCGCCAAGCGTAACAATACCACCCTTACGATCCAAACTATGACGCAGTATCTTTCCCAAAGCGTGCACTACTGCTTGGATATCTTCTACTCTATGCAAGACTGCCAACCACTGAATAGAATCCAATGCATTATAGAGAAAGTGAGGATTAATTTGTGCCTCAAGAGCCTTGAGTTCTGTTTCTCGCAAGCGAACTTCAGTATTTTTCATTTGCTTTTCAAGAAGGAGCATGGATTTCATTTCACTTATCTTCTGAATATTACGAGCATTGCGTTCTTTTTCTCTCATGTTTTCAAATAATAGGTTCACTACCTTATCAGCAATAGTGTGAAGAAGACGTGCAATCGCTTTTGTTCTGGTCAAGTCCAAAACTGGTATGTCTTTCAACGTCTGAAGTTGTTCCTCTCTAAAAGCCTTAGGAAAGGGGCTAAGACATCTCTCTATTCTCGCTTCATATCGCTCATGAGGAGTTTTCAATAAAATTTGGCCACAAACAACCGAACCAACATGTAATCCTTCTACGACAATGGGAACAGCAATGTCAACTAAACCTGCATGGCAATGGTAAATAAAAGGTCCACCAATCTGAAAGGCTTTAAGAGCTCCTTCGATACCAGATTTCGTACATCGGAGACGACCCTCCTCAGAAAAAAACATACGCCGGCAGAAAGGACAAAAGTTCTCTGGAGGTACCGGCACAATGAGCTCCCCTTCTATACTCTGTATGGCAGTATAGAGTCCGGTGACTTTGCAAAAAACGTCTAACAACTCCTGTAACAAATTGCTGTTTTTGACAACTTGAACTAAATTAAAGGGGCTTATCTGATAACTCAGCTCTTTTTTAGTTATAGAAAAAATCCCTCCTTTTTAAAAATATATTCCTTTTATTGCGTGTGATCAAGACAGTACCTTAATCCCGATGGTGTCAACTTATTGTAGGAGTGTTTTTTAAGATCCCCTTCTTTTCTCGTTTTGTTAGGCATGGTTCTTTCTAT
>CAKZPS010000026.1 GCA_937139415.1 uncultured bacterium
GGTTCCTGTGGGGTGACACCCCTGGATGGCGAGGAGAGAGAAAACTATGCTCAACAGAATGAGAAAAGAAGGGGATCTTAAAAAAACACTCCTACAATAAGTTGACACCATCTTCATCAAATCTCTTCTTGACAACCATTGTATTCTTTTGGATATTATAGGAAGATTCTATGAGAGATTGTATTTTCAAAGGAGGATTGTTTTTAGAGCGAAAAAGAAATAACGACGGTTAAACAAGTTTCAGAATATTTACAGATGGATGAACACACCGTCGATAAACTTGCTGTAAAGGTCTTATTTCCTCTCTAAAAATGGCTGGTAAGTGGGGGGACTAAAAAGAAGGTAATAATAGGTGGATAAAAGAGCAATCCTTAGGGTGACTGTTAAAGACCAGAAAATCTTCCCGCACTGGTGGTAAAGTTGAGGTAGTGGGATATATGTTAAGAAATGTCAGGCAAAACGAACAGGATTAAAAAGAGAGAAAATGAGCAGTCAGAAAATAAATTTCAAAACCGAAGAAGAGCTTCAAGAGGCAATCTTGCAGGAGAAGGCAAAAGGAACCTCTGACTTAGAAATTGGCCGGAAGTATGGCGTTACATTTCGATATATCGAGCGGCTTATTACTCGTGCGCAGGGACTTAATATTGGCACCTTCAGAGTTTCAAAGAAAATAAAAACACTTCATCCAAAAGATTTTAATGAAGTACAGACTGTAGCATCCTTGTATAAAAGCATGACTGAAAAACCTCCCATAAACTTTGTGGAGTCATTCTCCGATCTTGCTGACTTTCCAGCAGAATTAGGTTTGTACCTGCTGAATATAATATTCGACTACAACGTCAACATTGAACTTCTCCGCTGGGAAGTCCCCTTCCGTAAGGAAGGGGATGAGAGGTAGGTATTGTTTATTTTCAGTTCTTCTGATAAAATAAAGCATGAAGTACCCTCTGGATAAAGGTTGCCATTCAGTATATTCCCTTCGGTTTCATTATGTGTGCTGCGTAAAGTACCGGAAAAAGGCGCTAACACCAGAAGTATCTTCGCGTCTAAAGGAGATAAATCTTAGAGTTGCGGAAAAGTTTGGCGTGCAGATTATCGAGCAAGAAACCGACCTGGATCACGTTCACATTCTTTTCGCCTCAAAACCCCAAGTACAATTGTCGAGGTTTGTGAATTCTCTAAAGTCGGTTTCAGCACGTCTTCTCTTTCGGGAATTCCCCGGTCTGAAGAAGGAGCTGTGGGGCGCTCATTTCTGGTCGCCGAGCTATTTTCTGGCCTCTGTAGGCGAGGTGAAGTTGGATGATGTCAAAAGATACGTCCAGTCTCAAGGCAGTGCGTAACTACAAATTTCGCATCTATCCTAACAGAGAGTAGGAGCAAGAACTTCTTATATGGCTGGAGACCTGTCGCTGGATATACAACACGGCACTTGCCCAAAGGAAGGAAGCATGGGAGAAAGAAAAGCGTTGTGTTTCCCAGGTTGAGCAGCAGGTATGGTTGAAAGAGGCCAAGAAAACAGATGAACGCCTTCGGGAAATCCACTCTCAAGTAGCCCAGGAAGTGCTGTTCAGGGTAGAAAGGGCTTTTGCCGCCTTCTTCCGCAGAGTCAAGAAGGGGGAAACGCCGGGCTACCCTCGTTTCAAAGGCAAAGGGCACTACAAATCGCTCACATTCCCACAGTTCGGCCGGGGTAAAGGAGCTTCTTTTCAGGACGGGAAGCTGAAGCTATCGAAAATCGGTCCTATCAAGATAAAATTGCACCGGGAGATTCCCGGTACCGTCAAAACAGTCATCGTCAAACGAGATGCCACGGGTAGATGGTGGGCTATTCTTGCCATAGAAATAGAGCTTTTTCAGCAAGAGAGACACATTGGCCCTGCTGTAGGTGTTGACGCTGGGCTGGAGAAGTTTGCAGCTCTTTCAGACGGCAACATAATAGAAAACCCGAGATATTTGAGAAAAACGGAAGAACGGCTCAAGTGCGCACAGCGGGAACTCTCCCGTAAAGAGAAGGGTTCCCGCAATAGGGAAAAAACCAGGCGGAAGCTGGCGAAGCTCCACGCCAAAGTTTACAGTCAACGGATGGACTTTCTGCACAAGCAGTCCCAAAAATTAGTAAGCACCTGCAGCATGATTGCCGTAGAGGAGCTGAACATAAAAGGCATGGTGAAAAACCATCACCTGGCAAAAAGCATTTCTGACGCGAGTTGGAGCGAGTTCGTGGCCATGCTTGGGTATAAAGCGGAAGAGGCTGGTACCAAGCTGGTCAAAGTAAACGCCTCCGGCACGTCACAGGAATGCAGTAGGTGTAGGGCGATTGTACCCAAAGGTTTATCAGAGCGAATGCACTGCTGCCCTCACTGCGGCCTCACGCTCGACCGGGATGTAAACACTGCCCGGAACATTCTGAAGAGGGCACTGGCTGTGGGAGCGGCTTGAGAGCTTCCCTACCGTGGGGCCACGGGAGATTACGCCTGTGGAGCTGGTCCGTTAGGGCCTCGATGAAGCAGGAAGCCCCTTCCGTAAGGAAGGGGTAATTCACAGATCGATTTTCGGTAATTCAGAAGGCTGTATTGAAGAGGCTAAGATAGTAAGAGGAAATTTTATTGAAAGAAAAGCACAGTTGTTTTCAATATTGATTTTGTTAAAAATTCCCTATGGGTGGCAGGTGGGTAACTCTGTCGATGAAATTGGCAGAGGGAAACTGCCATGCTGAAAGTGTAGCAGGGAGTAAAGGGAGTAGTGCGAGGAAGGAAATAGTGCCCGAGTCTTAACTGTAGTGTCATTTCTTTCGGTTTCTTTTTGATTGGTGAATGGGATTGGGCAAAATTATAGGAACGGTGCGCAGTGGTTTCGTGGTGGGGCTAAAAGGAGGAAAGCCTGCGTAAGAAGCACGGGCTTTTTCTTTAGCCGCTCTTCTCAAGAAGTGGGATGGGCAAGATGTTGCTTGAATGCTTGGATATCGGTCAAGTGATGGTGGAAGTGAATCTTTTTCTCAAAGGGGTTACCACCTCCAGGTTTCTTTTGCTTGGTTTTGGATCGTGCTAAAACCCCTCTTTGTCACTGTGAGGGAAGGTGTTTTTTTCTTCTTGCCCCATTTTGTCACTGCAAGATGTATTTTTTCGCACCGCGGTAGCCTTTTCCTTTTAGGAGAGGAGGACTACCTGGTTACTTCACTATAGTGAAAAGACGAGGCTCACGAAGAGGAAATAAAAAAGGGTCTCCTCGAAAATTCGTAGTTTTCTCAAAGAACGTATGTCTCCGTAGGAAGATTTCCTGGGAATAACGCTCCCCTCCTTTCGTTTTTAGAATTGTAATTACTTTACTCAAGTTTAGGAGGGATGAACATGGCGGAAGTGAAGATGCCCCATGAGTCTCACGAGAAGCATCTCTGTTTTCTCGAGAATATCGGGTACATTCAGGAGCATTTTGAGGAGTATAAGAATTTGGTGCGGGATGGTCAGTATGTGTGCGTAACCTGTGGACGGGTGGCTAAGAATCCGGAAAATTTGTGTAGTGCGGAGAAGTTATAAAAAAGGGGCACAGTTGTGCCCCTTTTTCTTCTTCCATCAATGGAGGTTTTTCAGTTTTTTCACTATCTCCCGCATGAAGAAGGGGAGATCCGAGGGTTGCCGAGAAGTGATCAAGTTTTCGTCAACCACTACTTCTCGATCTTCGTAGAGCGCTCCGGCTTCCTTCAGTTCCTCGACGACCGTGCGGTAAGCGGTCATGCGTCTCCCTTGGGCTAATCCTGCGGAAATGATCACTTGGGGACCGTGGCAGATCGCTGCTACTGGTTTACGGTGCTCGAAGAAATGGTGCACGATGGCCAAGGCGTGGGGGTCTTTGCGGATTTCCGCGGGTGCCTTTCCCCCGGGAATGATGAGCAAATCGTACTCTTCAGGGTTCACTTCTTGGAAAGTAGTATCGACCGGTACTTCGTATCCTCTCTTTCCTTTGATATTCTTTTTCTCCAAAGAGGCGATTTGCACCTCTCCACCCTCTTCTTTCACCCGATAGAGTGGGAAGAGGAGTTCGCTGTCTTCGAAATTATCGGCACTAACGATGAGCACTTTCATAGTACTCCCTCCCTTTGAGGCCGTTTTTTTTCGATGGTAGAGTCTTTTTAGAGAGAAACAAGATGGAGAAACTTTTATTCTCTTTGGTGGGCAAGATGAGAATTTTTCTACTAAAAGAATAAACTTACTTGACAAAAGGAGTGGGAGGCTCTATAATTTTCTCACGAAAAGTTTGCGTTCCGATGATGAGGATGAGTAGCTCCGAGGGAAGCAGAGAGAGCCTGGGTGAGGTGGGAGCCGGGTCTTCCTAAGGGGTGAACATGGCCTCGGAGGACCGATGACGAAAGGTGAGTAGTTGTCGGCGGGTTCTCCCGATAGAGAGAAGCTTCCCGAATGAGGTTACCTTTTGAGGTAACAAAGAAGGGTGGTACCACGAGTAAAATCCCTTGTCCCTTAGACGAGGGATTTTTTTATATAATAATCAGGATGGAGGTGAGAGGATGGCACAGGCACTTCGCAGTTACGAGGAAATCAATGAGAAGATTCGCGCTGGAAAAGTGGTGGTGGTCACAGCCGAGGAGGTCATCGATTTAGTGGCGGAAAAGGGTGTGGAGCGAGTGGCCCGAGAAGTGGATGTAGTCACCACGGGGACCTTTGGCATCATGTGTTCTTCGGGAGCTTTTTTGAATATCGGGCATACTAAGCCCCGGATGAAAATCCATGAGGGTTATTTGAATGGGGTCATGGCTTATGCCGGGTTGGCAGCGGTGGATCTCTACATCGGGGCGACTCAGCCGGCGAAAGATGACCCTCTGAACAAAATCCATCCGGGAGAGTTCAAGTATGGTGGAGGACACGTCATTCAAGATTTGGTAGCTGGTAAGGATATTCTCTTAGAAGCCTATGCCTATGGAACTGATTGCTATCCGAGAAAGAAGCTCGTTACCTGGATCAATCTCAAGGATTTGAACGAAGCGTATCTCTTCAATCCCCGCAATGCCTACCAGAACTATAACGTGGCAGTCAATCTCTCTGAGAAAACTATTTACACCTATTTGGGGATTCTCTTGCCCAACCTGGGAAATGCCGGATATTCTTCGGCCGGGCAACTGAGTCCCTTATTGAACGATCCCTACTATCGTACCATCGGCATCGGGACGCGCATTTTCTTAGGAGGAGGCGTGGGCTATGTGGCCTGGCAAGGGACACAACATAATCCTGGCGTGGAACGAACCGAGAAAGGGGTTCCCAAAGGAGGATCGGGAACTCTCGCGGTCATCGGGGATTTGAAGGACATGAGTCCCCAGTGGTTGTGGGGGGTCAGTATTCGGGGGTACGGTTGTTCCTTAGCTTTGGGTTTGGGGGTACCGGTTCCTATTCTCTCGGAGGAGATTTTAGCCTATTGTGCCGTGCGCGATGAAGACGTTTTAGCGCCAATAGTGGATTATAGTCATGCGTATCCCCACGGGACTGGAGAAATCTTGGGGTATGTGAGCTATGCGGAACTCCGCAGCGGAACGATCCGTTTGGCAGGAAAAGAAATACCCACTTCCTCGATTTCGAGTTACGCCAAAGCCCGTGAGGTAGCTCTTACGCTCAAACGCTGGATTCAAGAAGGAACATTCACCCTTACCCAGCCGGTAGCTCCTCTCCCCGGAGTGGATTCGGGAGTCCGTTTCCGTAATCTCGTGGAAAGACCAGCGTATCAGAATACCGTTGAGGCTGGGAGGTGAAGGGAATGGCTTTCACGAGAAAAGTGGTTTTGCGTTTTCCTTCGGACATTGCCGATCAACCTTTGGTATGCGAGTTGGCTCTGCGCTTTGGACTTCGTTTCAATATCTTGCGAGCTTCCATCTCTCCCCATCGGGAGGGAGTGATGGTGATGGAGATCATCGGCGAGAAGAAAGACGATCCCGAAAAGGGTATTCAGTATCTCAAAGAGGCCGGAATTGGAGTAGAATCTTTGAGTCAAGATATCAAGATGATTGAGGCACGGTGTATTCACTGTGGAACCTGTGTAGGAGTATGCCCCACCCAAGCGCTCTACGTGGAAAGACCCTCTTATCTTGTTCGCTACGATGAGA
>CAKZPS010000027.1 GCA_937139415.1 uncultured bacterium
GTAAGGTTCTTGCTTATCCTTGTATTACCAGAGGGAGGGTGGCCTTTCCTGCTTCTAATCCCACCCTTTTTACGCATGATACCGGACATTACTAATTCATGGCGAGTTCTTGCCGGCCGAGGAATACACCAAGGCCATGGATATCGACTGGGTAAAGACGCAACAAATCCAACCCGAAGCAGCGAAGCTCTGGGGAAGTAAGGTGTTAGGAGAAGAATAGGATGCTAAACCAGAGAAGGGTCGGATGGCTTTTACTCCCCGTCGGGCTTTGGTTTTTTTCTTTCTCATTGTTCCTCTCTTCTTCGTGGTCTGGGAGAACGTACGAGGGGAGACAGGGTTCGATGTCCACGCCTACGCCAAAATTTTCACCCGGAAGGCGGCAAGGAATCCCTAAAGAACAGTTTTCTCCTCTCTCTTTCTGCTACTCTTCTTGGGACATTCATAGGAGTGCCGCTTTCCTATGTCCTCTATCGGACCGATCCCAAGAGAAAAGAGATCTTTTTCGCCCTTTTGGCTCTGCCATTGACCTTCTCTGGCTTAGTGATTGCTTACGCTTTCATCATTTTGTTAGGTAATTCCGGATTCATCACCATTCTCCTCACCCACCTCTTTGGAGTGAACACCTTAGAATTCTCTTCCTTCCTTTTCACCTGGCGGGGATTGGTGGTGGCCTATCTCTATTTCCTCATTCCGCGCATGATTCTCGTAATGATCTCCGCCTGGTCGGAAGTAGACTGGAGTCTCTTAGAGGCAGCAGAAAGTTTGGGTATGAAACGGATCAGAGCCTTTTTCCGGGTCATTTTTCCCCTTATTCGCCCCACCCTCCTCGCCGGGTCGAGTTTGCTCTTCGCCGTTTCCATGGGTGCCTTCGGCACTGTCTTTGCCTTGGTCGGAACAGGGGTGAACATCATGCCCCTTCTCATCTATACTATACCCAGATGTCAGAAATCGCCGTGAATCTTCAGGAAACCAATGCTTTGCCGGTGGTGCTCGTTGTGGTGACCACTGCGGTGGTGATGCTCTACGAGCGCGTTTTCGCTCGCCGCTTTTAAAAAAGGTAAAAGCTCACTTTTCCTGTGCGGTGAAATAGGCGAGGAGGGTCTCAAGATCAAGCGGCTCTCGACAGGTAAACTTTTCACAGAGATAAAAAATGGTTTTTCCTGGAATCGGTGAAAGGGTTTGGCACCAAGGGGCAAGACTTTCGGTAGTTTCCTCTCGGAAGAGGGGCAAAAAAGAGAGGGAGTATTTTTGGTAGAGGGTGCGAACCATTTTGGTCACCTCATCAGAGGGTTGCAGAGAGACGATCACCATTTCCGTGGTTCCCACGCTGAGGAGATCCAAAGTGATCATGGATAGAGGATGGGATGAGGGGGAGGTAGTCAAAGCGGCGGAGAAGGAATGGAGGATTTCTTGGGCTCGATCTTCGTAGTCCTTGCGACGGAGAGTTCTCCCCAGACGTAAGAGGTTATACGCCATCACCGCATTCCCCGAGGGGAGGGCTCCATCGGCAATGTCTTTACTCCGGATGAGAATTGGTTCACTGTGGTAGGGACGATGGTAGAAACCTCCTGACTCTCCATCCCAAAAGAGTTCCACAGTTTGATCGGTGAGTTCCACCGCCAAGGTAAGATAGGAAGCGGAGAGAGTCACGGCGTAGAGTTCGATGAGTGCCCATATGGTGTAGGCGTAGTCCTCTAAGAATCCTTCGATATGGTGTCTGTCTTCGCTGAAGTGGTGTCGGAGAGTTTTCTCCGGGGTGAGCATGTGGGTGGCGAGAAAATGGAAACACCTCTCTGCTCCTCGGAGGGGTTCGGCAGTGTCGAGCACCAGGGAAGCTTTGGCCAGGGCCACGATAGCAAGGGCATTCCAATCGGTGAGGATATTCTCATCCCGGGATGGTTTACTCCGTTTCTCGCGGGCGAGAAAGATTTTCTCTCTCGGGATGCGGAGATTGGTTAAGAGGTCGGTAATGAGAGAGGGTGAAGTGGCGAATTTTCCTGCGATTTCCGGAGAAACGGCAACAATATTCCTCCCCGTGAGTCTTCCAGTCGATTCCATCAGGAAATTCCCTTCCTCACGGACCGGAAAGACCTGATTCCAGCGGGCGAATTCCTCCTCTTCGAGAATATTGCGGAGTTCTTGCACGGTGTAGGTGTAAAATTTTCCTTCTTCCCCGTCGCTATCGGCGTCTTGAGCAGCGTAAAAGGCGCCCTGAGGGGCGAGTAACTCTCGGGTGAGGTAGTGGAAAATCTCGCCACAGACCATGCGGTAGAACTCCTCCTTGGTGGTTCGATACATTTCACTGTAGAGGAAGAGGAGTAAGGCATTATCAGGGAGCATTTTTTCGAAATGAGGGAGGAACCAGGAACGGTCGGTAGCATATCGATGGAATCCCCCTCCGATTTGATCGTAAATACCCCCGAGGCGCATTCTCACCAGGGTATTTTGCACCATGGAGAGAGCTTCCTTCTCGTGTCTGCGCTGATAAAAGTGGAGGAGGAAGAAAAGGTGCATAGGGAGGGGGAATTTAGGAGCACCGTCAAAACCACCGTATTCGGGGTCATAAGAAGCTTGGAGTTCCGAGAAGGATTGTTCCACGGTTTTTGGGTGGAGAGGTGTTTTTTCGGGTAGAGCGCTCACGCTCTCGAGAAGAGCGACCATGTTTTCTGCCGTCTCTGCGATCTGTTCCGGTATCGTACGCCATATCTTCGCTACGGTGTGCAAAATCCTTTTGAGCCCCGTCCTTCCGTAATAATCCTCCTTGGGGAGGTAGGTTCCCACAAAGAAGGGTTTCTTATCCGGTTTCAGGAGCACCGTGAGCGGCCATCCACCTCTCCCGGTGACCGCATGGCACATTTTCATGTACACCTGGTCGATATCCGGTCGTTCTTCGCGATCTACTTTGATGGCGACGAAGAATTGGTTGAGAATATCGGCAATCTCTTGGTCTTGGAAAGATTCCTTTTCCATGACGTGGCACCAATGACAAGTGGCGTATCCAATGGAGAGGAAAATGGGTTTATTCTCTCTTCGTGCCCGCTCGAAGGCTTCTTCCCCCCACGGGTACCAATCTACCGGGTTATAAGCGTGTTGGCGGAGATAAGAACTCTGTTCGTGGATGAGCCTATTGGGTTTGCGCATAGTTTTTCTCCTCGGGTTATTCTGTTACCCCTTATAACCTTTTGAGGGTCTCATCATTCCCGCGAATAGCGAAAATGAATGAATAAAGAGAGGAGAGTAAAGCGAAAGGAGAAAACTTTTTAGGGGCGCCTTTTCACGATAACCGTTTTCCCCTGCCAGCTAAAGTAATCCAATTTTCCTTTCGCCACAAGCTGCAGCACGACTTTCCAGACCTCAGGGACTTCTTTACCCACTTTCTCGGCAAGGCGAGAAAGGAAGATCGCTTCTTCGAACGCTTGCTCGATTTGCTTTTCTAATTCTTCCATCCGTTCCTCATTGCGTACACAGGACACAAGTAGCAATTTCTCTTCCCCAGAGAGTGACGCCCATTTACCCGATATGATAGCATAAAATGGGAAGCGGTCAAACCGGCATTCCTTTCTCATCCACTGTTCTTTCAGTTTTGGATTTTTGGCGTGGAGAGGGGAGGAAATAATCCTCCCCCTCTTCCAAGAGAGATAAAATTCCGCACCAAAAGGCTTACGGATGCATCACAAAATGAGAGAATGAGAAGGCCCCAATCCCTATGGCGATAATCCCCACCATTCCTTGGGAGAGGTTATCGTTTTTGAGGCGTCCGATTTCTTCGTTATCGATGGAGAAGATGACTTCTTGAGGTTCTTCGTGGATAGTGAGGCAGTGCTTGCCGGAGCGAAATCTTTCACTCCCCATGGCGAAGAGTTCTTGGAATTTCCCTTCCTCATAGCGGAGGAGCGATACCGTCCCCCGCTCGTTGTCCACAATGAGGGCGTAATAGGAGAGAAGAGGCGTCTCCTTGAAGGAGTAGAGGAGACCGGCCCCACAAAGGCCGGGGCTTTTGGTCTCTCCACTTACGGTTATAGTGAAGGAGTGATGAATGGTTTCTCGAGGTATAGGCACATAGTGCACCGCTTGCGGGTCTTCGCTATTCTCCAAAAGGTAATTCTCTCCTTCCATTTTCCCCTCCCATGGGCCCTCTCTCTCTAAGAGGAGAAAGGGGATGAGTGGTCCCAGTGAGGGTTTTTCTTCCCCCCAAGCAGGATATAAAAAGAAGAGGCTGAGCACTCCCAAAGTGGCAAGAATCCAACTTCTCTCTATCCTTTTCGTCCCTCTCCAAAAGTGGGTGCAAGAACGGCGAACCATTTATGCCTCTAAACGCGCTTCGAGACTAATCGGAATAGAGGAAAGGAGCACGCTCACCGGGCAACTCTCTTTGGCTTTATGGGCCAGATTGAGGAAATCCCCCTGGCTTATTCCCGGAACTTTGGCTGTACACTCTAAGTGACTGGCGGTGATTTTGAATCCCCCCTCTTTTGCCTCCATGATTATAGTTGTTCTCGCTTCTACCCGTTCGGGAGGGTATCCATTTTCGGCGAGCATATGGGAGAGGGCCATGGCAAAGCATCCGGCATGGGCTGCGGCGATGAGCTCCTCGGGATTGGTTCCCGGGGCGTTTTCAAACCGAGAACCGAAGGAATACTCTCCTTGGAATCCCCCAAAGGTTACTGTTCCCTTTCCGTTTTTCAGGTTTCCCGTCCATGCTGCTTGGGCACTTCTTCGGAGCATTTTCCATCACCTCTTTGCATACTATATCCTTTACAAACAAATTTTTTGGCTCATCATTCCTTTTACGATTCTTTTTTATATTCTTGTAGAAAATTCTTCTTCCATCCCTCTTTGTGAAAAGTTTTTAAAACTTCTTTCACCTTTACTTTATTTTTCTCCGATATCATTCCTTTGTTCAATTCTATCCATAGAGGAGGTAGAAATATGCTTCTCATGATGAGGAGATGGAAGTTTTTGGCCGGAGTAGTCGCACTTTTCTGTCTCGGTTGTTTTGGTGTCGTGCATGCCGAAGAAGTGGCTATAACCACTCCCGAAGAGCTCAAGCGCATCGAAGAAGAAGCTCGCCGCGAGGGAGCCATTGTGAGCTATGGGCTTCCCGATGATTGGGCAAATTGGGGCGAATCGTGGCGGTTATTTTGCGAGAAGTACGGATTGGTCCATAGGGATACTGACATGTCGAGTGCCGAGGAGATTCAAAAGTTTAAGGCTGAGCGGAATAATCCTCAAGCCGATGTGGGAGATATTGGTATCCAATTCACTCCCATGGCGATGAAGGAAGGCGTGACCATGCCTTACAAGAATAGTTACTGGAATGAGATCCCTGATTGGGCAAAGGACCCAAACGGCCATTGGGTAGTGTGGTACACCGGAGTGATGTCCATCATGGTCAATACTGATCTGGTGCCCAACGTTCCCCGGAGTTTTGCCGATCTCTTGAAGCCGGAGTACAAGGGAAAGATCGCCCTCAATGACCCCCGTCAGGCAGCGAATGCCAACTGGGCGGTGTTCGCAGCGAGTTTCGCCTTTGGAGGGAATGAGTACAACGTAGATCCGGGATTAGACTTTTTCGCTAAGCTCGCCAAATCGGGAAACCTCGTTCCCGTGAATCCCACACCGGCAAATATCGAAAAGGGAGAGGCTCCCATCGTCATCAACTGGGATTTCTTGAATCTCTACCAACGAGACCGCTTAAAAGGCAAAATCCCCCTGGAAGTCATCATTCCTGAAGATGGTACGGTAGTGGGTGCGTATGCTTCCATCATCAACCGTTGGGCTCCTCATCCCAACGCCGCTCGGCTGTGGCAGGAGTGGGTCTTCTCCGATCAAGGGCAAATTCTCCTCGCCAAGGGCTATGCTCGTCCCATCCGTAAAGTCATTTTACCTCCTGAAATTCAAGAGAAACTCCTCCCCGAGAGTGCTTATCAGAGTGCCCGGGTCATTACCGATTGGGAAGCATTTCACAAAAGCGCGCAAAAGATCGCCGAAGAGTGGGGATCCAGGGTTTTGGGGGAATAAGAAAACGGTGAAAAGGTGGTCATTGTTCCCTTTTAGTCTCTTTTGTGCCGTTTTTTTAGTTCTTCCAGTTATGACCATTTTTTGGCGGAGCATCCAGGGAGAAGGGACGATCACCTTCTCCCACTATCTCTTTCTCTTGCGCCCCCTCTATCTCAAGTCGCTCGTTCAGTCCATTTTCCTTTCCCTCCTCACTGCCTTTTTGGGCATGCTCTTCGGTTTTCCAGCCGCTTTAGCCTTGCAGCATTTATTGTCTCATCGCCAAAAGAACATCTCTATTACTTTAGCGGCCACGGCGGCGAATTTTGCCGGTGTACCTTTAGCAGTAGCTTTCATGATTCTTCTGGGATTGAATGGATTTTTGACCCGTCTCCTTTTCCATCGAGGTTTCATGTCATCAGTCCCTTTTACTCTCTATAGTTTCACGGGGTTAGTCCTCCTCTACCTTTACTTCCAGATTCCTCTCTTTGTAGTCCTGATCATGCCTGCTTTAGAAGGTCTGCGAAAAGAGTGGAGGGAAGCCGTGAGTACCTTAGGAGGGAATGGATATCTTTACTGGGTGAAGGTGGGTTTTCCAGTTCTTTCCCCTGCTCTTCTCGGATGTTTCATCCTTCTCTATGCCAATAGTTTCGGTGCCTATGCCACCGCCTTTGCTCTCGTAGGGGCGAAATTTCGCCTGCTTCCTATTCAGATTAGTTTAGCAGTGGCAGGAAACGTAGGTTATGACCCCCATGCGGCGAGTGCTATGGCCATGGTGATGATCGCAGGATTATTAGTTCTCTTCTCCTTTTATATTCGTCTGCGCAAGAGGTTTGCCCTATGGGTTTCGGGGTAGAGTTAGTATTGGTATTGGCGCTTATTTTCATGCTCATCTACATTCTCTTTCCCGTAGGAGCGATGATCCTCTTCTCGGTTGCTACCCGTTGGGACCGGACGGTGTGGCCTGAGGGGTACACCCTTTCTGCATACTCCACTCTTTTCCGCGATCGAGAGTTCTGGATAGCTTTATATCACTCCACGGTTTTAGCTTTGACGGCGATTGCCCTTTCCGCATTCCTCATCGTTCCCGCTCTCCTCACCGCAGAACTCACCCTTCCCAGAGTCAAAAAATTCATTGAGGCTTTCTCTTTGGCTCCTTTTGTTATACCCAGTGTTCTCTTTGCCTTGGGCTTAGTGGAAACCTATGCGTCTCTACCCATCCCTCTCTATGGAACACCGGTCCTTTTAACTTTGGCTAATACCGTTTTGGCCTTTCCGCTCATGTATCGATCAGTGGAGAACAAGATGCATACCATCGGTCTTGCCAAAATGGTGGAGTCGGCAATAACCCTGGGGGCGCGGATGCCTTTTGTGACCTATCGGGTGATTCTCCCCAATCTCTGGTCGGGGATCGTTAACGGGAGTCTCTTGATCTTGAGTATGGTTCTTTCGGAGTTCGCCTTGGCGAATCTCATGGTAGGCGGCAGTTGGCCAACACTTTCGGTGTATCTGTATTCGGTGATGCGCGTGGATGGTCAGGCAGCAAGTGTTCTTTCGGTGGTGAGTTTCACATTTACTTGGCTTTTGACCAGTTTAGTGACTGTAGGGGGAGTGAGGCGCTATGGCTTATCTTGAGATGGAGTCGGTAGAAAAAAGTTTTGCCAAAAACCGAGTGCTTACCCATTTCAATCTTTCCATTGAGAAAGGCGAGTTTACCACTCTGGTCGGACCATCGGGATGTGGAAAAACCACTACTCTGCGGATTTTAGCCGGTCTTGAGCGTCCTGATCGGGGGACTATTTCCTTAGAAGGGGTTCCCATCACCGATTGGCCGCCACAACGTCGCCAGATCAGTATGGTCTTCCAATCGTACGCCCTATTCCCAAATTTAACCGTTTTCGGAAACATAGCTTTTGGGCTTTGGGCAAAGAGGATTGATCGCCTCACCGTGGAACGCGAGGTCATGAATCTCTTGGATATTGTGGGTCTCAAGGGTTTAGAAAATCGTTTCCCTCATGAACTCTCCGGCGGACAGCAACAGAGAGTAGCGCTGGCACGGGCTTTAGCTCCACGACCCAAGGTTCTCCTCCTTGATGAACCCCTTTCGGCGGTGGATGCAGTGGTGCGCTTGCGGTTGCGAGAGGAGCTCAAGAGAATTCAGCGAGAATTGGGAATTACCACGGTGATGGTAACCCACGATCAGGAAGAAGCTCTCTCCATTTCCGATCGGGTGGTGGTTATGAATGGGGGAAGAATTGAGCAGGTTGGGACCCCGGTAGAGATTTACCGTCATCCGGTAAATCGTTTCGTGGCCCAATTCATCGGTTTTTCCAACGCCTTACGTGTGGAGAGAAAGGGAGACTCTCAAGAGGTGTTTTTCCATCATTACCCTATTAATCTTCCTCCACTTTCTCTCAATGGCGAGAAGCGATTAACTCTGTACGTTCGTCCCGAGACATTGAGACTCCACAGGCCTCATGAACTCCGAGGAAGGGAGTATGATACTAATCTCTTGCCGGGAATTATCCGTCTTAGGGCGTTCTATGGGGCTATCACGCGCTTTGAAGTGATGGTGAACGGAGAAATCATTTGGGTTGATGTTCCAGGGCATGAGGCCGATTCGTGGCAAGAGGGAGATGAAGTAGTCGTTTCTTTCTCACCCCAGGAGGTGAGAATCATCACCGGGGGAGGAGAGCAATGATGGAGTGGGGATTTGCCTGTGATGAGAGTATGTTTAGGGAAGGAGAGGGTGGAGAGAGCGTTCTTCCCGTTTACCTTGAGTCTTTGGTTGCGGCAGGATTTCGATGGTGGGAGGTTTTCCTCCACAGTGGGTTCTCACTTGGCGTGATCGAGAAAATTCGAGAGTGGAGTAAGGCTTATGATTTATGCCTCTCCCTCCATGCTCGCTTTATAGGGATCAATTTTGCGGTTGCCCATCCTCTCCTCTGTGAAGCGGTAGTGGGTGTGGCCGAGGAAGACTTGCGCTTTGCCCAAGCCATCGGTGCACAGAGAATCATTTTCCATGCCGGTTCGATGAATTGGTATGATATCATTCCTTCGCTTACTCACCCTCACCATCACTTTTTCCAAACACGATTTGATTCTCTTCGTTTGCAGTTTGCTCAAGCCACTCTGCAAAATCTGAAGAGAGTGGTGACCCGTGTTCTTCAATATGGCATACAACCGTTTGTGGAGAATCTCTATTGTCCTTGGGAGTTTCCCCGGACTCCGGAGGAGATGGAAATTTTCCTGAGCGTGTTGGGAAAAGAGACAGGTTTGGCTTTAGATATCGGACACGCCCTCATCACCGGACACACGGTGGAAGAATACCTCTCCCGCCTTGGAGAGCATCCTCTCCATGTTCATTTTCACTGGAATGATGGCCAATTTGACCTCCATCGCATGCCTCCAGTGAGTGAAGAAACCAAAAAGATCATAGAACAACTCGTACTTCGCGAGAGAGCGGTAGCGATTCTCGAAGTCTCACCAGTAGAGAACTACCAAGCTCTCTTAGAGTTCCTCCCTCAAATTCGGGAAAGGATCGATAAGAAAATTTCCTCTTCAGATGGTCTTATCAACCTTGTGCTATAATACTGCGCGATCGGAATACCTATAAAAGTGGTAAGGAGTATTGGAAATTGTTTGTGTCTTCGTTGATTAAGCTCTTTCTGGGAGTATTTCTCTTCGTGGGGCTTCCTCTTCTTGGGTGGGGCATGAACGATTGGCAGGACTTTATCACCCATCCGGCACGGTTTTCTTACCTTGTCGCAGCATTTGTTCTTCAGATTATCGTCGTTTTTTACTTCTTAAGAAGGAAAAACGGTCGCCAAGAAGACATTCTGCCTCGAGAACGGTTACACCTTTTACCTTTACAAATTATTCCCTTGTTGATTTTTATTATTGCACCATATACCGATCACCGTAATTTCGCCGTTTTCCCCGATTTTGTCCTGCTTCATTACCTTGGAACGGTGCTCTTTGCCGTAGGTTTTTTTATGGCCCATTGGGCGGAAGCATCTCTTGGTAAGCAATTTAGTATTTATATTGGGCTGCAAGAAAACCACGTTCTTGTAACCGAGGGTATATACTGTTACATTCGCCATCCTCGATATTTAGGCATCATAACCTTTACCGGAGGATTCTCTCTTCTTTGTCGTTCTTGGATAGCTCTCGTGTTAGTCTCGGTTTTGGTTTTCGTCCTTTTACGACGTGCTTCTGAGGAAGAAGCCATCCTGCATCGCGCTTTTGGAGTTACTTGGGAACAATACGTTCGCCGCTCTTCACGCTTTATTCCCTTTGTGTATTAAGCCAGTTTCTTTTCTTTCTATTCTCCTCTGGGCACAATCAAAACCCAAACCCCTCCAAGATAAGTCAAAGTCAAATGCGCGGAGGTGCAAGGGGGGGTCGACAGAAAAACGAG
>CAKZPS010000028.1 GCA_937139415.1 uncultured bacterium
AGGAAAAGGGGAAAAAGCGGGGGGGCAATTTGGTGGCTCGGGTGGAAATGGAAGGCCTGGTAGTTATGCACTGTGGAGATTTGGGGCTTGTTCCCCCCGAGGAAGAGTGGCGTAAGTGGATGCCGGTAGATATTTTGATGGTGCCGGTGGGAGGAGTGTATACCATCGACCACCGTGGTGCCCGTAAACTCGTAGAGGCTCTCCGTCCTCGGATCGTCATTCCCATGCATTACAAGACTCGTTATTTGCAATTCGAACTTGCCGGTGTTGAACCCTTTTTACAGGAATTCGAAGCTGCGAGAGTCAAGAAATTGCGGGAGTCGGGTTTTGAGGTTACCGGGGAAAAACTTCCCCCGCAGACTGAAGTATGGGTGTTGGGAGCATGAAATTGTGTTATAATACTCAGCTTGGAAAAGGGGAGGGACATCCCCTTTTCCATTTTTGTTTGGGAGCGTGAAAATGGTCACGATTTCGGTGTGTGTCGGGAGTTCTTGTCATCTCAAGGGAGCGTATCAAATCATTCAGGCGTGTGAGGAGTTCATCGAGCGTTTGAATCTCAAGGGCGAGGTGGAGCTCAAGGGGACTTTTTGTCTGGGGCAGTGTGCCGAGGAGGGAGTAACAGTCGTGATCGACGAAGAGATTTTACACGGTGTTTCTCCAGAGAATTTCGCCGAGGTTTTTCATACCAAGGTTTTAGCGCGTTTGAAGGAGCATAACGGTGGGAATCATTAGTACCGTCCGAACCAGTTGTCGAGATTGTTACAAATGCGTGCGCCATTGTCCGGTGAAGGCGATCCGCATCAACCTGAGTCATGCCGAGATTGTCGAGGAGCGTTGTATTCAAGATGGACGGTGCGTGCTCATTTGTCCTCAAGGGGCAAAACACGTTCGGGATGACCTCCCCGTGGCGAAAGAACTCCTCTCTCAGGGGAAGAGAGTAGTAGCGAGCCTCGCTCCCTCTTTTGTAGCGGCTTTTCCCGATGTTTCGCCGGGACAGATGGTCAGCGCCTTGAAGCGTTTAGGTTTTCATGCGGTGCGGGAAACCGCCGAGGGAGCGGAGTGGGTAACCCGGGAACACCTGCACCTTTTGCATGAAGGGAGGACCAATCTCATTTCCAGTGCCTGTCCGGCCATCAATAACCTCATCCGTCGTTACTTTCCGGAGTTACTCGAGAATCTTGCTCCGTGTGTTTCCCCCATGGTTGCCCATGCTCGTTTACTTCACGAGGAGGATCCAGAGAGTAAAGTGGTTTTCATCGGTCCGTGTATTGCCAAAAAGGGGGAGAGAGAAGAGCCTGAAGTCGCTGAAGAGGTTGCGGTGGCTTTGACCTTTGTGGAACTCAAAAATTGGTTGCGCGAAGAGGGTATTGAGCCTGCTTCTTTGGAAGAAGCGGAATTTGATCCCTCTCGGTGTGGTTGGGCGCGAAGTTTTCCGGTCGAGGGTGGACTTTTGCAGAGTGCTTCGCTCACTTGTGACCTTCTCTCCCGGGAGGTGATCGTGATTACCGGGATAGAGCGGGCGAAGCAATTCTTGCAAGAGCTCAAAGAGAAAAAGGTTGATTTTCGCTTGGTAGAGATGATGGCTTGCGAGGGAGGATGTATCGACGGCCCGGTGCTTCGCTCATCGCTTTCTTTTTACGAACGCAGGAACAGAGTGTTGACCTATACCGAAGAATACGAGAAACGGAGTATGTGTGAGGGAGCATCGTGTTATGATCCGCCTTCTCTGCGGCGTACTTTCTCACCCCAACCAGTTGAGAATCCTCCGGTACCGGAGGAGGAGCTCCGCAAAATTTTGGCCCTCACCGGGAAATTCACTCCTCAAGATGAACTGAATTGTGGAGCTTGTGGTTACGATACTTGCCGAGAGAAGGCTCAGGCAGTGTACTATGGGATGGCCGAAGCGGAGATGTGTATTCCTTTCATGCGAGCAAAGGCAGAGTCATTCTCGAGTTTCCTCATTGCTGTTACTCCGAACGGCATTGTGTTAGTCGATGAAGAACTGCGTATTGTGGACATGAACCCGGCTCTGCGGAGGATGTTGGAACTCACCGGCAAATTGGTGGTGGGAAAGCGGGTGGACGAGTTTTTCGATTCCTCGCCTTTTGTGGAGGTTTTGCGCACCAAAAAGGCGGTGACGCGAGAATTCCACTATCCCCAGCACCATGATCTCTTCGTGCAGGTTTCCGTTTTCTACCTGGAGAAACCGAGACTGCTCATGGGGGTGTTTATCGATTTAACCCGGGAGAAAGAACAGGAAGAGACCATGCAGAAGATGCGGGAGAAGACCTTAGAGAAGGCCCAACAGG
This sequence comes from uncultured bacterium, assembly GCA_937139415.1. GTDB lineage: Bacteria > Atribacterota > Atribacteria > Atribacterales > Caldatribacteriaceae > CAKZPS01. Next base: position 2,310 of record CAKZPS010000028.1, read on the forward strand.
TGATCAATAACCAAATGCGGGTAGCGCAGGAAATTGCCAGCCTCCTTGGGGAAACCACCGCGGAAACCAAGGTTTTACTGGGGAAACTGATGCGGATTTTACGAGGAGAAGAAGTGAGCGATGAGTGAATTGTTTGTAGAATTTGCCTACGCACAACTCCCCAAATGGGGGGAAGAACTCTGTGGTGACAGCGTCAGTTATGCACGGGGGAAGCAAGGGACCATATTTTCCTGGTCAGACGGCTTAGGAAGTGGGGTCAAGGCGAACATTCTCTCTACGCTCACCTCGCGGATTATTGTTTCCATGCTCATGAAAGAGGCTCCCCTTGAAGAAGCCATCGAGACCATCGTGGAAACCCTCCCGGTATGTAAGTCGCGCAAAATCGCCTATAGCACTTTTTCAGTGGTTCAAGTGACGTCTACAGGGGAAGCGTATGTGGCCGAATTCGATAACCCCCCCCTTTTTTGGGTACGTAATGGCCGGGTTATGCATGTCGAACGCCACAAGCATGAAATCGGGAAAAAGGTGGTGCTCGATTTTCAAGCTCGCTTGCAAAAGAACGATTGGATTGTGGGTATTACCGATGGTGTAGTTCACGCCGGGATCGGAGGATTGTGGAATTTAGGATGGAGGTGGGAGAAGATCGCTTCTTTCTTGGAGAGCACGGTCAACGAACACATGGATGCTGAAATTTTGGCGAACAAGATTATCGATACCACGCAGAGACTGTATCAGGGGCGCTTGGGTGATGATGCCACCTGTATTGTGGCCAAAATTCGTTTACCGCGCAGGTTGGTGTTATGGGCTGGTCCGCCTGAAGACCCTTCTCGGGATGAGGAAATCGTGGAGAGAGTGCTCCAGTTTCCGGGGAGAAAAGTGGTGAGCGGAGGAACTACGGGGAACATTCTCGCGCGAGTGCTTAAAAAAGATATTCGGGTCGATTTGACCTCTCTTGCTCCGGATGTCCCTCCGGTGGGGATCATCGAAGGTGTGGATCTTCTCACCGAGGGTATTTTAACCCTTTCTACGGCTTTGAGAAAGTTACGAAGCATGAGCGATGGTGAGAGAAATATTCGGGGTCACGATGGCGCCAGTCGTCTTCTTCAGTTTCTCTTAGAGGCGGATGAAATCTCCATTCTTGGCGGTCGAGCCATTAATCCTGCCCATCAGAACCCCAAGCTCTCAGGAGAGTTGTCGCTCAAAGCGCGGATTCTTGAGGAACTGAGTGAGGAGCTCCGGCGGAGAGGGAAGATCGTCATCTTGGAATACTATTGAGTAAGGAATTTGACGGGGGTGAGAGAATGCCAGAGGTTGATCAGGAAGTTGTGTTGAGTCGAAGCTTTGAAAAAGTCAACGCCATTTTACAGAAACACCAGCATAACCCTTCCAATTTGGTGGGTATTTTGCAGGAGGTTCAGGAAGAATACCGTTATCTCCCGGAGGAAATTTTGACCTATATCGCCACTGCTTTGGGAGTTTCTCCGGCCTATGTGTACGGAGTAGCAACCTTCTACGCTCAGTTTTCCCTGAAGCCCAAGGGGAAGTACATCATCCGCGTGTGTGATGGGACTGCGTGTCACGTGAAGGGTTCCATGGGGGTACTCAAAGCCGTTCGTGAGTACTTAGGGCTCAAGGAAGGAGAAGATACTACCCCTGACCTCCTCTTTACCGTGGAAACCGTGGCATGCATTGGGGCATGCGCCTTGGCCCCTGCAATGATGGTGAATGAGGAAGTGTACGGACTACTGGACGAAGAAAAGGTGAAGACCATTTTGGAGCGGTATGAAGAAGGGAGAGAATAGAGCATGTTCTTTACGGATCGCTCGAGTTTGGAAGCGAAGGTGCGAGAACTCAAGGAGACCTTGCCTTGTAAGCGGGTTTTAGTGTGTGGAGGTTTGGGGTGTTTAGCGAAGGGATCGCAGAAGGTTTTTGACCGTTTCAAAGAGTGTTTGGAACGGGAGAAGATCGCTACTCAAGCAAAACATCTCACCGAAGAACGGCACTATGCGGTGAAAACCGGCTGTATCGGTTTGTGTGAGGCGGGCCCCTTGGTGATGATTGAGCCACAAGGCATTCTCTACCTCCGGGTGCAGCCGGAAGACGTTGAGGAAATTGTGGAGGAAACGCTCAAAAAGGGAAAGATCGTAGATCGGTTGGTCTACCAAGAGGAGCAAGATGGGCGAAAGGTCCTTTGGCCGCTCATGAAAGATGTTCCCTTCTATCGCAAACAGGTGAAATTGGTGTTACGGAATTGTGGGAGCATTGATCCGGAGAGCTTAGAAGAGTACTTGGCACGTGATGGATATTTAGGGTTAGCCAAAGTGCTCACCGAGATGATTCCTGATACGGTCATTGGGGAAATCACCAAGTCAGGACTGCGAGGTCGTGGGGGTGGAGGATTCCCCACCGGTCGGAAGTGGCAATTCGCTCGAGTGGTGAAAGCAGACCGGAAGTACATCATTTGCAATGGTGACGAGGGAGACCCGGGAGCATTCATGGACAGGAGTGTTATGGAAGGAGATCCCCACTCGGTCATTGAAGGTATGGCCATTGCCGGGTATGCCATCGGAGCCCAGGAAGGGTACATTTATGTGCGGGCAGAATATCCCTTGGCGGTCAAGCGCCTGAAAAAGGCGATTCAAGATGCTCGTTCGGCGGGGCTTTTGGGTGAGAATATTTTGGGAACTTCCTTTTCTTTTGACATCGTCATTCGGGAAGGAGCGGGAGCATTCGTCTGCGGTGAAGAAACCGCTCTCATTGCTTCCATCGAAGGAAAGCGAGGCATGCCCAATCCCCGTCCTCCCTATCCGGCCAATCGAGGTCTGTGGGGGAAACCCACGGTAATCAATAACGTAGAGACCTTAGCCAATGTTCCCGTGATCATCCTCCGAGGGGCAGATTGGTTCCGTTCCTTTGGTACGCTCACCAGTCCCGGTACCAAAACCTTCGCCCTGGCAGGAAAGGTCAAGAATACCGGTTTAGTGGAGATCCCCATGGGGATTACCATTCGGGAACTGGTGTTTGAAATCGGTGGGGGTATTCAAAACGATCGGGCCTTCAAGGCTGTACAGGTGGGAGGTCCTTCGGGAGGGTGTTTGACGGAGAGTCATCTCGACCTTCCGATTGATTACGATTCCTTATGTGGTGCAGGGGCGATTATGGGTTCGGGAGGACTCATCGTCCTCGATGAAGATACCTGCATTGTTGAAGTAGCTCGGTTCTTCATGAGTTTTACCCAGAACGAATCCTGTGGAAAGTGCGTACCCTGTCGTGAGGGAACCAAACACATGTTGGACATTTTAGGGCGCATTGTCGCCGGAAAATCCACCGTTCAAGAGACAGAACTCTTGCAAGAGACGGCATTCGTGGTGAAGGATGCCTCACTGTGTGGGTTGGGGAAAACGGCGCCGAATCCGGTGTTGACTACTTTGCGCTATTTCCGCGATGAATATATGGACCACGTTTTGCACCACGTCTGCCCTGCGCATGTGTGTCAAGCGATGAAGGAGTATTGGATCGATCCCGAGAAGTGCCGTTCGTGTGGAAAGTGCGCTCGAGTGTGCCCGGTGAGTTGTATTTCCGGGCGCCCTAAGGTGCCTTACCTCATCGATCAAGAGAAGTGCATCAAATGTGGTTCTTGTTTTGAAGCTTGTCCCTTTGATGCCATTGTAGTGAGTTGGAGGAGGAAGAATGATGAGTGAAATGGTTCAAGAGAAAGCGCTGATGATCGATGGTCAGAAGGTGATCTTAAACGGTGAAAAGAACATTTTAGAAGTGGCGAAAAAGGCGAACATTGATATTCCCACCTTCTGCTACCATTCGGATTTGAGTGTGTATGGAGCGTGCCGGATGTGTCTTGTGGAAGTGGAAGGTCGGGGACTTATGCCTTCTTGTTCTACTCCTCCTGAACCGGGTATGGTCATTCACACCAATACCAAACGGGTTCTTGAAGCACGGCGGATGATTTTGGAGCTCTACTTAGCCAATCACGATCGAGACTGCACAGTGTGCGAACGGAATCTCAATTGTCGTCTCCAAGAGATGTCCGCCCGCATGGGGGTCACGGAAATTCGCTTTGGAGAGCGAAAGAATAAGGTACCCAAAGATACCTCCACCTTCTCTTTGGTGCGGGACCCCAATCGTTGTATTCTCTGCGGTGATTGTGTACGCGCCTGTCGAGAAATCGAAGGGATTGGCATTTATGACTTTACCTTGCGGGGGGCGAAAGCCCAGGTGGAACCGGCTTTCGGGAAGAAGCTGAGTGAAGTGGAATGTGTCTACTGTGGACAGTGTGCGATTCGCTGTCCGACTGCAGCGTTAGTGGTTCGTTCGGAAGTAGACAAAGCTTGGGAGGCGGTTCTTTCCCCAGATACCTTTGTCGTGGCTCAAATTGCTCCCGCAGTTCGGGTGGCCATCGGGGAAGCGTTTGGACTCCCACCCGGAGAGATCACCACGGGGAAAATTGTCGCTGCTCTCAAGAAAATCGGTTTCGACCGGGTGTACGATACCAGTTTCAGTGCTGACCTCACCGTGATTGAGGAAGCAGAAGAATTCTTCAAGCGTTTGCAGAAAAATGAGCGCCTCCCTCAGTTCACCTCTTGTTGTCCTTCTTGGGTAGTGTTCGCCGAACGCAATTACCCCTTCTACCTCCACCACCTCTCCTCGGTTCGTTCGCCGCAGCAAATGTTCGGCTCGGTCATTAAAAATTTTGTGGCCCGCTTAGAGAATGTTCCTGCGGAGAAAATTGTTTCCGTATCCATTATGCCCTGTGTAGCGAAGAAATTCGAAGCGCGACGGGATGAATATACTCGTGAGGGAATAAAAGACGTGGACGTTGTGCTCTCGGCGCAAGAGACCATTCGCATGATTAAGTCGGCCAATATCGATTTTCGAGAACTTGAGCCGATGGCCTTTGATGTACCCCTCAGTGCTGGAAGCGGTGCGGGGGTACTCTTTGGGGTAACCGGAGGAGTGACCGAAGCAGTTCTCCGCTACGCCTATGAACGCCTCACTGGAAAAGAACTGAAGGATGTTGAATTCCGGAGCGTCCGAGGATTTGAAGTGGTACGCGAGGCGGAGGTCGATTTCAACGGTCGCCTGGTAAGGGTAGCCGTTGTGCATGGTTTGGCCCAAGCGCAACAGTTGATCCGGGAGATTCGCCAAGGGAAGCGTTACTATGATTTCGTGGAAATCATGAACTGTCCCGGGGGATGTATCGGTGGTGGGGGAATGCCCCTTGGATACCCTGACTACAGAGCGGTGCTCCGCAAACGTGCCGAAGGTCTCTACAATGCGGATCGTCTGAGTCCGGTCCGCAAAGCCCAGGACAATCCGGCCATCAAGTTTCTCTACGAACAGTGGTTGGGGAGCCCGGGGAGTGAGCTTGCTGAGAAGTACTTGCACACCCACTATCGCTCCAGGCGTCGTATCAGTGATGAGGTCATTCGCATTCAAGAAGCAAAGAGCGTGAGGAAAGTGGATGTAGCAGTATGTGTAGGAACGAGCTGCTATCTCAAGGGTTCTTACAACCTCCTCCAGGGACTTTTAAGGCTCATTAAAGAGCACAAGGTAGAAGATAGAGTGAGCGTCGGTGCGACCTTCTGTTTAGAGCGATGTTCTCAGGGACCAAATATTCGGGTCAATGAGGACATCATTTCCGGAGTGACCGAGGAAACGCTACCAACCATCTTTCAGCGAAATATTTTATCCCAGCTCAAAGAGGTATAATAAAAAGGCCAGGGTTATTCCCTGGCCAAAAGGTTAGTGTAAAGTTATTGTAGGAATTTTTGAGATAAAAAGAGAAGATATCACCGTCCTAGCACGGACGAGTAA
>CAKZPS010000029.1 GCA_937139415.1 uncultured bacterium
TTTCCTCCCTCGTTTTTCTGTCGACCCCCCCTTGCACCTCCGCGCATTTGACTTTGACTTATCTTGGAGGGGTTTGGGTTTTGATGTCTTCGAGCATTATTCTTTTGTGGTTTTCTTGGAGGGGCAAAAAGAGGCCTCACAATGAAGATCCCCAAGAAAAATAAGTCCAAGGAAAGAGCACAACAAAATTCACTGTGAGGATTATCGTTTCTCGAGGTAACCTAATACTTACCAGGACTTTCGCTTCGGTGAAAAGGTTTGGCTTCTTCGGCAAGAATGTTTTCCCCGTTCAAGCTCATGCCTCTCCCCATGCCCTTACCCGCTCTATGGGACGAGGAGTCGAATTTCCCCTCAATCAATCCACCAAATGTTATGAGCGATAAAAAACCACTTTTGGAGACTTGACAAGAAATTCTGAGAACGTTATCATAAGCGAAAAGGAGGTCTTATGGAGAAAAAAACGATAACCATCAAAGACGTTGCGAAAGAAGCACGGGTTTCTGCTGCCACGGCAAGCAGAGCCTTGGGAAACTATGGATACGTGAGCGATGAGGCACGCCGAAAGGTTCTTGAGGCGGCAAAAAAGCTCAATTATAATCACAATCTCGTGGCCAAAAGCCTGCGTACCCATCGTACCCTCATCATAGGATACCTTTTGCCAGATATCACTAACCCCTTCTATGCAGGGATTGCCCGAGGTATTCAGGATGTTGCTTTTGAACAGGGATACAATGCAATCATCTGTAACAATGATAACGATACCACAAAGACGGAGCGCTTCCTCAAAATGTTCATCCGTAACCGGGTAGAAGGTATTATTTACTCTACGCCCTTTAACAAGGCACTCGAAGGAATGGTAGAGATAGCCATGAAAAATGGAATTCCGGTAGTGAATTGCTATGGCTCCACCCGAGTGAAGGCTCTGGATGTAGTAACCGGTGATGCTGAGGGGGGATGTTACAAGGTTACCCAGTATCTCCTCAGCCTTGGGCATACCAGGATTGCCTTCCTCAAGGTTCTGGGGAGCGGAATCAGCGAAAAGCGATTTGCAGGATGCAAGAGAGCCTTTGAGGAAAAGGGATTAGCGATGGACCCTGAACTCATTCTTGAGGCCAACGATTATTCTCAAATGAGTGGATATTTAACGGCTAAGAATTTCTTCAGCAAGAAGAATAAGGCGAGCGCCCTCTTTGCCTTCAGTGAGCAGTTAGGAATAGGAGCTTTAAAAGCGGCCCGAGAAGAAGGCATAGAAGTGCCGGGGACTCTTTCTCTTGTGGCTATCGATGACATTATGGCCGAGATGCTCCACCCTCCTCTCGCAAGCCTCTCTATTCCCACTTACGAAGCCGGTAGAATGGCTGCCCTACTCCTTTTTGAACGGATTGGCGGAAGGGTCAATGTACCTTCTCGCCAAGTGATGCTGGAAGAGAGACTGATCATGCGGGAATCCGTGAGTAGGGTGGCAATGGTGAACAATGAGAAAGAGGTGTCTGGCGAGGGTGGCGAGATTTCGCAAGAAGTAAAGGAGGTGGGAGAAGGAGAAAAATAGATGTTTCAGCTTGGAGAGTGAAACGAAATTCTTTTTCTGAGAAGAACGAAAGGGAGGGTAGGAAATGAAAAAACACAGTGTGATAGGAATATGCGTCATCACGGTAGTGTTTTTCGCGATCAGTGTTTTCTCCTTTGCCCAGGAGATACCAAAGTTTGAGGTTGAGGAAATAATCCAGTACAAAGAACTACCAAGCTACAGCGAGGCCCCTGAATTAGCTGAAGCAGTGAAAAAAGGAGAACTTCCCCCCATAGAAGAACGACTTCCCAAAAAGCCTGCAGTGATCATGAGTAGCGGTATGAGTGATGGTCCAGGAGTTTATGGATGCGTCTGGAGAACCGTCTCTGCAGTACCGACGGCCGGATGGAACTGGGCTGCAGGAGTAACAGGAGGCTGGTTTGGTATTGAGGAAAGTATGCAAGAGGGTCTTGTCCACACTGGAATGGCTTGGAGACTCAAGTCAGGTGAGCCTGGTCCCAATCTTGCAACTCACTGGGAATGGTCTAAAGACGGTAAAACACTCACTATGTATCTCATCGAGGGTGCCAAGTGGTCTGATGGTCACCCATTCACTGCTGATGATGTTCTCTTTACCTACTACGATTGCATCTTAGACCCTAATATCCCCAGCTGGCAAAGCGCAGGTACATGGACGGTAGGCGGAGAAGTTGCGAAACTTGAGAAGGTCGATGACTACACAATACGGTGGCATTTCGCTGAGCCTTTCCCAGTGTACTTGCTTTGGTACATGGGTTATCTCAGCTTTTCGGTGGCACCTGCCCATGTGCTGAAACCATATCACCCCAAGTACAACCCAGATGCAACCTATGATAGTTTTATCAATGCTCTACCCCCGGATAAGCTCCCCCCAGTAGTTGTGGGTGCTTGGGTTCCTGTGTACTTCAAGGAAGACGAAGCCCTTATCATGAAGCGCAATCCCTATTATTGGAAGGTTGACGAAACGGGGAAGCAGCTCCCGTACATTGGTGAGTTTTACTTTAAGAAGGCCAGGGCTGGTGTACAGAGAGACTTGGACTTGATTGCTGGTACCTGTGATCAGACGCACCTTGAGACCCCCGGACTCTTCACCTTTGTCAATGAACAAGCAAGACTACCCGGTGCACCCTTTAAGATTATTCCTGGGGCGTGGACTCTCACCTTTACTCTTGAAGCCAATCTCTCTCTCTATCAAGGGGTTAAAGATGAGAAGGATTTAGAATTAAGAAAACTCTTTAGAAATCTTGATTTTAGAAAAGCAATTTCTCACGCCATTGACAGAGAAGCGATTGCCAAAATGCTTGTCCCGGGTCCAATGCTGAGACCTTTGCCGAGTGGTTTTTCTTCTGGAGCAGACTATTACGATCCTGAAGTAGTAGTGTCGTATCCTTATAATCTCGAAAAATCTAAAGAGCTTCTTGCAGGGCTTGGATTTAAAGACACAGACGGTGACGGGATTCTCAACTGGACCTCTGGCCCGTTGCAAGGAGAAAATCTCATCGTGGCAGTGAAGATACATGAGGATCAAACTGCCTGTATCGACATCGTCGAGGCACTCGTTCCAATGTTTGAGAAAGTTGGAGTCCGATTGGTATCTAAAATTGTCAAATCGACTGTAGGAGTAGCACTGGACATAGCTGGTGAATTTGAACTGAACATGACCAGGCAAGACTTTCTGTCCTCTCCTTACACGGTGCTTGCCAGCCTCGCCCCGGTTACTCCTTCAACCCCCAACTGGCACCGAGCGGGTCCTGGTGATAAGAGAGATCTCTTACCCTTTGAAGGGAGAATGATGGAAATAGTAGAAGCTCTCAAGTATGAGAGAACCCGTGAGGGCAGACAGAAACTCTTCAGTGAGCTTCAAAAACTGTGGACCGAGAACCTGTACACCATAGGCATAATAGAAGGGATCTACAACACTGCGATCACGAAGCGGTTTAGGAACATCCCCATCGGAGTACCTGCGAGGTTACATCAGTGGTTCCACTTGAACGTGATGCAAGAGCAGGTATGGGTGCCGAAAGAAGAACAGCTTCCCGAGTTTCTGCCCGGAGTAGTTGTGAAGTATGGAAAGGAGTAAAGGACGGACACCAATCATCACAGAAAAGAAGGAGGGAAGGGGTAGTACCCCTTCCCTCCTTAGCGAGTAGGAGGAACATTTGTGAAACGATACATTCTTCGGAGAATTTTCATGAGTATACCGGTACTTTGGGTGATCAGTGTCATTGTCTTTGTAGTGATCCAACTTCCTCCCGGAGATTACATGTCAGCAGTACAGGCCCAAATGCAGTCCCTGGGTGGGTTGACAGAAGAGGAGGCAGCAAAAGCTGCCGAACAGTTAAGGCGTGTCTATGGTCTCGACAAACCACTTTATGTTCAGTACTTCGTGTGGATGAAGAATATAGTAACCAAAGGTGATTTCGGTTTCTCCTTCCAGTACCGAAAGCCGGTTGCAGAGGTGATATGGGAAAGATTGGGTTGGACTCTTCTCATCGCTTCTTTGTGCCATCTTGTATCGAGCCTTGTAGGCATCCTTATAGGCATTTACTCAGCAACCCACCAGTACAGCATCGGTGACAATGTGGCTACTTTCTTTGCCTTTGTAGGTCTCTCCATCCCGAGTTTCTTTTTAGCCCTTATTGCCATGTATATATTGGCGGTGAAGGTGGGAGTAGAACCAGGGGGACTATTTTCGCAGCGATACATGTTTGCTCCTTGGAGCTGGGGTAAATTTTTGGATTTGCTCCGTCACATTTGGATTCCGATCGTGATTGTGGGTTTTGCCGGCACAGCCAGGAATATGAGGGTGATGCGAGGAAACCTCCTTGATATTCTCAATCTCCCTTACATCCTCACCGCACGTTCCAAGGGGCTGAAAGAGAGAGAGGTCATATATAAGCATGCAGTGGTGAACGCACTGCACCCCATCATCATGTACCAGGGGATGGTTCTTCCCTTTATGATTCAAGGGGAGATCGTAGCCAGTACGATCTTGAACATACCCACAGCCGGGCCGATGTTCTATGACGCCCTTGTGGCTCAAGACATGTACTTAGCTGGTTCCTTCCTTCTCTTGGTGGCAGTAGTTCTTGTGATTGGGAATCTCCTTGCAGATATTTTGCTGGCGTGGATAGATCCAAGGGTGCGGTATGATTAGGAATAAGAGAAAAGTGCAAACGGTAGGAAACATCACGGAGGTAGAGCGAGGAAAAAGTTATTTCCAGCTGGTTTGGAGGAAATTCAAAAAGAGCAGGATGGGGCTATTGGGAGGAGTGATTATCGTTGTTCTCTTAATTCTTTCCATCTTTGCCCCGTTCTTTTCTCCCCATGACTATCTTGAATACAGTCCTGATAAGTCGTATCGACCACCACAGAAAATCCGCTTTGTTGACGCTCAGGGAAAGTTTCACTGGCGACCTTTCGTATACGACATGAAGTTGGATATAGACCCTATGACGTATAGTAGGATTTACGTGGAGGATACGAGTAAAATCCTCTCCATAAGGTTTTTCGTCAGGGGGTGGGAGTACAAGATTTTTGGCCTACGATCAAACCTCCACTTCTTCGGCGTGGAAGAGGGTTCGATACACCTCTTAGGAACGGACCGATATGGAAGAGATTTGCTGGGGAGAATTCTTTTGGGGGGCAGAATATCTCTCACCATAGCTTTTTTTGGAGCAGCGGTCACAGTTATCTTAGGCTCGATCATGGGAACCGTTTCCGGGTATTACGGTGGTATAGTAGATATGCTCGTTCAGCGGACTATCGAAGTTCTGCAATCGTTTCCCCAGCTCCCTCTTTGGATGGCTTTGAGCGCTTCTGTCCCCAGGACCTGGACTTCTCTTCAGGTCTTCATAAGCATGATGGTTATATTTTCCTTTCTCAATTGGCCCACCTTAGCACGAGAGGTAAGAGGAAAGATTTTGTCCCTCCGAGAGCAGGATTTTATCGCCGCCATAAAGGAGATGGGCGGCTCAGATTCAAGAGTTATCTTTAGACATCTCCTACCGAACTGTCTCAGCCACGTGATTGTAGTCCTTACCATAAGCATCCCTGAACTCATCTTAATGGAAAGCGTACTCAGCTTCTTAGGCTTAGGCATCCAACCACCCATGGTGAGTTGGGGTGTTCTTTTGCAGGGAGCTCAAAGAATCGAGGTTATCGGCCTGTATCCGTGGGTCATGGCACCCTGTGCCTTTATAGTTCTTGCGGTTCTTGGTTTCAACTTTTTGGGAGATGGCTTGAGAGATGCGGCTGATCCTTATTCGGTCAAAAAATCGTAAACTTAGGAGGCAATATGGCAACAGAAAGCTTAATTCTCGAGGTTCAAAACCTTAAAAAGTACTTTCCCATGGCGAGAGGCTTTTTCCGGAAAACTGTTGGATATGTGAAAGCCGTTGATGGGGCGAGCTTCTTCATTCGGGAGGGGGAAACTTTGGGGTTGGTCGGAGAAAGCGGCTGCGGCAAAACAACCTTGGGCAGGTGTATCCTCAGGCTCATCGAACCTACCGAGGGCGAAGTTTGGTTTCAGCGTAGTAATGGAGAGAAGATAGAACTAACCAAGCTACACCCGGAAGCACTTAAAAATCTCCGAAGGGAAATAAGAATGATCTTTCAAGACCCCTACGCTTCCCTCGATCCAAGGTTGACGGTGATGGAAATTGTAGGGGAACCCATGAAGATTCACGGCATGGCCAAGGGGAGAGAGTTAGAGGATCGGGTGAAGAGACTCCTTGAAGTTGTAGGGTTGAAGGCTCAGCACATGAGGAGATACCCTTATGAATTCAGCGGTGGACAGAGGCAGAGAATAGGAATCGCCCGCGCTCTGGCCTCCGACCCGAGGCTCATTATAGCTGACGAACCTGTTTCTGCCTTGGATGTTTCTGTTCAAGCACAAGTACTCAATCTCCTCGAGGAGTTACAGGAAGAACTTCATCTCACCTATCTCTTTATCTCACACGATTTGAGTGTTGTCCAACATGTGAGTGACCGGGTGGCGGTAATGTACTTGGGAAAGATTGTGGAGTTGGGCAACGCTACCACAGTGTATTATGCTGCCCCCAAGCATCCATATACCGAGGCTCTGCTTTCGGCAATTCCCCAAGCAGACCCTCAAAGAAAACTGAAACGCATACTACTCAAAGGCGACGTTCCCAGCCCTATACAATCACCTCCAGGGTGCAAGTTTCACCCCAGGTGTCGGTATGCTGACACACTCTGTAGCCAGGAAGAACCAACGCTGAAAGATGTCGGTGACCACCATTATGTCGCTTGCCACTATGCAGAACAGTTACATCTTGAAGGAGTGGAATTATATGACTGAAAGGGAGGATGTACTGGTACAGATCGAAGATCTCCGTGCCTATTTCTATACCGATGACGGCATTGTACGAGCAGTAGACGGAGTACATCTTGAAATAAAAGCAGGAAAAATTTTAGGCATTATAGGTGAGACGGGATGCGGCAAAACAGTTTTAGCTCTCTCGCTCATGAGATTGATCCCCCCTCCGGGAAGGATAATTCACGGGAACATATTTTACTATCGAGAGAATGGGAAAAAGATCGATTTAGCCGAACTCCCACCCAAAGGAATCATTATGAGAGAGATAAGAGGGAAGCACATATCCATGATCTTCCAAGAACCAATGGTTTCTCTGAATCCGGTGTACACGATTGGAGAACAAATCATCGAAAACATCGTTACTCACCAGAAAATGGCGTGGAAAGACGCCAAAATGCTTGCCATCCGGATGTTAGAACAGGTCGGAATCCCCGAACCGGCCAAAAGAATAGACGACTATCCTCATCAGCTGAGCGGGGGCATGCGACAACGTGCCATGATTGCTATGGCCTTAGTATGCAATCCGAAACTCCTCATAGCCGATGAACCCACCACCGCTCTGGATGTCACGGTACAGGCGCAGGTACTCGAACTCCTCAAAGATCTGCAACAGAAGATGGGTATGGCAGTCATCATCATCACGCACAACTTGGGAGTAGTGGCAGAGATTGCCGACTACGTAGGGGTTATGTATTTGGGGCGAATCATGGAGCATACCAGCGTGTGTGACTTATTCAGTAATCCCTTACATCCCTATACTCAGGCGTTATTGAAATCCATGCCGTGTTTGACTGCACAGGCAGGATGTCGGAGAAAACTTGAGATCATCAAAGGAGACATCCCCGACCCCTACGCCAAGATCGAAGGGTGTCTCTTTGCGTCGAGATGTTCCCACTTTCAAGACGCTTGCAGAGAGGACCCTCCTCTGATAGAGGTGGAGAGTGGACACCAAGTTCGGTGTTGGCTGTACAAGTGACCGGAGATTCGGTAGAGACTTTTCAGAGAAGAAGTATGGAGTTCCCATTCTCGATTTTCAGAGTGAAAAGTGAATAGAGAGTGAGAGGAGGAAAACAGTGCCGAAGATCACGATTATCGGGGCAGGAAGTGGTGTTTTTACGAGAAACCTGGTACGAGACATCTTATCCTATCCGGAGTTAAGCGGTTCAACGATTACCCTCATGGATATCGATGCGGTACGGCTCGAGTACATGAGGAAAGCACTACAGAGGCTCATCGACCAAGAAAAGTATCCGGCACAATTAGAGGCTACCGTGGATAGGAGAGAGGCTTTGCAAGGTGCTCACTACGTGATTGTAACGATCCAAGTCGGGGGGCTCAAGCCCTACGAGCACGATATTTACATACCCATCAAGTACGGAGTAAAGCAGGCGGTTGGAGATACCATCGGACCGGGAGGAGTTTTTCGGGCGCTACGCACCATTCCGGTTCTCCTTGACATCGCTCGAGACATAGAAGAGCTCTGCCCTGACGCCCTCCTTCTCAACTACGTGAATCCTATGGCCATGAACTGCTGGGCACTCAATAAGGCAACGAGAGTCAAAAACGTTGGACTCTGTCACAGTGTTCAGGGAACGGCTGAGTTTCTCGCCGGGATCATTGACGTTCCCCCTGAGGCGGTTTCCTACCTCTGTGCAGGAATCAACCATATGGCGTGGTTTTTAAAATTTGAGGTCGACGGGAAGGATATGTATCCTGTGATTCGGGAAAGGGCCTCTGACCCTGAGATCTACACCCAGGATGTCACGAGATTTGAGATTTTGAAGCATTTTGGGTACTTTGTAACGGAGTCGAGCTTTCACATGTCGGAATATATACCCTACTTTAGGAAGAATGACGATTGGATCAATAGGATTCACAAAACCCATTCGTGGCACAAGGAACACTACAACGGAATGTACCTCCATTGTTGCTTAGATGCCGCCAAAACTCTCTTTGAGGACCTGCAAAAAATGGCTGAAGCGCCTTATGTAGACCCGAAGAGGAGCAAAGAATATTGTGCTACCATTATCCATTCCAAGGAAACCAATACCCCCAGTGTCATCAACGGGAATATCGAAAATACGAACCTGATCACCAATCTCCCTGAGGGTTCTTGTGTGGAGGTACCATGCCTTGTAGACTCGAATGGTATTCAACCTATCCATGTGGGTGATTTACCGCCCCAACTGGCCGCACTCAATAGGACGAACATTAACGTCCAAGAGCTTGCCGTCATCGGCGCTTTCACCGGAGAGAGAGAAGCCGTGTACCACGCCATCATGATGGACCCGTTAACCAGTGCCGTTTTGGATTTGGACGAAACCAGGAAGATGGTTGACGAGATGTTCGCATCCCAAAGAGAATGGCTTCCTCAGTTCGTTTGAGGATGCTTTACCTATCATCCGGCGCTCAAGAACAAACGGTAAACATTTTACAAGGAGGTGCGCTATGAAAGTCACTTTTATCGGTGCAGGAAGTCTTGTCTTCACCCAAAGGTTGCTTCTCGACCTTGTGTCGCTCTTTCCCGGAGAAGAAATCGAGGTTGCTCTCGTGGACATTGACCCCAAGCGCTTAGGGTATATCGACCGGATTACCCGACGAATTTTTCGCGAACGAAATCTTCGGGAAGAGCTGATATTTTCCACCTTAGAGCGGAGAGAAGCTCTCGCCGGCTCTGATTACGTTTTCATTTCCATCCTCGTAGGGGGAATTGAGATCATCCGAAAGGACATAGAGATTCCCCTCAAGTACGGAGTCGACCAGTGCATTGGAGACACTATTGGACCAGGAGGGATTTTTCGGGCTCTGAGAACGGCCCCGGTTATCCTTGACATTTGTCGAGATATCGGGGAACTCTGCCCCGAGGCTTTGGTATTCAACTACACGAACCCCATGTCTATCCTCTGCTGGGTAGTGAAAGAGACACTACCTCTCAAATTTTATGGTCTTTGCCACAGCGTACAAATTACTGCGAAACAATTGGCTTCCTTCCTCGGTGTTCCCTTCGAAGAAGTAGAATACTGGGTGGCGGGGATTAACCATCAAGCTTGGTTTTTAGAGCTCCGTCACCGGGGAGAGGACCTCTATCCCCTTCTTCGCGAGCGGGTGGATGACCCACAAGTTTGGGTCAAAGACACCACTCGCATCGAGATGTTCAAACACCTGGGATACTACGTCACCGAAAGTAGCGGCCACAATTCCGAGTACAATCCCTGGTTCCGAAAACGCAAGGATCTTTTGGAACGGTTCACACCGGGGGGAAGCTGGAATGGAGAAACGGGTTTCATCTTGAAGCTTTACGGAACAGATCGGGAAAAGTATGAAGAAGAGCTCGAAGCCATCGCCAATGGTGAGAAACCTCTCCCCTCCTCAGAGAGTGAGGAGTATGGAATAAAAATCATTCGCGCTCTTCAGGGAGGAGAGTCTTTCCGGGCGAACATCAATGTTCCCAACCGGGGCCTCATCACTAACCTCCCCCCAAATTGCGTGGCGGAAGTCCCCTGTTTCGTGGAAAAAGGTCAAATTCGACCTGCCTTCATTGGAGATTTACCCCTCCAACTTGCTGCTTTGAACCGCATGGTGGTTCAGAGTCAGGAAATGGCAGTACGGGGAATACTGGGGAAGGAAAAGGATTCCATATACTATGCCCTTGTCTATGACCCCCTCACCTCGGCGGTTCTCTCTCTTGACGAGATTAAAAAAATGGCAGACGAAATGTTTGAAGCAGAGCGAGATTTTCTTCCCCAGGAATGGCGGTGACTTTTTGGGGAGGTACTTTCGAACCATGGAAGAGAGCCATCATCAAGGGGTAGTCTTATGAGAGAGTTACCCTACCCTCGGGAGATAACGAGGGTCCTCCCGCAAAGGGCGAGGGAAAAGAGTACGGAGAGTACTCCCTCTGTCCCTCGACAGAGGGAGTACTCTCCGTACTAAGGAGATGTTCTCCACTCTATGGAAACTCTACCCAATATGGAGAGCCGAGATGGAAAAAGAAGAAAACTCTGAGAAGGCTATGAGAGCTATAAAATAAAAAACCGTGAGCTCCAACGAACCCTTGATGTTCTCAATTTTTTCTTCAGGAAGCTTGAGCTCTTCGGCTTCCCGT
>CAKZPS010000030.1 GCA_937139415.1 uncultured bacterium
ATTCAATGGGCAGTCCATATGACCCTTCTTTCTTGAGAGTTACCCAAAGATTGGGTTCCTGTGGGGTGACACCCCTGAATGGCGAGGAGAGAGAAAACTATGCTCAACAGAATGAGAAAAGAAGGGAATCTTAAGGAATGCTCCTACGGAAGACACTATCCCAAAAGGGGATTGGGGATTGACGGTCGGCAAAGGTTCTTGTACAATTGCTACGAAGCCGGTGTAGCTCAATGGCAGAGCAGCGGAATCGTAATCCGCAGGTTGTCCGTTCAAGTCGGATCGCCGGCTCCATTTATCGGGGAGGGGGACTGGGTTATCCTCTATCTTTCCCGGGTAGAGGACTTTCTCTCCTCTTTACCTCTAGAGAAATCGTAGGAAGGAGAGCTCTCTCCCTTAGGGAATAGGGGAAAAGAAGAGCATCTTTTTCTCGAATTCACCCTTTCCAGGACGAAAAGCTTTCCGTTTTCCCTTATAATAATCCTCGCGAAACAAAGAGAAAAGACGAATTGAAGGAAAGGAGAATGTGCATGCGAAAGTATCCGGTCCTCAAAGCCATAGTGGCAGTTTTCCTGGTCTTCTCTCTTCCCGGTTGTCTCCTGCAGCGGAAAAGCGATCAAGAACTCATTCAGGAGACCCTCACGGGATATTTTCAAGCCATCAACGAAGTGAATTATGAGAAGGTGACCTCCTACACCCTCAACGAGAGCGCAGCCCGAGCATGGGTGGAAGAATTTTTTGCTACCAAAATTCCCTTGGCAACCAAAAAGAATACGCGATATGAATATACCTACACCTTAGAAGAGGTAAAGATTGACCTTTCTCGCAAAGAAGTGAAAGTGTTCGTGTCATATACCTTTCGCCTGCACGGTTCTCAGGGCCTAAGCGCACCCCAATTCGAAACTGAACTCGTTTTGGTTAAGAGATGGAGGAAATGGCTCTTGACCGTGGCGCCACTGGCAAGCTAAGGAGGAGTTTTATGGAAAACAAGGAAACGAAAGAACTCCTATCCATGTCTGCTCCTGATTTAGATGATTCCGATATTCAAGAAGTATTGGCAGTTCTACGCTCAGGCCGATTAGCCTTAGGACCAAAGACGGAAGAATTTGAGGAGGTGATGGGTACCTATCTTGGAGTAAGACATGCCATCGCAGTGAGTTCGGGAACCGCAGGATTACATCTTTTGGTGCGCGCCTTAGGGTTAGGCCCAGGTGATGAAGTCCTGGTACCTTCTTTTACTTTTGTGGCCAGTGTCAATGCGCTTCTCTACGAAGGGATAACCCCGGTGTTTGTGGATATCGAACCAGAAACCTACACCATCGATCCCCAGGAGATGGTCAAAAAAATAACTCCCCGCACCAAGGCAATGATGGTCGTCGATGTCTTTGGTCACCCCGCTGAATGGGATGCCATCACCACCATTGCTCGGGAGCACAATCTCAAAATCATCGATGATTCTTGTGAAGCCCTGGGAGCGGAGTATAAAGGGAGGAAATTAGGTCAGTTCGGTGATGGAGCGGTATTCGCTTTCTATCCCAACAAGCAAATTACTACCGGTGAAGGCGGTATGGTTGTTACCAACGACGAAAAACTCGCTACACTCTTGCGTAGCTTACGAAATCAAGGGCGAGGAGAAATGGGCGCTTGGCTTCGCCATGAACACTTAGGGTATAACTATCGCATGGATGAACTCTCCGCTGCCCTTGGCGTTTCCCAAATGAGGAAGATCGAGTCTTTGCTCACCAAAAGAGCTCAAGTGGCACAGTGGTACACGGAGAGACTTTCTTCTTTCTCTTGGTTGAGAACCCAAGTCGTAAAACCCTATGTTCGAATGAGCTGGTTCGTATACGTGATAACCTTAGCCCGTGGTTTCTGTCGAGATGAAGTGATACAGAATTTACATACCTTAGGTATTCCTGCGCGAGGATACTTTTCTCCGGTGCATCTCCAGCCCTACATGCAAAAACGTTTTGGCTTTCGGAGAGGAGAATTACCGCTTACCGAAGACATCGCCCAAAGAACGATAGCCCTCCCTTTCCACAATAACTTGCGCCTCGAAGAAATTGAGACGGTGGTCGCAGGTTTACAAGAGAGTATTGAGAAGGGGAAGGAGAATGACCATCATAAGACCATCCACTGATCCCCAAGACCTCAAAGAGTGTGCCGAGAACCTTTTCCGGGATAAATACCGGTAGAAGAGAGAAGCGATAAAAAGCTCTCTCAAGGCACAGCGCAGAATCGGCGGCAAAGGGAGATGTTTCGTTTTTCTTCTCCTCATGATACAATGAGAGCATCCCTGGAACTTTCCATGGGTAAAATCTCAAAGGAGGGGACTGAGAGTGCGGCAAAAGTATGTTCTTTCTTCTCTTGATAGTTATGGTCATGGTGTTTTTCGTTTCCTCGGCGTTCGCGCGGGCGAATTACGAGGTTGTTGAAGCCCTAACTGGCGATGTGAATGCTTTCCCCCTTTTAAAAAGCCTCGTCGTGGAAAAATTAGGACCTCCCGATAGTGTGGAAACGATGACCGGTTTTCCCTATCCGACAGAAATTTACGCCGTCGACGGAAGTGATGAATTGAGTCACGTGTACTTCGTCTACAACTTGGAAGAATCTGGAGAACCCACTTATGCAGTAGGAGTAGTTATGAAGGAAGAAATGGGGATGAATGTAGCCAACACGCTCAGCGAAGCAGAGAAAGCGGGCATGGGGAGTGTGGTGGTTCTCCATGGATCGACGTTTGCGATTTTCGATCTTTTTGCCGGAATGACCAAAGAACCTCTGTGGGTGATCGTCGAGGATAGAGAGTTTCAGGGGGAAACGGTGTTCTCCTCTACCTTGATTTCCCCGAAAAACACCCTTCCCTATATAGAAGGAACATACGGAGAGGAAGCACGAAAACTATTAGAGAAAGCTATGGAAGGGCGAACACAATGAGATGGGGGAGAAAAAAGAGGTTGCATGCAACCTCTTTTTTCTTGACAAATTTACTTATTTAAGTACAATAATTCCTAAAAAGGAAGGAGTGTAACATGGAAGTTCTACACATTTCCGAAGCCGTATCCTTAGCAATACACAGCCTTATTCTCGTAGCGCGCGACAGCGAAAGACATAAAAAGGTCAAAGAGCTTGCAGAAGAGATAGGTATTTCAAAAGCTCATTTAGCCAAAGTCTTTCAAAGACTTGCTAAGGCGGGTTTTGTTTCTTCCGTTCGAGGTCCTCGAGGAGGATTTGCACTCGCTCGTCCAAGCCATACCATCACCTTACTCGACATCTATGAAGCCATCGAAGCTCCTCTCCAAAGAGGAGGTGATTGTCTTCTCCGAAAAAAGGTTTGTCCCTTCAAAGAATGTCTTTTTGGAGACATGATCACCAAAACCACCCGTGAATTTCGTGAGCATCTCGCTTCAAAAACCTTAAGGGATTTCATTTCTTGAAAAAGGGGGGTTATTCCCATGTTCTGTTACCAATGTGAACAGACGGCCCGAGGGACAGGGTGCACAAGCTTCGGTGTATGCGGAAAAGATCCAGAGACTGCCGCTTTACAAGACCTCCTCATATACGCAACCCAGGGTATTGCCATGTTTGCCCACAGGGCACGAAACTTCGGCGCACAGGATCGGGAAATTGACGTCTTCGTAGTAGAGGCACTTTTTAGTACCGTTACGAATGTGGATTTCGACCCTCAACGACTCGAAACTCTCCTCAAGAGAGCGTATAAAATGAAGGAGAGAGCAAAAAATCTCTATCTCCAAGCTTGCGAGAAAGCCGGTGTCCCTCCCGAAGAACTTTCTGGTCCAGCGCAGTGGATTCCAGCAAGTACTCTCGCCGATCTCATTCGTCAGGGGGAAGGAGTGACCCTGGAAAAAGATATCGAGCGGTTCGGCGAAACCATGGCTGGAGCAAAACACCTCATCTTATACGGACTGAAAGGCATGGCCGCTTATGTCGACCATGCCCAAATTTTGGGAGAGGAAGACAAAGAGGTATACCGTTTCATCTATAAGACCTTGAATTTCCTTGCCGAGGATGAGTTCACCTTGGAGGATTTATTAACTACCGCTTTACAAGTAGGAGAGTATAACTTAAAAGTTATGGAACTCTTAGATCGAGCTCACACCACTACCTACGGACATCCTGTTCCTACACCAGTTCGTATCACTCATCGAAAAGGGAAAGCCATCGTTATTTCCGGACACGACTTGAAAGACCTTGAAGAATTGCTCAAACAAACCATGGGAACGGGAATCAACATTTATACCCACGGCGAAATGCTCCCTGCACACGGGTATCCCGGACTTAAAAAATATACCCACCTGGTAGGAAATTATGGGAGCGCCTGGCAAAACCAACAGAAAGAGTTTGACCTTTTCCCCGGAGCGATATTGATGACCACTAACTGTATTCAAAAACCAAAAGATAGCTACAAACATCGCATCTTTACGAGCGGTTTAGTAGCCTGGCCAGGAGTCACTCACATCACCAACCGAGATTTTTCCCCGGTGATTGAAGCTGCGCTCAAAGAAAAAGGGTTTGAAGAAGACGAACCGGAAAAAACAATTATGGTAGGTTTTGCCCATAATGCGGTTTTAAGTGTCGCCGACCGGGTTATCGAGATGGTGAAACAAGAGAAAATAAAATATTTCTTCCTCATCGGAGGTTGCGATGGAGCAAAACCGGGACGTGACTATTACACCCAATTTGCCCAAACGGTCCCTTCCGATTGTCTCATCCTCACCCTGGCCTGCGGGAAGTATCGTTTCAATAAACTCGATTTCGGAAATGTCGATGGAATTCCCCGACTCTTAGACATAGGACAGTGCAACGATGCCTACTCAGCGATTCAAATCGCCCTTGCTCTCGCCCAAGCTTTTCACACTGACGTGAATAGCTTACCGCTTTCTCTTATCCTCTCTTGGTATGAACAAAAGGCAGTAGCCATTCTCCTCACCTTACTCCACTTAGGGATGAAAAACATGCGTCTTGGCCCCAGTATGCCTGCCTTTGTCAAGGAACCAGTTTATCGAGTCCTCAGAGAGCAGTTTCATCTCACCCCTATTACTACCCCTGAAGAAGATCTCAAAGCAATCTTGCAAGGATAATGTATATGCCACGTCAGTAGGTCTTCCCTCGGGGAAGACCTACTGAGCTTTCCGAGAAGTAGTTGAGAGGCGCACAACGAGTTGGGGTTGCAAAGCAATTTGCTTTTTGCGCACTTTTTTCCCTTCGATCAACTTTACCAATAAAGTAATGCTCGCTTTGGCCATTTGATCGAAAGACTGAGCAATGGTGGTGAGGGGAGGATCGCTAAACTCTCCCAAAATGGTATTATCTACCCCAATGAGAGAAAAATCTCGGGGAACGGAAAAGCCCTTTTCTCGAATGGCTTGCAGGGCTCCTAAGGCCATCAAGTCGTTCATACAGAATATGGCGGTGGGGTGATGGGGAAGGGCGAGAATTTTCTTCATCCCTTCTTTTCCGCCATCCATTTTGAAATTCCCCTCTAAAACGATAATGTCTCGCCAAGAAATACCCGCTTTTTCTAAGGCATTCACGAACCCTTCTAATCGCTCCCGACAAATTTGGATTTTGAGCGGTCCACTCAAACAAGCAAAATTACGATGCCCGAGTTCCAAAAAATGTTGTGCTGCCAACATCCCTGCTTTGAAGTTATCAAGTTTTACCGTGGGAGCTTCTTCTTTTTCCAAATTACGGTCAAGCACTACATAGGGAATCTTGGAGAGTTGCGGGGTCTTAAAGAGCACGCTCTCGTCAGACACACGAGAAAAAATGATCCCCTCCACTTGGCGTTGGATGAGAATTTCTAAATATTCCTTCTCCTTTTTCGGGTTCTCGCCGACGTTACACAGAATGAGGTTATATCCTTTCCGATTGGCGGCTTCTTCGATGTATTTTACCAATCGCCCAAAAAAGGGGCTTTCGATATCGATGACTAAAAATCCAATCAAGCGAGATTTCTGACTCCGCAGGCTGCGAGCAAGCAAGTTCGGTTGGTAGTTCAGCTTGGTTATGGCTTGCCATACCCGATCTTCAGTGGCCTTATTCGTTTTACCCTTATGGTTAATGACTCGAGAAACGGTGGTAGGCGAAACCCCGGCAAGTCTCGCCACATCTTTTATTGAAGCCAAGATTCCTCTCCTTTGGTAACGTTTTCCTTAATCATAGCAGTAGTCAATGACTTTTGCAATTATTAACCTGTAAGTAATATGTTGACAAAAAGATTTTTTTACGGTAGTGTAAGTAAAACGTTACCAAAGAAAATCTGAGAAGTTTTGCTTTTTTATTCGACAAGTGATATCGTTGGGAAAAGAATACCTCCAAAAATAGAGAAAGGGGATGTCAAATGTCTAACCACCTTACACTTCTTGAAATTGCCTTAGAGAAAGGACAGGGTATCCTTCGACTATGCCCCACCTGGGTTCCTCGGGCTTTTTGCATTCCGGGAAAGAGACTCAAACTTCACCCTCATGATTACTATGCTTTTGGAGCCCATCGGGGAGGTATTGATGAACGATGGTTCGCATCTACCGTCCAGGCTGATAACGGTCCAGAAACCCTTCCTGATGAGGGTTTGAGCTACATCTACATCGAGGATGGATCAAGAAAAGAAAGGGTACTCCTCAAGGAAGCCATAGAATTGATGGGAAAGATAATCCTTGGCGAAGAGGTCATGCGCAAACATGGGGGATGGATGATGTTTGCCAAATTTTTTGACAACATGGAACCTCTTCCTCATCACCTCCATCACGATGATGAGAAAGCGAGTAAAGTGGGACGTCTCGGGAAACCCGAAGGATATTACTTTCCCAAAGAACTCAATAACCACGGAGGATATTTCCCGTACACCTTTTTCGGTCTTAACCCCGGAGTCACCAAGGACGAGGTAAGAAAGTGTCTCGAAAATTGGGATAAAGGAGATAACGGCATTCTCTATCTCTCCAGAGCGTATAAACTCAAACCTGGAACAGGCTGGATCGTTCCTCCGGGTATTCTCCACGCTCCGGGCTCCTTGTTAACCTATGAACCACAGCGAGCTTCGGATGTCTTCGCTATGTTTCAGAACATTGTATGGGACCAATTTCTCCCTTGGGACCTTCTCGTAAAAGATGTTCCCGAGGAACATCGTCATGACCTTGACTACCTGGTGGACCTCATTGACTGGGAAAGCAATATTGATCCTGACTTTTATCGTCACCACCTCCTCGTCCCCCAGCCAGTCAAACCTGTAGAGGAAATGCGCAAAGAGGGATACGAAGAGTACTTCGTGGTATACAATTCCGAGTATTTCGCGGCCAAAGAACTCACCGTTTTCCCCAAACGAGCGGTCACCATTAAAGAAGATGCAGCATACGGTTTGATTGTTATCCAAGGACATGGAAAATTCGGAAACTTAGAAGTAGAAACCCCTACCCTTATCCGCTTCGGAGAAATGACCAAAGACGAACTGTTTGTAACCGTAGAGGCTGCTCGACAAGGAGTAATCATTATCAATGAAAGTGAAGTAGAAGACTTGGTTATCTTAAAACACTTCGGTCCGAGAGCATAAAACCCATGGAAGGTAGCCAACCGATTCTTCATTTTGAAAAATTGACGAAGAGATTTCCTGGAGTATTAGCCTTAAACGAGGTAAGTTTCGCCATCGAAAAGGGGGAAGTTCATGCATTAGTCGGAGAAAATGGAGCGGGGAAGTCTACCCTGATCAAAATCGTAACCGGAGTTTACTCGAAAACCTCGGGAGAAATTTTCTTAGAAGGCAAGCCAATACATTTTCTCACCCCTCACGAAGCTCTACGCAATGGCATTGCCGCTATATATCAGGAATTCAACCTCATCCCCGCTCTTTCGGTAGCGGAGAATATTTTCATAGGTCATCACTTTACGAAGAAGAATTTCATCGTGGACTGGAATCGGTTAAGGGAAGAGGCTCGCAAACTCATGAATTTCCTCGAGGTCGATATTGATGTCGACATGCGAGTGAGAGACTTAGGAGTAGCCAAAAAGCAGATTGTAGAAATAGCTAAGGCTCTTTCATTGAATGCGCGAGTCCTCATCATGGATGAACCAACCGCCACCTTAGCCCAAAAGGAAATCGAGAGGCTGTTTCGTATTATTCGTTTCCTCAAAAACCAAGGAGTTACCATTATTTATATTTCCCACCGTTTAGAGGAGATCTACGAGATATGTGATCGGGTAACCGTGCTGCGAGATGGACGTCATGTCGGTACTCACAGTATTTCGGAAGTCAAAATTGATGATATCATTCGCATGATGGTAGGACGGGAAGTCGTAGAAAAATTTCCCCGTGTTTCACACACCATCGGTGAAGAAGTGCTGCGAGTGGAAAACCTTACCCGTCACGGAGTCTTAAAGGATATTACCTTTTCAGTGTATAAAGGAGAGATACTGGGAATAGCGGGCATGGTGGGTTCAGGGAGAACGGAACTCTTACGCGCCATTTATGGCCTTGACCCTATCGACCACGGAACGATCTCCGTGAGGGGGGAAGCAGTGTCCATTGGTTCACCGCTTGATGCCATCAATCATGGTATTGCCCTTTTACCCGAGGAACGCAAAACTCAGGGATTGGTTCTCTTGCTCTCGGTCTTGGACAACTTAGGTTTACCACTCTTGCCGATTCTCTCCCAAAGGGGGTTTGTCGACGATCCCAAACTGAAAGAAATTGCCCAAAAGATGGTAGCACACATGAATATTAAAACGCCATCTCTATTCCAAAAGACCATGTATCTTTCGGGAGGCAATCAACAAAAAGTGGTTTTGGGGAAATGGTTTGCACGCAATTGCGACATTTACCTCTTTGATGAACCCACAAGAGGCATCGATGTAGGAGCGAAAACCGAAATTTACCATCTCATGAATAAACTCATCGAAAAGGGATCAACGATTATTATGGTATCTTCGGAATTGCCAGAAATCTTGGCCATGAGCGATCGGATTGTGGTGATGCGCGAAGGGAGAATCGTGGGAGAATTACGGCGGGACGAAGCGACGAAAGAAGCTATTCTCCAGTTAGCCTTAGGGAGGAGAGAAGAATATGCCCGTATTCGCTGAGGAGAGAGGGATTCCCGTAGTGCAAAGATTTTTCATTTTTTGGGACAAGGTGGGAATACTCCTCGCTTTTCTCGTGGTGTGCGTTATTTTTGGAGCCCTCAATCCAGTCTTTTTTAATCCCCTGAACATCCTCAACGTCATTCGGCAAGTTTCCATCATCGGGGTCATTGCCGTAGGCATGACTTTCGTCATTTTGCTCGGAGGAATTGATTTATCAGTAGGTTCGGTAGTTGCCTTTACGGGAATTATTGCTGCCGGATTCCAAGTGAAATGGGGAGGGAGTCTTTTCCTCAGTATTGTGATTCCTCTTTTGCTCGGCGGAGCCATTGGGTTTACCAACGGTTTTGTCACCACGAAGGGCGGTCTCCATCCTTTCATTGTCACATTGGGAAGCATGAGCATTTTCCGAGGGGCGACCCTGCTCATCGCGCAGGGGAAACCCATCTCCGGTATGAGTTCTGCCTTTCGCTTCATCGGTGCAGGCATGGTTGGACCGATTCCTTTTCCGGTCATTCTCTTCCTGGGATGTGTAATCATTGCGGGAATGGCGCTGAAAAGAACGGTTTTCGGTCGCTACATTTACGCGATCGGCGGCAACGAAGAGGCAGCACTCCTTTCGGGAATCATGGTACAGCGATACAAAATTGCTGCTTTCACCGTGTTGGGCTTTTTGTCGGGGTTGAGCGGTTTAATTCTCACCTCGCGCTTGAATTCTGGTGAGTTGGTTGCCGGACAAGGATACGAACTCGATGTTATTGCCTCGGTAGTTATCGGTGGAACGAGCATGATGGGAGGAGAAGGGGGAGTATACGGAACCTTGGTAGGCGCCTTACTCATCGGAGTGGTTTCCAATGGTCTCAATCTCTTGGGAGTACAACCATATTGGCAAATGATCGTAAAAGGGTTAATCGTGATTCTTGCCGTCCTCCTCGACAAACTCAAGAGAAGATTTCGGACCACATAGAGAGGAGGTGAGGGGGGGTTCAAAGGAGATATATTCTTGTACGTAACGACCCATTCAAAATCATGGAGAAAGGAGGATGAAAAAGGTGAGAAAATTCTTACTCGTCATGTTGACCACTGTGCTTCTTGGCGCTCTCGTTTCTGGCACATTGGTGTGGGCAAAAGATCTTACGATCGGCTTGTCGTTCCCCAGTCTCTCTTTTGCGTGGTTCGCATTTCTGGAGCAGGCAGTGAAAGATAAGGCGGTTCAGCTCGGGGGCATTGAGGTGGTTTCCTTAGAGGCTGAAAATAACGTCTCGAAACAAATCTCGATTATTGAAGATATGATCGTAAAAGGGGTTAATGGAGTTCTCCTCGTACCTATCGAAGTAGAAGCCGTCATCCCTGCGATTGAAGCCTTAAATAAGGCCAATATTCCCGTAGTAACCGTAGACCGACGGATCAAAGAAGATGCTCCAGTACAAGTGCTCTGCCATGTAGGAGCTGATAACACTGAAGGAGGAAGGAATGCCGCTCGGTACATTGTGGAAAAACTGAAAGAGAAATACGGCGAACCAAAAGGGACGGTCATCGAACTTACCGGTACTCCTGGTGCCGGTCCTGCTATCGATCGGAGCACAGGATTCAATGAAATCATGAAACAATATCCTAATATTACTATCAAATCGCAAACCGCTAATTTCCGACGCGATGACGGCATGAAAGTCATGGAAGATTTTATCATGAGTACCCCCCAAATTGATGCCGTCTTCGGTGCGAACGACGAAATGATTTTGGGAGCCATTCAAGCTCTCGAAGCAAGCGGAAAATTTAACGTTCAGGAAGTTATTACCGTCGGTTTTGACGCCCTTCCCGAAGCACTCAAACTCATTGAAGAAGGTACTCTCGACGCTACCATTGAGCAGTTCCCAGGGAGACAGGCTTCAACCGCCTTCGAGGTATTGGTAAAGTTCCTCAGAGAGGGAGTGACTCCTGAAAAATCGGTGATGCTCATCGAACCTCGGGTAATTACCAAGGATAATCTGAACGAAGCAGAGAAGAGCTTCTAATTCTTTGGCCGGGGTCGGTGACCCCGGCCAAACTCTCTACCTTCAAGTGAATTTTCTCCATAAGAATTTCCTCAACGATACTGTTTCTTTCGGGAAAGAGCGAGCTCAATCTTTTTCAGTGAAAAAGAGGAGATTGCGTGGAAATGTGGAAATTTCTCTTCTCTTCGTAATCGATTTCAAATCATCGCGGATAGTTTTCTTCAACGAGTTGTCTCCTCTTGTAGTACCTTAATCTCTTTCTCAGTCCAATGAGAAGAGTGGAAATATTTATCCTTCCTTCTCAATAATTCTTTCCCTTTGGCACCAAAACACTTATAATATGAAATCAGTTGCATTTAGTAACCAACATGATACAATGAGTAGGAACTCGATTTCGAAAAGGAAGAGGAAAGCTAAAGTACAGACTCCCATGAAAGGGGTAACCATTTACGATATTGCTAAAGAGCTTGGTGTCTCTCCCGCTACGGTTTCCAGAGCCCTGAGTGGCAGTGACAAAGTAAAAGAGGAAACGAGGAGAAAAATTGCCGAAACGGCAAAGCGACTCAATTACACCCCTAACTATTTAGCTCGGAGCCTAAAGAAGAAGCAGAGTTATACTATTGCTCTCATTATCTCTGATGTAACCAATCCCTTTTTCACCAATGTAGCACGAGGGGTCGAGGATACTGCATCACGGTTTGGCTTCAATACCATATTCTGTAATACCGATGAAGACCCCGATAAGGAAAGGGTTTACGTCGACCTCATGCTCAAGAAAATGGTTGACGGCTTGGTGGTCTCAAGTTGCGGCGATGGGAGGACTTTACTACCGCTTAAAGAAAAGGGAATGCCGGTAGTTTTGGTGGATCGCAAAGTAGGCAAATTCCATTGGGATTGTGTGGTCGGAGATAGTGAGGGTGGTGCCTACACCCTCACTCGTCATCTCATCGAAGTCCACGGACATAAAGAAATTGCCGTATTAGCAGGACCACTGACTATTTCTACGAGCGCTGAGCGCATTGCAGGGTATAAACGGGCGTTGATTGAGTTTGGCCTCCCATTCCGTTCGGAACTTGTCACTGCCGGTTATTACAAAGAAGATTTTGGATATCGCATTGCCAAGGATTTTCTGAGTGGTGAAAAACGCCCCCAGGCCTGCTTTGCCGGCAATAATTTCATTGCCATTGGTGTCGTGCGAGCAGCCCAAGAACATGGTTTACGTATCCCTGAGGATCTGGCCTTAGTCACTTTTGATGACCTTGAATTAGCTTCCCTCCTTTTTCCGTTTTTCACCGTAGCAAAACAACCTGCGTACACTATGGGGAGTTTGGCCACTCAGTTGCTTTTAGAGAGAATTGGAGGGGAAAAAATTAAAGAAAACAGAGAAGTAGTGTTGAAGCCGGAGATTATTATTCGACGCTCTTGTGGATGTGAACCCGGGAAACAAGTTCTCTCAGGTTGAGCATACCCCAGCGAGAAACCGTCCCAAAGAGAGTATCGAGTGATTTTTCGCTTGCCATTCGCTCGTAAAAGCATCCCGACGAAAAATGCTAAAATTTCTCTTCCAAGGCGTAAATTCCGGCCAAAATTTCTGCTCCTAAGCCGCGCCTCTCCTCTACAAGCACCAGAGATTCTTTCAAGGATTGGTTTTGGAAATCTTCTCGGGAACTCATTCACCTCCTCAAAGATTCGCGCACTCTACGAGTGACGTCAAAAGAGGTTTGGGGCAGGGAATGAGGAGAAATCACTCGCTCTCTATCGGGCAATATCACCACCAAGAGACTCATACTCGCCGAGTGAGCGGATGATCGCCAGTAACTTATCCTTAGCACGGTACAAAGCTTGTATTTCCTCAGGAGTAAGGTCAAGATCGAGCGTCTTCAATATCCCCTCTCTCCCAATCACCGCAGGGAGGGAGAGGCAAACGCCGTGAATGCCATACTGCCCCTCAAGAAGAGTACTCACGGGAAGAATTTTTCCACTATCTTTGACAATCGCCTCAATCAAGGTGAGACAGGCCAGGGAAATGGCGTAGTTGGTGTACCCCTTATGGTGGTAGACCTCCATCCCTCCGCCTTTTGCCTCTTCAAAGACTTCTTGTATCGTTTTCCTGGGGCACTCTCGCCTGCATACTGGAAGTGTACGAGTTAATTTCTTCCCCCCTACCTGAGCAGAGCTGAAGACAGGAAAGGTTTCCTCTCCATGTTCTCCCAGAAGGTAAGCGTGAACATCTCCCGGATGAATCCCACTGTAGAGTCCGATGAGCGAACGGAAACGACCACTTTCGATCAAAGTACCGGTCCCAATCACTCGAGAGGAAGGGAAACCACTGAGCTTCACGGTGAGATAGGTCATGATGTCTACCGGATTGGTGATAACGATGAAGATAGCTTGAGGATTTTGCCGAGCAAGAGGCGGAATAATGCTTTTGAAGAGAGTCACGTTCCCTTCGAGGAGTTCGAGTCGACTGGTCATGTTGACTACAGGGATAGAAGCAGTGAGGATGATGAGGTCGCTCTCGGTAACTTCTTCTAAGGGTAGTGTCACTATCTTCGTCTGATGATTGAGGAAAGCTTGAGCGTGCAAGAGGTCATACTTCTCTCCCCAAGCCCGCTTTTCGTCCCGACTCACTAAGAAGATGGTATCGGCGAACCCTTGGAAGAGGAGGGTAAAAGCAATGGTAGCACCTACCTTTCCTAACCCGATAATTGCTACTTTCAGCCTTGGAGTCAATACCATCCCTCCTTTTTCGGGTATAGTACCACACCACCTCCCGATAACCAAGATTTCCTCAGGGAGCATGGATTTTTTCCCGTTCAAAGTCTATAATAGGAAAAAAGTTTTGGAGGTGCCTTGTGGGAAGCTTGTTCATGTCTGATGACGTAAAGGATGCGGCTCGTTCTTTGGCAGAGAAAATCATTACTACTCAGTCTTTTCAAGACTTTGAAAGTACGCGATCCATCTTGGTAAACAACATAGAGGCCATGGGTCTGCTCCATAAGCTTGAAGAAGCACAAGAACGTTTAAATCATATCGCCCTGCAACGAGAGGTTACCGATGAGGATTTTGCCGAAATGGAAGAGGTTCGTCAAAAAGCCTTCTCCCACCCGGTGATTCTCTCCTATTTTCAAGCCCAGGATCGTCTTGTTTCCCTCTTGCAAGAAATTAACAGCGAAATGAGCTCTATCCTCGGGTTTGACTTCGCCAGCTCCGCTGCTCAGACCGAACGAGAACCTGAAGAGGAGTGGGAGTAGAGTTCCTCTTCTAACTTGAGGAGCAAGAATCGAGTTTTGCCCATACAAGGAATACGGTCGAGACGCGTTTTCGTTTCGTCAAATTGGAAGAAACGACATCTCTCCGGTCGAGAAAAAGAATCGGTGATGGGAATACCGGCATGAAGCGTATGCCATCCCATCTCCTTCAGCCTTTGAGCAATCCATGGAGAGCAAATCTCTTCCACCGGCTGCACTCTCTTTATACGGGTACACTTACCCGCTTCTAACGTTCCCCCAAAACTCCCTCTCTCCGGCTCAAAAAAGAGACAATACCGACAACCGTCAAGCTGGGTTTTGCAGCGAGGGCAAAGGAGAGGAGTTTTCTGAACGGTTATGGCTTGATCAGATGCCGTACAGAGAGCGGAGCGAATCTCCACTTTACAGAATGGACACAAGAAAGAACTGGGCATGGTTACCCCGGTAATCTGCTGAGAAGCGTGGAGGAAAGCTCTTTTCTCC
The DNA here is from genome assembly GCA_937139415.1 of uncultured bacterium. Lineage (GTDB taxonomy): Bacteria > Atribacterota > Atribacteria > Atribacterales > Caldatribacteriaceae > CAKZPS01. Next base: position 14,810 of record CAKZPS010000030.1, read on the forward strand.
TCTTCGGTACACGATAAACGGAGACGAATGTCCCACAAAAAAGTAGGATAGTGAAAGAATGCAGTGAAAGCATACCTCAAAGAGCGGTGTATGGGAACTCCCTTACTCCGAGAAAAAGAAAAAACCAATCGGGCGTAACGAATTCCCCAAAGGAACCAAACACCGAGAAAAAGATACAAGAGAAAGAACCACAACCAAAAAGAAAGAGAGAGAACCATGACGAAAAGAGCACTCCACAAAAAGAGGAGAAAAAGATGCCAACGCCACGTCATTTTTTGGCTTCAATGAACCGAAGACGGGGTTCCTCAATAACTACTTTGGTATGGGAAGGAATGGAATGGGTGAGCCATACGTTTCCTCCAATAACACTTCCCTGCCCAATAGTCGTTTCTCCTCCTAAGATGGTCGCTCCTGCGTAAATGGTGACTTGGTTTTCGATGGTGGGGTGTCTCTTCGTCCCCCGGATGAGTCTTCCTCTTTCATCTTTCGGGAAAGAGAGGGCACCAAGGGTGACTCCCTGATAAATTTTCACATGATCACCAATCTCACAAGTTTCACCAATGACCACCCCGGTACCATGATCAATGAAGAAACTTCGGCCGATTTTCGCCCCCGGATGAATGTCAATCCCGGTGAGACTATGAGCATACTCGGTCATCATGCGAGGGATGAGTGGAATACCCTGCACAAAAAGTTCGTGGGCCATGCGATATATCGATATGGCAATGACACAAGGGTAACTCAAAATAATTTCCTCAAAGCTCTTTGCTGCCGGATCACCGTCGTAAGCAGCCTGGACATCATCATCGAGCATTTCCCGGATGGTAGGAAGTTTTTGGAAAAACACCTCGGTTTCATGACACGCTCGATCTTGGCATTCGAAACACAATTGCTCTGCAGTACTTGGGTCTTGCTTAAAGGCCTTAGCAATTTCTTCACTAAGTCCGGTGAAGAGATGATCCAGCTTACTCCCCACCACGTACTCTATGTTGAGCCAGCACAGCCGAGTCCTTCCTAAATAGCCAGGAAAGAGCAATTCCCGTAATTCTTCGGTGATCTCGATAATCTTATGGCGAGAAGGAAATTCTTTCCGTTCGATATTGGTAATGCGTTCAGTCTTTCGATAACTTTCCACTAACGACTGAGCAAGAGTTTTCATCGCTATAGGACGATGGGTATTCAGGAGAAGTCAACCTCCTTTTAGAAACGGGCAATAACGTTTTCGATTCGGTTGAGAAAAGTGTCAGGAATAGACTCCATTAACCCATTCTCACGGATGAGGCGCCACAGTTGCTGTTCAAATTGGAATTTTTGGCAACATTGACGGCACTTTTCCAGGTGTTCTTCAAATTCTCGCCGCTCTTCTTCGGTCAAAATCTCATGGTCCAGATAGAAATATAATTTTTTTACGACCTCTTCACAGTCCATTCTCGTCCATTCTCCTTTTTCAAGGCATTCTTTCGATTCGAATATTCCCAGAGTATCTTTTGCAAGAGCTTCCTTCCTCGATGGAGACGAGACATAACCGTCCCTATAGGAATACCCAAAACTTCGGCAGCGTCCTTATAGGAGAAGCCCTCGATGAGGATTAAAACAACTACCGCCCTGAACTCTAAGGGTATACTTTCTATAGCTCTCAAAATATCTTCCTTCGTGAGAGTGTTGAGCAACGCTTCTTCGGGGGTAGTGCCCTTGAAAGCAGGTTGGAATGAAGTATCTTCCTCCATTTCATCTAAGGAGGGGAGCTTCTGTTTATCCCGAACCCGATAGTAATTGTTGATAAAGGTATTGGTAAGAATTCGAAATATCCAAGCACGAAAATTGGTTCCCTCTTCAAAACGATCAAAAGCCGAAAACGCTTTGGTAATTGCTTCCTGCACAAGGTCTTCAGCATCTTCGCGGTTTCGAGTCATGCGCAAAGCAGTACGAAATAGAGCGCCCAATTCCGGCATTAAAAGACTCTGAAATAATTCTTTGAGTTCCTCCTTGGTTTTCATCTTGGCAATCCCTAAAGATCCTTTAAGAAATCAACATTTTTCAACTTTTCCAACTCTCTATGAAATTCAATGATTTCATCAATGGTGATTTGTCCCTTTGGCTTTTCCCGCTTCTTCTTTCGAGTGATACGAACAATGTCCTCCATTTTTTCCAAACTAAAGGTCACTTCACCGAATTCGCGGCAATAAGAACAAATGTACCGTATATACGCTGATCCCCGATAAGCCGGTACTTTGTAAAGACCAATTTCAGTAAGGTCATCGGGGGTAATCAAAGCTTTACAATTTTTGCACCGCAAAGGAAGTTCTTGCATCGGGTCCTCCTCAATAAACTCTTAATGTAAGGTTATTGTACCACAAAGAGTGAATAATAGAAACGTGTTTGGGTTATAATGAGAAAACACACTCAAAGGGGTGATTATGGAAAAAGGGATTTTCGCCATCCAAGAACATTGGGCTTCCCACCATCATTTCGATTTTCGATTAGAAAAAGATGGTGTTTTAAAAAGTTGGGCTCTCCCTCGTTCCTTCCCCATCCATGAGGGAGAAAAGCGATTAGCAATTGCTGTAGATGATCACTCCTTAGAGTATGCCGATTTTGAAGGAGAGATTGTCGAAGGATACGGCAAAGGAAAGGTGGCTCTTTGGGACCGAGGATGGTATGACGAAGAAAAATGGGGAGAAGAGGAAATTCTTATCACTGTTTACGGTAACAAAATCAAGGGAAAATATGCTTTAGTAAAAACGAAAGGGAATAAGTATGGAAAATCGAACTACAACTGGTTAGTAATCAAGAGAAGGGAGGAGAGAAAATGAACTTGGAAGATATTCTCCAAGAAGCCCTACACATGGAAGAAGAGGGACGAAATTTTTACTTAGAGGGGTTAGGACGAGTGGAAAGCCCTCTCAGTAAAGAGGTGTTGAAGAGATTAGCTGATGAAGAACTCATCCACATAGAAAAAATTCAGGAAGGATACCATCGTATCAAAAGCGGAGAAAATTTCGTTTTTGAGGGATGGGGAGGAATAAGAAAATCAACCCAGGAATACTTTGAGAATGTGTTCACCGAAGCCAAAAAGAACATCGATACTCTCTTTGTTCCTCAGAATTACGAGTTAGAAGTCATTCAGGTTGCTATGGATTTGGAGTCGAAATCCCACCAATTCTACGTGGAAAAGATGCACGCAACGAGCGAAAAAGCGGTAAGAGATTTTTTGGACTTTCTCGCTTCAGAAGAATACCGCCACTATAATCTCCTCTTTAACACCTATGAATATTTGGAAAATCCTAAGGAGTGGCATTTCCGAGAAGAAAAACCCATCTTCGAAGGAGGATGATTGGCGAAAAAAGAAGTCGAGGATGGAAGTATACCTATGGACAAGCCGATCGTATTCGTAACTCGCCATATTCCCGAGGAGGGTTTGGAGAAGCTGCGAGAATTTTGCGAGGTAGAAGTAAGTGACTATGATGGAGTGATTCCTCGGGAAATCTTATTACGGAAGGTAGAAGGGAAGAAGGGTCTTCTCGCTCTCCTTACCGACCGAATCGATAGAGAAGTGATGGAAAGAGCGGGGCCCTTTCTTCTGGTTATCTCTAACTATGCTGCAGGGTTCAATAACATTGATGTCCAGGAAGCAACGAAGCGCGGTATTATGGTGACGAATACTCCTCACGTGCTCACCGAAACTACCGCCGACTTCACTTGGGCTCTCCTTCTTACCGTGGCTCGTCGTGTGGTTGAGGCAGATCGCTTCACTCGTTCTGCTCTCTTCCAGGGATGGGATCCCTTCCTCTTTTGGGGTAATGACGTGTACGGGAAGCTCTTAGGCATCGTGGGCTTAGGTAAAATCGGAAAAGCAGTAGCGAAGAGAGCACAGGGATTCAACATGAAGGTATGGTACTATAACCGGCAAAGACTCCCCCAAGAGGAAAGGTGGTCGGTAGAATATCAAGCCCTTCCTCAACTCCTTGAAGAGGCGGACTTCGTTACCCTCCATGTTCCCCTCACCAGTGCTACTTACCACCTCATCGGAGAGAAAGAACTCAAATTGATGAAAAAAGAGGCATACCTCATTAATACTTCTCGCGGAGAAGTAGTGGATGAGAAAGCTCTGGTACGAGCACTCCAAGAAGGGTGGATTGCTGGTGCAGCACTTGACGTGTTTGAAAAGGAGCCACAGATAGAAAAAGAGCTCTTGGAGCTTCCTAACGTGGTTTTGACTCCCCATATCGGCTCCGCTTCCAAGACAACCCGAGTGAGAATGGCGATCATCGCAGCAGAGAATATGCTTCGTGCCCTGCAAGGTGAGATTCCTCAATACCTGGTCAATCCGGAAGTAATCCACAGGAAGAATTGAAACATGGTAAAAGTGGTAGCCATTCTGGGGAGCCCTCGAAGGAAAGGAAACAGCGACTACATGCTCGAGGTCTTTTTGGGAACGCCAACCGCTCAAAGCCATGTAGAGACCATTATTCCCTCGGAAATGAATCTTCAATTTTGCCGAGGTTGCCGCTTTTGCGAAAAAACGGGGTACTGTATCCTTCAAGACGACATGAAAAATGCTCTGGAAAAGCTCCTTTCAGCCGACCAGATTGTCCTGAGTACCCCCGTATTTTTCTACGGAGTTCCCGCTCCACTCAAAGCCTTCATCGACCGCACCCAAGTTCTCTGGGCAAGACGTTACCTCCTCAAAGAAGAGTTTCCTCCGAAAGAAGGCTTTCTTTTGGCGGTAGGAGCAACCCAAGGAGAAAGGCTCTTCGAGGGGGTTCTTTTGACCGTTCGATATTTCTTCGATGCCTTTCGGTGTACCCTCAAGGGTCACCTTTTCATGCGTGGATTTGACCTCCAAGGATCGATTCGGGAATGCCAAGCATGTCTCACCGAAATCCGTAAAGCTGGAGAACTTTTTCTCTCGCGCAGAGAACCTTCAGAACCTTCTTGACTTTTTCTCCAAAAATAAATTATCTTTTATCATCAGAATTGCACTTAACGGAGGGACGATCTTGATTATCATACTCGCACGAGTTTTAGAGGAAAAAGAGAAAGACGACTTGCAAGAGGGCTTGAAGAAAAAGGGTATACGATTACATTTCTTGGAGGTAGGAAAGGAGAAAACCATTGCCGTAACGGAAAAATCATTTCCCGTTCAAGAATGGATCCCTTCCCATTGGTTAGAACGGATCGTCGAAGTTGATACGCCTTTCCAATTGGCCAATCGGGCTTTCACTTCGTCAAGAACCGTGATCCGGATAAAAGATGTAGAAATTGGGGGAGACACGCTCACCGTGATAGCAGGACCTTGCGCGGTAGAATCTCGAGACCAACTATTCCGCATCGCTGAAGTTGTTAAACGCACCGGTGCTCACATTCTCCGGGGAGGGGCCTTTAAGCCTCGAACCTCTCCTTACAGCTTTCAAGGGTTAGGAGAAGAGGGCCTGGAAATCCTCGCCCGTGCTCGCGAGGAATTCGGTTTGCCGGTTATTACCGAAGCCACCAGTCCTGAAAATGCCTATCTCGTTGCCCAATACGCCAATATCATTCAAATCGGTGCTCGCAACATGCAGAATTTCGACCTCCTCAAAAGAGTGGGTTCCCTGGGAAAGCCGGTACTCCTCAAAAGAGGCATGTCCGCTACCATAGAAGACTTTCTCTTAGCCGCGGAATACATCCTGAGTTTGGGTAACTTTCAGGTTATTCTCTGTGAACGAGGCATTCGAGGTATCGAAAAAATGACCCGCAACACCCTTGACCTTACTGCCATACCTCTCGTTAAGGATCTTTCTCATCTGCCTATCGTCGTTGACCCCAGCCACGGCACTGGATTACGGGAAAAGGTCATTCCCATGGCACGCGCGGCAGTAGCATGTGGTGCGGACGGAGTCATGGTGGAAGTCCACACCCATCCTGAAGAGGCCCTCTCCGACGGACCACAGAGCTTATACCCGGAACAATTCCGACGCCTCATGAATGAACTTGAAGTAGTGAGCATCTTGGTGGGCAAAGAACTCCGGAAGCACAGGGAACAACCTCGGGCAGAATCTTCTGTCGCAACACCTTCTCATCCCTTGCGAGTTGCCTTTTTAGGAGAGGTCGGTTCCTTTAGTTCCCAAGTAGCCAGGCGTTCCTTCCCTGAAGCGGAGCCTCTCCCCTGTGGTAATTTTCGCGAAATTTTCGAGAAAGTACAGGAAAGAATTGCTGCCTACGGCATTGTACCCTTAGAAAATACCATCACCGGCAGTATCCATCACAATTTCGACCTCCTCTTGGAGTTTCCCCAGATATTTGTGGTGGGAGAACGATTCATTCGTGTGTCACAACATTTGGGCATTTTCCCCGGTACATCGCGTGATTCCTTACGAGTGCTCTTTGCCCATCCTCAGGGTTTTGCCCAGTGTAGTAGATTTCTCGAATCTCTCCGAGGAGTGAAGGTGATGAACGTAGGCAATACCGAAGAAGCAGCTCGTCGAGCCGCAGAATTCGGCGAGGGAAGCGGTTGTATATCGAGTGAAGAGGCCATTCTCAAATACGGATTACATATCGTAGAAGAGGAAATTGAAGACAATCCGAGGAATTTTACTCGTTTTATTATTATTTCTACCTCTTTTCAACCCTCTCAAGACCACGACAAAGTTTCTTGTGTCTTCGCTTTAGAAAATCGTCCTGGGAGTTTGTACGAGGCGTTGGGTATTTTTGCCCGGAGGCAAGTTAACCTTCTCAAGTTAGAATCTCGTCCCCAACCCGGTAAGCCCTGGGAATATCTTTTTTACATTGACTGGGAGGGAAACCTTAAAGAAGAGTGCTACAGAGAGCTCCTAACCGAGCTTTCGGCCAAGGCTATTTTTCTTCGGGTTCTGGGAAGTTATCACAACGCCTGGAAAAAATGAACGGTAAAATATATAATAAAATAAAAAAGAGAGGAGGGAAGTGGTAAAAGGGAGAAAGAGTAAGGGACAAGAGTATTTGGAATCAACCGAGTTCGTGTATTCAATTATATTGAAGGAGGGTGATCAAGAATGGTGAAGTTATTGTTAACGATTTATAGTTGGCTTTTACTCATTATGGGAATCTTAGGCTTGATTCCAGGTCTCCCCTTAGGAACTGAGCCAGCGTGGCACGCGGTTGTGAAAATTGTCCTCGGTCTTTTAGGTATCTGGGTCTCAATGGCCAAAAAAAAGGAGTCTTAGACTAACTTTTAGCTCAAAAAGCGGCTATCAAAGATAGCCGCTTTTTTTATTGCCGGGATTGTCAAAGAAAGAGGAAATGAATATAATAGAGCTATTCGACTGAACGTTCGGTTTAACATGGGAAGTTTTGGAGGTGGAACGGTGCAGACTTTCATCCGATGGATTCTGAAGCATGCTTGGATTGTTCTTGGCATTACCACCGCGGTTTCGCTTTTTACTCTCGTTCAGCTCCGCTATTTGCGGGTTGAAGATGACATCACCAAATACGTTCCCCAAAATGATCCGGAAGTTTCATTCTACAATTCTCTCAGTGATACTTTCGCCGGCTTTCAAAAAAAGAGTATGATTGTTGCTCTAGAGTTCGACAATCTCTTCACCCCGGAAAACCTCACCACCTTACAAAAAGTGGTGGAAAGAATTAAGGCTCTCCCGGTGGTACAAAATGTTACCGCTCTCACCAATATGCCCAAAATTGTGACCACCGATTACGGTATAGAAGTAAAAGAAGTTGTCGACGTGCTCCCCACCACCCTTGAGGAAGCTCAAAAACTCCGTCAAGACTTAGAAAGAGATGAACTCATATGGGGAAAATTAGTCACTCAAGATGGGAAAGGGACCATTGTCGCCATCTCCTTTTACGATGGCGTTATAGAGGCACAAGCAACCCAAGAAGTGGAAAAAGAAGTCAATGCTATGTCCCTTAACGTCAAAATCACGTACTTCGGTTTTCCCATTATTGTCCGAGAAATCTCACGGAGTGCGCAGGAAAATATGGCTTTTTTAACTCCTCTCTGTGTACTCGTTCTCCTCTTCATTCTCTACCTCGGTTTCCGAAACCTCCAAGGAGTATTCATCCCTATTATCATCGCCTTTCTCGCTGCATTGTGGACTCTCGGTGCCATAGTCACCCAAGGAGAACCATTAACCTCGATGTCCACCGCTTTACCGGTTATGCTTCTCGCTTTAGTTACTGCTTACGGCATTCATTTCGTCAATCGCTACTATGAAGAGAGAACGAGGGAAGAAATACCCGTCGCTTTGGAGAAGACCATGCACGGAGTTTTCATTCCCATTCTCATGAGCGCTTTAACCACCATCGCGGGATTTCTTTCCTTCTTAACTGCTAATGTCAAACCTATTTCCGACTTAGGAAAGTATGCCGCCTTAGGAGTTTTTAACGGTCTTATCTTGACTCTTTTCTCCTTGGCCGCTTTTTATCGGCTCTTTTCTCCTTCCCAAATTCCCAAGCATTTTGATCATAACGATGTGGTCAGTAAAAAAGACCGCATTAACTGGTTTCTCACCCTTTTAAGCCGCGCGGTACTTCACCACAAGCGTATCGTTATAGGAATCCTCGTTGTAATAGTCATTATTTTTATGCTCGGTATTCCTCAGATTCAAACTGAAACCACGGTAAAAATGCAAATGGGAGAAAATCACCCGGTCACCCTCCTTTTAGAATACTTCAAAAATCGTTTCGGAAGTACTGATTACAATTACCTATGGATTTCTGCTTCGCAAGTGCGGGAACCATTTGTGCTTCGGGAGATGATCCGTATTTCGCAATATGCCAGTCGGTACCGGGCTTTCAAGGATGCTTCCTCGATAGCTTCGTTCTTCATCGATTTAAACCAGGCATTAGACGGTTGGAAAGCTATTCCTGCCTCTCAAGATAAAATCGACAACTTGTGGTTTTTCGCGCAAGACAATGATTACATTAAAGGTCGTATGAATGATGATGGCACCGAGACAATTATCGAATTCCGAGCTGAGGAAACCTCTTCTGCCGAGCTTCGAAGCGACCTCAAAGCACTCAAAACCTTTTTAGCCCAAAGGCCGCAAAAAGTGGACAAGGTTCCGGTCACTGATCCAGCAGGTAAAGATGCACTGATCAACACTATCATAGAAGATCTCGGACTTTTTGGAATCGATGTCGCTTCTCTTCCATCCCTTAAGCAAATCGTGGAAGAGTTTGTTACCAAACCATGGGAAGAATTCATAACCAAGGAAGGAGATTTCACGAGCGAGGTGGTTCGCGACGCTCTTTTAGAGATCGAAGATTTAGGGTTAACCACGGGGGAGGTGGAAAAAGCACTGCAAAATGCTCTCCTTGACGGTACTCTGCAAGAAGAAATCCTTGCGCAAACTTTAGAACTTACGGAAGATGAAGCGAGTTACTTAGCGGGGATTTTAGCAAATTCAATAGAGAGAGTAGCAAAAAGTCGTAAGGTTTCGGCTTTCCGCAAAACTATAGAAACAATCTCCGGTCATTCCTTAGGAGAAAAACTGGACTTTGTATTTTACGAGGTTCTTGATGAAGAAGCTTATGTTCCTTCTCCAAACGGCTCCCTCCATATCGATTACCGGATAACCGGTACACCAGTTATTAACGATTACGTAAACAGCAAATTATTTTCCGACCAAATGCGAAGCATGGTCTTAGCACTCCTCATTGTTTTCGCCCTTTTAATATTCCAATTCCGATCTATCCGCAAAGCCTCAGCGGGAATTGTCCCGCTCCTTTTGACTATCTGTTCCTCATTTGGCATCATGGGATTGTTCCGTATTCCATTGAATGTGGCTACCCTAACCATCGCCAGTATTGCCATCGGTGCAGGAGTCGACTATAACATTCATTTTCTCTCCCGCTGGTATGGAGAGCTGAATTATAGAGATGCCCGCTTGGCAGTTGATAACACCATCCGTAATACCGGACGCGGCATTCTCTTGAATGCCCTGGGAGTAGCAGGTGGATTTTACGTCCTTGGTTTTTCCCGCATCGGAATGCTTCGCATGTTTGGACCCTTAATAGCCACGGTTCTTCTTTTGAGCGCTTTTTACACTCTTCTCGTTCTCCCGCTCATTTTGCACCTGGGTGAATATTTCAAAAACAATAGAGAAGAAAGGGGGAAATAAGCATGAAAAAGCTTATGGTGGTTTCTCTGAGTATTGTGTTCGTCATCAGTTGTATCACCAGTATTGCTTTCGGTCTTACCGCAGAGGAAATTCTCGATACCATGAAGGAAAAACAAGGCGATTTCGCGACTCAAAGGATGCAAGGGAAAATGACCTTAACTGATTCCAAGGGGAAAGAAGAAACTCGCGAAGTGGTTATGTACTCTAAGGATGAAGGTGATGATACTACTTCTCTCATCGTTCGTTTTCTCAGCCCCGCTGAAGTGAAAAACGTAACCTTGCTCAGCATAAAAGGCGGTGAGAAAATGTACCTCTACATGCCTGCTTATAAAAAAGTGAGGCTCATCGCCGGTTCCGGAAAGAAGGAAAAATTTGCCGGTACAAATTTCAGTTACGAAGATTTTGGTCAAGACTATGGAAAAGAAGACTACGAGAGCAAATTAGTCGGAGAAGATGAGACCTCCTATCACTTAGAACTCTATCCGAAGGAAGAAGACGCAAGTTATTCCAAGCTTTATATGAAAGTTAATAAGGAAAAATTCTACTTCGAAAAGATTGATTTTTTCGATAGAGAGGGGAATGTATGGAAAACCTTAGAGGTGAAGAAAGTGGAAGAACGGGAAGATGGTACAATCCGCATTTTGAAAATGAATTTCACCGACAACAAAGAAGGAAGTACCACCCTCTTTACTGTGGAAACCATTGAAGAAAACATCCCCTTAGCAGAGGATTTCTTCACCGTTCGGACCATTCAAAAACCTTCTCTATGAGGTGAGAGATATGCCTAAAAAATGGGGGTTTTTGCTTCTCTTTTGCTTCATGATTAGTTTCTCTTCATCGATTGCTTTAGGGGGAGAATGGAGCGGAACGATTAGTGGAAAAATGTCATACGAAACGACTACTTCTCGTCTCGATTGGGGAGTGAGTGTTGATACTTCTTATTCCCTCGATTTAGGGGAAGGATACTATCTTCGGGGAGCGCTCCTTTTAAAATATCAAGATGAAAACAAAATACGTCCTGTACGCCTCCAAGAACTCTATCTTCAGGGGAGCGCTGTTCCTTGGAAGGATGTTGATTTTCGCCTGGGTCTTCTCGAGATCACTTGGGGAGCGAGTGATGTAGCGAGCCCCGTCGATCTTCTCAATCCTCGTCCTTTCTCGCTTTCTATGGATTCAGAAAGTTTTCAAGAGAAAATTCCTGTTCCTGCTCTTGATCTTGAATGGTACTTCAGTAACAATTGGTCTTTGGAAATTTTCTGGCAACCTTCCTTTGTTTCCCATTTTCTTCCCCAAGTAGTGAAAGAGAACATGATTCTTTCTCCTCTTGCGACAGCTATTGGCTTTGATGAAGAAAAAACTGCATTTACTCTTGAAGAAACAGCCCCACTGGTGAACTTTCTTTCACCCATTTGGGCCTTGCGCTTGCGAGGCGGAATCGGAAATTTCGATCTCGCCTTGAGTTTCCAAGAGGGTTACTACCTCTCGTCCTTCCCATACCGAAGTGAGGTTACTCTGCTCAGTGATGGATCAACCTCTGTTCAGGTATTTGCCGGTTACCCACGACGCTCAATCGTAGGCCTCGAACTCCAGGGAACCATTAGCGGTCTTGAGGGCGTTACCGTCCGAGGAGACCTCGCTTTCGTTTTCCCAGAAAAGTGGACCAATCAAGTCTTGGTAAACGGAAGTACCGTTTCGGAAACACCCATTTTTGCTGAACCCTATCTCAAGGCAAGCTTAGGGATCGATTATACCCATAATAATTTCTACGCCAATCTCAATTACCTCCTCGGTAACCCCTGGGAAGAAGGGGATAACATTTCTCCTTACCTCTACTTTGTCACCCACTGGACAAGTGATGATGAGAAATGGAAACCATTCCTTAACTCAGTGTTGAGTCTTCACGACGGGAGTATGGTCAATATCGTTGGTGTTGAATATAAGCCCAAAAGTGGTTGGAGCACGACCCTCTCTTATTCTCTAAGTAGTGGTGCACCGGGGAGCACTTTAGGAAATATCGCCGACACGCTTTTTTTGGAAGTGAAGTATAGCTTTTAGAACCGTCACAATGAGAGATGGAGAAGTGAGCCATGGATTCGGGTGAAGATAAGAGACAGAAAATTCTTGAAACCGCAAAAAAGGTATTTGCGGAAAAGAGCTTTTTCGATGCTACACTTGAAGAAATTTCCGAACTCTCAGGGGTGAAAAAATCAACCATCTATTACTATTTTGAGAGTAAATTAGATTTGCTCATGACTCTCCTGGAAAGAGTAATTCAACAAGTCGCTTCGAACATTGATGAACTCATTACTCTTCCCCAGAAAGAAGACCTTATCCGCTCTTTCATCGATCATCATTTTGACTTTTTCGCACGTGAGCGAGAATTCGTCCTCTTATTCCATCGAGTCGGTTTTGATCTCTTAACCCACCCGGAAGCGTGCCAGAGAATGCAGCAAATCTTGACTCACCTCCAAACCATATGGGATAAATTAGCAGCGAGATTAGGAACTATGATGACCAAAAAGGGGACTCCCATCTCAGGAGAAAAGCTGGTACGAATGATTTCGGCGAGCATAGTGGGGTACTGTGTAGAAGAAATTAAGAGAGGCGAAAAGATTGAGTTAGAAGAGAGAGAAGTATTCAAGGAGATGTTCACCTCTATTTTTCCGAAAAAGGAGGGAGAGGGAAATGAGAGTTATTGATCTGCGGAGGGATACCATCACTCTTCCCACGGAAACAATGAAAAAATTCGCCTTTCAAGTCGTCTTAGGAGATTCCGTGTACGGTGAAGACCCAACCCAAAGGGAATTAGAAGAAATGGCTGCTTCCCTTTTAGGAAAAGAACGAGCTCTTTTCCTTCCCAGTGGAACCATGGGAAATTTGGTAGCCTTACTCACGCACACGCGTAGAGGTGAAGAGGTGATTGTCGAAGAGAATGCTCACATCGTTACCTCGGAAACCGGTGGAATTGGGGCGATTGCCGGATTAAATGTAAAACCGCTCCGCGGAGAAGATGGAGCTCCCGAGGTTGAGGCTATCGTTCAAGCTCTTCGTCCGGAAAATATCCACTATCCTCGTACCCGTCTCATTTGCCTCGAAAACACCCACTACCGATATGGAGGTATTGTCCCTCCCCTTGAAAAATTCCGAGCTATCAAGATGTTCGCCGAAAAAAGAGGACTTGCCGTGCACCTTGATGGGGCACGACTTTTTAACGCCGCAATCTATTTAAAAAGAGAGGCTCGAGAAATCTGCCAATATGCCGACTCGGTGATGGTTTCCCTCTCTAAGGGCTTAGGAGCTCCGGTAGGTTCATTACTCGCCGGATCACGAGATTTTATAGTCGAAGCGGAGCGCTATCGAAAAATGCTTGGTGGGGGAATGCGACAAACCGGTTGGCTGTGCGCTTGCGGCATTATGGCTCTCTCGCCGGAAAACATTAACCGCCTTCAAGAAGACCACTATCACGCCTTCCTTTTAGCTCAAGGACTCACTCATTTCCAAGGAATACATGTCGACCTTTCACGAGTTCATACCAATTTTGTATTGGCCAATCTTGAAGGAAGTGGCTATACCGCTTGGGCTTTTGCTGAGAAACTGAAAGAAAAGGGAGTTTTAGTTACTCCTGCAGGGAAATTTGTGGTGCGATTCATCACTTCAAAAGAGGTTACTCGGGAGGATATCCTTAGGACCATAGAGATTATCGAGGAAATAATTTAAGAGAAGCAATGCCCACTCTGCTTTCTCCGACCGAGGAGCCTCATCACTTGAGATCAAGCTGGAATGCCTACATTGCTTCCAGTCACGATGTGCAATAAGTTCCTTTTGCTCTTATGGCCATTGGTTTAAGCGTCATCACTACCGCGAAAGGCATAGCTAACATTGTTAAATAATCTTGTGGCAATCAATAAAATGAGATAAGACGGATTTGTGGATTTTCGAGGGGGGAGTCATCCACTTTACCGAGACCCAAAAATAGGGGAGGAATAAAAAGTGGATGAGGCAAAAACAATCGGTGGGAAAGTGGCTATTATTACTGGAGGCACATCTCGAATCGGCGAAGCTACGGCAAAACTCTTTGCCATGCATGGATGCAAGGTCGCTTTGATAGATGTTAACGGTCAGAGAATGGAAGAGTACTCCGCGACATCAAAGCAAAAGGGGAAAATATGTTTCGGCAGGTGTGGCGATGTGACTGACGAACCTACAGTCATTCAATTCTTTCGAGAGGTTATAAATACGTGGGGTAGGTTAGATATCCTTGTCAATAGCGCTGGGCGCGACTCCCTTTCTCCCCCAGTTACTGAAGTAACGCTTGAAGAATGGAACAAAACCATAGCAGTCAATCTTACCGGAGTATTTCTCTGCTGCCAAGAGTCTTTTCGGATTATGGAAAAGCAACCCACCGGCGGAAGAATTATCAATCTGGGTTCTACCTCGGCAAAACTTGCTTCAATTCCTGGCCACAGCCCTTACCGAGCTTCAAAACATGGCATGATGGGTTTCAGCGAAAACATCCTTCTTGAAGGAGTATCGAAAAACATTGCCGTCACGGTAGTAAACCCTTCCCACGTGAAAACACCGATGACCGAAATTATTGATCGGGGAATGTACGCCGAACAGCTGCCTCCTTACTTGGAAGGACGGTTAGATGAACAAGAGAAAAAGGAAGGGATTTACAGAAGCTGTATTGCGTGACGTATGTAGCGGAAATCATCCTTTACATCGCTACCTTACCACCGACGGTAACGATTCCCAATTTTCCGTTTATCCTTCTTACAAAGTTCACCGATATGGAATGCGAGCCTAAAAACAGAAATTGTACAGAAAAGTTCCCTCTTTGAGAACCCTTGCGAAAGATTCCTTAATGGAAAACATCAAAACTTTTCTTGACGCTTCTTATTTTTCAAGCTAACATTAATGGCAAGAGATAAGCTGCTCAGTGTATAGGAGGGTTTATGCGCATTATTGCTATCGCCAACCAAAAAGGGGGGGTGGCAAAAACTACAACTTGCATTAACCTTGGCGCTTCCTTGGCTTACCATGCTCGACAGGTGCTCATTATCGACATGGATCCTCAGGCTCACTCTACCTTAGGTTTAGGCTTTGAGCCCAATGAATTCGAAAAAACCATTTTAAACATTCTCGAGCCGCCCAAGAGTCCTTATCGAATGGAGCTCAAAGAAATCGTGGTTGCCACACGAACTCCGAATTTGTACCTTGCACCGGCCAATATCGATCTCGCCGGCGCTGAATATCGTCTCATCGACAAAATTGGGCGGGAAGATTTTCTCAATAACAGCATCCAAAGAGCGAATCTCTCCTTTGACTATATTCTCATTGATTGCCCTCCCTCACTGGGAATATTAACCATCAATGCACTGAAGGCTTGTCGCGAGATTATCGTAACCATTCAGCCCCATTACTTCGCTATGCGTGGCATAGAAGAATTCATGGAGACAGTAGAGTTGATGCGAGAAAACCTCAAACACGACCCAGAGGTTTACGTGCTCATTACTATCGCCGATACCCGCACCAATCTCTATCGTGAGGTCATCAATGAAATCCGTGAATACTTTGGAGACCGCTTATTTGACACCATCATTCACCGCAATATTGCCTTAGCGGAGGCGACCAGTCACGGCATACCAGTGATTGAGTACGAACCCAATTCCAGTGGGGCGCAAAATTACATCTCCTTGGCAAAAGAGGTGATCAAACTTGAAAAAGAAAAGCCTAAAAAGAGGCTTTTCCGAGCGCATTGATTTTAAAAGAGAACTCATCCGGGATACTACCAAAATAGATGATGATTCCGAATTAACCATGCCGACCAAGGAAAGAACAGACTCCTCAAAAACATCGAAGAAAAGCACTTCTGAAAAACCAAAGGCCAAAAAAGAAGAAGAAAGAGTGGGTATTATCAAGGTTATCGGCGTAGGGGGAGGCGGAAATAACGCCATCAACCACATGGTCGAAGCAGGTCTTCAAGGGGTAGAACTCATCGCGGTAAACACCGACACTCAGTCGCTCAAGCGGTCTTTGGCCCCCCATAAACTGCAAATCGGCTTCAA
The DNA here is from genome assembly GCA_937139415.1 of uncultured bacterium. Lineage (GTDB taxonomy): Bacteria > Atribacterota > Atribacteria > Atribacterales > Caldatribacteriaceae > CAKZPS01. The sequence goes on from CAKZPS010000030.1 coordinate 30,975, forward strand.
CCTGACACGGGGATTGGGCACCGGAGGAGATCCACGAATTGGCGAGGAAGCTGCGAAACAAGATCGAGAAAAATTAGTACAGCTCATCGATCGGTCGGATCTCGTGTTCATCACTGCCTGCATGGGGGGTGGTACAGGAACAGGCGCCTCTCCGGTTATCGCTTCGCTGGCTAAAGAAGCAGGAGCATTAACTTTAGCGGTGGCCACAAAACCTTTTGGTTTTGAAGGAAAGAGGCGGAACTTAGCAGCCAATGAAGGCATTCGTCGCCTCCAACAAGTTGTTGATGCGCTCATCGTTATCCCTAACGAGAGACTGTTCCAGGTCTCCAAAAAGGACACTTCCTTGCTCGAGGGCTTTAAAGTTGCTGACCACGTTCTATATCAAGCAGTTCGAGGTATTACTGATCTCATCACTTTTCCTCAGGACATCAACTTAGACCTTGCCGATTTACGGACTGTCCTGAGTGGAGCAGGCATGGTCTGGATTGGCATTGGCCACGGGAGAGGCCGGGAAAAAGCAAAACAGGCAGTCGAAGAGGCTACTTCGAGTCCTCTCCTTGAAATCTCAGTAAAAGGTGCAAAATCGGTGATTCTCAACATCACCGGTGGTTCAGATATGACCTTAGGAGAAATTAATGAAATTGTCGATATTATCACCCGCGCCGCAGGAACCGAAACTGATATTTTATGGGGATATAAGGTTGAAGAAAATATTGCTAACGAATTGACCGTAACCGTGATTGCCACTCGCTTCGAACCGGAAACCTCGGAAGAATTGCCTGAAGAATCAGCTCTCGGTGATATCGAGGAAAAGATTATTATCGAAGATGAGCTTGATGTTCCTCCTTTCTTGCGAGAATTACAAAAGAAGGGGAGTACACCCGAAGAAAAACTGAAAACGAGTGATGGATTTTCCTTTTTCCGAAAGATGAGGGGGGAATAAAATGGCTATTGTTTTCGGCAAAGAAATGACCAAAGAAGAAATTCTCAAACGAGTCGGAGATGTTTCTCAAATTGGGGGATTGAGAGTTGCAGAGCTCCAAGACGGTTTGGAAAGAGGGATACGCATCATTGACGTCATTACCGGAAGTGGGCTTCATTATACGGTGCTTTTAGACCGAGGCATGGATATTGCATGGACAAGCTACAAAGGGGTCAGCATCGGTTGGCGTTCCGGAACGCATAATCTCTCTCCCTACTTCTTCGAACCTGAAAGGTTGGGGTGGTTACGAGGTTTCCATGGAGGACTGTTGAACACCTGTGGTCTCACCTATGCCGGGGCTCCCTGTCGAGACGTTTCTACCCATCCTTTCTTAGAGGAAGAAGACTTAGGCCTTCATGGACGCGCCTCCTATCTCCCTGCTTATCTCCTTTCGGCCCAAGGTACCTGGCAAGGTGACGATTACCTCATACAGGTAGAAGGAAAAGTCAAAGAGGCAATCGTTTTTGGAGACAAATTGGTCATGCACAGGAAAATATCCAGTCGCTTGGGAGAAAAGGTAATCCCCATCGAAGATGAAATTACCAATGAGGGGTGGCAAAATAGCCCTTTCATGATTCTCTACCATGTGAATATCGGATACCCCATTCTCGATGAGGGAAGTAAGTTACTGTTACCGGTAACGAAAACAGTTCCTCGTGATGCCCATGCAGAAGAGGGTAAAGAATATTGGCATACTTTTGAGGCACCACAGAAAGATTATTTCGAAAAAGTCTACCTCCATTATCCCAAAGCATTAGAAGATGGTTATGGAGCTTCGCTCCTCCTCAATGAAAAAATGAAGCTCGGAGTCTATTTGAAATTTGACATTCAAGCCCTTCCTTACTTCACGGAATGGAAGATGACCGGTGAAGGAGAGTATGTTTTAGGAATGGAACCAGGGAATTGTTTTCCTTTGGGACGGAAACGAGAAAGGGAAGAAGGACGTCTCGTTATCCTCAAGCCTCAGGAGAGTAAAAAGATTAAGTTGGAAATCGGGGTACTCGAAGGAGAAGAGGAGATTGCCCGATTCAAAAAATACTTAGGTATGGCTTAGTTTTCAACGAAGTCTCCCCAATAGAGCAAGGAATAGTAAAAATAGTTGGCAATGACTCTTTTGAGGTAATTCTGGGTTTCTGCAAAGGGAATGGCTTCAACGAAAGCATCGAGATCCGAAGGAAGTTGTTTTATCCACCGATCCACTCTTCCCGGGCCGGCATTATAGGCACAAACGGCGAAGTACGTGTTTCCTTGCAGTCGCTCAAGTAAGTAGGTAAAGTAGGCAGCACCAATTTCCAAATTGACTTCCGGACGGAGGAGGAAGTAGGTGAGCCTTGCTTCATCGGAAGGAAGATCCTGCGGTTTGAGGGTAACCCATCCTTTCTCCACCACCCAAGAGGCGGTAGAGGGAAGAACTTGAGCCAGCCCCAATGCCCCGGCAGGAGAAACGGCATCAACCTGGAACGAACTTTCCGCTCGAACCAAGGCCAAGAAGAGATAAGGATCAAATTTCTGAGCGTAGGGAAGTCGCACGACGAAATCGAAGAAGAAGGGAGGATAAATTTTTCGGATTAATTTTTGGGGTATATAGGCTACTTCTTGAGGTAAGCGATTTCGCAAGTAGAGAGAGTAGAGAATACTTCGGCGGTAGTCACCTTTCAATTGATAGAGATCGCTCAACTCGAGGTACAGGTAGAGAGAGGAGGGGTATCGACGATGGAGAAAGAGAAGTTCAACTTCAGCATGGTCAAGGAGATGGAGTTCGCGCAGAAGCTGATACTTTTGCCAATGAGTTGAAGAGAGAACCGCTTCCTCGACTTTGAGTCCCGGCCATTTATTTTCAAAAGGTACTTTGAAAAAGGATGGATTTCTCCTCTTCAATTCTTGCCATGCCCGGACATAGTAATAATCTACCTCCCCTGTCTCTATGATGGTTTGCAAATACTGATCCTGCGATCCCCCTGTATCCAGCTTAAAAAGCCAAAAAAGAGCTCTATTCCTGTATTCAGGAATTGCCACCATCTTCTGAGCAATTTCCTTTGCCTTATCCCACTGAGCTTTTTGGTAAAAAAATTGAAAGAGTTCCCACTGCAATGAACCGTCTTGAGGGAAAAGGGAAATAATTTCGGAAAGAGTACGAACATACTCTTGTTCTTTTCCCAAAATTCGATAACACGAAGTAAGGTTTTTATAGATGTCAAAACGATAAGCACCCCGCGGGAAGAGATCGAGTAGTTGGCGGTAAAAACGTATCGCCTGAGAGTATTGTCCTCTCCGTTCGGCAAGTACTCCTTGATAAAAGAGAATTTCCTCAGTATTTTTCTCTTTCTTTTGGGCGAGGATTTGCTCTAGCTCGGTAAGAGCGTTGAGGCGCAGGGCAACACGCACCCGCAGAATAAAGTATTCCCGTTCAAGAGAAGGAGAGAGATCTTCTGTCACGATCTGGGAAAACATGCTTTTCATCTCTTCGAAAAACCCTAAGGTAAAGAAAAAATGGAGGAAAGAAATTTGCTCTGTGGAAGAGAGTGAATCGAGCTTTAAATTTGGTAATATCGGTTTAAGGAGAGACCTTATTTCAGAAGCTCGCTGGGGGAAATCTTGGTAAGCCCTTCTGAGAATCCAAATCGTTTCGTAAGAATAACCAAGAGCCTGAAGGGATTGAGCCAATAAAAGCCAAGTATCTCCTTTCTCTTCTCCCAAAAGAGACGGAGAAAAAGAGCGAAGAATTACGGAAAGAGCCTGTCGAGGAGCATTGAGACGTAAGAGGCCTTTCGCGGTGATGGTAAAAGCACGGACAAGGAGAGGAGAATGAGAAAAGCGTTCTTCCATTTCTTTTACCCAAAAGATGATCTTTTCGACATCCTTTTCTTGAATCAATTGTTCCAAGTATAAATAATATAAATGATCAAGTAAAAGGGGGGAAGAGTGACGGGACAATTCAAGAATCAAGGGATAAGCCCTTTCCTTTTCTTGCATCTTGAGAAAAGCGAGAGCTCTCAACATCAAAATATCGTCATGGTCAAATTGAATCCTTCTTTCCGTCAAGCGGAGAACTTCATGATATTGTCCTTGGCGAAAACACTCAACCACTTGATCGAGCAGTTTCGAGGAAACCTCTTCAAAGCGAAGAAGGACGAAGAAGAAGGCTATCGTAAGCGCCGCAAAAGCTATTTTCTTCATTTGGAGAGAATGATACCATAATCTTGGAGAGAGCAAAAGGGGGTGAAATGATGAGAAATCAGGAAATAGCTAAACTATTACACGCTATTGCTATCCTTTTAGAAATGAAGGGAGAAAGTCGCTTTCGAGTGGTGGCTTACGAAGAAGCAGCTCGGAGGATTGAAACCTGGCCCGAACCCATTGAGGAGGTGTGGTCGAAGGGAAGGCTTCGCGAAATTCCCGGGATTGGGGAGAGTATCGCAATAAAAATTGGAGAATACCTCACTTCAGGGAAGATGGGTTATCTCGAAGAGCTCACCCAGGAAATTCCTTTTGAGGTCATCACGCTTACCGAAATTCCTGGCGTGGGACCCAAAATTGCCAAACTCCTCTATGATGAATTAGGCATTCGCAATATTGAGGATTTAGAAAAGGCAATAAGAGAGCAAAAACTCCGTTCCCTACCCCGCTTAGGGGAAAAAAGTGAAGAGAAAATTGCCAAAGGATTGGAAATGTTCAAAAAACAGAGCGGAAGAATGCTCCTCGGTCAGGCGCTCCCTCTCGTACAAGAAGTTATCCGAGTTTTACGCGAAAAAACAGGGATTCAAAAGATTAATCCGGCAGGAAGCGTTCGACGCATGAAGGAAACAATCGGTGACATTGATATTTTGGTTGCTTCCTCCCATAAAGAAAAGATCATGCAAGCCTTTACCACTCTTCCTCAGGTACGTGAGGTTTTAGCCCAAGGGGACACCAAATCCAGTATTCTCACCCATGAAGGTATTCAGGTTGATTTACGTGTGGTGGAGGAAAAAAGTTTTGGAGCGGCACTCCAGTATTTCACAGGCTCTAAAGCCCATAACGTGAAATTACGTGAACTTGCCCTCAAAAAGGGCTTTAAGGTAAATGAATATGGCATTTTCCATATCGATACCGGAGATCGAGTAGGAGGAGAGAAGGAAGAAGAAATCTATGAAACCTTAGGTATGGAATGGATTCCCCCCGAACTCCGTGAAGACCAGGGGGAAATCGAGAGAGCACTCGAGAAAACCCTACCGACTCTTGTAGAACTCTCCGACATTCGTGGCGATCTCCACGTTCACTCCTCGTGGAGTGATGGGCTCTTTTCCATCGAGGAAATGGCTGAAGCGGCACTTGCGCGGGGATATGAATATTTAGCTATCTGCGATCACACCCAATCCTTAGCAGTAGCCTCGGGGCTCACTCCTGAAGAGGTACGAGAACGGAAAAAAGAAATTGATCGCTGGAATAGCAAGCATAAAGACTTATACCTTCTTGAAGGTGTAGAAGCGAACATTCTCGGAGATGGATCCATCGATTTCCCCGACGCAGAGTTGGCTACTTTAGAAATAGTAGTAGCAGGTCTCCACTCGGGATTAAACCAAAAAGAGGAAAAGATTATGAAGAGAATGGAAGAGGCGATGAAAAACCCTTATGTACAGATTATCAGTCACCCCACTGGCCGGATTATTAACCGAAGAAATGCCTACGAAATGAACTGCGAAGTTCTCTTCCGTTTTGCCCGGGAAACTCACACCTTTCTTGAAATCAATGCTCAACCAGAACGTTTGGATTTACGGGACGTTGACGCTCGAAAGGCTCGCAGTGATTATAGCATTTTACTCGTTATCTCAACCGATGCTCACGATCCAAACTCTCTCGACTATATGCAATATGGTGTTGCTCAAGCTCGTAGAGCTTGGTTACGGAAAGAAGATATCCTCAACACCCTCAGCCTTCAAGAATTACAAGAACGGATTCTTTGGAAAAGGAAAAACCATCACAAGTTTTAAGATGGGGAAAGAGTTAGAGGTAATCTCTGTTTGTGTTGACTTTTGTCTACCATAGCCTTGATACGTGAGAGGTAGGGTTCTTCAGTCGTCCCCCGGAGAATGAAATCGTCAATTTTCTCGTAAGGAACCCCCATTTCTCCCTCATCGGTTTGTCCTGGCCAAAGTCCAGCTGAAGGCGGTTTCCCAATAATACGAGAAGGAATACCGAGATACACAGCTAAACCTCTCACTTCGCTCTTTGTAAGATGAGCAATGGGAGCAATATCAACTGCTCCGTCTCCGAATTTGGTGAAATACCCTACGGCAAGCTCACTCCGATTAGAAGAACCACATACTAAGTAATTTAACTTATTGGCAAAGTAGTAGAGGGCACACATGCGAAGACGAGGTTTTAAATTAGCAATAGAAAGGGCATGAGAGCTCGGATCCTCACCGAAGACTTCTAAGAAACTATCAAACGGCTTTTCCAGAGGAATGACCCGATGAGGAATAGAGAACAAATGGACCACTTCCATAGCGTCATCAAAATCTTGTTTGATACTGTAGCAGGGCATAACAAGACCTAAGATATGAGGCCCACACGCTTTCTTTGCTAAAACTGCGATCACCGAGGAATCAATTCCTCCGCTCATGCCAAAAACAACACCCTGTACTTGGGCTTCCCGTACCTTTTCCTGTATCCAGGAAACAATTCGTTCGGTTTCCTTTTCCCAATTCCTCATAAGTCTTCTCCGTTTTTTTCAAATTGATTTTCTTTGCAGACTAATGTATTATTTTGGCAACGTGAAGTCAAGTAGGTAAGGAGCGTTTCTCTATGGGAAAAACTATGTCCGAAAAAATCTTCGAAAGAAAAGTGAACCATGCCGTGCAACCTGGAGATTTGGTCATTGCTCCCATTGATTGCGCCATGGGGCAAGACGGAACCACTCCATTAGCAATCAAATCATTCCTTGACATGAATGCACAAAGTGTTTTTGATCATCACAAGATTTTCTTTGTCATTGATCACAATGCTCCAAGCCCCATGGAGTCGGTATCCCGTCTTCACGATGAAATGCGCTCTTTTGCCCAAAAGTTTGGCATATCACTCTTTGACGTAGGACAAGGAGTATGTCACGAACTCATGGTGGCTAAAGGATTGGTGGTACCCGGTGACCTTGTGGTTGGTGCAGATTCCCACACTTGTACTTACGGTGCCTTAGGCGCTTTCGCTACTGGAATAGGAAGCACCGAGCTTGCAGTAGCGATGATTTCCGGAAAACTATGGTTTAAGGTGCCAGAAACGATTCGTATCAATCTTCACGGTACTTTGCAAGAAGGAGTATTCGCCAAAGACGTTATCCTTTTCATAGCTTCACAGTTAAAAGCCGATGGAGCAAACTACAAAGCGATCGAGTTTCACGGTCCGGTCATCGATCGGTTGGAAATGGATGAACGTTTCACTATCTCAAATATGGCAGTAGAAATGGGAGCCAAAGCCGGACTCATGGTTCCTGATGACAAAACGTTCTCTTGGGTGAAAAAGCGGAGTAAAAGAGACTTCGAATCGGTTTTCCCCGATCCAAATGCCCGTTACTGTGAGGTTGTGGATCTCGATTGTTCTTTCCTCACCCCTCAAGTTGCTTTACCCCATCGAGTCGATACGGTGAAGTCGGTAGAAGAGCTGGACGAAATACCCATTCAAGAAGCCTTTATCGGGACCTGCACCAATGGGCGGATAAGGGACTTAGAGGTGGCAACACGGATTCTCTCGGGAAGAAAAGTTCATCCCCATGTCCGCCTCATCGTTGCTCCTGCTTCACGGGAAATTTTCCTCCATGCTCTGCAAATGGGATGGGTAGAGGAGATCGTGCAAGCCGGAGGGGTATTCGTCACACCGGGATGCGGCCCTTGTGTAGGCACCCATCAGGGCATTCCCGGAGATGGATGGAATGTGATTTCCACTGCGAATCGTAATTTCAAGGGACGTATGGGGAATGCCAGCGCTTTCATTTACCTTGCTTCTCCGGCAACCGTTGCCGCTTCGGCAATTGAAGGGAAAATAACCGATCCAAGAAAGTATTTGAGGTGAAAAACATGTCTTGGCGAGGCTATGCGCATAAATTTGGCGATGATATTAACACCGACTACATTATCTCGGGGAAACACAAATTCAAGACTCTGGATATGAACGAATTGGCGAAACATGTGATGGAAGATATCGACCCCAATTTTTACCAAAAGATTAAACCGGGTGATTTTATTGTAGCAGGGAAAAATTTCGGTTGTGGTTCGTCGCGCGAACAAGCCCCCCGAGCACTCCTTGCCGCAGGAATTCGGGGAGTTCTTGCTCTTTCCTTTGCCCGAATTTTCTTCCGTAACGCTATTAATTGTGGACTTTTGGTTCTCGAATGTAATACGTCCCCTATCCAAAACGGAGATGAAATGGAGATCGACCTCTTAGTAGGAAAAATTTACGATCACACTCAGGGCGTGCAGATTGAAGCAAGACCCTTACCTCAAGTTATGATTGACATCCTCCAGGAAGGGGGTTTAGTCAATTATTTCAAAAAATACGGCTCTTTTCGAGGTGTATAGGGTAGAGATATGTGGGAATACTTGAGGGAAAGAGACCAAGAAGTATACCAATGGGTAGTTGGAGAACTCGTCCGCGAACGAGATACCTTGGAACTCATCGCTTCGGAGAACTTTACCAGTCTCGCGGTCATGGAAGCGCAAGGATCTGTGCTCACCAATAAATATGCCGAAGGGTATCCTGAGCGACGGTATTACGGAGGCTGCGAATACGTCGACCGCATAGAGGATATTGCCATTCAACGTGCCCAAGAGTTATACGGCGCAGAACACGTTAACGTCCAACCCCATTCCGGCTCTCAAGCCAATATGGCGGTTTATTTTGCCGTCCTCAAGCCTAACGACGTAGTCATGGGAATGGACCTCTCCCATGGAGGACACCTCACCCACGGGAGCAAGGTCAATTTTTCAGGTATTCTTTACCACTTCGTTCCCTATGGCGTCAATCCACAAACGGAAACCATCGATTACCAGGACTTAGAAAAGAAAGCGAAAGAATGCAAACCTCGTCTCATTATCGCCGGTGCCAGTGCTTATCCCCGTTTTATCGATTTTGAACGCATTCGTTTCATCTGCGATCAAGTTGGAGCATGGTTTATGGTGGATATGGCCCACATTGCTGGTCTCGTAGCCGCAAAGATTCATCCTTCACCCGTCCCCTACGCCCATTTTGTCACCACCACTACCCACAAGACCCTACGTGGACCACGCGGAGGCATGGTGCTGTGTAAGAAAGAATTCGCCAAAGCGATAGACAAAGCCCTTTTCCCCGGCATCCAAGGTGGACCACTCATGCATGTCATTGCCGCGAAGGCGGTAGCACTGCGCGAAGCTTCCTCTTCTGAATTCGTTCTCTATCAAAGGAGAGTAGTAGAAAATGCCGAAACTTTAGCCGGGGAATTGATACGTCGAGGTTATCGCCTAGTTTCAGGAGGAACCGATACCCATCTCATGCTCGTCGACTTACGCAATAAAGAGATCACTGGAAAAGAAGCCGAAACAGTATTAGACCATGTGGGAATTACCGTAAATAAAAATGCCATTCCCTTCGATCCAGAAAAACCCACTATCACAAGTGGTATTCGCATCGGCACCCCAGCTTGTACTACCCGAGGCATGGGAAAAGAGGAAATGGTAGTTATCGCTTCACTCATTGATGAGACCTTGCAAAAAAGAAACGATCCCCAAGCCTTAACCATTCTTCGCCAAGAAGTTCTCAAACTTTGTGCTCGATTTCCCTTGTATCCTGAGATTTTGGGGAATAAAGGAAAAGAAGTTGGTTTTTCGATAAGCAATGAATAATTCTTAAGCGGAGGCTCAATCATGAAGGAAAAAGTCGAAAAAGCCTTGGAAAAGGTGAGAGGATATCTCCATTTTGAAGGAGGAGACGTCGAGTTAGTGGACATTGTTGATGGAGTGGTAAAAGTACGTTTGAAGGGGATGTGCAGTATGTGTCCTATGTCCGCTATTACTTTGAAAGACGGTATTGAACGGGTGATCAAAGAAGAAGTTCCCGAGGTGAAAGCAGTAGAGCAAGTCTTATGATCCGCGGGAGGGGCCTTACCCCTCCCGCGAAAACATCACCTGATAGAGAAAACCCACGCATAGACTTCCTCCCACGATACTCCCCAGCGTGACCGGTAAGAGATTATTGAGTAAAGCCTGGCCACAGGTGATGGGGGTAGCTTCGAGGAGATACTGTTGCGCGACCATTCCCGCCGGAAGGAAGTACATGTTGGCCACACTGTGTTCGTAGCCCAGAGTCACAAAGGTGACGATAAGTCCGGGAAGGGCGAAGAGACGGCTCAAGGGATGGTCACCGATGATGTAGAGGAGCACCGCAAGAGCCACGAGCCAGTTACACAGAATCCCCCGCGTAAAGGCTTCGGCAAACGAGAGGTGAACTTTATGAGAGGCGATGGCGTATGCTCTCTCCGCGAGTACCCCTCCTTTGCTATTGAGGAGTCCTGAAAATCCGTAGAGTCCGGCAAGGACGAGAGAACCCAAGAAGTTACCGAAATACACTACGGCCCAGTTGGAGAGGACTCGTAGGAAGGATTTCTTCTCCCAAAAACAAGGGGAGAGGAGGAGACAGTTTCCGGTGAGGAGTTCTCCCTTTCCTAAGACGACCATGACAAGTCCTACGGAAAAAACCAGCCCTCCTACGAGTTGTGTCATTCCCCAAGAGGCAAGGGGAAAAGCGGTGACCAAAGTGAAGAGTTGCCCGGCAAAACCGATGTACACACCGGCGAGCACACTCGCGATGAGAAGCCGCAAGAAGGATAGGCTCGTCTTTTGAACACACCACCTGGTGAATGATTCTTCAAGAGACATTTTTATCCCCCTTTTTCAATTATTTTATTTAAATTATATATTTATCTTATGGATTTTTCTCCCCTCTTTTGCTACAATTACCCTAAAGACCTGTGAGGGAGGGTTGGAAATATGGCAGAGGTTTTAGATCAAATTGCTAAAGAATTATTTGTGGGAAATGCTAAGGCGGTAGCAGAATTGGTACAAAAAGCCTTAGAGGAAGGAATTGCTCCCCAAGATATTCTCGGTAACGGTCTCATTAAAGGTATGAACGAGGTGGGGATAAAGTTTAAAGCCAATGAAATTTATGTCCCCGAAGTCCTCATTGCCGCTCGAGCTATGAAAGCGGGAATGGAAATCCTCAAGCCCAAACTGGTAGCAACCGGGGTCAAGCCCATGGCGAAAATGGTTATCGGAACTGTTAAAGGAGACCTCCACGATATCGGGAAAAACTTAGTTTCTATGATGATGGAAGGAGCCGGTTTTGAAGTGATTGATTTGGGAATTGACGTACCGGCAGAAAAGTTCATCCAAGCGGTAAAAGAGAACGAGCCGGAATTGGTGGGCATGTCTGCTCTTCTCACTACTACCATGATTCAAATTCGGGAAAACCTCAAAGCGTTTAACGAAGCAGGGCTGAGAAACAGAGTAAAAATCATGATCGGTGGTGCTCCGGTCACCCAAAAGTTTGCTGATGAAGTCGGCGCCGACGGATATGCTCCGGATGCAGCTTCAGCAGTGGATAAAGCGAAAGAGCTTTTAGCAATCGGATGAAAGGGGGTGCCTCACCCCTTTTTTAGGTTCATATAGTTAACTGAATTAATTAATGAATAATTAAAAGCGACAACTTTTAGGGGGGAATGGAATGCTCAGCGATTTAGCAATCGCCCAAAATGCTGCAATGGAGCCAATTCAAAAAATTGCCGAGACAATGGGGCTCAGAGAAGAAGAGATAGAACTCTACGGGAAGTACAAGGCAAAAGTTTCTCTTGACGTGTTAGAGCGCCTAAAAACCAAATCCTTGGGAAAATATATCGATGTTACTGCTATTACTCCTACCCCTCTTGGGGAGGGGAAGACAGTGACGACCATCGGTCTCTCTATGGCGCTCAATAAAATCGGTAAAAAGAGCATCGTGTGTATTCGGCAACCGTCTCTGGGTCCGGTTTTTGGCATCAAAGGTGGCGCCGCGGGGGGAGGATACGCACAAGTGGTCCCTATGGAGGATTTCAATCTCCACCTCACCGGAGATACCCATGCGGTAGCCATTGCCCATAATCTCTTGGCTGCTTTCATCGATAATCACCTCTTCCATGGGAACAAGTTGAATATTGATCCTTTTACCATAAGTTGGCCTCGGGTAGTTGACGTAAGCGACCGGGCTCTTCGTCACATCGTTATCGGATTAGGAGGAAAAGATAACGGTATTCCTCGGGAAACCGGCTTTGACATTGCAGTGGCTTCTGAGGTGATGGCGATTTTAGCCCTCACCACCGATCTATTCGACTTGCGGAAACGCTTAGGGAGAATCGTGGTCGGGTATACGAAGGACAAAAGACCGATCACCGCTGAAGACCTCCAATGCGCCGGGGCGATGACCGTCCTTTTGAGAGAGGCGATCAAACCCAATCTTCTCCAAACTCTGGAGAATACCCCTTGCTTCGTTCATGCGGGGCCTTTCGCAAACATTGCCCACGGTAATAGTTCCATTATTGCCGACCAAATTGCCCTCCGATTGAGCGAGTATGTAGTCACGGAAAGCGGTTTTGGAGCAGACTGTGGAATGGAAAAATTCATGAATATCAAATGTCGCTATAGTGGTCTTCAACCCGATTGTATAGTGATGGTATGTTCGATCCGAGCTCTCAAAATGCATAGCGGTAAATACAAAGTGGTACCCGGAAAACCGCTCGATGCGGAAATGCTCAAAGAGGACTTAGAAGCTCTCATCAAGGGTTCGGAGAATCTGGTGAAGCAAATTGAGAATGCCCGCTTATTCGGTGTTCCGGTAGTGGTAGCCATCAACGTGTTCTCCACCGATACCGAAAGGGAAATCGAAACCGTGCACCGGATCGCTCTCGATAGTGGGGCGTTTGCCGCCGAGGTTTCGGAAGTATGGGCCAAAGGCGGTGACGGTGGACGGGCATTGGCGGAAACGGTGGTGAGAGCATGTGACGAACCCCACCATTTCCAATTCCTCTATCCCCTTGACCTTCCCATCAAAGAAAAGATTGAAATTATCGCCACCAAAATCTACGGTGCGGAGAAAGTGGTGTATGAGAATTCGGCCGAAGACAAGATCAAACAATTCACCGATCTCGGCTGGGCTCATTTATCGATCTGTATGGCGAAAACCCATCTCTCTCTTTCCCATGATCCCAAATTGAAGGGAAGACCGCGTGGTTTTACCCTCCCCATCAAGGATATTCGTCCCTCTATCGGGGCTGGATTCCTCTACCCTCTGTGTGGGGAAATGCGTACCATGCCTGGTTTACCCTCGGAGCCAGCAGGAAATAGAGTAGATATCGATGCAACGGGGAAGATTATCGGTCTCTTTTAATAGAGGGGGGAAACGCTTTGAAGTGTGATGCCCTCATCATCGGTGGAGGAGTAGCCGGTTTAGCGGTAGCCGAGACCTTGCTTCCTTCTCTTCAGGTTACCGTTCTTGAAGAGGAGCGTCTCGGTGGATTGGCATGGCAGTTAGGGTGCAAGGCCACTACGGAGTGTTTAGCATGCGGGGTATGTCGATCGCTTGAGATGAAGAGAAAAGCGAGTCGCTTTCCCGTCTTACTCGGAGAACGAATCACCACCGTGGAACGACAAAACGGAGGTTTCAAAATCACCACCCAAAAAAGAGCTATAGAAACGCGTTTTGTGGTCATTGCCACCGGTGCTTCTCCTTTTCCTCCCCAGCGCATGCCTCAATTTGGTTTCGGTACCCTAAAATGGGTGTATAGTGGTTTCGATTTAGAAAAGAAGTTGAATCGAGAAGGGCTCAATGAATTTGCGCCTTTTCACGAGATCGCCTTCATTCAATGCGTCGGTTCCCGCAATTTCCAAGAGAAACGAGGATATTGTTCTCAAGTGTGTTGTCGCTACGCCCTGCGGTTGGCGGAGAACTTGCTCTTTCGTTTCCCCCATCTCCATATCGATTTTTACTACATGGATCTGCAAGTGTTTGGGAAAAAGAGTGAAAAATTGTGGGAGACGAGCGAGAAAGTCAAACTCATCCGTAACCTGCCTTTTGCGGCGGAAGAGGGAAACGGTAAGTTATCAGTAGTTTTCGAGGGGGAGAGAGGGGTATCCCGAGAGAAGTACGACGCGATCATCCTCTCCGTAGGAATGATTCCCTCATCTGGAACGAAGAGAATGGTTGAACTCCTCCATTTGACCTCTACCGTAGAAGGGTTCATCAAGGACTACGGAGGAGGAGTAACCTCGCAAGAGGGGATTTTGGTCTGTGGTACTGCAAGTGGTCCCAAAGACATCGAAACGAGTACGAGGGAAGCCCGAATGGTGGGCGAAAAAATTAAAAGGATGGAAAATTGAGGAGGAAAATGGTTTGAAGAGAATTCTTTGGCTCTGTGGCAAAAAGGGGGATTTCCCCCTTCCCTTCATCCAGGAAATGGAAGAGAAAACCCAAGTGGCAATAGAGGTACGAGAGTGGGAAGAGGATTCCTCCCTTCAGGGTTATGAGGGCGTATTTCTTCTTGCCGATGCTCTCTCCTTGACTTTCGAAGAAATGATTCGTTTTGCTTTTCAAAAGAGTTTCAATCCTTTGAAAATTCGTCTCTTTCCTTGGGAAGAGGTAAAAAGACTCTACGGTGTTCCCTCCGCACACAAAACATGGGAACGGTTTTTCGTCGAAGCCTTGGCCACCTTGAACCACCCTCTCCCCCTCTCCGTAGTCCATCACTTTCCCGAGAGGCGGGTTCTCCTTTTGCCCCATAGTGCAGAAAATCTCAAACAAGCTCTGGAGCAAGCAGGTTTTGTGGTTGCATCGCCTCTTGAGTCGGTAACTATTGCTCGCCAAGGGATCAACTTCTCGTTGTATGCTCCTTCCTTTCAAACCACGGTTGGAGCAATAGTAGTCGTTCCCGAATGGCAAGAGGAAACTCCCTTTCTCATCCCCCAAGAAGTAGAAGAGACCCGCAAAATCCTCCCCCTCTCGTCTTTCTCAACCCTTCTTCTCCAGAGAGAGTGGCGCAAGCGAACTATCGTTTTCCTCATGCCCAAAGGTAATCAATCTAAAGCAGAGTGGAGAGAGACCTTTCGCTTGACTCAAGAGCTTGCCGGGGAGAGGAAGGCTCGGGTATGGGTTTTAGCCGAAGAAGTTTTCGTGGCCGGCTCCTCCTTCGAGGCTATGTATCGAGAGGCCCGGGGTGAGGGAGTGATCTTTGAGAAAGTGGACCTCTCCAAGCTTTCTCTCCGTCCAAGCAGAGATATGCGGCAAATATGGGTAGAATTTCAGAGTGAACGCGACGCTTACCCCTTGAGGATTCAAGCCGATTGGGTGGCATACTCGTATAAACGAACCTGTCTTCCTTTCCTCCTTCCCTCACTTTGGAAAGAACCTTTCTTCCCCTCTTCACTCAACGACCTCGAAAACCCCAACCTGCAATCGTTTGCCTCCTCCCTCCGAGGAATTTTCGTCTCTTCCCAGTACGATGAGGATGATTTCCCTTCTCTCCTCCAATCTCTCGAGAGTTATTTCCGTGAGGGAATATTTTCCCTCTCATCCGGTGGGACGGTGGACGAGGAGAAGTGTGTGCTCTGCCTCACCTGTATGCGCACTTGTCCCTGGAAGGCCGTCGAGATCGATGGGAAAACCCGAGGGAAGAAGGCGAAAATCAATTGGGAGCAGTGTCATCTCTGCGGGATGTGCTTTGCCTTCTGTCCAGCATCGGCAATTGTCGTGAATAGTCTCCCCCAGCGCGATTTCCTGTTCATACGGGATCTTCGAGGTGAGTGACGAAGATGAAGATAGCTTCTCTTGGCTGTGATAAGAGTGGTTTTCCCGCCCTCCTCCGTTTTTTGGCCGAATATCCCCAGTACCGAATGGATGTTACCGCCGTACCGTGTTTGGGAATGGTGAACGAAGGTATGATGCTTCAAGCTTTTGAGAACGGATACCGCGGTCTTCTCTTAGCCGGTTGTCCCATAGAGAGTTGTCACAATCAGAAGGGGAGCCATTACGCTCTTCTCAAGGCTGAACGGGTGAATACCCTCCTTGAAGAGGCAAAGCTTCCCATGAGAGTCACATGTGCTCTCTTGACCATGGATAAAATTGCCGAGATCAAGAGAGCACTCGATGAACTCCTTCCTTTCCTTAAGGAGAGAGAGCAATGATTGTTGGGGAAAGAAAACCATTATCCATCGTCATCGAAAATTTGAGCCCGTGGAGAAAAATTTTGGTTTTAGGTTGCGGGACCTGTGTGACGGTATGCATGTCGGGAGGAGAAAAGGAGGCGCAGGAGGTAGCCGCGATTTTGCGCCTGCGAGGGTTCCAGGCCCGGGCATTGACCATCGAAAGACAGTGTGAAATGGAGTTTAACCGAAAGTTCGCCGAGGAAATCAATCGTGAAGAAGTAGTGCTCTCCTTAGCTTGCGGTATCGGAGTACAAATACTCTCCGATCTCTTCCCCCAAAAACCGATCTTCCCGGGGGTGAATACCACTTTCATGGGTGCTCCCATCGTTCAAGGTTTGTGGGAGGAGCGGTGCTCCGGGTGTGGCGATTGCATCGTTCATCTCTTCGGGAACATTTGTCCGGTGACCCGCTGCGCGAAAAGCCTCCTCAACGGTCCTTGTGGCGGCTCGCAGAAAGGGAAGTGTGAAGTCAAACCAGAGAGAGATTGTGCTTGGCAACTCATCTACGATCGGATGAGAGAACAAGGGAGACTGGAAGAGCTCCTCCGCATCCACCCCCCCAAAGATTGGTCATCTTCTCGTTACGGAGGGCAGAGAAAAATGCTTCGGGAGGATGTGTACCTATGAGCTTCCTCCAGAAACTCTTAAAGAGTGGAACCTTTGTGGTGACCGCGGAAGTTGGACCCCCTAAGGGTTGCGAGCGAAGTGTGATCGAAAAGAAGTGCCGCGAACTCTTCGACTACGTCGATGCCGTCAACGTTACCGATAACCAAACCGCCATCGTTCGTCTGAGTAGCTTTGCCAGTTCTCTCATCGCCCGAGAATGCGGCGTCGAGCCGGTGATGCAGATGGTGTGCCGTGACCGAAATCGTATCGCCTTGCAGAGCGATTTTCTGGGTGCATGTGCCTTGGGGATCGAAAATTTCCTCTGTCTCACCGGTGACCATCAGAGCATGGGAAACCATCCCCATTCCAAGAACGTTTTCGATATCGATTCCATCCAACTCTTGCAGATCCTCTCTGACCTCCGGGACAAGAAGGTGTTCCAGAATGGTGAAGCGGTGAAAGGCGAAATTCGTGCCTTCCTGGGAGCAGGAGAGAATCCTTTTGCCGACCCGATGGAATTTCGGGTCTATCGTTTGGCGAAGAAAATCGAAGCAGGTGCCCAATTCATCCAGACTCAGGCGGTATTCGACCTTGAACCCTTCGCGCGTTTCATGGAAGAGGTTCGGGCGATGAAACTCCATGAGAGAGCGTTCATTCTCGCCGGGGTGATCCCGGTGAAATCTCTGAACGCCATCCGCTACATGCAGAGTGAAGTGCCGGGACTGGTGATCCCTCCCTTCCTCGTCGAGCGCATGGAGAAAGCCCGAGATCCTAAGGAGGAGGGTATAGCGATGTGCGTAGAGATCATCGAAGCGGTCAAGAAAATCGAAGGGGTGAGAGGGGTCCACATCATGGCCATTGCTTGGGAAAGTGTGGTTCCCGAGATTGTGGTACGTAGCGGCCTCTACCCCCGACCAAAGAGAGGATAGAGTAGCATGAAGGAAGTCAGTCAAGCTCATCACTTCAAGTACCAAGTGGCTTCGCGCACCGGAGGAGAAGGGCTCCTCGTGTGCTTTTCCTGTGGAGTGTGTACTGCAGGTTGTCCGGTTGCAGAAGTAGAAGGGGGATTCAACCCTCGGCGGATCATCCATCAAATCCTCTTAGGAGAGAAAGAAGAGCTTCTCACTTCCAAGTATTTGTGGATGTGTGTGGGGTGTTACCGTTGTACCGCCCACTGTCCACAGAACGTGGAATTCACGAACATCCTCAAAGTATTACGGGAAATAGCCATCGAAGAAGGGTACGTGAGTAAAGAATGGAAGGCAATCATCGAAGACCTGGATCGAGAGACCCAGAAACTCCGTCGCAATTGTATTGATTACCTCTGGGAAAAGAAGGTTACCTCTTTTCCTGAGTATCTCCACCTCTACGCCGATGCCACCAAAGAACTCCCTTGGATGAGGGAGGGAGAACCTGATGGAGAACGGTAATCGTCCTAAGGGCGCGGTGATGATCCTGGGAGGGGGAATAGGAGGAATTCAATCCGCTTTAGACTTAGCCAATGCCGGTTTCAAGGTATATGTGGTAGAAAAGTCCTTCTCCATCGGTGGTCTCATGGCACGTTTAGATAAGACTTTCCCCACCAACGACTGTGCCATGTGCATTCTCTCTCCGAAACTGGTAGAGTGTGGAAGGCACCGGAATATCGAAATCCTCTCCTATGCTCAAGTTGAGTCCATCCAAGGTACTCCTGGTCACTTTCAGGTGAGAGTGAGGAGGAAGTGTCGCTTTGTCGACCCCGAGCAATGCACGGGGTGCGGGGATTGTGCCCAAGTGTGCCCGGTAGAGGTACCCAACGAATTCGACGGATTCTTGGGGAAACGGAAGGCCATTTATCGCCCTTTCCCCCAAGCCTTCCCCAGCGCTTTCGGGATCGAAAAGAGGGGAGCCCCTCACTGTCAAGCCGCTTGCCCCTTAGAGCAGAAAGCGGAAGGGTATGTGGCCCTCCTCGGTCACGAACGCTTTGAAGAAGCCCTCCAAGTGATCAAAATGGATAACCCCTTCCCGGGTATCTGTGGAAGGGTTTGTCATCATCCCTGTATGGAAGAGTGTCAGCGAGGACTGCTTGACCAAGCCATTGGCATCCCCTACCTCAAGCGTTTTCTCGCCGACTACGAGCAAGAGAAAAATTTAACCATCCTTCCTCCCCGACAAGGAGAACGCCCAGAGCGAGTGGCTATCGTGGGGGGAGGGCCGAGTGGTCTCAGCTGTGCCTACTTTTTGCGGATTTTGGGGTATCAAGTCACCCTCTTTGAGGCTCAAGATCGTTTAGGAGGGATGATGACCTTCGGCATTCCTTCCTACCGTCTCCCCCGGGAAATTATCGCAGGAGAGATAGAAGCTGTAAAAGCCTTAGGAGTAGAGGTTCTCTTGGGTAAGTGTTGGGGAGATGATTTCCTCCTCGACCACCTCTTTGCCCAGGAATTCCAAGCCGTGTACCTGGCCTGCGGAGCGTGGACGGGAATGAAAGCAGGAGTGCCGGGAGAAGACCACCCCAGAGTTGTGGATGGACTCACCTACCTCTACCGTATGAATAGGGGTGAGAAACTCCCCGAAGCTAAGAAGGTAGTGATCGTCGGAGGAGGGAATGTAGCCATCGACTGTGCGCGTAGCGCCCTCCGCCACGGTGCTGAACAAGTGGCTCTCTACTATCGTCGCTCCAGAGAAGAGATGCCCGCCCGTCCCGAAGAAATCCAAGAGGCGGAAGAAGAAGGGGTGGCATTCTTCTTCTGCGCCAGTCCCAAGGAGTTTGTGGAGCAAGACGGTCACTTGGTGATGAAGTGCTACGTGATGAAGCTCTGTGCTCCTGATGAATCCGGACGGAGAAAACCGGAGATCATCCCGGGGGTAAAACACGAAGTGGAAGCGGACCTCTTCATCATCGCCATCGGACAGAGAGTTTCCCTTCCGGAGGCTACTCTCCGCCTCACCCCTTCGGGGACGATTATGGTAGATGAGGGGCTCCGCACCTCGCGTCCGGGGGTTTTCGCCGGAGGAGACGCTGTCCTCGGACCGGCGACGCTTGTGGAAGCCATTGCCCATGGAAAGAGAGCGGCGTTCTCGATCGATGCCTACCTCTCGAAAAGAGAATTCCACCCCGAGACCCCTTCCCCTGCGCCCCTTTCCATTCCCTGGGAGCGAAAACAAGAACCTCGGGTGGAACCGAGGAAACTCCCGGTAAGTCAACGTTTGCGAAGTTTTGAAGAGGTTACCCAAGGGTATAGTCAGGAAGAAGCAGTAAGAGAGGCCAAGCGGTGCCTCCTCTGTGGAGGATGTTCGGAATGTATGCAGTGTGTCGCGGCGTGTCGCCGAGGCGCCATTCAACATGAAGAGAGAGAAAGAATCGAAGAAATCGAGGTTGGAGCAGTCATCGTTGCTTCCGGTATGGGGGTTTTCGATCCCACCCAAACCTACCGGGAGCTAGGGTACCGAAAGTACCCTAACGTGATCACCAGCCTCGATTTTGAGCGGATTCTCAATGCCTCGGGTCCTTTCCAAGGGAAAGTCGTCCGACCGTCTGACGGCAAGACCCCCCGTCGGATTGCCTTCATCCAGTGCGTGGGATCTCGAGATGACAAGCGAGGTCGATCCTACTGTTCCTCGGTATGCTGTATGTACGCTATCAAAGAGGCCTTGGTGGCCAAGGAACACCTCTTAGTGGAGAAGAAGGCACACCACAAGGAAATGGTGTGTGCTCCCCACGCTCCTTTTCATTCTTCCCAAGACGAAGAAGAACCTATCCTCGAGGTTACCATCTTTGCCATCGACGTTCGGGCCCATGGGAAGGACTTTGAACGGTACTATGAGCGCGCTAAACGAGAGGGAATTCGCTTCGTGAAGGGAAAAGTGGGGAAAATCCAGGAAGTAAACGGTGGTGATTTAGAAGTTTTCTACACTTCTTGCGACAGCGGGATCCAGAGAGAAACCTTCGATCTTGTGGTCCTCTCGGTGGGCTTGTCCCTCACCGAAGAGGAGAAGAATTATTTGGAAAAGCTGGATATTTCCCTTGCTCCTTGGGAAACGCCTTATCTTGAGGGAATGGCTGCCCTCCGTTCTTCCCGCGAGGGAGTGTGGCTGTGTGGAACGGTCAACGCCCCGAAGGATATCCCCGAGACGGTTCAAGAGGCGAGCGCTTGTGCCTGTGAAGTAGCCTCGTTCCTCCATCCAGCCCGCTTCAGCGAAGTGACGGAAAAGGAATACCCTCCAGAACAAGACGTAGCTAACGATCCCGTACGGATCGGGGTATTCATCTGCCGTTGTGGTCTCAATATCGCTGGAGTCGTGAATACCCAAGATTTAGTGGAATGGGCGAAAAGTTTCCCTGGAGTGGTTTACGCCGAGGAGAATTTGTACACTTGTTCTCAAGATACCCAGGAGAGAATAAAAGAGAAGGTGAGAGAGCATCGCCTCAATCGGGTGGTGGTAGCCTCGTGTTCTCCCCGCACTCATGAATCCCTCTTCCGGGAAACCTTAAAAGAAGTAGGGCTCAACCCTTATCTCTTCGAAATGGCCAATATTCGGGATCAGTGTTCTTGGGTACACCAAGCTTGGCCACAAGAAGCGAACCAAAAGGCGAAAGACCTCGTAGCCATGGCGATTGCTAAGGTGTCTTGGCTCGAACCGCTTCAACCGGTGGTCCTCCCGGTAGAAAAGTCGGTTCTCATCATCGGAGGAGGATTAGCAGGAATGATGGCCTCCTTAGAGGCTGCACAACAAGGGTTACAGGTTTTCTTAGTAGAGAAAGAGAAGGAATTGGGTGGTCAACTGAGAGATTTCCACCATCGTTTCACCATCGAGGGAGAGGATTTAGTGGCTCTCGCACGGAAACTCAAAGAGCAGATTCTCGCCCATCCCCACATCGAAGTCATCACCGAAGGAAGAATCTTAGAGAGTAGTGGCTTCGTGGGAAACTTTGAAACGGTGATCTTTGAGCGAGGAGGAAAGCGAACCATCCGTCACGGCGGGGTCATCATAGCGATCGGAGGAGAAGAGTATCATCCTTCTGACCTCCCTTACCCGAAGAGAGAGCGGGTTATCACCCAAACGGAACTCGAAAAACTCCTCGAAGATGCTTCTTTCCATCCTCGAAGGGTAGTAATGATCCAGTGTGTCGGCTCTCGCAATGCCGAGCGCCCCTATTGTAGTCGAGTGTGCTGTCTCTCTGCTCTGAAGAATGTTCTCCGCCTCAAGGATCGTTATCCTGAGGGAGAAATTTACCTCCTCTACCGGGACATACGCAGTTACGGTTTATACGAGCGCTACTACCGCGCAGTGCGGGAGAAAGGAGTAGTGTTCATTCCCTTTGCCGACGAAGCAATGCCTCAGCTTTTGGAGAGAGAGGGTACCCTTTTCGTCCAAGTGGAGAGTGCCCTTCTCGGAGAAACTATTACCCTTGCCCCGGATTGGGTGATACTGAGTACCGGGGTGAAAGCCCCTCAAGACGCGCCGGAAATTGCCCAACTCTTCAAAGTCCCCTTGCAACAAGATGGATTTTTTCTCGAAGCCCATGTCAAACTCCGTCCGGTCGATTTCGCTACTGAGGGAGTGTTCGTCTGTGGTCTTGCCCACGGTCCGAAAACGGCCAGAGAAACTTTGGTCCAGGCCAAGGCTTGCGTTGCTCGACTCATGACCTTCCTGAGTCAGGACACCATCCATGCCGAGGCGCAAATCGCAACCGTTCAAGAAACTCGCTGTACTGCTTGTGGGGATTGCGAACTCTTGTGCCAGTACCAAGCGGTGAAGGTCAATCGAGAGAGGAGAGTTGCCGAGGTGAACCCGGCTCTGTGTAAAGGGTGTGGTTTATGCAGTGCGACCTGTAAGAGCGGGGCGATCCGGGTCCAAGGGTTTTCCTCTGAGCAAATCGTCTCGGAGGTGGAGTATCTCCTATGGTAGAACTCAATGCGTGGGAACCGAAAATTGTGGCCTTTCTCTGTCACTGGTGTAGTTACGCGGGAGCAGACCTTGCGGGGGTGAGCCGTATCCAATACCCACCCAATATTCGGATCATCCGGGTTCCTTGTTCGGGTGCCATCAATCCCCTCTATATCCTTAAAGCTTTTCGCGAAGGAGCCGATGGAGTACTCGTGTCAGGGTGTCACCCCGGTGATTGTCACTACTTGAGTGGAAACTACTTCGCCCGGAGGAAATTCTTCCTACTCAAGGAACTCCTCATCTTCGCAGGTATCGAGGAAGAACGACTTCAGTTCTCCTGGGTTTCTGCTTCTGAGGGACAGAAGTTTTCCCAGGTTATAGAGCAAGTAGTAGAAGGAGTGAAAAAGATTGGCCCATCAAAGAAAGGCCTAAAGGAGTTTGCCTTCCATGTATGAACGAGCGTTGACGGAACTTGCGTCAAAAATCCTTGGCGAAGTCGAAGGAATCATCGGATACGCACCGGGCTCCCTCCCTTTCCACATGCGTCCCTTCTTGTGTCAGAGAGAGGAAGATATTGCGTGCCTCTCGTTCAACCATTTCGCGCGTCCTAACTTAGCTCGCTACCTCCTCACTCTGGAGATGAGAAAGAAAAGAGTAGCCATCGTGGTAAAGGGTTGCGACGCTCGGACGGTGATCGTTCTCCTCAAGGAAGGACAGGTGAAACGGGAGAATCTCTACCTCATCGGAGCACCTTGCCACGGAATGGTCAGTGTATCCAAGTTGGAGGAACGCTTTGGGGTACTCTCCCCTCCTGATTTTGTATGGGAAGCCGATACCTTCACGTGGCGAGGGGAACGTTTTGCCATACGGGACTTTCTTGAAGACTCTTGCGAACGTTGTGCCTATCCTAATCCCCCCTGGTACGATGCGCTCCTCGGAGAAGAACTCCCAAAACCTCCGGTTCTACCCGGAGGTAGAGACTACCTGGGGAGAATCAAGGCTCTTCCCCTCGAAAAGCGCTGGGAATTTTTCGCTCAAGAAATGGAGAAGTGTATCCGCTGCTACGCCTGTCGAAATTCTTGCCCCCTCTGTTACTGCACAGAGTGCTTTGTCGATCAAACTCGTCCCTCGTGGTTGAGTCAAGCGGCGACGAGGAACGAAAATCTCTTCTTCCATTTGGGGCGGAGTCTGCACATGGCTGGACGATGTACGGAGTGTGGAGCCTGTGAGCGTGCCTGTCCCTTAGGTATTCCCATCGGGCTCTTACCCTTATACGTAGAAGAACTTATCCGGGAACATTTCGCCTTCGAGGCAGGGATGAACCTCGATACTCCTGCACCCCTTTTGACCTATCGGGAAAACGACCCCAACGAGTTCATTCGATGAGAGGGAGAACCATGAAGGGAAAATTTGTGACTCACGAGCAAGTCTTTACCTGGATGGAGAGAGAAAGAGGTCTTGTGGTGATCACGGAAAGAGCACAAAAAAAGTACCACCATCTCCTCCCTTCTCACCTCATCACCGTGAAAACAGCCAAGGAACTCTTTTTTTCTCCCTGGGAAGCGGTGTACCGCTATACTCTCCAAGGGAAAACCTGGGTGATCGAGGAAAAAGTGGAACATTCCTCTTTCCCTTCCTTTCTTGTGCTCTTACCTTGTGAAGCGAAGGCGATTCTTGAAGTCACGGACGTAAACTTCATGACCGAGGACACTCCTGACTTGGGTTATGCCCGAAGGCGGAGAGGGGTAACCTTGATCATCGTCGGTTGCGAAAGGATCGAGCAAACCTGCTTCTGTTCCTTAGTAGGATGTAGCCCTTTTTGGCGCCACCGCGAGAGCGTGTTTCTCTTTCCTTGGAAGGGTCATTTCTACCTCGAGGATGGAGAGGAAAAACTCTCCCTTTCCCCTTTCGAAGACCCCCAAAAAGCACAAGCGGTGGAAACCTTTTTCGCTGAGACCATCTGTACTTTGCCTTTGCCTCTCCCGGCGAACTTTCCCGAAAAGTTGTACGCGCATTTCGATGATCCCTTGTGGCAGAAGATGGCCTGGCACTGCGTGAATTGTGGTGCCTGTACCTACCTCTGTCCCACCTGTTACTGTTTCGATCTCAGTGTGGATGGGAAGCTCCGGGGTTTGACCCTTCACACCTGGGATAGCTGTATGTTCCCCAAGTTCACCCTTCACGCTTCTTCCCACAATCCCCGTCCTACCGGGAAAGAACGGGTGAGACAGCGGGTTATGCACAAATTTTCCTATTTCCCCCTGCGGAACAAATACTATGGATGTGTAGGGTGTGGAGTGTGTCGAGAGATATGCCCAGTCAATTGGGACATTAAAGAGGTCGTAGAAGGGATGGTGAGGCAGGTTGAACGGTGAAGTGGGAATCAGAATCAAAGAGAAGAACATTTACGTTCCTACCATGGTCCCCATTCTCGAAGTGATTCAAGAGACCAGAGATATTAAAACTTTTCGTGTGCAAAGGCCGAGTTCCTTCTTTTACCATCCCGGACAATTCGCCGAAATTTTTGTCCCGGGGAAGGGAGAAGCTCCCTTTTCCATTACCTCTTCTCCCCAAGAGGAACGGTTCCTCGAATTCAGCATAAAACGAATTGGCGTAGTGACCGATGCCCTCCACCGCTTGAATCCGGGTGATTCGGTGGGGGTGCGGGGACCCTACGGTAATGGGTTTCCCGTATCATCGTTACTTCACTCCTCTCTCCTTTTCATCGGAGGAGGTATCGGATTGGCGCCTCTCCGTTCGCTCATTAACTACGTCCTCTCGCCTCAAGAGAGAATAAACTTCCGAGAAATCATTCTCCTCTACGGAGCTCGTACTCCCCAGGATTTGGTCTTCCAGTGGGAACTCAAGCGTTGGGCAGAACATAGAGACCTCACCCTTTGGGTAACGGTGGACCAAGGAGATTCTTCCTGGTCAGGGATAGTCGGATTGGTTCCCGAGGTGTTGAAAAAAGTAGTTGAGGTGGAACCAATAGGCTGGAAGAGCATCGTCTGTGGGCCCCCTATTATGATAAAATTCACTATCAAAGCACTCCTTGAAATGGGATTTCAAGTAAAGGACATCATTACCACCTTGGAGATGCGTATGAAGTGCGGGGTAGGTAAGTGTGGACGGTGTAACATTGGTCCCTACTACGTATGTAAGGATGGACCGGTGTTTTCCTACCAAGAGTTACAAGAAATGCCGGAAGAGTATTGAGGAAGGTGAGGAGAATGACTTACCAAAAAGCAGTACAATATTTGTACAGTTTGATTGACTATGAAAAAAGCCCCATGAGATATACAGACTTAAAATTAGAACGGATGCGGGAGCTCGTGGAGAGAATCGGTAATCCGCAGCATGCGTTTCCCGTCATCCTCATCGCTGGAACAAAAGGAAAAGGGAGCACTGCCTACTTTCTCATGCGCCTTCTCTCCGCCTGGGGTATGAAGTGTGGATTCCATTCTAAACCCCACCTCTTCACTTTCCGAGAACGAATCCGTATTGGGGAGACATGCATTACTCCACAAGATGTCGCTTTTCTCGTTGATTACTTGATCCCCATCGTAAAGGAGATGGAACGAAATTCTCCCTTTGGAAGGCCAACCTATTTTGAAGTAACGGTGGCCTTAGCGTTTCTCTATTTTTCATGGCACAAAGTCGACGTAGCAGTGGTGGAAGTAGGATTGGGAGGGAGGTTAGATGCTACCAACGTCTGTGACCCGCAATTAACCATCATCACTCCCATTAGTTTCGATCACATGGAAATTTTGGGGGGAACTCTCTCGGCCATTGCCAGAGAGAAGGCGGGAATTCTGCGGCCCCACACCAAACTCATCCTCGCTCCCCAAGAAGAAGAAGCCTATCGTACCATTTGTGAGGAAGCGAGAAGGAAAAACGTACCGGTACGCTTCCTCAAAGAGTGGTGTTCCTGGAACATCTCGACGCGAAATCGATCTGGGTCTCAATTCTCCTGGAAAATCAACGAGTGGGGCGAAGGAGAACATGCGCTTCCCATTCTGGGAGATCATCAAGTGCAAAATTTCATGACCGCTCTCCTTGCACTCAAAGAATGGGGTTTTTCCTTCCATGAGGAGAAGCTAACCCGTGCCCTTCAGGGAATGCATTGGCCGGGAAGGATTGAACTCTTGTCCTCTCATCCTCTCGTTATTTTCGATGTGGCCCATAACCATGCCTCTTTTCTCCAATTAGTTCGCACTCTCGAGGACTACTTAGGTTGCACAAAGGTGCTCTTTCTTTTAGGCTTTCTCCAGGGGAAGGAATACGAAAAGATCGCCCAATGCATTACTCCTCTCACAGAGAGAGTGATCCTCACCCAACCCTTAAACCCCAAAGCAGTAACCCCGTGGGAGATCGCCCATCATTTCGAGGAACAGGGTCTTCCTGTGGAAGTGATTGAAGACCCCTTTGAAGCTCGGGAGATAGCTCTCCATTTTGCGCATCACACCCAGCTTCCCCTTGTCATTGCCGGTTCTTTCTATCTCGCTCCGCCATTTTCCCAAGAATTTTCCTTCCTGTGTGAAAAGGAGGTAGAACTATGTTAATTGTCGCCGAGCGGATCAATGCAACCCGCAAGCCCATTCGTGAAGCCTTAGAGCGGAAAGACCGAGATTTCTTCGTCCAAGAAGCCAAAAAACAAGAGATGAGAGGAGCGCACTTCATTGATATCAATGCCGGTACCGAAGCCGCACAGGAAATCGAAAATCTCCCTTGGCTCGTGGAATGCATCCAGGACGAGGTACGGATTCCCCTGTGTCTTGATTCGGCCAACGATGAAGCCTTAGAGAGAGCCTTGAAAGTGTATCGGAAAAAGGAAGTGATGATCAATTCTTTCACCGCCGAAGAAGAGCGCATCAAGGCCGTCCTTCCCAAAGCGAAGGAATACGGCGCTTTGGTAGTGGGATTGGCGATGGGGAAGGGATCGCTCCCCCAGTCGGTAGAAGAACGGATGAATTTAGTCAAGGAACTCGTGACCGCCGTTTCCGACTACGGCATTCCCCAAACGAAACTCTTCATTGACCCCTTAGTAGTTCCCATAGGAACAGACCAACATCAGGGGAAGATTTTTCTTGAAACCCTAAAACAAATAAAAGAGCAATACCCTAAAGTGCGAGCCATATGCGGTTTGAGTAATATCTCCTTTGGCATGCCCAACCGCCGTCTCCTCAATCGGGCCTTTTTGGCCTTGAGTATAGGATACGGGCTCGATGCAGCGATTATCGATCCCTTGGACGAAGACCTCATGTCCATTCTCTTCGCTACCCGGGCACTCATGGGTCTTGATGATTTTTGTATGGACTATATTTCCGCTTTTCGCGAAGGGCGACTCAAGGTATAATGTCCTCAAAAAGGAGGATTGTGTGTTTTGCGGATAACTCTTTGGCTCTTCATCTCGATCGCTCTTTTGGCAATGCTTTTGGGGAGTGGAGCGGGAGGCGAGGAAGAGAAAATTCTCGATTTCAGTCTCTGCAAGGGCTTAGATAAGGACGGTTTTCCCTTAGAGCGGGTGGATAAAGTAAGCACCGAAGACGAGCGGCTCCTCTTCTGGGTTTTTGTGCACGATGTTCACAAGGGCGATGAAATGAGGTGGGAATTCCATGGCCCCCAAAAGGAGCTCTACGAAAGTTCCTTGGTGATTGAAGAAGATAGGGACTACGTGGGGGTACAAGGAGAGCTCAATATCAGTCGCCATCGAAACCGGTTAACTCCAGGGAGTTGGCGGGCTGAATTTTACCTCAACGGAGAAAAACTGCTTAAAATTCCTTTTACTCTGTTAGAGAGCACCATTCAAGAGAGTAAGAGTTTAGAAGAAGCGGTCAAAAAAACCGTTGCCCTGCTCAGTGAATTTGGATTTCAAGCCTTAGAAGTGAATGTTTCCGAAGACGATCAGGCGTACATTCGCATGAATATGCTGAGTCATTCATTAGATCAAATCTTTTGGAATCAAATTGGCTTAGGCTTTGAAGCACTCCATAGAATTTTCCCTGAAACACCTTGGCTCTTGGTGCAACTCATCTTTGAGGATACTTACCTTTTAAGTTTTCAAGTCAAGACCTCCGATTTTGACTATTGGCGCAAAGGATACTTCAACAGTGATGAGTTCTGGAAGAAAAGGGTAAAGCGATACGTTTATAGTATAAAGGAGAAAAGAGATTTAGAACCGAGCAAATTCTACGCAGAGCAATTTAACGTGATGTATTAGGAAGTGGTGGGGAGATGCGTAGGATTTTTGAGAAATTCTCTCCCGTCGATTTCCAGTTCATCGCTGAATCGCTGTGTGAAGAAGAGAAAAAACAACCTCAGCTCCTTGCGCTCATTCGTCGGGATCCAGAATCATTGGATGAAATTCTCAATCACGAGAAACTTCTCAAGCAGGTCGCTTTAGGAAAAGACCTTTTCCTGCGGATAAGTCCGTACCTTTACTTTGAACTTCTCTTACGTCGAGCGATCCTCGATATCGAGAGAGAAGCATACACCTTAGAAACCATAGGGTATAAAACCAGAGTTCCGGTTTTCGATCAAAAGAAGGTTCTTACCGTCTTATCCCAAGAAACGGTCAGAGATTACTTGGTAGAATTATTGGTCTCTTTTGTACGGATTAATAGTTTTACGCTCTACATCCGCAAAGGAGAGGGTATTTACCTGAAACAGAACATCTCTGACTTCGACCTCGATCTCCTCTCGGAGATGGGGAGGAGAGTTGAAGAGCCGTATCGCTTTATCTTTCTCAAAAGGGCGGGAGACATTGCCCTCTTTGTGAGTGGTATTTTCCCCGAGCAGCTTTTTGCCCATCATCACCCAAGCCCACTCCACGCTCGAGCTCATTGGCTTCGCAAATGGGTCAATCGAGGAGCAGAACTCGAGGAAAAGGGGAGCAGTCTCTATAGAGAGGCAAGCGAAAGCGTGGTCGCTAAAGAGTACCATCTCGACACCGTCCTTCATTACCTTGCCGAGAATTTCCCCTTCACCAAAAAACCTCTCAACATTATCACCGACCGCTACCTATGTTTCCGCAAGTACGATATCTTCCATCCCCTCCCAAATTAGAGAAACCACTTTCCACCCACACGCTGATACACGTTGGTAGGCACCATCACCTCTTCGAGCATTTTGGCTTCGGGAAAAACCTGTAACACGCGGAGGAGTATGCCTTGGAGATAGGCGATGAGGATGCCATAATTGGTCATAGGAACTTTCGCCTCCTGGGCGCGACGGAGACGGTAGATCATTTCCTTCTGATTAATCATACATCCTCCACAATGGATGATGAGGCGATACGGAGAGAGGTCTCGGGGGAGATGGGGACCTGCTACCACCTCAAATTGGAGCTCAAACCCCAGCCTTTGTTGTAACCATCGAGGAATTTTGATTCGCCCAATATCGTCGGGGAGAGGGTGGTGGGAACACGCTTCAGCAATCAGTACTCGATCGGAGGGTTTCAAGTCGTGGATGGCTTTCACTCCCTGGACAAAGGTGGCCAAATCCCCTTTGTATCGGGCAAAGAGGATGGAAAAACTGGTGAGAAAGATATTCTCAGGGACGGCACCAGCCACCTTATGGAAGACTTGAGAATCGGTGATCACTAACTGGGGAGGAGCGAGGAGTTTTTGTAAGCTCTCAACGAGTTCCCGTTCTTTCACGATCAGGGCAGTTGCCTCAGCATCGAGAATATCACGGATGGTCTGCACCTGGGGGAGGATGAGTCGACCCTTGGGAGCACCTAAGTCGATAGGGACGACCAGGACTACTAAGTCACCAGGATGGAGGAGATCTCTCACGAGAGGTCTCTCCTTGTAGGTCTTTTGCAGGATCTCAACGATCGCCGCCTTGAGTTCTCTTATACCACTTTTGGTCACGGTACTTGTGGGAAACACAGGTAAGTCAAAAGGTGCCCGAAGGGTATTCCCTCGATCGATCTTATTATGTACTCCAATGGTGATCACCTGGTTCTCTTCAAGAATCTGGAGAAGTTCCCTCTCCAAAGTAAAATCGGTACCATCATCCCATACTAAAAGAGCCACGTCGCAACGATGGAGAATCTCCAAGGATTTTTGTTTACGCAACTCTCCCAGGAATCCCACATCATCGAGACCAGCGGTGTCGACAATCACTACCGGACCAAACGGTAAGAGCTCAATCGATTTGAATACCGGATCAGTGGTTGTGCCGGGTACGTCGGCGACAATAGCCACTTCCTGATCGGTCAAGGCGTTGATCAGAGAGGATTTCCCCACGTTCCTCCGACCGAATATGCCGATGTAAGGTCGCAAACTACGCGGAGTGGTCTCCTGCATGTTTTTTCCCCAACTTCTCTAAACCTGGTATCCCAGGTTTAAGAAACTCAACAGGCGACAAGATTATTTCCAGTTCCTCGGGGGAGAAAAGACCCTTCTCGAGCAAGAGATCGCGGAGGGTTCTCCCTTGTTTCAAGCACTCTCGTACCAAGGCGGTGGTTTGCTCATGCCCGAGATAGGGAACAATATGGGTCGCTAAGGCAAAACTCCGATGGAGGAGTTCCTCGCAACATTTTTGATCAGCCACGATGTTCACCACACACTTTTCGGTGAAAACGGAAACGCCCACGGTGAGTTCTTCAATCATACTCAGTATGAAGAAGGCAATGAAGGGGAGGAGATGATTCAATTCCAAATTGCCACTCGAACAGGCAAAACCCAGAGCACAATCTTTCCCCATCACATCAATCGCTAACCCTTCCAGATACTCACACATCACCGGATTGACCTTGCCAGGCATAATCGACGAGCCTTCTTGGAGAGGTGGTAAGAGAATCTCTCCTATCCCTGCCCGCGGACCCATAGAGAGGAGACGGAGATCGTTTGCGATTTTACGTAAGCTAATGGCTAAGGCTTTCAAGAGACCGGACACCTCGGCGAAGGTATCGAGATTCTGCGTATTCTCAAAAGCATTCATCGATCGGGCCAAAGGAAGACCGGTGATCTCCCGCAGAGCTGAAACAGCCTTAGTGGCATAGAGGGGATGGGCATTGAGACCGGTGCCCACCGCCGTTCCTCCTAAGTTAATCTCTTTCATTCTCTCTTTGCCCTTCCAGATACGCCAGCGATCTCGGGTAATCGCCTCGGCCCAAGCACCGAACTCCATTCCTAAGGTCACCGGAACCGCATCTTGGAGCTCGGTACGTCCTACTTTAATGATCGAGGCAAACTCCCGTTCCTTCTCTTGCAAGGCTTCTTGGAGTCTCACAATAGCCTTCTCCAAATCTTCGATTCCCCACAACATGGCAATTCGCACCGCAGTGGGGAAGGTGTCATTGGTCGACTGACTCAGGTTCACAGTATCGAAGGGATTGATAACATCGTACCGCCCCCGTGCAAAACCAAGAAGTTCTAAAGCTCGGTTAGCGATAACCTCGTTGAGGTTCATATTCAAGGAGGTACCCGCACCGCCTTGTAGAATAGAAACTACAATTTCTCCTTGGAAGCGGCCAGCCATTCCCTCCTCACAGGCTTTGAGAATGGCGATGGCTTTATCTTCGGGCAGTAACCCTATTTCCAAATTGGCACGGGCACAAGCCCATTTCACGGCGAAAAAAGCCTTAACGAGGAGGAGAGGAGGGGACACAAAAAGAGGGAAGTTCTCTCTCGCCCTCTCGGTATGAATACCCCAATAGTGTTCCTGGGGAATGGGTTTCTCTCCTAAGAAATCCCGTTCGATGCGGTAGGCCCTCTCTTCCTCCATAGAGTTCCTCTCTCAATGCCGAAAGTGGCGGATCCCGGTAAAGACCATACTGATTCCCAACTGGTTACACGCAGCAATAGAGTCTTCATCACGAATGGATCCTCCGGGCTGAATGATGGCCCGAGTCCCATACTTACCCGCTTCTCTCACCACATCATCGAAAGGAAAGAAGGCATCCGAAGCTAAAACCGCCCCCTTCTCCCGTCCTTGCGCCTTATGAACCGCTATCATCATAGCATCAATACGACTCATTTGACCGGCTCCAATGCCCACCGTTTGCCCATCCTTGACGAGTACGATGGCATTCGATTTCACGTATTTAGCCACCTTCCAAGCGAAGCGAAGATCTTGCCATTCTTGCGGTGAGGGAGAAGTCATCGTGACGACACGGAGATTCTCCTCTTCGAGGTCTATCCGATCACTGTCTTGACACAAGAAACCACCGTCTAACTTCTTCACGTCAAAACGCGCCCAACCATTGAGGGAAGCCTTGAGTAAACGGATACCCTTTTTGCTCTGCAAAATGTTTAGAGCTCCTTCGGCATAAGACGGTGCAATGACTAACTCTATGAAAAGTTTACGAAAAACTTCGGCACTCTCTTGCGTCACTTCTCGATTGAAGGCCACAATACCCCCAAAGGCGGAAACCGGATCGGCCTGGAGGGCTTTCTCTGCCGCTTGGGCTAATTCGCTCCCCATACCCACCCCGCAGGGATTATTGTGCTTGACGATCACCGTGGCCGGTTCCTGAAATTCCCGTACCAATGAGAAAGCAGCCTGCGCGTCATAGAGATTGTTAAAGGAGAGCTCTTTATCTTCGTGGATGATTTCAAGTCCTCGGAAGAATCCCGTGGAATCGAAATGACAATCCTCATACCATGCACCTCGTTGATGGGGATTCTCTCCATACCGAAGATCGGCTTTCTTGCGTAACACTATGGTGATTTGCTGAGGAAGAGTGTCTTCCTCACTCGAAAGCTGGCGAAGGTATTCTCCTATTTGAGCATCGTAGAGCGAACTCTTGAAGAATGCTTGGATCGCCCATTGAAGGGATTTTTCTTCCGGAAAGGCGCCCTGATGACGCCGCATTTCCTCCATGAGCTCAATGTATTGAGCGGGAGAAGAAACGATGACCACGTAGCGGTGATTTTTAGCACTCGCCCGAAGCAAGGTAATTCCGCCGATATCGATTTCTTCTACCACCTTATCGAAGTCCCTTTCTCCTCTCTCCACCATCTTCTCGAAAGGGTAGAGATTACACACCACAAGATCGATGGGGTGAATACCGTGTTTCTCCAGGTCAGCCATATCTTGGGGTAAGGCACGACGAGCTAAAATACCTCCCTCAATCACCGGATGGAGCGTCTTCACCCTTCCTCCAAGAATTTCCGGAAAACCGGTCACTTCAGAAACTTCGTCCACCTTGACACCCATTTTCCGGATGAATTGTGCCGTTCCACCGGTAGCGATAATACGTACTCCGTACTGCACGAGGAAAGAAACAAGCTCCTCCAAACCGGTTTTATCAGAAACACTGATGAGAGCAGTTCGTATGTGAATCATAATTTCACCTTCCTAACCATCAGGGTGTGAGTTCATTCTATCGCACTCCGCTTAAATTGCAAAGAAAGTTCGTGTTTCCCGTTGAAGAAACGTTTATAATTATATAGTATTCGCAAGAGGAACGAACGAGAAAGGGGGCATCAATGATTGAAAACACCTCGGGTGCTTATCATCGGCAGTCTCAACATGGATATGGTTCTCAAAATAGACCGCATGCCCAATAGTGGAGAAAATCTCTTTGCCCGTGAATTTTCCATGTTTCCGGGAGGAA
The DNA here is from genome assembly GCA_937139415.1 of uncultured bacterium. Lineage (GTDB taxonomy): Bacteria > Atribacterota > Atribacteria > Atribacterales > Caldatribacteriaceae > CAKZPS01. The sequence goes on from CAKZPS010000030.1 coordinate 65,229, forward strand.
AAGGAAATAATCAAGCCATTGCCTGTGCCCGCTTAGGAGCGTGGGTGAGCATCATCGGCAAGGTAGGGGATGATGAATTCGGCGATCGTTTGCTCTTAAATCTCGAACAAGAAAACGTTGATTTCGCCTTTGTGAGTAAGAAACCTCTTACCCATACCGGACTCGCTTTCATTTTTATAGACGCACAGGGAGAGAACCGAATTCTCGTTGCTCCGGGAGCGAACATGGATTTATCAATAGAAGACATTGACCGAGCAACAGAACTCCTAAAGTCGGTTGATTTCCTCCTCCTCCAGCTCGAGGTTCCCAAGGAAGTGGTAAGATATTCCATCGAAAAAGCACATCATTACGGGGTCAAAGTGGTTCTCAATCCTGCTCCGGCTCAACCCTTCTCCATAGAAATTTTGTCGGCAAATGATATAATTACTCCTAATAAGTACGAGGCCGAAGTGTTAAGTGGCGTAACCATTCATTCCCTCGAAGGAGCGAAAAAAGCCATTCGTGTTCTCAATGAACGGTGCAAAGCCCAAAAAGTGATCGCCTTAGGTGAACAAGGAGCTATCTCCACCTCTCAAGATGGACGACTTCTCTATTTTCCTCCGCGCGAGGTAAAGGTAGAAGATACTACTGCAGCAGGAGACGCTTTTAATGCCGGATTAGTGATGGGAATCGGAACGGGGAGAAGCTGGATTGAATCTCTCAAATTGGCAAACACCGCAGGAGCCATTGCCTGCACCAAAATGGGGGCACAGAGTGCTCTGCCGCACATGCGTGATATCGAGCGCTTCATTTCCCGGATGGGGGACGGTGAAATTCAAATCATCGATGAACTTTGATCTGAGTGTTTCAGACTATTTTCATTTCACTATCAAAATCCTTTCCGCCTTCCTCGTCGGAGGGGTAATTGGCTGGCAACGCGAAATAGCCGAAAAACCTGCGGGATTGCGAACCCATATTTTGGTTTGTGTCGGTTCGGCTCTCATTACCATGGTCTCTATATCTGCTTTTGGTAAAATGGGTGCTGATCCAGCTCGTATTACCGCCCAAATTGTGAGTGGCATTGGATTCTTAGGAGCAGGTACTATCTTCAGGTATGGAGGAACAGTTACCGGTCTTACCACTGCTGCAAGTCTATGGGCCATAAGTGGCATCGGCATTGCCTTAGGATCAGGAATGTTCTTTATCGGATTTTTGGCCACCGGGCTCATCTTTCTTACTTTATGGCTTTTAGAATACTTGGAAAAGAGATTCCTCAAAAGAAAAACGTATATGCTCCGTGTCTCTACCCTCCGCGAACCAGGGATCATGGAACGCATTGGTAATAAATTAGAAAATCTAGGTATTCACATTGAACGGATAAAAATACAAGAAGGAGAGGGAACAATGATCTGCACCCTGCACATACACGTCCCTCTTGCACGTAAGGTTACTGAAGTTATCTCAATGCTTCAAACCATCGAAGCGTTGAAGGAAGTGGAGGTTGGGTAAGGCATGCCCTATTTACAAGTGCCCAAGGGCACTCGAGATATTATGGGGAAAGAGATCGTTCTGTGGAGAAAAGTAGAGGAAGTAGTGTACGAAACGGCCAAAAATTTCGGTTACGAGGAAATTAGAACCCCTATTTTTGAGAGCACCGAACTTTTTACCCGGGGAGTCGGCGAAGGGACAGATATCGTGCAAAAAGAAATGTACACCTTTACCGACAAGGGAGGACGGAGTTTAACTTTGCGTCCCGAGGGAACTGCACCAGTCATGCGAGCATACTTAGAACACGGTTTTGCCGTTCAGCAACCCCGAGTGAAGTGGTTTTACCTCGGTCCTATGTTTCGTTATGAGCGACCACAGGCAGGGAGAATGCGTCAATTTCACCAGTTTGGTTTTGAAGCGATCGGTTTTGATAGTCCTGCTTGTGACGCTGAAATCATCCTCATTGCCTGGAGGATATATGAACGCTTGGGTTTACACAAACTTTCCCTGGAAATGAATAGCTTAGGATGTCCATCGTGCAAATTTCGATACATAGAAACACTGCAACAGTTTTTGCAACGCGAAATTCACTCCCTTTGCGATACCTGCAAGGTTCGTTTAGAAAAAAATCCTCTGCGCGTTTTGGATTGCAAGAACGAAGGTTGCCAAACCATTTTTCAATCTCCTTCTTTCCCGAGATTGCAAGATTTTCTCTGTGAAGAGTGCAGTAAGCATCAGGAGACTCTTTTAGCCACCCTCCGTTTCCTCGACATTCCCTTCTCGATCAATCCTCGACTGGTGCGGGGGCTCGACTACTACACCCGGACAGCTTTTGAAATCAAAACCGGTGAGCTTGGAGCTCAAGACGCAGTAGGGGGTGGAGGACGGTACGATAACCTCTCTCAGGCACTGGGAGGACCTAAGGTAGCTGGGGTTGGTTTTGCTGCCGGTATCGAACGAATGGTTCTCCTCCTCAATAAGATGGGACAGGGACTTCACGCCCTCGAGACGCTTGTGTATCTTGCCCCCCTCGATGGAGAAGGAGAACTACATCTTCTTGTCCTGGGAAGAAGATGTGAAGAGCTTGGAATTCCTTTCTATATGGATTTTGCTGATAAAACTCTCAAGTATCATCTGAAAAAAGCTCAAAAGATGAAGGTTCGCTTCGTAGTCCTTGTGGGAAAGGCAGAGCTCCAAAATTCTCTTTTCTTGCTCAAAGATATGTTTTCCGGAGAACAATGGACTCTTTCGCAAGAAGAGTTGCTCAAGAAACTACAGGAGGAGAAAAACAGTGCTTAGGACACATACTTGTGGCGAGTTAAGACTCCGTGACGTGGGAAAAGAGGTAACCTTAGCAGGATGGGTTACTCGGGTGAGGAATCATGGAGGCCTCATTTTCATTGACCTCCGTGATCGCTTTGGCATCACCCAGATTCTTGCCGATGGCCATAATGAGGAAGTTTACGCCTTAGCTTCAAAGTTGAAATCCGAATATGTGATCCAGATACGAGGCACGGTTTGTAAACGTCCTGAAGGATTGGTGAATCCCAAATTATCTACCGGGGAAATCGAGGCAAAAATAAACGAGTTACGCATTCTCTCCTCGGCGGAACTCCTTCCTTTTGAAATTGAGAGCAACAAAGAACTCGATGAAGCGCTGCGCTTACGCTATCGATACTTGGATTTACGACGACGCAAGACGCAAGAGAATCTCGTCCTCCGCCACCGGATTGCCCAAAGCATCCGTCACTATCTTACCCAACACGATTTTATAGAAGTGGAGACACCTTTTCTCACCAAAAGTACGCCTGAAGGAGCAAGAGACTTTTTAGTTCCCAGTCGTTTAAATCCCGGTCACTTCTATGCTCTCCCTCAATCCCCACAGCTTTTTAAGCAAATGCTCATGGTAGCGGGTTTTGACCGTTATTTTCAAATCGTTCGTTGTTTCCGCGACGAAGACTTGCGTTCTGACCGTCAACCGGAATTCACTCAAGTGGATATCGAAATGTCCTTTGTCGAAGCCCAAGACGTTATGAGCTTAGTTGAGGATATGCTCGTCGGCATCTTTCGCGAAATTCTCGATATTTCCCTTCCTACTCCTTTCCCCGTCTTGTCATACGAGGAGGCTATGGACAAATACGGTGCCGATAAACCAGATCTACGCATCCCCCTGGTCATCGACGACCTCACTGACCTCTTTCAAAAAGAACCACTGGTTATTAAGGGAGAAAAAGACCCGGTAAAATCCCTCTTCATTCCTCAAGGAGAAACCCTTTCTCGTAAGCGATTGGATCTCCTTGCCCAAGAAGCTAAAAACAAAAATCTCTTTTTCTCGTGGATCAGGGGTTCTTCTTGTGAATATTCCTCCCCCCTCAAAGGGAAAATCCGAGAAGAAACGGTAAAAGATCTTTTACTCCGCTATCCTTTTCAAGACGGGTCTATACTCTTGCTTGCTGCGGGAAAGAGAACCTCCCTCCTCGATTTCATGGCAGATCTTCGTATCCAAATTGGACGAGAAACGGGTGTCACAGACGATTTTCGCTTCTGCTGGATCGTGGATTTCCCCCTTTTCGAGTGGAATGAAGACGAAAAACGCTGGGATTCAGTCCACCATCCTTTTACTGCTCCCCGCGATGAAGATATACCATTTTTAGAAGAGATGCCGGGGAAAGTACGTGCTAAAGCTTACGACGTTGTCCTCAACGGCTATGAAGTAGGAGGAGGAAGCATTCGTATTTACGATACCCGTTTACAAGAGCAAATATTTCGCCTCCTCAATCTCTCTGAAAAAGCCATTCAAGAAAAGTTTGGCTTTTTTGTAGAAGCGCTCAAATACGGGTGCCCGCCTCATGGAGGCATTGCTTTGGGATTCGATCGCTTGGTGATGTTGATGTGTCGTGAAGAGTCGATTCGAGAAGTAATTGCTTTCCCCAAAACCCAAAAAGGAGTATGCCTCTTAACCGGTGCCCCATCTCGGGTGGAAAAAGAGCAATTAGATGTTCTTGCTATTGACGTGAAAAAAGAGGAAAACGGAGCATAATTGAGAAGGAAATGAATAATGAGGAGTCGTTAAGAATTCTCATCTCGAAAGCGTTATTTGAAAATTTGCTTCGCTTGTGCTATTATGTCTTTGCGATTGGGAAAGGACAGCGGTTTGTGACCCTGCTTTGTTGGTGATGTCAAAGGAGGCTTTGACCCAACACCCTTGTCTTGGGGACCCGGACGTCAAGTGAACCGAGGTTTACTTGAGAGGGTGCCCACCTTTTTGAGGACGAGGATCAAAGCGGTTGACACACGGCAAAAGCGGGGTCACATATTGTGATTATGGGGATCGGAGGAAGGAGTGCGTAAACGTGGAGAACGAAAACGAAAAGGAAAAAGCCATAAACTTGCTCAACGAGAATTTGGATCAGATTCGGGTTATTCGATCGGGAGAACTGATTAAAGGGAAAGTAGTGAAAAAGGGAGAAGAAGGTTACTTTGTAAACATTAATTACAAAGCAGAGGGAATTCTCCCCTTTAAGGAAAAAGCACAAGGGAGAGATGGCGAAGTGGAAAACACCCTTGAAGAGGGAGAAGAAGTGTGGACGATAGTCACCCAGATTGATGACCAAGGATACATATGGCTTTCCCGAGAACAAGCCCGCTATCAAGGCGCTTGGATTGATATAGAAGAGAGTAAAGAAAAAGGGAAAATTCTGAATGCTAAAGTAAGGAAAAAAGTCAAAGGTGGGTTGATTGTAGATATTGGAATTAATGCCTTTCTTCCTGCTTCTTGTGTTGACCTCGTCCCTCGAAATTTAGATGAGCTCATCGGTCAATCAATTCAGGTAAGAGTCATCGAAGCTGATCGGAAAAATCGTAATGTTGTCGTGTCACGGAAAGCAGTGTTAGAAGAAGATTTAAACCGGCGGAAAGTGGAAACGATTGCCTCCCTCAAAGTTGGTCAAGTTCGCAAGGGCGTTGTGCGCAATATCACCAATTTTGGTGTCTTCGTGGATTTAGGAGGTATTGACGGACTCCTCCACGTTTCAGAGGTTTCCTGGGGAAAAGTTGGCAAACTGGAAGATTTGTTCGCCAAAGGACAAGAGATCGAGGCGAAAGTCATTGCCTGGAACCCCGAAAAAGAAGAGATTTCCCTGAGTTTAAAAAGGCTCATTCCCGACCCTTGGGATAACGTAGAAGAGAGAGTGAAAGTCGGTGAAACCATCAAGGGGAAAGTGGTGTCGCTCAAGGATTTCGGCGTATTTGTAGAAGTCGAAGAAGGAGTAGAAGGGTTAATTCACATTTCCGATCTCTCTTGGGGATACGTGAAACATCCCCGTGAAGTGGTGAAATTAGGGGATATCATTGAGGCCCGGGTTTTAGAAGTGGATCGGGGAAAGAAGAGAATCTCACTCGGCCTGAAGCAGGTGTTCCCCGATCCATGGGAGAATATCGAAGAGAAATACCCCTTAGGCAGCACGGTACGAGTGAAAGTGGCCAAGCTGAACACCCGTGGAGCCCTGGTGGAAGTTGAAGAGGGTGTGGAGGGGAAAATTCCTCTTGAGGAACTGTCTTGGAAACGAGTTAATCGGGTGAATGAAGTACTGCGCAAAAACCAACTCGTTGAAGCGAAGATTATCGCCATTGATCGAGAGAATCGTCAGCTCCTTTTCAGTCTCCGACAATTACGATTCAATCCCTGGGAAGAAGTAGGAAAAAAATGGAGTGTTGGTGAAATAGTAGAAGGACGTATCGAACGTCTCATGAACTTTGGGGCTTTCGTGGAATTATCCCCGGAAATCGAAGCACTCCTCCCCCTTTCGGAAATTAGCTGGGAACCACTCAAACACCCCAGTCAGGTTCTCCGCAAAGGGCAAACCTTACAGGTGAAAATTATCGAGCTCAAGCCTGAAGAACAACGCATTGTGGTGAGCCGCAGGGTGCTCCTCCCCGATCCTTGGGAAGGAATCAAGAATCGTTATCCCGTAGGGAGCATTCACGAAGGGAAAGTGGTCCGCATCGTTGATTTTGGGGCTTTCGTGGAACTCGAAGAGGGATGGGATGGTCTGGTCCACATTTCTGAGATCTCCGATCAGCGGATTTCCTCGGCCGCAGAAACCCTAAAAGAAGGTGAGCGGGTAAAAGTCAAGGTGATTAAACTCGACGACGAGGAACGAAAAATCGGCTTGAGCATTAAGCAGGCCCTTAAAGAGGAGGAAGAAAAGGTTCCTCGTGAGCATACAACTACCAATGGAAAAGTAACCCTGGGGGATGTTATCGGAGAAAAACTAACTAACATTTTGCACAATCTCAAAAAATAAGATGGTGAAAGTGGTCAATGCCACTTGGTACAGGGAATCGATAGTTTCTGAAATTCGCAGGATTGGTGCCCAGTTTCCGAAGGTAGTGGTTGCTTTCTCGGGGGGGATGGACAGCACTGCTGCCTTGTTCTTTGCTCTCCTTGCATTGGGACGAGACAAGGTCATGGCGTGTACCATTGATTGGGGGAAATACCTTCCTGAAAAAGCTCGTTCTCATATCCTTTTTCTCGTAAACTATTTTGGAGTGAAACATCAATTCCTCCCCGGAGAGAAAGATTTAGAGCGTGTCGCTCAGGGCGGTCCTTCATGTAATCTCTGTACCAAAAAGGCCAAACTCACAAAATTGAAAAATTTTTTTGGTGGTAGAGCACTGATCATGGGTGGAGCAAACCAAAGTGACAGTTGGGGAAAAAGAGGTATGCAGTTCTTCGGAAATACTTACTCTCCGCTTTTCCATCTTGAAAAGGAAGAAATCCAGTATCTCGCCGATTCCTTTCGCATTCCCATCTTACGTTTAGGAGAGAACGTTCAACGCGAAGGATGCTTGCTCAAACATCTCCTCAAGCCTTTAGCCTCTCCTTACCACGGAGAAGCGGTGGTAAAAAGTAACGAGCTCCTCTGGCGTATCTTAGATAAAGAATTTCCCCACCGGAATATAGCCAACGTGAAAATCATCGGACCGCTCAGAGAAAACTGTGCCCTCATCAATGTTCAGCCTCTGCCTCCTTTATCCTTGCGAGAAAAAATTGAGAAAGCCCTCCTTTCGCTTCCTCAAATCTCGAGGGTCACTTGGATTGACCAACCGGCGACGCTCACCATACGCGCTAACCCAGGCTTATATAACCATCCTGAAGCACGCTATTGGCTTGAAAGAGGTCGTTTACAACCCGATTTTGCTTTTCCGATTCGAGTGAGTTGGTTACTATCTACCAACCGTCGTTTGCGAACTTTCCAAGTCATCGACTGCCTCAAAGGAGCGGTGTAGCCATGACCAGCCAAGAAATTCGTCAAGCATTCGTTCGCTTCTTCATCGAGAAAGGACACCATCACCTTCCCAGTGCTTCTCTCATTCCCGATGACCCTACTCTTCTTTTGACCATTGCCGGCATGGTGCCTTTTAAGCCCATCTTTTTGGGCAGAGTCTATCCCCCTTTTCGTCGGGTATGTACGATTCAAAAATGTGTCCGGGTCAGTGATGTGGAAAAGGTAGGATACACCTCTCGTCATCACACCTTTTTCGAGATGTTGGGAAATTTTTCCTTTGGGGATTACTTCAAAAGAGAAGCATGCCGATGGGCGTGGGAATTCCTCACCCAGAATTTAGGATTGTCTGCGGAAAAACTCTGGGTCTCGGTGCACCATAGAGATCAAGAGACCTTCACCATTTGGGAAAGAGAGATCGGTATTCCTTCGGCAAAAATCATCCGCTTAGGTGATGAAGATAATTTCTGGTCGTCAGGACCGGTGGGACCATGCGGGTATTGTTCCGAAATTTACTACGACACCGGTCCCCAACAGGGTTGTGGCCAACCTACTTGTCGCCCGGGGTGTGATTGTGACCGCTATTTAGAAGTATGGAATTTAGTATTCATGGAATTCGATCGTCAAGGCGATGGCTCTCTCCTCGAGTTACCTCGGAAGAACATCGACACTGGAATGGGATTAGAACGAATTGCTTCAGTCATGCAAAAAACCGAAACCAATTTCGAAACCGACCTCTTCCTCCCCATTGTTCGGGAAGTGGAAAAAATGTCAGGGCAAAACTACGAGTCCTCAGCTCTTCGTCCTCCTTTTCGCATCATTGTCGACCACATCCGGGCGATAACTTTTCTTGTAGCCGATGGAGTCTATCCCTCGAATGAAGGTCGGGGATACGTGCTACGTCGGTTGATCCGTCGCGCCTACCGTCAGGGGAAGAAACTCTCCTTGAACCGTCCGTTCCTCTACGAGCTTGCCTGTACCGTGATTGACACGATGAGTATCGCCTATCCGGAATTGACCACCAAAGAACGGGTGATTTCCCAAATTATCCTCCAAGAAGAGAAACGTTTCCAAGAGACCATGTCCTTGGGAATAGAATATCTCGAAACCATCCTGAGAGAGAAACAAAACACCGCGGAGAGAATTCTCTCTGGGAGAGAGGTCTTTCGCCTCTATGACACCTACGGATTCCCTCCCGACCTTACCCAAGAAATATTGGCCGAAGAAGGTTTTTCCTATAATGAAGAGGAGTTCCTTCGAGAAATGGACCAACAAAGAGAGCGTGCCCGCCGCGCCTATGAAATGAAGACGGAAGAACTCAAAGACAAGAAATCCCTGGAAGAGCTCTTTTCTGGAGGGAAGAGTACCTTCGTAGGATACGAGAACCACACTACCCAAGCAACCGTTCTCTCCATAGCGGATAAGAATAGTCTCCAAAACGAAGCCCACCAGGGGGAACAAATTATGGTGGTTTTGGATGTGACTCCCTTCTATCCTGAAAAGGGGGGCCAAGAGTGTGATCGAGGCTGGATCTTCACTCCCTCGGGTCGGATGGAGGTAGAGTACGTTTTCGCTCCCTCCGCAGACCTCATCGTCCACGAAGGAGTGGTGAAAGAGGGAACTATCCGGGTAGGCGATCGAGCGAAGGCTACTATCGACACCAAACGGAGGAAAATTCTCGAAATCCATCACACCACCACTCATCTCTTGCATCGCTCCCTGCAAAAAGTCTTGGGAGAACAAGTGAGACAAGCCGGCTCCCACGTGGGAGAGGAGAGGTTGCGCTTCGATTTCACCCATTTTGCACCGCTCACTGAAGAAGAACTCTATGAAGTGGAGCGGCTAGTCAACGAGCAAATCTCGGCGGGGTTACCGGTGTATATCTCCTATTCCACTCTTGACGAAGTCCAGAGAAGAGGAGTGATCGCTCTCTTTGAGGAAAAGTACGAGGACATCGTGCGTATCGTTCGTGCCGGAGAGTACTCTGCCGAGCTCTGCGGAGGGACGCACCTGCGGAATACCAGTGAAGCGGGAATCTTCAAAATCCTCTCGGAAACAAGCATCGGATCGGGAATCCGACGGATAGAAGCAGTGGCAGGTCCCAAGGCCTGGGAAGTGTTGCAAGAACGGGAAAAATGGTTAGAAGAAGTGCGCAAAATCCTGGAAGTCAAGGTGGAGAAGATTCCCCTTGTCGTCACTCATCTCGTGGCGGAGAATAAGAAGTTGCAAAAGGCGTGTCTCCGTGAAGAAAAGGAAAAAATCGTTCACGCCCTCACCACTCGGTGGAATAAAGAGGGGAAGAAATTCTGCGATTATCTTCTCCGGGACACGGAAGTGAGCCTCGACCAATTGCGAGAAATTATTGACGCAGTACGCAATACCCGTAATGTCGGCATCCTCGTCTTAGGTCTCTTGCGTGATAACAAGGTGCAGGGTCTTGTCGCCGAAATGAACCCTCAACCTACCATCGACTTGGGAAATCTCGTGAAAGCGATTGCCAAGGAATGGGGTGGTGGAGGCGGCGGAAAACCCCACCTTGCCCAATTTGGAGGCATTAAAGAGAGCGAATGGACTTCGTTTGTCGCGACCATCAAGAGAAGAGTTTCCGACCATGAAGAAGATCATGGCCCTTGATATCGGAGAAAAACGTATCGGGATTGCCTTTAACCAAGGGAGCTCCATTGCCTTTCCCTGGGGAACGATGCGAAGAGGGGAGGATACCTTAACCTCGCTCCTCAAGCTCATCGCCATCTGGCAACCCGAAGAAGTGGTGATCGGTCTTCCTCTCCGCACCGATAACTCCCAAGGAGAAGAGGCTCACCGAGTGAAGGTTTTCGCCCAAAGTTTGGCGGAACGGTTTTTGGGAAAAGTGACTCTCTGGGATGAGCGCTTCTCCAGCAAAGAAGCGGAAAAGAGACTCATTGAAGGAATTATGAGGCGAAAGAAACGTCGAACGGTTATTGACCAATTTTCGGCTATGCTCATTCTTCAAGCCTATCTCGACCGTGAACATCGATGAAATCGAGCTATTTTATCATTTTCGCTTTGGCATGGTTTTTGAGTGTTTTCGTAGAAATGGCTTTCTACCTTGACTTAAAGGGAGAGGAGTATCGAATCATTGCTATTCCTTACGGGACGCCGATAAAAACCATAGCCCAACTCCTTGAAGAAGAAGGCGTTGCCCTTTCGCTTCCCCTACGGTTCTTCATGTTTCTCTCCGCTCAAGAAAAGGTCATCGCCGGACGGTACCTTTTGCGATGGGGAACGCCCGTCACCAAAGTGGTGGAACGACTCGTAGAGGGTCCGCCTCGAGATCGGATAACCTTTCCCGAAGAAATCACGGCCCAACAAATGGCCGACATCTTGGAAAAACGAGGAATATGCTCTCGTCAGGAATATATAGAGGCTATTGCCCATCCGGAAGTCTTTGACCGGGAGTGGCTTGCGGGTGTTGCGAGCTTAGAAGGTTTTCTCTTCCCCGATACCTATCTTGTTCCCATTCCTTCTACCTCTTATCAGGTGGTCGAGATGCAACTCAGCCGTTCCGAGGAGTTGATTTTGCCTCTCTACCGAAACAGTGATTCTCCTCTCTCTCTGCAAGAGACAGTAACCCTTGCCTCCATTATCGAGAAAGAGGCAAAAGATGAGGAAGAGAAGCCATACATCGCTTCGGTTTTTTTCAATCGTCTCAAAAAGGGGATGAAGCTCCAATCCTGTGCCACGGTGATATACGCTCACTATCGAGAAAATGGGGTCAGTCTTTCTCATCTACAGTATCAAGATTTAAAAATTGATTCTCCTTTTAACACGTATATCCACCATGGGTTACCTCCCCAGGCGATTGGCAATCCCGGTTTTGCTTCCCTCTACGCTGCCTTGCACCCGAAACCAACCGATTACCTCTATTTCGTTCTCCTTCCCGAAGGAAGGCATGCTTTTTCATCTACCTATGACGAACACCTCGCAAAAAAGGGGGAAAACGATGGAGAAAAGGATGAAAGGTTTTAGGAAGAGGTTCTTCCCCCATCTCTACGTTAACAACCTGACCGAAATTCCCTTAGGGACCCTTCGTGAAATAGGCATCAAGGGATTACTCTTAGACCTTGATAACACCTTGGTCGGTTGGAACCGTTATGACCTCCCTCACGAAGTCTGCCTTTGGATTCAGCGAGCAAAACAAATGGGGTTTGCTATCGCTATTGTGTCTAATGCCTTAGCAGATCGAGTGCAGTATTTTTCTCAAGCATTAGATGTTCCCGGCATATCCAAAGCGCAAAAACCGAGACGCTCAGCCCTGCGAAGCGCCATGACCCAAATGAACCTTTCCTGCCATGAAGTGGCGGTTATCGGAGATCAGGTATTCACAGATATCTGGGGAGGGAATCGTCTGGGAATATACACTATTTTAGTGCACCCTATCACTCCGCGGGAATTTTTTCTCACTCGTTTGGGACGAATGCTGGAGAGAATAATTTTACGGAGGTTCTCCCGTGATTAGTGCCGAAACACGCTTAATTGCGCTTTTAGGGTATCCAGTAGAACACTCGCTCTCGCCCCTTTTCCAAAATCGAGCATTGCAATTCTTGAGGCTCCCTTTCGTATACCTTGCCTTTGCCGTAGAGCCAAAAGCCCTACCCAAAGCGGTAGAAGCCCTGCTTTTACTCAATGCCCGGGGATTCAACGTCACCATACCCCACAAGGAGGGTATCCTCCCCCTCATCGACGTTCTCAGCGAAGAGGTACGCATCCTAGGAGCGATTAACACCGTGGTCAACGAAAAAGGTCGTCTTTTCGGTTATAATACTGACGTATTCGGTTTCGCCAAAAGCCTCGAGGAAGAGGGAGTGAACCTCGGAAGCCAAAACGTCCTCCTTTTTGGGGCAGGGGGGGTGAGTCGAGCTATCCTCGCGGTTCTCAAAAGAGAAAAGGTCAACAAGCTCTACGTGGCCAATCGCACCCTTCATAGAGCTCACGCCTTTGCAGAGTGGGGAAGGAGTTTCTCCTCGTTTCCTATCGAAGTGGTATCATGGGAAGAAGCCTTAGAAGGAAAGGGGTTAACAGATGTCTTCTGCATCATCAATGCCACTTCCTTGGGACTCCAGGGAGAAACTATTCCTCTCTCCTGGAAGAGCTTCCCCTCCTGCCAGGTGGTGGTCGATACCGTATACCGTCGAGGGCAAACCACCCCCTTCGTAGAAGAAGCCTGGCGCAGAGGGAAAAAAGCCTTTGATGGAAAGGGTATGCTCCTCTACCAAGGAGCGAAGAGTTTCGAATTATTCACCGAAGTGAGTGCTCCTCTTTCGGTGATGAAGGAAGCGCTCGACTATGGAGAAAAAGGCTCTCGTTAATCAGAAATTGGGAGAAATTCTCATCGAACGGGGGAAGATAACCCCTGAAAAACTCAAAGAGGCCTTGGAGA